>CAWAIY010000014.1:0-17751 GCA_963782205.1 uncultured Verrucomicrobiae bacterium | reverse complement strand
AAAATACCCGACTGCAGCACCGCCGCGCGCGAGCGCATCGAGGTTGGCGGCGGCCCGGCCGTTGCCTCGCATCCGTTACGGCAGATTTCAGTTTTCAGCTTTTTGCAGAGGTCTTCCGCCGCATCGTTGTCACGCCGACGGGGTTCCGGAGCACGCTGTAAGTGCGGTTCTGAGGCGACGCTTGTGAAGATTCTTACGGACGCTAAGCTGCTTTCATGAGCTTGGCCGAAATCGAGGAAGCCGTGAAGAATTTGAATCGCGAGGAAATCGCAAAGCTGGCCGCTTACATTGCACGACAGGACAAACTCGTTTGGGACGAGCAACTCGACGAAGACTTTTCCCCCGGCGGAAAGAACGCCGCCGCCTTGCACACGATCGATGCAGAAATTGATGCTGGGGACTTCACGCCGATGCCGTGAAGTCGCACGCCCTTGGTTCTTTCTGGGAATGCTACAACGCGTTACCTGAGCAGGTGCAACGACTCGCGAAGAAGAACTTCGCGCTATTCCAGGCGAACCCGCGGCACCCTTCGCTGGGATTCCAGAAAAAGGGTGGCGTTCACAGCGTGGAAGTTGGCCGGAGCTACCGGCGCTCGCGCGGGAACGTCATGGCGAGTATTACTGGTTCTGGATCGGCACACACGAGGAATACAATCGCTTCCGCTTCTGACGGAGCGGCAATTCTGCTGACCTCCGATCTCTGATCTCCGAGAACGGGGGGGCCAGCGTTCATTTCAGCTTTCAAGTCGCGCAGGATCGCGCGAGCGGGCGCAGAAAAGTACGCGAAATTCTCACATGACAAAAAACATCGAAGGCAAAGTCGTTGTGATCACCGGTGCGAGCAGCGGACTGGGCGAGGCGGCCGCCCGACTGCTCTCAGCCGAAGGCGCGACCGTCGTGTTGGGCGCACGGCGCATGGATCGCCTGCAGTCGTTAGCCGATGAGCTCACCCGCGATGGTGGCAAGGCAATTGCCGTCGCGACCGACGTCACCGCTCGCGAACCAGTGAAGCAGCTGGTCGACACGGCGGTGCAGAAGTTCGGACGCGTCGACGTCATGATTAATAACGCCGGCCTCATGCAGCAATCGCCCCTCGAACGCCTGAAGGTGAACGAGTGGGACAACATGATCGACATCAACATCAAGGGCGTGCTCTACGGTATCGCCGCTGCGCTCCCGCACATGCAGCGGCAAAAGTCCGGACATATCATCAATGTTTCGTCCGTTGCCGGGCACGTGATCAGCCCCGGCGGCGCGGTTTATTCTGCGACCAAGCACGCCGTGCGCGTGATCTCCGAAGGCCTGCGTCAGGAAGTCAAACCTTACAACCTTCGCACGACCATTATCTCACCCGGCGCGGTCGATACCGAATTGCCGAACCACATCACCGATCCCGAATCCAAGGCGGGGATTGGAGAGTTCTATAAAGACTACGCCATTCCGGCTGATTCCTTCGCGCGCGTAGTCGCATTCGCAATCAGTCAGCCGGACGACGTCGACGTGAACGAGATCCTCTTCCGCCCGACGAAGCAGGCGCGTTGAGCCGCCCTGGAGAGAGAGAGAGGAATTAAAAACGGCGCTCTGCTGACCACGGCCGGGAACGCCGAGTTCGCCCTTTTCATTGTCGCCGACAAAAACCTTCGCCATCAAACAGAATACGGCCGCTCCGCGACTGGCAGCTTTCATTTCAGCATTTGAAAGCCCGGCCTGCCTGCTCGCGAACGCATTCGGAGTTGCTTCGCATCCGTTACGACAGATTGTCAGCGTTTTCACCGAGTGCAATGCGTGTCTCGAGAACTCGTTCTCGAAACAGCAAGGTGTGGTGCTGCGGAGCAGTGACCAGCGCGTCAAGCTCGTCACGATAACCCGGTATTTACCAGCCTAACGAGAAGGACGTTCGCCTCAAACGGTAGCCCCGAAAAGGGCGCCGACTCCGGCCGTCACCGCCATCGCCAGCGCTCCCCAAAAGGTCACCCGCGCGACTGATTTCCAGACGGGTGAGCCGCCGACCCGGGCGGCGAGTGCGCCGAGGAGGGCGAGAAAAAACAGGGAGCTCACCGAGACCGACCAAATCAGTGTGGAGGCAGGCGCAAGCAAAACAATCAAAAGCGGCAGGGCCGCGCCAACGGCAAAAGTCATGGCGGAAGCCATCGCAGCCTGCACCGGCCGGGCACTGAGGGCGTCGGAGATGCCAAGCTCGTCCCGGGCGTGGGCGCCCAAAGCGTCTTTGGCCATAAGTTGGGCGGCAACCTTGTCGGCGAGCGCGCTATCAAGACCTCGTTTCACGTAGATGTCTCTCAGTTCGGCGTGTTCGCGTTTACCGTCCGTCGCCAGCTCATCCCGTTCCCGATCGAGATCGGCGCTCTCGGTATCTGCCTGCGAGCTGACGGAGACATACTCGCCTGCGGCCATCGACATCGCGCCCGCTACCAGACCTGCGATGCCCGCCACGAGGATACCGCCGCGGCCAGATTCGGCGGCCGCCACACCGACGATCAGACTCGCGGTGGAGACGAGTCCGTCGTTCGCCCCAAGGACCGCAGCCCGGAGCCATCCGATGCGGTGGGTGCGATGAACTTCAAGATGTTTAACCACGATGAGCTTGTGACAGATCGACGGTGAGAGAGCAAGCTGCGGATGTCAGGATCCTACAATCTCCCGATGTGTGCCTGAAACCCAACGAAGCCGTCCTCGCTCGCATCGAAGAGATCGGATCGTCGAGTCAGGCCGGGCCCGAGACCATCGAAGTTGTAGAGAGAGTTGTGTCAGCCGCTTGGTTCCAACACTCCGCGACGCATCCGGCTACGGTATTTCTTAAACCGCGCTAATCTGGAATCTCAGCCTCGACCAGTTTCGCCAGGAGGATGAGTGACTCCTGCCAGCCGAGATAGCAGGCCTCGGGCGGAATGGCCGCGGGAACACATTCCTGCACGATGCTCAGCTCCGTTCCGCAGGAGACCTCCTTCAGGTCGATCGTCGTCTCGATTTCTCCGGGCAGGTTTGGGTCGTCAAATTTGTCGGTGTAGCGGATGCGTTCGTGGGGCGTCAGTTCGCGATATTCTCCACCGAAGGAATGCGTCGCGCCGGTGGTGAAGTTGGTGAACGACATCTTGAAGGTGCCGCCGACTTTCGCCTCGAGGTGGTGCACTTTCCCGGTGAATCCGTTCGGCGGAAGCCATTTCACCTTGGCCTCGGGATCGAGGAATGCACGGTAGATTTTCTCGGGCGCAGCCCGGACGACACGATGAAGACGGATGGTGTTCGTGGACATAATGACTACTCTCTGCGGTCGGTGACGCGCGCAACTTCGGGCGTGTCTCCCGGCCGCGCAGCGGCGTGCGGAGCGCACGTAGTACGCTTTCCGTTCAACGAATTCAAAGCCGCGGCACAATCACTGTTCGAATGTGATCGGCGGAATTCTCGACGGCATCCAGTGCCGCGCTGATCTGCGCAGCGTCAAGAGTGACTAAGCGCAGCGTGTCTCGCGGGAAACGGAGCTTCCCACTGCCCGCGAGTTGCATGAGCAATGACAGCTCCGCCGCGAGGTGGTCGGAAACCCCGATGATCTCGGCTTCTTTGTTGATGATCTCGGGATAGGGGAGAACGGACATCGACTCCGCAGTCAGGCCGACGAGCGCGGCGCGGCCGAAAATTCCCAGGCACCGGACTGCCTGTCCCATGGTCAGTGCCGAGCCGACCAGTTCGATCGAGACGTCCACTCCTTTTCCGCCGGTTGCTTCTCGAATCTGCTCGACGGGATCGCTCGCCGTCGCATCGATCGCGACGCCTCCGAACGCCGCGATGGAGGCGAGTTTGGCTGGGTTGATATCGACGACGTAGACCTCTCGACAGCCGCGGGCGCTGGCCAACTGAAGAGCCGAGAATCCCAATCCGCCGAAGCCGAAAATGGCGACAGAATCACCGCTTTGCAGACGGGCCTTGTTCAAGGCATGAAGGGCCGTGGCCGAGGAACACATCATGATGGCGCCGTGCTCGAATGGAATCTCATCCGGGAGCGCCATGACATTTCGACCGGGAACTTTGATAAACTCGGCGTAGCCGCCGTCGCGATGCTTTCCGATCATTTGCACCTCGACGCAGAATTGCTCGTGACCGCGGACGCAGAAATCACAGCGACCGCAACTAACCAGGTAGTGCACATAGACGCGGTCATTCGGCGAGACGTGGGCGACTTCCTCGCCGACCGCTTCCACACGCCCCGCGACTTCGTGCCCAAGCGTTAACGGCAAACGATCGATCGCAGAAATGCCGGCGCGATAGTGCGCGTCGGAATGGCAAATTCCGCAGGCTGCTACCCGGACGAGGACTTCGGACGGCCCGATCTTTGGAAGCGCAGCCTCCGCATCTTCCAGCGGTTGGCCGATCTGCACGAGTTGGACAGCCTTCATAAATTAGTTATCCGCCGCCTGCTCTCTTACACCATCGCGGAATGGGCTTGCGCCCTGAAATACGAGGATCTCTCGCCGGAGGTAATTCAAGCGGCGAAATTGTTCTGGTTCGATTCCATCGGCTGCGCGCTCGGCGGCAGCCAACAGGATGACGCGACCAGTGGACATGCGGAAGCATGTCCCTCCGGAGGGACGCGCTTCCGCGCGTCCAGGCTCTGCGCGTTGGCAGCAAGAATTTCTTTGCTCTGATATTCGTGCAGTCGAGCCATGACTGGGTGCTATTTCCACGATCCTAACCAATCCCGCAACTGGGACCAACGTGGAAGGGGCCTTTGCGCCCCGATCCGTTGCGACCCGATTCGGTCATCGGGGCACAAAGGCCCCTCCCACGTTGTTCGATCCATTTCTCGCGATGACTTCGCGCGGCCACATTCAGTCTCGCCAGCCTTGCATCCGGTCCGGTTACGAGCAGGCGGATCCAAAAAGGAAGATGCGAAAGCTTTTGCTGGTGCTGGCTTGCCATATCGAGCGAAGTTTTCCGGGCCACAGAGCACATGAACAACTCCATTTCTCTTTGCCTTGTAATTGCTGCCATCAGCAGCCTGGCCTCCGCCAGCGCAAGCGAATTGAGAATCACGCAGGACATCATCCCTCCATGGAAATGCGGACGCCCGTTGCATCGGCCGATGCGTCCGACATTCATCACGATTCATTCGACCGACAATACGTCTCGCAGCGCCGACGCCTTCCACAACGCGCGCGCGATGGAGAACGGGCTCCGGAGCCGCCACAATCGCACCGGATTTCTCACCTGGCACTTCACGGTGGACGATCATTCGATTTACCAAAGCCTGCCGACCAACGAAACCGGAGAACATGCTGATTACGAAGGCCCGGGAAACAGGTCGTCCATCGGCATCGAAATGTGTGTGAACCGGGGCAACAATATTGCCAGAACGATCGAGCGCACCGCGCAACTCACGGCCAGCCTGATGCGGCAATATAATATCCCCCTCAATCATGTTGTCCCTCACATGCACTGGCGCAGAATCCGCTACAGCGACGGCCGCGATATGGGGTTCAAACAATGCCCTAGAATCCTGCTGGATCACGGTCGGCTTGGTCCAAAATGGAGTGCATTCATCGCCAGAGTCGCATTTTATGCACGACAAAGCCGGATAATGTGGGAGGGGCCTCGGTGCCCCGATCCGTTGTGCACTCATGGCGGATCGGGGCACAAAGGCCCCTCCCACATTGGCGGCCTTGGATGACAGCGCGCCATCCGTGGCTTAGCTTCGCATAGCTATGAACGAACCAGTTTACATCCTCGGCGCGGGCCGAACCGACTTTAAGCGCAACCTCAAAAAAGAGGGCAAAGCCCTGCGCGACGTGATCAAGGAAGCCGGGCGCAAAGCCCTCGACGATGCAAAGATCGATCCGGGCGAAATCCAAGCCGCGGCCGTGGGAAATTTCAATGCCGGCCAGTTCACCAAACAACTGCACCTCGGCGCGTTTATTCCCGAGATCGACGAAAAGCTCCACGGTATTCCGACCATGCACACCGAGGCGGCCTGTGCCTCGGGAGCCCTCTCCGTCCTGCTTGGAGCGCAATGGATCATGGGCGGATTTCATGACGCAGTCCTCGTTGTCGGCGCGGAGCAGCAGAAAACGATGTCATCCCGCGACGGCGGCGACGTCCTCGGAGCGGCGGCGGATTACGACGTCGAACGGCCGATCTATGGCGACTTCATGTTCCCGAAGTTGTTCGGACGCATTGCGCAGATCTACATCGATAAGTACGGTGCCAGCCCGGACGATCTCGCCGCGGTTGCATTCAAAAACTACGCCCATGCGCGCCTCAACCCGCTGGCGCAAATGCGCGAAGCAACTCTCACCTTTGGCGATGCCTCGCAGGTTTCGGAAAATAATCCCTGCGTCGCCGAGCCCTTGCGCCTGACCGACTGTTCGCAGATCACCGATGGCGCGGCCGGCCTCGTCCTGGTTTCGGGGAAATATCTCGACCGCATCGGCCGCGACAAATCCAAACTCCCGCGGCTGCTTGGTTATGGTCACACGACTGATTATCTGGCACTCGAGAAAAAGGATGCGCCCACCTTCAGCACCGCGCGCAAGGCTGCGGCCAACGCGTTCAGGATGGCGAACCTAAAACCCCGCGACATGCACGGCGTGGAGGTGCACGATTGTTTCTCCATTACCGAAATCGTGGCCTGTGAGATTCTTGGTTTGGCCGAGGCGGGCAAAGGCGCGGCGTTGGCCAGGAGCGGTGCAACCACGCTCCCGCAGGTCCGGGGCGAGAAAGCCAGCGGCAAGGTCGATTTCGAGATCCCGGTCAACGCCGGCGGCGGCCTGATCGGCGACGGTCATCCCGTCGGTGCGACCGGCGTTCGACAGGTTGTTGAAGCGAATCAACACCTGACCGGACAGGCAGGCGCGCGTCAGATCAAAGGCGCGAAGAAATTTCTCACCTTCAACATGGGCGGCAGCCTCACGACTTCCGTCGCCATGATCTGGGGTGTCGACTAATCGTAGCGAAACGGCGGGAGCAACGAACCTTCGCCTCACTTCGTGGGCGTGTAGATCACCTCGCCGGTTTGGCCGTTAAGCTTTGCCGTGCCGAGTTTTTTGGGTGGCGTCGCGCTTTGAAAGACGTCCAGCGTCATGTCTGCCCTGGGAAATTCTTTCGCCATTTCCGTCATCACCTGGCGCATGAGGGCCGGGACATTTTCCTGTGTGACGCTGGAGAAAACGACGATGCCGAGGTGATTTTGGTCGTCTAACAGGGTGCGAACGATCGACGTGCTAAGTGTGTCGGACTGGCGAATCCGGTTGAGGTAGTTCCATTGCCGCTGCGTTTCGTCAGGCGCCTGCGCGGCGCGCTCGGCCCGGACCTGTTGCTCGGACGGTGTGGGACTCTCAGCGGCGGGTTTCGATCGATGACATGCAGAGAGCGATATCAGGCCGGCAACCAGCAACGCCGCTCCATACGCGACCGGCGAGCAACGCAGAACGTTCGCATTTTCCATTCTCATAGTTCCAAGCTATGAAGTTTTTCCTGTTTCGCGAACCCGATCACGCTTACATCGTCTGAGCAATGAGCACGTCCGACGCTGAGGCCACGATGGCCGTCTTTCTCGATTTGGAAAATATCGCCCTCGGCGCGCACGACGCGCAGTTCCCGGCCTTCGACGTTCGCAAGGTGCTGGAGCGCCTTCTCCTCAAGGGGCACATCGTGGTGAAGAAAGCCTACTGCGATTTCGAGCGCTACAAGGCTTTCAAGCGCGGATTGCACGAAGCCGCCTTCGAGATGATCGAGATCCCGCACGTCAGGCAATCGGGCAAAAACTCCGCCGATATCCGCATGGTCGTCGACGCGCTCGATCTCTGTTACACGAAAAGTCACGTCGACACCTTCGCCATCATCAGCGGCGACTCGGACTTTTCGCCGCTCGTGAGCAAGTTGCGCGAAAACGACAAAACGGTGATCGGGGTTGGCGTCAAGCAGTCGACCTCCGACCTGTTCATCAATAACTGCGACGAATTTCTCTACTACGACGACCTGGTCCGGGCGGCGCCAGCACGGAAGAGTTCGGGCGCAGTCGCCGCGAAGGCGCCAGTGAAAACCGTGGAAAAAAACCAGGGTCCGCCGATCGAAGAAGCGCTCGAACTCCTGATCAGAACGCTCGATGCGCTTCGCGCGGAACGCGGCGAGGATTCACGCGTCCACGGCTCGCGCGTGAAGCAGACGATCAAGCGGCAGCATCCCGGCTTCAACGAACGCGCCTATGGTTTTCGCACCTTCAGCGACCTCCTTTTGGAAGCACAAAAGCGTGGACTGTTGAAACTCGAAAGCGACGAGAACGCCGGCGGCTACTTTCTCCACTCGGACGAATAGAAGGCGCGTCATTGTGCCACCGCCTCCGAGCGACGGTCCGGAGCGGGCGATCGCCTAACGAGTCCCGAGAGCACGTCTGCGGCGATCTCAAACGAGCGCAGCCGCGCCGCGTGATCATGGATCTGTCCGGTGGCGATGATCTCGTCCGCTTCCGTCTCCTCGATCAGCGCCTCCAACTGTCGTCGTACCGTTTCGCGTGAGCCGATCGCGGAACAGCGCGTCCGCTCCAATACCGCCGCCTCCTCCCGTGGGCTCCAGAGACCCTTCATGCTCTCGACGGGTGGGGGGAGCTTGCCCGGGCGACCACGGATCATGTTGAGGAATTGAAGCTGTGCGGAAGTGGCCAGATGTTGCGCTTCCGTGTCCGTCGCGGCCGCGAAAATTCCGGCGCCGATTATCGCGTACGGTTGCGCGAGCGCGGCGGAAGGCTTGAAATTCTGTCGATAAAGCGCAAGCGCGACGTCCAAATATTGCGGCGCGAAATGGGAAGCAAAGGCAAAGGGCAAACCAAGCTCCGCAGCGAGTCGGGCGCTGAAATCACTCGAGCCTAGCAAATAGAGCGGAACGTTCGCACCCGCGCCCGGTACTGCCTGCAATGCTTGCTCCGGTTCCGCTGGCGCGAGGTAGGATTGCAGTTCGAGGACGTCTTGCGGAAACGTATCGCCGTTGCTGCCGAGATTGCGGCGCAACGCCCGCGCCGTCAGTTGATCGCTTCCAGGAGCGCGACCGAGTCCAAGATCGATCCGCCCCGGATAAAGCGCGTCCAGGGTTCCAAACTGCTCCGCGATTACGAGCGGAGCATGGTTGGGCAACATGATCCCGCCCGCGCCCACCCGGATGCGTTTCGTGCCGCCGGCGACATGTCCGATTACGATCGAGGTCGCAGCGCTGGCAATGCCGGGAAGGTTGTGATGTTCGGCAAGCCAGTAGCGGTGGTAGCCCCATTCCTCCGCGTGCCGTGCGAGGTCGAGCGTGTTGCGAAAGGCGCGCGCGGCGTCACCGCCTTCGATGATCGGCGCGAGATCGAGCAGGGAAAAATATTTCATGGGTGCGGCAATCTACCGCTGCCGCCGGCAGCGTCACATTTTGCCTGAGGCGCAGATCCGTCCTATAGGACCTATGGGTCCAACAAAACCTATTCCATGGAATACACTCGACTCGGAAAATCCGGCCTCAAAGTTTCGCGCATCTGTCTTGGCTGCATGACCTACGGCGTCCCGGAGCGCGGCAGCCATCTGTGGAGTCTGAATGAAGAGCAAAGCCGCCCCTTCATCGCGCGCGCCCTCGAGCTCGGGATCAATTTCTTCGACACCGCGAACGTCTATTCTGATGGGACGAGCGAGGAGATCGTCGGTCGCGCTTTGCGCGAGATGGGACAACGTGACGAGCTGGTAGTCGCGACGAAAGTTTTCTTTCCCTGGCGCGATCGGCCGAACACGGGCGGGCTTTCGCGCAAGGCGATCATGACGGCGATCGATGCCAGCCTGCAGCGGCTGGGAATGGATTACGTCGATCTGTATCAAATCCATCGCTGGGACTACGAGGTGCCGATCGAGGAAACGCTGGAAGCGCTGCACGACGTGGTGCAGTCCGGCAAGGCGCGCTACCTCGGCGCCTCCTCGATGTTTGCCTGGCAAATGTGCCATGCGCTCCACGTGGCCGAGCGGCACGGTTGGACGCGCTTTGTCTCGATGCAGCCGCATTACAACTTGCTCTATCGCGAAGAAGAGCGGGAAATGTTGCCACTGTGCGAGGCGCAGGGAATTGGCGTGATCCCGTGGAGCCCGCTGGCGCGCGGGCGGCTCGCGCGACCTTGGGGAAATCCCGGCGGCGGACGCGCCGCGCGCGACGAATTTGGCAAGACGCTCTATCGCCAAACGGAAGATTCGGACCACGCGGTTGTCGATCGATTGAATCAGTTCGCGGCGGCGAAAAAAGTGCCGCCGGCGCAGATTGCGCTTGCCTGGATGTTAAGCAAACCGGTCGTGACCGCGCCGATCATCGGCGCGTCCAAGCCACAACATCTCGATGATGCGGTCGCGGCGCTCGCGCTGAAACTTTCGCCTGACGAAATCGCGGCGCTGGAAGAACCGTACGTTCCGCACCCCGTGCTCGGTTTTTCCTAGCAGTTGTTTCAAGCTGGACACGCCGCGGCGTGTCCCTCCGCAGGGACGGGCTTTCGCGCGTCCAGATCCAGAGTTCGCGATACCCGGAAAGCGGCGGACTCGCCATCCCCTCGCAATTAACGCTTTCCGCACTCCGAGCGCTCTCGTAAATTCCCATCATGGAATCTCTCTACCTCATCGGCGTGGCCGCGCTCGCGGTCGTCGCCCTCGTCCTCGCGATCGTGCTCTTCAACTTTTTCGGACTCTGGCTCCGCGCACGCATCGCCAATGCGCCGGTCAGCATTGGCAAGATGGTCGGCATGCGTCTGCGCAAAGTGCCGGTCGGCTTGATTGTCGATAATCGAATCACCGCCGTGAAAGCCGGGATCGATATCCCAAGTGATCCGCTTGAGGCGCATTACCTCGCCGGGGGCGACGTGAGCCACGTTATCCTTGCCCTCATCGCGGCGGACAAGGCCGGCATCTCCCTCGACTTCAACCGCGCCTGCGCGATCGATCTCGCGACCAAAGGCACCGGAAAAACTGTGCTCGAAGCCGTGCGCACCAGCATCAACCCGAAAATCATCGATGTGCCGAGCACGGCGATGGGCCGCACGACGATCGACGGCGTGGCCAAGGACGGCATCGGCGTGAAAGTCAAGGCGCGCGTCACGGTCCGTTCTCATCTCGATCGCTTCGTCGGCGGCGCGACCGAGGAAACGATCATCGCGCGAGTGGGCGAGGGGATTGTGACCTCGATCGGTTCGGCCGACACCTACAAGGACGTGCTCGAAAATCCGGATCGAATTTCCAAGCTCGTCCTGCACAAAGGACTCGATAGCGGGACGGCCTTCGAGATTCTTTCGATCGATATCGCGGACGTTGACATCGGCGACAACATTGGCGCGAAACTGCAAACCGAGCAGGCCGATGCAGACAAGCGGGTAGCGCAGGCTAAAGCCGAGGTGCGCCGGGCCGCTGCGGTCGCGGTCGAGCAGGAGATGCGCGCCAGAACGCAGGAGATGCGGGCCAAGGTCGTCGAGGCGGAATCGCTCGTCCCGCAGGCGATGGCCGATGCCTTCCGCTCCGGCAACCTCGGCATCATGGATTACGTGCGGATGAAAAACGTCCAGGCCGACACGACAATGCGCGAATCCATCGGCGCTGCCGAGAAACCACCCACGGAAGGGTGACGAGTGATCGGGACTGGGGAATAGCAGCCGCTTCACCGCTGTAAAACTTCAACGATTCACGATTCCACGAATCACGTTCCATGAACGACCTCCTCATCTTCCTCGTCCTTGCCGGCATCGCCTTGATCTTTCGCTGGCTGAGCGGACAGGGCGCGCAAGATTCGGAAAAGCCGGGTTCGCCTTCGCCTAACGAACGACCGGAACGCCCTCCAGCGGAAAGCGAAGAGGAACGGGTGCGCCGTTTTCTCGAAGCGCTCGGCGTTCCTCCCGGCAGCGCGCCGCCGCCCCCGGTGCGGCCGCGCCCGCCAACTCCTCGCCGGGTCGTCACCCCGAGCCAGCCCAAGGCGCCGCCCAAGGTCAAACGGAGCTGGGTGCAACCTTTGCCGCCACTCGTCACTAGCCCGAAAGAAGCGACCTATCCGCCAGCACGACCACCAGCGCCCGCGCCGCCGCCCCCGGTCGTCGTGGCGCCGCCCCCTCCGGTTGTGATCGCCGCGCCGGCGCCGACTGCCACTGGCACGCGGGTGCCAACGAGCGCAAGGCCGCAGGCCGCTCCTGTTTCGCCCGCGACGATGGGATCCCTGGGCGCGATCCTCCGCGCCCGGGGCAGTGTCCGACAGGCGATCATGCTGCGCGAAATCCTCGGTCCGCCGCGCGGCTTGCAAGCTCTCGACGAACTCCGTAGCTTCTGACCCGCTCGAAAAGCCGGCGTGGCGGAACTGGCAGACGCGCTGGACTCAAAATCCAGGTACTCGCAAGGGTGTGTGGGTTCGATCCCCTCCGCCGGCACCTGTCTCCGCAGAAGGTGCTCGTCGGACGCTCGGTCAGTTCGTCGGATAGCGGGCTGGTGGAAATCTGCGAAACAGGCATTTGTCTCCGACCTTGAGGCAGTCGTGAAACGGTTTTCGCGGTCAAGGATGCTGCTCCTCACTGAACGCAAACAATAGAGAATTGACCCACCCATCGGTCCCTTGCAGGGGGATCCCGCGCGTAATCTTACTGCGAGGGCTTGGATTCCGCCCTAACGAACTTATCCGGGGCCGTGTCGAAAGTTTTCTTATCGTTCTCCGAACAGAAGGAATAGGTTGCGCCTTTGTAAGTGGACTTCGGTGCCACCTTGGGATCGACATCCATTCCGCAAACCGGGCAGACCGGATGTTGCGTCGTGGAAACCGGCGCCGCGGCATAAACGCTGTTTGAGTCCGGGTTCATCCAACCTTCTCCCTGGTACTCCATGGTGTAGGCGGTCTGATTCGCGACTTCGCGCCCGTAGTAACGTTCCACCACGCGGAGCGCCAGATCGATTCCCGACGAAAGCCCGCCCGCCGTCGCGAGGTTGCCGTTCTCGACAAAACGTGCGCCGCGTTTGAGCCGGATATCGGGAAAGGTCTGCGCGAAACGGCCGAACGCTCCGTGCCAGGTCGTGGCGGATTTTCCGTCAAGCAGCCCGGTTTTCGCCAGGATAAATGCGCCGGTGCACACCGACATGGTGACGTCGGTGGTCTTGGACGATTTCCTGATCCAATCCAGCACGGCCTCGCTCGGCGGGTGCTGCGCGGGTATCACAATCACCTTCGGCGCGGGCGCATTCGCGATGCCGTAGTCGGGGATGATCTGCATTCCGCCGCTTGTCCGGATCGGTTTCGTCGTTTCGGAGACGGTGTAAAGACGGAACGGCGACTCCTGTCGACTCGGGATGTTCACATCCTGGAACACTTCCCACGGCCCGGTAAAATCGATCACGACCGCGCCATCCGAAATGAGGAACGCGACCGGTATTTGATCCTTGGCCGGCGGGTTGAGCCGATTTAATTCAGCCGGAGCTGCGATCGCGGAAGGGCCGCTGGATAAGCAGAGGATGAGCGCGGCGAGGAAGCCGAGCCGGGCGACACGCTGAATCGATTCGATCACTTTCATCGCAAGGAATGACGAGTTCATAATCCCAGTATCCCGGGCGCAAACGATGTCAGCAATGACAAGAATCATCATGTTTCTGCCATGCTCGTTACCGCTGAGGGAAGGAGATTTGAACCTGAAATCGATCCGCTTCCCCTGGGGATTCCTCCGCTGGCAAAACGGCGAAGAAAAAAATCCGATTTTTTTCTCGACGCTCCAAACACGGATCCGCATCCTCAGGTCCGGAACCCCTTCCCCGATGAGCACCAAAACCAAGGTCCTCAACGTTCACGCAGATTCTCCGGACCTGCGCGACAGGATTTATAATCCAACGCTGCGGTTGCTTGGGAAAACCCACAACCCGCGACCGTTCGCCGATCGCGCCTGGGCGGCGCGAATCAAGGACCAGGGCGACACCTCCGCCTGCACTGGCTTCGCCCTTTCGAGCCTGGTCGAGGCGTTGGTTCATAACGCGCAGGGCACGGCGAAGGCACAGAAGCCGGATCCCATCTCGCCCTACATGCTCTATTTCTTCGCGCGCAAGTACGACGAGATTCCGGGCGACGCGGAAGACGAAGGCTCGACCGCCCGCGGCGCGATGAAGGCCTGGCACAAGCATGGCGCCTGCAGGCTCTCACTCTGGCCGCGCATCGATACCACGATCAAGCGCGACGGCACGGCTTGGATCGCCGACGCCTTTAAGACTCCCCTCGGCGCTTATTATCGGGTGGATCACACCTCGGTCCCCGATCTTCACGCTGCCCTCAACGAAACAGGCGCCATCTATGTCACCGCCCAGACCCACACCGGCTGGGATAAGGTTACGGGCGACGGCCACATTCCGTTCGACGAAAAATCCAAAAACGCCGGCGGGCACGCCTTTCTCCTTGTCGGTTACGATGAGGATGGTTTTTGGATCCAGAACTCTTGGGGCCCCAAGTGGGCGAACCACGGCTTTGCCCGCATCAGCTACACCGATTGGCAGACGAACGGGATGGACGCCTGGATCGGTCAGCTCGGAGTGAACATCAGCCACCTCGTCGACGACCTCCAGTTCGGTCTGAATTTTCGGCGCGTCGCCGGCAAATCTTCCGCCATGGCGGGCGACCAGAGCCTGCTCCTTTCTTCCAATGCCAATCTCAGCGCGCAGCAGATCAACCCCTACATCATCGATCTCGAGAATAACGGCACCCTTTCCGATGGCGGCCAGTTTTCCACCCAGCCGGACGATTTACATGACCTGCTCTCCTTCTATCTGCCGAGGGCCATCGAGCAATGGGGGCTGAGCGAGAGCAGGCCCATCGACGTTGCCATCTACGCTCATGGCGGTCTCGTCCCGGAAGAATCCGCTGGGAAAACCGCCCGCATCTGGGTGCCGGCTCTCTTTGCGAGAAAGATATTCCCGATCTTCCTCATGTGGGAATCCGGTTGGTCTGACATCTTGAAAGATATCGCGAAGGACGCGTTCGAGCGGGTGCAAGGCGCGGCCGGAGCCACTTTCTGGGGCAAGGTGATCGACCAGGCGACCGACTGGTGGAATCAGCGCATCGAAAACCTCGTCTCAGGTCTTGGCACCTTGGAATGGGACGAGATGAAACAGAACGCCGAAGCCGCTTCTGCCAATCCAAAGGGCGGCCTGCAACTGCTCTACCAGGAACTCCGCCAACCCGAACACGCCGCCCTTCTACCCCGCCTGCGCTTTCATCTGATTGGCCACAGTGCCGGGTCCATCCTGCACGCCCATCTCGGCGCTGCGCTCGTCGGAGCGAACCTGAATGTGGACGGCATTTACTTCCTCGCGCCCGCCTGCCGCATCGATCTCTTCCAGGAGAAATTGTTCCCGCTCTATCAGGACGGCCGGATCAAGGCTTACACCCAGTTCCACCTCACAGATGAAGTCGAGCGACAGGATACCTGCATCAACATCTATCGCCGTTCACTTCTCTATCTGGTCTCCAACGCCTTCGAGCACAACCGGGGCACACCTATCCTGGGGATGGAGACCTTCTTCGAAAAACGACCCAGTCTCACCCGACAGCATCCCAGGCGCGCCGCTGTCTGGGATTGGATCGCCGCGCCCACCACCTCCACCGACATCACCCGCCGGAGCAACTCCACCAGCCACGGCGGCTTCGACGACGACCAGGACACTCGCCTCGCCGTCATCGAACGCATTGTCCGCCGACAGAACCCCAGCTCCGCGGCCAGAAAACGCAAACGCCGATGATTAAAATCCAGACAATTGGTTCCTCTTGCAGCGGACGCTCGTTGGAATCCGTCTCGAACGGAGATTGCGCGCCAGACCCGGGCTTTGGTTGCTTCGCCAAACGTTGAAAAATCCAGATATCGGATTCCGGCGGCCGCGACGCGGAGATGAGAGCGCGTTCGGATCGGTCGACTGCGCGGTTTTCACGACCCTGGCTCAGCTACCGTGACCTGCGACAAGCCTTTCGAACCAATCCTGCACCTCGCGATCAATCTGATCCGTGGTGCGCTTTGATTTTTCATCCTTACCTGTGTCGGGTCCGAAATTATGGCCGACACCGGCCAGGACCTCTACCTTGAATTTGGTCTCGGCGCGTGCTTTTCGGTACGCTGCCCGCAGAGCATCAATCGCGTGCTGGACCGATGAGGGGTCAAAGGAGTCATCGCCTTCTCCGCGCATGAGGAGAAGAGCCGGCACGGGCTTGCGCTTCGTGATGCTATCGGCATGACGTGCGACATTGTAGCGGTTCGCGGCTTCACGCGAAGCAGGATCCCATTGGAACGGCCGCTGCACTGCGTGCTCCCAGTTTCTTACGTTGTCCTCCACACTTAACGGTGCGTTCAGGATCGCGGCTGCGGTTACCGGTACATCGGACTGGATGAGCGCAAGCAGAACCGCGGCGCCTCCGGCAGAAAAGCCGAAAAGGCCGATCCCGTCGCTGGTGTCGAGCTGATAGGTGGTTGTGATTTCGTGAACGAGCATTGGTAACTCTGAGGCGGCTCCGTTAATGCAAGGAAAGAACAGGCCATTGACGAAGTCCCTTTCCTGCACCCGCTTGAGTCCCTCGATGCCATCGGCTGGCAAACGACGAGCGACAAGTGGCAGGTTTACATAGGCGAGGACGCCGGGGAATCTCTCCAAAGGCAAGGCGCGCGCCAGCGCTTGAGGACTCTGCGGAGGGCCAAACCCATGGTACAACACGACAAGCGGCGTATCTGGAGAAAGCTTCCTCGGTCTGACGATCAAAACCGGTATGTCGTGGAAGGATTTCTCTTCTTCCACCCGCCTCGGCGCCGATGACGGCGTTCCATCTTCCGCGCAGGTAATGGAGGTGGAAAGACGCAGGAGGAGGCAAACGGCCAGCCAAAAAAGACCCGTGTTTGTCAGGTGTTGTCGGCCCGAGGCTGCGCTCCGCTCCATCCCAACGATTAGATTTGACCCAACGCGCGCGCAACGTGGGAAATCGGGCTCATCAAATCTAAAAGCTTAAGTCGTCGCATCGGTCAGAACTCGGAGGTCAGGGCGCGTTCGCGGTCGCGCAAAATCGGATACGAACAATAAAGTGCAAAGAAGTGACTCTGGCGACTGCCCAATACCAAATGATATGTTACCGGGAGTGACCCCAGAGCACGCGCTCAATTCTCTGATGCAGTGCCAGGCGTGATGCTAAAAGCAGCTGACTCTACTGCTGGAACCTCACTCTCACGACGTCGGAGCAGGTCCGGGTTCCAGTTTCGCACACCTGATACATGTACTGGGCCCGGCCGGTGTCGCCGGTGGAATCAGTATAGGTGCCCGTCTTCTGGACTCGCGCGAGGGGCGCTCGATTGCGGAAAATGTCAACCCGGTTCGAGGTCGCTCCGCTCCAACTAAGACGCACGGTATTTATTCCGTTCACCTTTCGCTTCTGGGCGGTGAGTGTGATTGGAGCAGGTGTAGGTGTAGGCGTCGGAGTCGCTGCCGTGTATTCGATAGTCAGCACGGGCGGGGTGGTGCTCTCTCGGGTATCGAAGCGCTTCGACGTCGGACTGGCGGACTCGTCCCCCAAAACCAGCCAGCCGAAGTTGCCGGTCGGATTATCCAGCCACGACTGCACGTCCGAAACCATCTGCGCCGAACTCCACACGTATTGTCCGAGGTCGCCAACCAGCTGGCTTGCGCGCTCCGGAACCTCAAAATCAGGCAAAGCCACCGGCCCAGGATCATCGAGTCCCGGCTACAACGACTCGGTAAGATCAGCAGAAGCCAGC
>CAWAIY010000013.1:0-19715 GCA_963782205.1 uncultured Verrucomicrobiae bacterium | reverse complement strand
TTGGCGGTAACATTGACACCATTCAATGGATGGCCGTGCTAAATCATGCAGCGCGCTCGAAGCCTACTGCAAACTCTACGTCAGCCAGGTTGCGCCATGGAAGGTGGCGGAATTCCTTATAATGCATCGCGACTTTCCGCGTTCGATTCGTTACTGCATCGATTCCCTTGATGCTGCGCTCCATCGCATTTCCGGCGTCGATGAAAACCATTACGCGAATGAAGCGGAACGGCTCTCGGGGCGACTGCGGTCGGAGGTCGATTTCGTGACAATCGGGGAGATTTTTGCGGAGGGCCTGCACCAATACCTCGAAGCGATTCAAAAGCGGCTCGTCGAAGTGAGCGATGCGATGTATGCGACGTATTGCGCCAACCTCGGCGCGGCCTGAGCGGCGAAGATTCGGAGGCCCGCCTCGGAAGATTTCTCAGGCAGCAGACGGGGGCAGGCCCGATGGCGATCGACGCCCATCTGGGCCATCCTTTCTTGTGGAAAGGAACCCGTGCTTCGACGCCATCACGTCTGCCGTGGCCCGAATCCTGCAAGACCAAAAGTGCCTACCATCGAGTCAGCTCAAGATCTGTCGGTGAAGGCAGATCGGTATTCATACAACGCAAATCCTTCCGCCTTTCGACATCGTCTTCCGGTTTTGCTTTTGGCCGCAGTCGGCTGTGGCATCGCAAGCTATCTGGCTCTTTATCAGCTCGGCGTTCTCGCTCATGTCTGGGAACCGCTTTTTGGGAAGGGGAGTCAGGAGGTGCTGCACTCGTTTGTTTCCCGGCTCCTGCCGGTTCCCGATGCCGCTCTTGGAGCCGCTGGTTACGCGGCCGAATTGATCGGCGGCATGATCGGCGGGACCGAGCGTTCCCAAACACAACCAGGCCTCGTGGTCGCATATGGGATCGTTGTCGCGTTTGTTACCTTGACCGCGGTCCTGCTGGTGATCGTGCAGGTCTTGGTGATTCGCGCCGGCTGCACGCTCTGCCTGACCTCTGCCGGGATTTCGTTAGTCGTCGCAGGACTGGCGCGAAGGGAAGTCTTTGCCGCCCTCCGCCATTGGAGAAAATGATTTATGAAAAATGGAAAACACAAAGAGGTAATCGTCATCACCGGCGCGTCCGCCGGCGTGGGGCGCGCGACCGCGCAGGCTTTCGCGCGAGAAGGCGCACGGATCGGGCTCCTGGCCCGGGGACGAGCGGGATTGGAAGGCGCGAAACGCGATGTCCAGCGGCTGGGTGGCGAAGCAATCGTGCTCCCGACCGACGTCTCAGACGCTGAAGCGGTCGAAGCCGCGGCGGCCGCAGTGGAAGCGGAGTTTGGGCCGATCGACGTCTGGGTGAATGACGCCATGTGCTCCGTCTTTTCTCCGATCAAGGAAATGACGGCGAAAGAATTCAAACGCGTCACGGAGGTCACATATCTCGGGTTTGTTTACGGCTCTCTCAGCGCGCTCAGGCGCATGTTACCGCGCGATCGCGGCGTGATCGTGCAGGTGGGATCCGCACTCGCTTACCGCGGCATTCCATTGCAGGCGGCCTATTGCGGGGCGAAGCATGCCATCCAGGGCTTTTGTGATTCGCTTCGCTGCGAACTGCTGCACGACAAGAGCAAGGTGCGCGTGGTCATGGTGCAAATGCCGGCACTCAACACGCCACAGTTCAGTTGGGTAAAGAGCCGTCTTCCCCGTCAACCACAGCCGGTGCCGCCGATCTTCCAGCCGGAGGTCGCTGCCGACGCAATCGTCTACGCGGCGCACAGCAACCGGCGTGAAATCTATGTCGGAACGCCGACCGTCGAAGCGGTGGTCGGAAATAAATTTGCTCCCGCACTGCTCGATCGCTATCTCGGCGCAACGGGTTATGAAGCGCAGCAGACCACGGAGCCGGTTTCTCCCGATCGCCGGGACAATCTTTGGGCGCCGGTGGATGACGAGCGGGACCACGGAGCACGCGGCAGTTTTGATCGACGCGCACGGGATCGCAGCCCGCAACTCTGGGCTAACAAAAACCGCGTGGCTCTGGCAGTGGGTGCGCTGGGGCTGGTCGGCGCTGCCAGCGCCTGGTGGTGGGAGGAGCGCAGCTAATCCCGGCGCGCGCCAGGCCAGTGATCCGAGATATCATTGTCATCGGTTCTCCGGTGGGCGGCGCGGCCGCCCTGGCACAATGCATCAGCGATCTCCCTGCGGATTTGGAGGCCACCGTTTTTGCGGTTCTTCACACGACGCCACAAAATCCGATTCTGCTGGCCGACGTTCTTAACGATAGCGGCCGCCTGCACGCTGCGCTGGCCATTGATGGCGAGCCGATCGAGCGACGACGGATCTACGTGGCCCCGAACAAGGCGCATTTGCTCGTCGAAAAGGACAAGGTGCGCCTGAATTGCGATACGTGCGATGACCCGATCCCTTCGATCGACCGGCTGTTCGTTAGCGCGGCGCAAAGCTACGGGGCGCGAGTGATCGCGGTGTTGCTGGTCCAGACCGGCGAAGATGGCGTCGCCGGATTGGCCGCCGTGCACGCGGCCGGCGGCCGGGCGATCGCGCAGCGCGACCTGAATCGACTCGAAGCTTCGACGTCCTGCGCGCAATCGTGCGATGCCCACTTGGCACTGGAAGAAATCGGACCACTGGTATTGTATTACTTCCATGGCGGGGACGATCGGCAGCGACGCCGTTAATCTGGAGGAAGCCGAGCGAGTCTGGAATGCGCGGGCCCAAAGTCTGCACGAGCGCGAGATCACTTTCGCAGCGCTCGCCCGCATCGCCCCGGTCGGCATCTTGCGCTTTAACGCGGAAGGGCGCTGCAATTACGTCAATCGGCGTTGGCAGGAGATGGCCGGCCTCACCATCGACGAAGCGATCGGCGACGGCTGGCTGGAGGCGGTGCATCCGGAAGATCGCGCAGACGTTCTCGCACGCTGGTCGTCCATGCGCGTCGTCGATGAACTGTTTCGCGAGGAATACCGATTGCGCCGTCGCGATGGTGAAGTGCGCTGGGTTCTGGCGGAGGGAGCGGCGTTGCGAGACTACTCGGGGCAGCCGCTCGGCTTCATTCGTGCGGTTACGGATATCACGCGGCATCGTGAAATGGAGGCGGAACTAGACGCGGCCCGCGCAGCGTTGGAGCAAAGAGTCCGCGAGCGGACGGCCGACCTCGAAGCTGAAATGGCGGAGCGCCAGAGACTGGAACGGGAGCTCCTCGAGGCACGAGACCAGGAGCAAAGACGTTTCAGCGAGGATCTTCATGACGGGCTCGGCCAGTATCTCATCGGCATCCTTTTTCGCCTCGCGGCCCTGCAGCAGGACCTCGCGGAAACGAAATCACCTCTCGAATCAGCGGTGGCGGAAATCACCGCGCTCGTGAACGATGTCAGCCGCCAGGCGCACGATCTGGTGCGCGGCGTCGATCCGGTTCCGATGCGTGCCGACGGGCTGGCCACAGCATTGCAGGAACTCGTGGAAGAACTGGGCGCGCCGGGAGTGGTGGATTGCCGTTTTGAGTGCGAGGAGCCGATTAATATCGAGGATCATTCGGTCGCCACTCATCTCTATCGCATCGCGCAGGAAGCAGTGACAAACGCCATCAAACACGGCGGCGCCTCAAGCATCACGATTCGCCTCCAGCATGACGGAAGCGATGCGTGCAAATTGTTGGTGGCGGATAACGGTACCGGTATCGACGGCGATCGCCAAAAGCAAACCGGCCACGGCCTCAACTTCATGAAACATCGCGCGAGTTTGATCGACGCCCAGTTGGAGCTGCAGTCGGCAGCGGGCACCGGCACCCTGATCTCCTGCCGTTTTCAACCGAGGCGTCGGCAAGATCCATGAAAGTATCGGCCAAAGCGCGCGTCTTGCTTGTCGACGATCACGCCGTGGTCCGCGAGGGTCTGGTGCAACTCATTCAACGTGAGAAAGACCTTACCGTTTGTGGTGAAGCGGCCAGTGCGGAAGAAGCGGTCGAGCGGGTCATGAAACTCAAGCCCAACCTGGCGGTCGTCGACATTTCGTTAGGCGGAACCAACGGCATCGAGTTGATCAAGAACCTAAAGGCGATCAAGTCCGATCTGCCCATCCTCGTCCTCTCCATGCATGACGAAACCCACTATGCCGAGCGCGCGCTCCGGGCTGGCGCCAAGGGCTACGTGATGAAACGCGCGGCCCGCGATCAGATCATGCAGGCCATGCGCACGGTGCTGGCGGGCGAAATCTTCGTCAGCGAATCCATCAAAAAGGGCATCCTGCACCAGTATTTTCATGGCAACGGCGGCAAGGACAGTTCGCCCATCAGCCAGTTAACCGACCGCGAGCTGGAGGTTCTTAATCTGCTCGGAAAAGGACTCAGCTCGAAAGATATCGCCGAGCGTCTTCATCTCAGTCAAAAGACCATCGACAGCCACCGCACCAACCTGAAGGACAAACTTGGCTTGAAGGGCGCTCCCGAACTGATCCGTTTCGCCTTCGATTGGGTCACGGCTCAAGATCTTGGTTAATTAACGCCGTAATCTGCGAAAGAGCGCGCCAACAAAAAATGTTACTCCGGCGATCACGGTCAGGGTTTGGAAGAGTGAAGGACGCGGCCGCGTCGGCGTGATGTAATTCGATTCGGGAAAATCAGAGCGCGCACCGCGTTCGCCTTCGCGCAGCGCCATCTGGAGAACCTGCGACAAGTGCAGCGGCACCCGGTCGGTCGTCTGCCGGATCTGCTCGCGGCAACTAAAACCATCGGCGATCAGAATCGTGTCCCTGGCGCCTTGTCGCACGGCCGGGAGAAGTGCACGCTCCCCGCACTTGATCGAGATGTCATAGTGCTTCCGTTCGAAGCCGAACGCGCCGGCCATTCCGCAGCAACCGGTATCGGGCATCTCACAGTCAAGCCCCATCCTGTCCAGGACGTTGGCTTCATTGTTCATTTTCATGATCGCCTTGTGATGGCAATGGCCGTGCACCAGCGCTTTGCGCTTCAGCTTCGGCAGTTCGAAGTCGGTTGCCTTCATGTCGAGAAATTCGCTCAGCAGATAGGAATTTTGACTCAGCCGCCGGGCATCCAGATCATGCGGGAAGAGATTGATCAGCTCATCGCGAAACGTCGCGAGACAACTCGGCTCCAACCCCACCAGCGGAATGTCATTGCGAATTTCCTCGCGCAACGCGACGAGGATTTGCTTTAGCCAGCGGCGCGCCGTTCCAAGCATGCCGTAATCGTAGAGTGGACGACCGCAGCACAGGTCCATCATCGGCACGAGGACGCGAAAACCGGCCGCTTCCAGCACTTCGACCGCGGCCTCCGCGGTCCGCGGATGAAAGTAATTGTTAAAGGTATCAGGCCAGAGAATAACCGGCGGCTTGTCCTGGTTGCGCGGGCGACGTTGGCGGAACCAATCCTTGAAAGTGTAATCGGCAAAGGGCGGCATGCGGCGTTGCGGCGCGACACCGATGACCAGCTTCATCAAATCACTCACGATCGGCGCCTGGGTGAAGAAGTTCGCGACCCGGGGCATGAGCGAAGCGAAACGCGCGCCGATGTGGATCAAGCCAAAGGCGTAAGCGTAAAGCGGTCGCAGTCTCCCCTTGTAGTAATGGGCGAGGAACTCGGCCTTGTAAGTCGCCATGTCCACATGCACTGGGCAATCACCCTTGCATCCCTTGCACGCGAGACAGAGATCGAGCGCGTCCTTTACGTTTTCGTCGCGCCAGCCGTTCTTGCCAATGACCTCGCCGCGCAACATCTCGAAAAGTAAATGCGCCCGTCCGCGCGTGGCGTCTTTCTCCTCGTGCGTCACCATGTAGCTCGGACACATCGTGCCCCCTTCGTCGCGTCGGCATTTACCTACGCCCACGCAACGCAAAGTCGCGCGCGCGAAGCTGCCCTTGTCATCCGGGAATTGGAAATACGTCTGCGGCTCGCGTGGATGATATTCCTGTCCGAGCCGCAGTTCTGCGGTGGGAGGGTTCGGGTCCACAATCTTGCCCGGATTCATTTTCCACTGCGGATCCCAGATCGATTTGAACTCGCGAAATGCCTGCACCAGCTCCTCGCCATACATCTTGGGGAGCAAAGCCGCGCGCGCTTGGCCGTCGCCGTGCTCGCCGGAAAGCGAGCCGCCGTAGCTGACCACGAGATCCGCGGCGTGATTCAGGAATTCCCGGAATTTCTCGATCCCGTCGTGCGTTTTAAGATCGAACGGGATTCGGCAATGCACCAGTCCCTGGCCGAAATGTCCGTAAACAGAAGCGTCGTAATCGAAGCGCGCGAAAAGCTTCTTCAGGTCGCGCAAGTAATCGCCGATCTTATCCGGCGGCACGGACGAATCTTCCCAGCCCGGCCAGGCATCTGATCGTCCGGGCACGAACGCGGTTGCACCCAACCCGCTCTCGCGCACTTCCCAGAGCTTCTGTTCTTCTTTGGGATCCTCGTAGAGATGCATTGCCGGAGGGCACGCATGCTTTTTTAGCGCTGCCATCAAGTCACGTGCCTTGGCATCCGCTTCCTCTTTGCTCTCGCCGCCAAACTCGACCAGGAGCCAGCCCTTTCCTTGCGGGAGCATTTTCAAATCGTCCGGATGCAAATGATGCTTTTTCATGAACCCAACCAGCTCGTCGTCCATCCCTTCCAGGCCAGTTGGCTGATGCTGCATGATCTCGGGGCAATGATCCGCCGCGTGAAAAACATCGGGATAGCCGAGGACGACGAGGGAACGTGCCCTGGGGTTCGGAATGAGATGCAGGGTCGCTTCCAGCATCGTGACGCAGGTTCCTTCGCTGCCGGCCAGGGCCCGCGCGATGTGGAACCCGTTCTCCGGGAGAAGATCGTCGAGATTGTAACCCGAAACGCGCCGCGGGATTTTCGGGTAGCGCTCGCGAATGAGCGGCGCGTATTTGTCCCGCAGCGCTTTCAGCTTTTCGTAAATCTCGCCGCGCGGCCCGCCGTTGCGGATGATGCTATCGAGCTCGTCTTCGCTCGTCGCGCCAACCCGCATCCGCGCGCCGTCGTAGGTAAAGATTTCCAGTTCATGAAGGTTGTCGGAGGTGCGCGCGCCCGTCCCGGCAAATTGCGCCATAACGGAGTGAACGCCGCACGAGTTATTCCCGATCATGCCGCCGATCGTGCAGTGGTTATGCGTGGCCGGGTCGGGTCCGAAGGTGAGCCCATGCTTCTGCGCCGCCTCCCGCACGCGATCAAGCACAATCCCCGGCCGAGCCGTCGCGAGTCGTTTCTGCGGATCGATCGCGATGAGCTGGTTAAAATATTTCGACATGTCCATTACGACCGCGACGTTGCAGCACTGGCCGGCCAGGCTCGTGCCGCCGCCGCGCGACAGGATGGGCACGCCATGGCGCTTCGCGGTCAGGATGGTCTGGGTGACGTCTTCTACATCGCGCGGGATCACAACCCCGATCGGCACCTCGCGATAGTTCGAACCATCGGTCGCGTAGAGCGCGCGACTGCCATCGTCAAAGCGGACTTCGCCGCGAATCTTCGCGCGCAGATGGTCAGCCAGGTTGGCCCCATTCCTGTGATAATGGGGCGCCTTGGCTGCCGGAGATGCCCGCCGCACGGGAGGTTCTGCCACGCTCATTCGGCCTCCCCGGTTTGGAACGAGGCCAGCGCGATGCCGATCGCTGCTTCCGCCCCGTAAATCGAACGAGCGATGTTCGGATGCTCCGTCAGGTCCTCCATCGTCGAACGAAGAAGTGCAGGTCCCAACCGCCAGAGGCGAGAATAGCCGCGTGGCTTAAGCAATCCCATGATGCCTTCGCCAATTAGCATGAGCGCAACCAGTTCGATGGCGCGACGAGTGATAAGGGTAGCTTTCATAATTAGACTCCTGGATTTTGAATCTCTCTCCGTTCCAGTGCTTCAACGCTTTGGCGGTTCACATCGCCTCCTTGATTCCCGCGCGGATTAACCACCAGTTCACCGGATAACTGGTGAGAAAACCGGCCAGCATGGCGATCTGCATCATGAACCAAAAGACCGGGTTCGTTTTCTCCAGCTCGTGGCCAAAGATCCAAAAGGTGGCGATGGCCATCCAGCCATACATCCCCACCTGCCAGGCGGTGAGCGAAAGTACGTCCGCTTTAAACGCTGCTCGCAGTCCCGCACGTAACGAAAGACCACGCATCGGTGCGATCGTGAAATATTGAAAAAAGATGCCGAAGAGAAGAGCGAGAAAATAGTCAACCACCCAGGCGCCGTAGATCTTCATCCCGAAAAGCGTGAGCGGAAAGGCGAAGAGCGCCCATTCACCGACGATATCCGCCAGCGTGCAACCGGCCCCGCAGTGGCTCGAGCCGAGCGCGACCTTTTGCCAGAATGGCTTTTCTTTGCCCGGTGGCTTTTCGACTTGTGCTTTCGCTTCCAGCATGACGCGATGCGATGCAAGTCGGCCAACCTTGTAGTAGGCCACGAGAGCGAGCGGTCCCGCGTACAAGCCCGTGATCGGCCAGACCAGATTCATGATCCACATGTGTTGCCCGGGCCCAGTAAACAAATCGAGCGCGATCCAGAGCGCGCAGGCCGCGGCCAGGACGAGCGCGACACTCGCTGTGATCACGACCCAACCGGGCATCAGGGTAATTTCTGTTCTCATAAAATCCGGTACTGCTTTGCCTGTGCGTGTCGGAGCTCCAGTCCAATTCCAGGCCGTGAGAGATCAGGCCGCAGCGCGCCCTCGACCGGTTCGGGCACGCCGTCAAAAAGCATGCGCTCGATCCGGACGTGATCGTGAAAATATTCTGCGTGGCGGAAAGGGCGCGAGGCACAGGCGGCATGCAGATGCAGGGCCGGCGCACAATGCGACGAAAGCGGCAGATGATGCGCTTCGCAGAGTGTCGCCGCCTGGAAAAATCCGGTAAAGCCGCCGCAGCGCGTCGCGTCGGCCTGAAGCACATCGACCGCCTGCGACTCGAGCATGCGCTTGAAGTAGGTGATGTCGTAGCCGTATTCGCCCGCGGCTATGTCCATCCCAGGCGGCCCCTCATCGCGCAGCAGTCGCAGACCAGTCAGATCATCGGATGAAACCGGCTCTTCGAACCAACTGACCTCGAGCTCGGAAAATGCGTTGGCTAGCGCGAGCGCCTGTTTGCGTGAGTAGGCGCCATTGGCATCGACGAAGAGCTGCGTCTCATCGCCGATCGCGGCGCGCGCCGCCGCCACGCGCACGGGATCTACGCGCGTATCGCGGCCAACTTTCATCTTTACCCGTGGGATGCCTTCTGCGACCCAGCGACCGAGTTGTTCCTGCAACTTCTTGTTCGAGTAGGAGGTAAAGCCGCCGCTGCCGTAGATCGGCATCGACTCGCGCACCTGACCGAATAGCCTAACGAGCGGCAGGCCGAGCAACTTCGCCTTCAAATCCCAGAGCGCGGTGTCGACCGCCGAAATCGCCATCGAAGAGATGCCGGGACGCCCAAGGTTACGGATCGACTCGACCATCGTCACCCAAACACCATTGACCGACATTGCATCGCGGCCGACAACGACGTCTTTCAGTTTGGAATCTATCAGTCTTGCGGTCGCCTCATCCGCATAGCTGTAGCCTAACGAAGATTGATCGCCCGCTTCGGCTTCCACGATCACGATCGTCGTGCTGTCCCATTGATAGGTGCCGTCGGATTCCGGTTCATCGGTGGGAATCTTGTAGGCCGAGACGCTGAGTTTCTCGATGCGCGTCGCGTTCATCTTCCGGTTGGCGAAGGCGTCCGCGTAATCGCGAACTCTCCGGGGGACGGCGGGGTGAGGAAAATTTCGTGGCGGCGCGATGTCGCAACCAGCAGGCGAGACGCGGGAGCTACCCGACCGAATTCCGTGCCGCGGCAAGAACTCACCCTCCCTCACGCGTTGTGCGGGATAAAGTTTTCGAGCGCATCCTTGAACGCGCCGCGGATCATGCTCGGCGTCTCCGGATCGCCCTTGAGCATCGACTCGGTGAATTTCTTCGCCTGTTCAAAGGTGATGTGTGGCGGCAGGGTCGGCACTTCCGGATCGGTCACGGCCTCATAAACGACCGGCCGATCCGCGCCCAAAGCTCGATCCCAGGCCGGCCCCACGTCTTCCGGTTTCTCGACCCGAATTCCGCGCAGCCCAAGCAGCTCGGCGTAATTGGCAAAAGCGAATTCCGGCACAGTTTGCGAAACGACATATTTCGGATCTCCAGCCATGACGCGCTGTTCCCACGTCACTTGATTCAGGTCGCGATTGGCCAGCACCATGATAATGAGGCGCGGGTCGCTCCACTCCTCCCAGTAGTGCGCGATTGTGATGAGAGAATTGATGCCGTTCATCAGCATCGCCCCGTCGCCCACTAGCGCGATCACAGGGCGATCAGGCCAGGCAAATTTCGCCGCGACCGAATACGGCACCCCCGGTCCCATGGTGGCGAGATTCCCGGAAAGCGAAGCCATCATGCCACGCCGGATTTTCAGGTCGCGCGCGAACCAGTTAGCGGAAGAACCCGAGTCGGAAGCGAGAATGCAGTTGTCCGGCAGACGCGGCGAAAGCTCCCAGAAGACGCGCTCGGGGTTGATCGGGTTGGCGCTGTTCATGGCGCGTGCCTCGAGGACCTTCCACCAATCCTCGATCTCCTTTTCCAATCTCTGCCGCCACGAGCGATCCTCCTTCCGCTCGAGCAACGGCAGCAATGCGCGCAACGTTTCCGCGCTGTCGCCGATCAGGTTGACCTCCATTGGATATCGAATGCTGACCATTTTCGGATCCAGTTCGATCTGGACGCCGCGCGCCTGGCCTTCCTTGGGCAGAAACTCCGAGTAAGGAAAGCTCGACCCAACCATGAGCAGGGTGTCGCATTCCGCCATCATGTCCCAACTGGGCTTGCTCCCGAGCAGTCCGATTGGCCCCGTGCAATAGGGAAACGCATCGGGCAGTACGGCCTTGCCTAACAATGCCTTGGCCACGCCCGCGCCGAGCAGGTCGGCAACTTCAATCACTTCATCGGTCGCCTGCAAAGCGCCGGCTCCGACCAGCATCGCAACCCTCTCGCCGGAATTGAGAACCTCCGCGGCCAGTCGTAAATCGTGGTCTCGCGGAAGGACCCGCGGGGCCGAGTAGCCGAGTCCTGAATGCACCGTGCCATGTTTGCGCGGCGGTTTCTCGACCGCTTCCATTTCCTGGAGGTCATTAGGCAAAATGATGCAGGTCACAGTCCGCTCCGCGATCGCGATCCGAATGGAGCGATCGACCAAATGCCGCACCTGGGCCGGCGTCGAGGCCATGTGCACATACTCGTGCGCGACATCTTTAAAGAGCGTAATGAGATCGACTTCCTGCTGGTAATCGCCGCCCAGCGCGGCGCGCGCCTGCTGACCCACGATCGCGAGGACCGGCTGGTGATCCATTTTTGCGTCGTAGAGGCCGTTGAGAAGGTGGATCGCGCCCGGCCCCGAGGTGGCCAGACAAATGCCCAATTCCCCGGTGAACTTGGCGTGAGCGCAGGCCATGAATGCCGCCATCTCTTCATGTCGCACCTGCACGTAATCAACCGCTTCCCCGGCGCGATCGATTGCGCCGATGATCCCGTTAATGCCATCCCCGGGAAAGCCATAGATGCGTCGAAGTCCCCACTCAGTGATTCGTTTGATCAAGAAATCGCTTGCCAGTTCAGCCATAAAATTATTCTCCTCCCGCGAATGCCATTGTTGTGACCAGCGCGTTCTCCGCCTGTCGCGAATCCAACCGGGTGTGTTGCACCACGATCGGCACGTCGGAATCGATCGTGCTGGCATAATTAGTCGCTTTTGGAATGGGCTCCGGATCCTTCAGATCGTTGTAACGCACATGTTTTGTGCGGCGCGCCGGGACCGTGACTCGGTAAGGTCCGACCGGGTCGCGGTCCGTGTAAAAAATGGTGATCCTCACTTCCGCGTCCCGGTTCGAGGTGTTGAGCAAACACGCCGTTTCGTGACTCAACATTTCCGGTTCCGGGCCGTGGCTCCACGATGGGATCCAGCCCTCTGCAATTGCCCAGTGTTTTCTTCCGATGTTCATGTGCGCGCCCATTCCTTTTGCAATTTTTGGTTGCTAATTCCCTACCCTTCGCCGCCGCGACGCGCCATCCGGCGGCGGAGTGGGAAAGCGTCCTAGTCCGAGCTGCGAAAATTCCGTACGGACCTGTGTTTGTTAGTCGCCTTACCCAGCGAGATTCCGGCTAGGTCCGAAGGAAAACTTGCGCGGCCTCACGCGATCAGACGTTGGGCGGCAGCTCGGGATTTTGCGTTGCCTGGCATTCGAACCAGCGTCGCGACCAGCACGTCCGTAGGATGAAGGCATCTCGGTCGGACTAACGGTCTTTTTTTGGATCATGCCGATCGCCTTGATCGTGGGCATCTTCACCCATTATGGGTGGCAGTTAGAACCTCGGCGCCGCGCGCCGTCTAAAATTGGAACGCACTTAGTCCGCGGTGTCCCGCTCGTCCTGTCCGAGCACTTGGACTCGCTCGCCCAGAACATTCTGTACATAAAGCGTCTGGATTAGGACGATCACGACCACCGTGAGTGGCGTGGAAAAAATGACGCCGATAGCGCCGAAAAGAGTGGCCGCCAGGATCTGAACAGACAAGAGCAAGGCGGGCGGTAATGCCACCGCTCTCTTTTGCACGAAGGGCGTGATGCAGTAGCCCTCGAAGACATGGATTCCAGTATAAATGACTGCGACCCAGAATGCTTTCGAAGGGCTCTCCATTAGTCCGACGAGCACTGCCGGGACCGCCGCCACGAGCGCCCCCAGATAAGGCACGAACAGGAGCAAACCGGCGATCACTCCCAGAACCAGGGCGAATGGCACGCCGGCGAGCCGCAGCGCGAGCGCCGTCAGGGTTCCCATCAACGTCATCGTGACCGCGCGGCCCAGCAACCACCACCGGAGGGCGAGACCGAGAGCGGCTATCACTTCACGCCCGCGCGCTCGATGTTCTTGCGACAGGAGGAGCAGTGCTCCGCGCTGATAACTCTCGGGCGAGGCCGCGAGATAAAGGCCGATAAAAAATATGAACACGAGGACTCCGAGGAATTCGATCGTGATCGAAAACGCCTGAGAAATGGAGCCCAGAATGGAAGCGAAAGAGAGTTGCAGTTGACCCAAAGAAGGCAGACTCGCGAGCAGGGCGCGTCCCCAATCAGATTTTTCCAGGTTCGTCTGCAATAAGGCAACCGATTGCGGTAGCTTTTGGCCTAGCACCTGCCCCTGGCGCAGGATCTGTGGCCCCGCTAACCAGAAGAAACCGGCACTGCCGCCGAGCACCAGGAGTACGACCAGGGTCAGCGCGAAGCCGCGTGGAATTCGCAGCCACTTGCTGGCCAGCGTTGTTATGCCATCCAGAAAAACGGCAAGAAGAATTCCAGCAAAAATCAAAAGCAGCGCGGTCGCGAAGCTGCGGAGCAGGTATAGCCCAATGACTCCAATCCCCGCCAACCCCAGCGTAATCAGGACGGAGTGCAATGTTCCCCGACGCGCCATCAGATCATCTTTCGTTCCCAGATCGCGCTGGTCAGACACTGACTTCCTCCTTTTGGCCGGCACGTTTCGCGTGTCGGGCCGGCCGGATTCCGCCTCCGTGCCGGCGCGCATAGACCTGGGTAAACTCGGCGCCGAAGAAGCTAATGAGCGCTGAATAATAAATCCAGATCAGGAGAACGACAAAAGATCCAGCCGCGCCGAAAGCGCTGCGGATCGCGGTCTGGCCCAGGTAAAGGCTGATAAGGTGCTTACCCGTCGTGAATAACGCCGCGGTCACGGCGGCGCCGATCCAGACATCCTTCCAGTGAATCCTTACGTCGGGAAGATACTTGTAAATCATGGCAAACAGAAAAGCGGCAACGAGAAACGAAGTTGCGACGTTCAGGAATTGCCAGAACGCCGGAACGCCCGGTATCCAGCGGTCCAAGTAATCCTGCAAGGCGGTGAGCAGGGCGCTGATGACCAGCGAAACGAGAAGCAAAAATCCCACCCCCAGCGCGAGCGTGAACGAGCGCAGCCGCGCAATCACGAGTTGAAGAATCATCCCGCGCTTCGGGTCCGCCTGGACGTCCCAGATCTTGTTCAGCGCCGCCTGCAATTCGGCGAAAACGGCGGTTGCTCCAATCAAAAAAGTCGCCACGCCGGTGGTGATCGCCGAGACGCTCTTGCCGAATCCGCGGGAGGCCTCGATGATTTGCCGGATGGATTGCGCCCCGTTGTTTCCGATCAGGCGCTGCACTTCCGCAACGATTTTTTCCGTGGCCGTTTCGCGTTCGAAGAACAAGCTCGCGATGCCAACGGCAATCAGCAACACCGGCGCGAGCGAGAAGATCGTATAAAACGCGAGTGAAGCAGCCAGGCGAAAGGTGTCGTCATTCCACCATTCGATCCACGTGAGTCTCAAAAGCTCCCATGCTTCGCGTCTCTTCGTTTGCGCTTCGCGATCCGAAGGCTGTGTTTCGCCTGAGTTCGTGGGTGACGGGCATTCTTTCACGGGAAGAAGCCGGCGACGACTGGATCTTTCAGCTCGTTCAACCACACGTGCTCTGTTCGGGGCACCGGGATAGGGACTCGGCCAGGTCCCACTGGGTCGCGGTCGGTGTAAGAAATTGTGATGCTGACCTGCGCATTTTGGCTCGAGGTGTTGAACAAACGCGCCGTTTCGTGGCTCAACATTTCCGGCTCCGAGTCGCCGCTCCACGATGGGATCCCGACCTCTGCAATTGCCCAGTGTTTTCTTCCGATGTTTTTGTGCGCGCCCATCCCTTTTGTAATTCGAATTTGGTTACCAATTCCTTAATCTTTGCCGCCACGATGCGCCATCCGACGGCTGAGTGGGAAAACGTCCTAGTCCGGGTTGCGAAAATTCCACGAGGACCTGTAGTTTGATGGCCGCTTAGCTCCGGAGATCCCGGCGATGTCCGAAGGAAAGCTTACGCAGCGGTGGCGCGATCAGACGTTGGCCGGCCGCTCGGGACTCTGCGCTGCCTGGCCTTCGAACCAGCGCGCGACTAGGACGTCCGTAGACGAATGCACGATCATCGAAAGCACGATCACGACCGCGATGAGATGGAAGAGATGTGGTGCGTCCGGCACGCCGGCTTCCAGAAGCAGAAATGCGTAAACGACCGAGGCGAATCCCTTAGGACCGAACCAGCCGACCGTGACCCGCTCACGCCAGCTGAGCGGGCTTCCGGCAAGGGCGATCATCAAGGCCACCGGGCGCGCCAGGACGAGGGCGAGGATCGCAAAAACAAAACCGCCGAGATGCAGGCCAGCGAAGTAGCGCGGCACAATCATGGCGCCGAAGAGAAGAAGCGCAGCCAGCTTGAACAGCTCTGCGAGCAGCGATCCAAACTGGTGGAATTCATCGCGGAGCTCTGGAATGACGGACGCGATCGTGACGCCCGCCGCGAACACGGCCAGATAAACATTGGCATGCGTCATCGAAGCCAGCGCAAACACGAGCAAGCCAATCGCGAGAGCAAAGAGAGGCTGGTAGGACTTTGCGATGCCGAAGAACCGGCTCTTTTGCAGGCGACAGATCGCCCACGGCAGGAGCGCACCCAGCGCAACTCCCCAAAGCACTTCGGCGCCGAACGAGAGCAGCGCGGGCGTTTCATGCCCGATCACAGCCAGCAATGCGAGCACGATCGGCAACGCGATTCCATCGTTGATCCCGCTTTCGACGTTGAGGAGGAAGCGCAAGCGGCCCGGGATCTCATCCCGTCCGATGATCGCCGCAGCAAAGACCGGATCCGTCGGGCAAAGAATGGCACCAACCAAGATCGCGGGAAGCCAAGGAACGCCGGCGAGCCAGTGGGCGAGCCACGCGGTGGCCAGAAGCGTAAGCGGCAAGCCAAGAAGCAGGGCGCGGCCAGGGAGCCTCCACGCTGTCACGAGATCACGCACGCCCGCGCGCATTCCATCGGTAAACAGGACGCTGCAAAGCGCGAGCTGCGCCACCTGTTGGACCCACTGCTCGCGCGGATTGTTCGGAATCCAGTTCAAACCGCTGCCGCCAAAGGCAAAGCCCGCCACGAGGAAGAGCACCGCAGTCGACAGAATGCTCCGGTCGGCCAGTTCAGAGAGCAGGATCGCTGCCACCAGTGTGATGGCAAAGACCAGCAGTAGAACCATGCTTTCTATCTATCCGGCCGACTCTCGTCGTCATCCCGCTTTTTCTTCAGCGGAATACGCGGTCTGCCTAACGAGCACTAGATTTTGCGCGCATCGTAGGCCCAGTGCAGCAGCGCCTGGCGTTGTTTCCGCCGGCAGGTGAGATCGCCGCGCCGGCAGTTCTTTCTCAGCTGGGCGATGTGGCGACGGACCGCCCGCCAGCGTTTGATCTGCCGTTCGTCGTCCACGCAACGCCGGCCGAGGTAGTAGCGGCAATACCATTGAAACCAGCCCCGCGGATCTTCATGGTAGATCCATCCCTTTTCGCGCCAGACTGAGAGCGGTTGCGAAGCATTTACCCCAAAAAAGTTGAGTGTCGGGTCATGTCGCTCCGGGCAAAGTTTCGCTTTCGCAAACCAGTCGGACGGAAACTCCGCCGCACAGTCGGTCATATACTTGCCCCCGAAGACGCCGAGCTGCAGCATCTGTTTTGGGGTCAGTTCGGGTTTGAAACCAGCCGCAAAATCCTTCCCGATGGGCTTGGTCAAAAGATACTCGTAACCGTGCTGCATCCGGTCATTGACCTTGATTCGTTTGGGTTTCGATTGCACAGCCGCTGAAAATAAGAGCCGTCGGGCCGCGGCGGCAAACAGAGTTGGTTTTCAAAATGCAGGAGCGGTCGTCGAATTGCGCCTGGAACTGAGAAGGGATGCCCAGGACGTAGTGAAGTTCTAATGAGAGGTTTCCGCGAAGGAGAGGCGGGTCACGTCTCGACGCTTTGCGGGAAAGGCCAGGCCGCGGACCCGCTCAGCTTGTCTTCTTCGCACCGCCAGTAGAAGACCAAACCGAGCAGGTAGAGAAAGAACCCGCCGATCCGCCCATGGTGAGCAGGAACGCCGCCGCGGCATGCGCCCATCCACCACCACCGCGCGCCGCCCAGCTGGTGGGCCAGTGGCGGAGGAAGCCGTGGCCTTCGCGAAATTCTCGCTTCGTCCAAGCGTAAATCTCCGCCTTCCATCCGGATAACTGTCGAGAGCTGGGGATAACGGCCAGACCCTGCGGAATGAAAAAGAGAAGAGCAGCCAGCAGCCACAAGGCAAGTGAACTGGAACCAGCCTTGGCCGCGATGGCGACCCACGTGATGCCGATGACCGCAACGAGGTTGAAGAGAACGAGATTGCGCAGGTTAAGGGAGCGTTCCAGCCGCGGCTGCGCGCCCGCGCTCATCGCCCTGCCTGCGTCTGTCGGTAAAGATCTTCCCGCCGATTCGCGAAGACCGGCATCGCCTCTCGCACGCTTTGAATCGTCTCCGACGAGACCTCGGCGAGAACCAACTCTTCCCGTTCGGACGAAGCCGCCGCAACCACCACGCCGGCTGGATCAATGACCGCAGACGTCCCACAAAACCGCCCGCCACCATCCCGGCCGACGCGATTAGCAAGGATGACATAACTTTGGTTCTCGATGGCACGAGCGGTGGCCAGAACGCGAAGATGTTCAACCCGGGGAAAGGGCCAGGCAGAGGAATTGACAAAGACATTCACCCCCTGGTCGATGGCCAGCGTCCGATAGATTTCCGGGAAGCGAAGGTCGTAGCAGATTGTCAGGCCAACACGCAGCGGTCCAAAGTTGACGCTGGCCAGAGCATCGCCCGCCGTGCAGAATTTGTCCTCTTCGATCGGCGCGAAAAGATGAGTCTTGCGATATTTCGCCACGATCGCCCCGCTCGAATCGATCACGACCTGCGAGTTGTAAATGCGATCGTCTACTCGTTCCGACACCCCGCTGATGATCGCGATCGAAAGAGTTTGCGCGATGTTTTGCAATTCGGGAACCGCTCCTTCGCTCCATGGCGCCGCCCGCTCCCGGATGACTCGCATCGCGTAACCGGTGTCCGACATTTCAGGAAACACGACCAATTCCGCACCGGCCTCCTTCGCGCGCTCGGCGAAGTTGCGAATCTTTCGCAGGTTCGCCGGGAGATCCCCGAGGTCACAGGCGATTTGGGCGACAGCGATCTTCACGATCACCTTCTTTCGTTAACCTGCGTCCAGGTTCAAATGAAAAGAAGCGTCGCAACCAGAGTGTGACCCCTTGGAGGGCACCGCGCTGTCGGTGCCCGGGCTTTCGACTTCGCGAACCCCCGAGCTAAGGACGATCGCGGAAGCGACGGCGCGCTTCCCTCCAGGGTGGGTCGCCCACGTGGCGCCGAAAGTTACTCGGTGCGTAACGCTACCATTGGGTTCACGCGAGTGGCGCGGCGCGCCGGGACAAAACACGATACGGCCGCGACCGCGGTCAGAAGCGCCGCGACCGTCGTGTAGATGATGGGATCGAGCGCGTTCACTTTAAACAAAATGTTCTCCAGCGCGCCGGCCGCGATGACGCCCAGGAAAAGGGCCGCGAAACCGATCCCGAGCCCGAGCCCAATGACCAATTGCCACGCACCCTGGCTCATCACCATCTTGAAGATGCGCGCGGCATCCGCGCCTAGCGCCATCCGGATGCCGAATTCCTGCGTCCGCTGATTGACGGAGAAACTCATCACCCCGTAAAGGCCAACCGCGGAAAGAATAAATGCAACCACGCCGAAGATGCTGAAGAGCTGAGCCACCAGCAGCGATCCGCTCAATACTTCGGCGTGCGCACGCGCCGGCGTCCCGGGGAAATAGACCGGCAGATTCGAGTCGAGCTGCGCGACAGCTTTGCTCAGCGCGGGCCCGAGATTCTCCGCCGATTGCCCGGGGTGCGGGCGCACGATGATAGTGCAGAACTGGGGCGCCGGGCTGGCCCCGAGCAGCGGCACGTAGAAACCCGCCCTGTCCGCCTCCCGATTGAACGGGCCCTGCATGAGGGTGTCGGGGACGACGCCGACGATGGTGCGCCACGGTTGCGGCTGGGCGGGATTGAACGGACGAACCTGATGCCCGAGCGGGCTCTGGTTGCTCCAATGTTTGCGCGCGAAGCTGGCGTTCACTATCGCCACCGGTTGCTTCGCATCGCTATCTTCGAGGGTGAAATCGCGGCCCTCAAGGATCTTCAAGCCCAGCGTGCTGAAGTAACCGTCTGAGACTGCTTCGGAGTTACCTTTCGGCCGGTCGCGATCGGTCGCGTACTTCTGACCGTCTACTTCGTACTGGCCGAAGTTGTCGAAAGTCATGCGGAAACGGTCGCTCATCGCTGCCCCATCAAACGCCGGGTTGGCGCGGAGCGCGCGCACCGCACGTTTGAAAAACTGTCGTCGTGAATCTTCCGTCGGATAATCGCCTTCGAAGAGACCCATGCGCGCGGTGTAGACACCGTCCTCGTCGTAGCCGTAATCGAGCCTGGTCTGGTTGCGGATCGACCGGATTTGCAGCGCGGAGGCGATGAGCAGGGCCGCCGTCATCGCGATCTGGCCAACCACAAGTATCCGGCTAATGACGTTGACCAGCCGACTGCTGTTGCCGCGGCCGCCTTCCTTCATCATCTCGGAAGCGTTGCCGCGAGCCGCGAGCAGGGCGGGCATCAACCCCGAGACAAACGTGGCGAGGAGAACCGCGGCGAGAGTGAATCCCAGGACCCTAGCGTCGATTTTAAAAACGATCCAATAGGGCAACTGGAATTGCGGCGTACCGGTGATTTGC
>CAWAIY010000012.1:0-246306 GCA_963782205.1 uncultured Verrucomicrobiae bacterium | reverse complement strand
GGTTTTGGCTTTGCAACCGCTTCACCGCACCGTTACTTTCGGCGTCCGCGATGCGCACGTCGGCCTTCTTTTTCCTCTTCCTGCTGACCGCCAGTTGCGCGCTCGCAGTGGACCAGTTACAAGGCCCGGGCTCGCTTCCGATCGAGATCAACGCCACTGGCCAAACGACCTACGAAAACGGCCTCGCCACCGCGCATGACAACGTCGCAATTCACTTCGGCGACACCGATATCTATTCCGATTTCGCGCAGTACGACACCACCAGGCATACTCTTCTGCTGCGAGGCCACGTCCGCATCTATCGCGACGTCACGTTTTATATCGGGAACGAAGCAACCTACAATGTCGATACCAAGGCGATAACAGCCGGCGACATGCGAACCGGCACCTACCCCTATCTCATGTCGGGGCAGACCGTGACGAGTTCCTCCGATGCGGAATACGACGTCAAGCACGGCACATTTACGACGCACGACTCCGCACACCCGGATTTCCATCTCAACGCACAGACGGTGCGGATTTATCCGGACGACCATGTCATTCTCAAGGATGTCACCCTTTACATCGGAAAGGTGCCGATTTTCTGGTGGCCCTATCTTTATCAATCGCTCGACCGGGCTTTTAGCTACCTGATCTCGCCGGCCTACCTCAGCTCCTGGGGCCCGTCGCTTCTCGGTCAGGTCACTTTTCCGATCGGCGAAAAAATCACGACCACCTTGCGGCTCGACTATCGGAGCCGCCGCGGTGAAGCGATCGGGCTGGATGCTGATATGCATTACGGCAAAGGCGACAAGAGTGACGCCAAAATCGTCAGCTACTTTCTCCAGGATCAGAATCCAAATCTGAATAATACCAGCCTCCCTCGCAAAGGCACGCCGACGAGCCGCTATCGCTTCACGCTCGAGGATCACACGCAGATCACCGACGACATTCGCGCCACCGTCAACATCACCAAGCTGAGCGACGCCTTCGTGCTCCAGGATTTTTATCCGGGTGAATTCCGCATCAATCCCCAGCCGGACAACGTCGTGGCCCTGACGAAGACCAGTCCGTTCTACACCCTGACGGCTTACAGCCGCTTCCAGCTCAACACGTTTTTTGAAACGACCGAGCGGCTGCCGGAAGTCGCGCTCGACATTACGCGCCACGGACTCTTTGGCGGCCCGATCTTTTACGAAGGCGACACGAGCTTCGGAGAGCTGCGCCTGAATAACCAGGCCAATTCGATCTACGCGGATTACAGCGCTTTTCGATTCGATACGTTTCACCAACTCACCTATCCGAACACCTATTTTGGATTTCTTTCCATCGTTCCGCGGGTCGGATTTCGCGAGACATACTACGGCGAAACAGAGCAGCTAAATCCCCTGCTTCCTCCGGTGGTCCCGGGTCCGAACCCGCCCCAGTTTCCCTTGCCCCCGCCGGAGACGGGCCTTCCCAGTCCGCAACTTGGCCCGGTCTGGCGCTCGATTTTCAACGCCGGCATCGAGGCCTCGTTCAAGGTCTCGCGCGTATGGGACGACGTGCAGACACGCGCTCTGGGGCTCGACGGGTTGCGTCACATCTTTCAGCCCTATGTGAACTTCTCCTACGTCTCGGAGCCGAATATCGATCCGACCACCATTCTGCAATTCGATCGCGTGCAACCGACGACCAAGCTCAACGCGATCGACTTTCCCCAATTCACGGCGATTGACTCGATCGACAACTGGTCGATCGCGCGTATCGGCGTGCGCAACCGCCTGCAAACCCGGCGCGACGACTTCACCGTAAGCTGGCTCGAGTTGGAAACCTATGTCGACGTCAACTTCAACGACCCATTCGAAAACGCCAAATATTCGAATATCTTCAACAACCTGATTTTTACCCCGGTGCCCTGGGCTACGCTGGTTATCGAATCGCAGATTCCTTTGCTCGCCAACGGCTTTACCGAGGTCGACACGAGCTTGAATTTCAAGCCGACGGCCAGCACGGTCCTCACTCTCAGCCATCGTTATCTGCAGAACAATCCGTTTTTTCTCAACAGCAGCCTCTTTACCGTGGGCGGCTATTACCGGCTCGACGACAACTGGGGCTTCGGCTTTCTCGAGCAGTACGAGGCCGATACCAAGATCCTTGAGCAGCAGCGCTACTCGATTTATCGCGACCTAACGAGCTGGGTGGCTTCGTTAGGCATGGTCATCGCCAACAACGGCGGGGTGAAGGAATACGGGGTCCTGCTTACTTTCACGCTCAAGGCGTTTCCGAAGTTGGGGTTCAATCTGAATTTCGATCCAGCCGGGACGAACCAGGCCCAGCCGCAGCCGTGATCAGGATTGCTGATTTCTGATTTCTGAGTTTTGATTGCAGGTGGGCGGGTTCTCTCGGCCAACCCGAAATCACAAATCAGCCATCATCAATTTCCCATGGATCTCTCCATTATCGGTTCCGGTTATGTCGGCCTCGTCACGGGCGCCTGTTTCGCCGACGTCGGTCACAATGTCATCTGCGTCGATAACGACGTCCGCAAAGTCGAATCGCTCCAGCAGGGCAAGGTGCCGATTTACGAACCCGGCCTGGAAGAGATCGTGCATCGTAACGTTTCCGCTCAGCGACTGCGCTTCAGTAGCAGCATCAAGGACGGGGTCGATAATGCGGAGGTGGTTTTCATCGCCGTGCCGACTCCGCAGGATGCGGACGGCAGTGTCGACCTCAGTTTCATCGAGAAGGTGGCGCGCGAAATCGCTGGTGTGCTTGCCAGTTATCGCGTGATCGTCGACAAGAGCACGGTACCGGTCAAGACGGGCGAAAAAGTCGCGGAATCGATCAAGCGCTACAACAAACATGGCGCCGAGTTCGACGTCGTGAGCAATCCGGAATTCCTGCGGGAAGGCTGCGCGGTAGCGGACCTGATGAAACCGGACCGCATTGTGATCGGCGCGCAAAGCGAGCGCGCAGTCGACCTGATGAAGAAAATTTACGAGCCGTTCATGGCGCCGATTCTCGTCACCGACATCAACAGTGCGGAGCTAATCAAGCACGCCGCGAATTCGTTTCTCGCTCTCAAAATTTCCTATATCAACGCGGTTTCGGCGATTTGCGAGGCAAGTGGCGCGGATGTCGAAAAAGTGGCCGACGGCATCGGCATGGATCACCGCATCGGGCGAAATTTTCTCAACGCCGGCATCGGCTACGGTGGCTCCTGTTTTCCAAAAGACATTGCCGCTTTCATCACGATCAGCGAACAGCTTGGCGTGCCCTTCACCCTCTTGCGGGAAGTGCAGCGGATCAACGCGACGCAGAAAGAACGATTCCTGAAGGTGATTCGCGATTCGCTCTGGGTCCTGCGCGACAAGAAGATCGCGGTTTGGGGCCTGACCTTTAAGCCGAACACGGACGACATTCGTTCTTCGGTCGCAATCGAACTCGTGGCCGACATGCTGCGGGAAGGAGCACAGGTCGCAGCCTACGACCCGAAAGGAATGGAAAAGGCCCGCCAATTGCAAGCCCTCGCAGGCGTCCGCCTAACGAATTCTGCGCTCGAGGCGGTGGAAGACGTCGAGGCGCTCGTCATCGCCACGGAATGGCCGGAGTTCGCCAACATCGACCTCGCCACTGTGCGGGAAAAGATGCACACCCCGCTCGTCTTTGACGGGCGCAATCTTTTCCATCCAGGAACGATGCGGAAGCTCGGCTTCCATTACACCTCAATTGGCCGTCCACAGGGCAAACCGGCCTAACGAACAGGCGTTTTAACCGACGTCGCGCACGCATCCGACTTGCATCGTCACACTTGCAAGCTGGAAGCTTGTGCTACCCTATGAATTCCGGCCGGACCCTCGCCTTGAGCGCGCTGACTCGCTGGCGGAATGGCACTGAGTTCGCCGACCGCATCATCGAACAAACCTTCGGGCTCAGCGATCTTGGCCCTTCCGATCGCGGGTTTGCGCTCGAGCTTTTCTATGGTGTGCTGCGCAACCTTACCCTGCTCGATTTCTGGATCGGACAACTTCGCTCGGAGCCGATCGATGCCGGGGCGCGCGACCTCCTCCGCCTCGGTCTCTATCAGATCATGTTCCTCCAGACTCCTGCTCACGCCGCCGTTTTTGAGACAGTCGAGCTGGCGCGACCCCGGGTGCGAAATCTAATCAACGCAATCCTTCGGCGCGCGCTACGCGAAGAAATCGCCCTAACGAACGCAGCCGATGCCCAATCGCTCTCCGTTCGATTTTCCGAACCCGAATTCCTGGTCGAAAAATGGACACTGCAATTCGGCGCGCAAGCCACGCTCGAACTTTGCAGGTGGAACAACCGGCCAGCGCCGATTTATGCGCGGGTGAATCAACTCAGGACGACGGTCGCAGATTTCCTGCATCGATACCCGGGGAGCTTTGCCCTTCCGGGAAGCGTGAACTTTGTCGGTCTGCCTGATCCTGCGGCAGTCGCGCAGGATGGAGGCGGTTACATCCAGGACCCGAGCACCGCGATTGCCTGCGAGATGTTGCGCCCATCTCCGGGGGAACGCGTGCTCGATGCCTGCGCCGCGCCCGGCGGGAAGTCGGCCTATCTCGCGGAAATGATGGCCAACCAGGGTCTCCTTGTCGCGACGGACCAGAACAACCTGCGCCTGGTGCGTTTGCGCGACAATCTCGGCAGACTGGATGTAACGAACGTTTCCCTGCTACGCTGCGATTGGCTGGACAAAAACTCGATCCGAGCCGCTGGTCTTGCCCAAGAGTCGTTCGACAAAATCCTGGTCGACACACCCTGCACAAACACGGGCGTGATGCGGCGACGGGTGGACGTGCGCTGGCGCCTGCGGCCGGGGGATTTCATCCGCATGTCGCGGCGGCAATTGGCGATCTTGCAGGCGGTCGCAAAGCTTCTCAAATCCGGTGGCTCGTTAGTCTACAGCACCTGCAGCCTGGAGCCGGAGGAGAACGACGCTGTGATCGCGGAGTTTCTGGGCAACCATTCCGACTTTCGCCTGACGGATCGAAAACAGAGCCTGCCCTTCCGTGATGAGTTCGACGGCGCCTTTGCCGCCCGCCTGGAACTTGCGGCCTAACGAAGTCGCAACCCTCGCCCGTGCACCTGATCGTGCTCAATCGCATTCGATTACGAGCGGCAGCGTAAGGAAGAGGCGCGTTTGCATCCCCTCTTCACAGTGGAATGATAGCGCTCTATGCAAGACGCCCGCTTCGATAAACTCGCCGCCCTTCTGGTCAATTACTCCACCACCCTAAAACGCAGCGAAAAGGTGCTAATCGAATCTTTCGACGCTCCGGATGAAATGACGATCGCGCTCATCCGCGCCGCGCGGAAAGCGAAGGCCGTGCCTTTCGTTCGCATCCAACGCGCTCGCGTCAGCCGCGAGCTTGCGCTCGAGATCGATGAACGCCAGCTCAGCCTGACGGCGGCGCACGAGCTGGCCCGGATGAAAAAAATGGATGCCTACATCGCGATCCGCGGGAGCAACAACATCAGCGAACTGGCCGACGTCCCGATCGACAGGATGAAACTGATCGCAAAAAAACTCCGGCCGCTGCAGGACCAGCGGGTGCAGAAAACGAAGTGGGTCGTGCTGCGTTGGCCAACTCCAGCGATGGCTCAGCTCGCCGGGATGAGCACGGAGGCGTTTGAAGATTTTTTCTTCAAGGTCTGCACCCTCGATTACCGCAAGCTTCAACCCGGGATGAAGGAGCTCAAGGCCTTGATGGAAAAAACTGACAAGGTGCAGATCAAGGGTCCCGGAACCGACTTGCGCTTCAGCATCAAGGGAATCGCGGCGATCATTTGTGGTGGCGATCGCAACATTCCGGATGGCGAAGTTTTCAGCTGTCCGGTGAAAGAATCAGTGCAGGGGCACGTGACCTTTAACGCGCCGAGCATTTATCAGAGCATGGGCTTCGACAACATCCGGCTCGATTTTCGCGACGGAAAAATTGTCGAGGCGACGAGCAACCAGACAAAAAAACTGAACGCGATTCTGGATTCGGACACGGGCGCGCGCTACATCGGAGAGTTTTCGTTAGGCTGCAATCCCTACATTTTGCATCCGATGCGGGACATCTTGTTCGACGAAAAAATCGCCGGCTCTTTCCACTTTACGCCCGGGCAGGCTTACAAAGAAGCGGACAACGGCAACCGCAGCCAGGTGCACTGGGACATGGTTAACATCCAGCGAAAGGACTACGGCGGCGGAGAAATTTACTTCGATGGGAAACTGGTCCGGAGAGATGGAGAGTTTCTGCCCGGACCGCTGCGCTCGCTCAACTGGGCACGTTTCAAGTAAGAAAGCGCGGGATCTGCGATTTCAAGGATGGAAGCTTTAAGGCTTCCCAGAGCCGAGCTGAGTCACCTGAATGAGGCTCAATTGGCTCCCATTCATCTCAACCCGCTCAATCGCAAAGACCGGCGCGTCCTGAATCGGATTCGACTCTGCGCCAGGCAGCTGGAGGGAGGCGTTGCGCGAAATCGAATTGAGCACAATGGCTGCTATCCCGAAGCACGCAGAGAATTCTATCGCCGCGATTTGGAAACCCGCCGTGAGATACACCGACGCGCCTGGCTGTTCGGGGCGCGCGAGGTGCACCGAAGCGACCCGGGAGCTTGTTTCAAGCTCCAACCCTGCGACGGCAAAAGAAGACGAGGAGATCACCGCCGGTCTTTGACGGTCCGAGGGCAAGAGGCGAATGGCGCGAATGACCCCGTTCTCGAGCTCGATCTTCGCAATCTCAAACGTGACGTCCAGGTTGATAGGTGGCTGCGAGGGTTCGCAGCTCGCGAGGCGCATCGTTACAAGCTGCGAACTCGATCTCAGTTGCAGATCGCGCATTTCAAAAGCCGGCGTGAGTTGGAGCGAGGCGATCTCCAAGGAGAAGGTCAGCTGAACAGAGGTGCGCATGACACCAGCCGGCCTCTGAACCGGCATGGGGGGCGAAAAAGCATGGCTAACAGGAGGTGGAGTGATTGTCATTTCTTGCATGATGTTTGGATCGGTTGATTTCGGTAGGATCGATTCGGGTGCGACGACTTCAGAAGAAAAAGATACAGGTGCGGCGACGGATTGTGCGGCACTCGGACCGCCCAGCCCTTCCGCGCCGGCTGCCTGAGGGTTGTCCTGGGTCGGTCTGAAGAAAGCGGCCTCCGCCGGTGGCACGGCCAGTTGGTGTGACACCGGCAGGCCTTCGTTGGTGACAGAGGGCCGAATGACTGGATCGACGGAAGTCTCCGTCGCCTGCAACTCCAGCGAAAGTTGAGGGGGACCGATGTAGAGCGCGTTGCTCGACCGTTTTTCTTCCTCGCTCATCGCAGATTCATCACGGGCGCTTGGTGACTCGGTCATCGGATCGGACGGCCTTTGAAGCGGACCGAAAGGAGTATTGTGGTCATGTGATTCCACGATGGACCAAGCCAAAAGCAGGATTCCTGCCATAAGCGGGAGGCTGACGGTCAGCGGTCAATGACTCGAGATGGACCTACGGCCCCGCGCGGACCTCGCATCCGATTTAGCGGCTGTCGCAAACTCTCAGTGCACGCGGCCACGAGCGACCTGAATCAGGGCCAGCTCATCATTCGCACCCAGTTGGACGTTCTCGATCTCGTACCCCGCAGCGTCGTCGATTGAGTTCGCCTCGGCTCCGGATAATCGCATTGAAACTCTTTTTGAGCTGGCGTTGAGGACGATGGCTGCAATTTTGAAAAGCGGAGCGAATTCGACCGCCCCGATCCGGAACTCCGCCGTTAGCTGAACCGAAGCCTGCTCCTGGTGCGACGGAGTCAACTGGACAGGAGCCGCCCCCTGTCCGGGAACGAACTCCAAACTCGAAATTGCCAAGGAGGCGTGAACGGCGGCCGCCGGACTTTGCAGGGCCGAGGGAACGAGGCGAACACTGCCAATGGTACCGTTCGAAAGGTCGATTTTGGCTAGCTCAAAAGTGGCCTTGTGATTCATCGGTGGCTCAGGGTCTTGGGCGGAGCCAAGGCGGACCGAGACGACTCTTGAAAGGGGCTTCAAATGCAACCTGCTCATCTTCAGGGTTGGCGTAAGCTGCATTGAAGCGATCTCGAGAGAAAAAGTCAGCTGGACAGCACCATGCCCGGCCTCGATTGGACCTTGGGCCGATGCGGGAAGGGCGAAGTGGTGAACTGTGGGAGCGGTTTCGGTTTCAGGCCTCGCGGGGGGTGTATCGAAGTGAACGGGCGTCGAGTCGGTGGAAATGACTTTAGAAACAAATGAAGGAACCTCGATCGACGACTGCGTCGCTTGTCGAGCAGCAATCGGAGCAGCTATCGGCCCGTCCGGCTCGATGAGAGCGAGTTTGGTTTTCGGCTCCGCTTGAGTGAGCTCAGAAATGAGCGGTTCGGCTGCGAGCGCCGTGACCAATTCCGGAATGGGTTGGCCCTGGCGGACTGGTTCCCAGGTGGGTTCCACACTCGGCGCACCAATTTCCTCGGTCAATTCCCGCGAGGCCTCTTCGTCCCCGAGATGCGGCTCGGGGGCAACCTCTCGCTCATCCGGCGCAGGCGCGGGAGCTTCCGGTTTTTCCGTCGCTGGATTCGCGAGGGCGGTTTCCCGAACCGTCGCACTCTCGGCCGCTGCTGGGAGCAAGACCTCTTCCGTAGCGGAAAGCGGCGGCTCTTCGGCCGCGGCTGGACCTTTCTCCTCTACAACCAGAGTGGCGCCCGGTTTCGCCGTCTTTGATTCGTTAGGCGAGGCAGTTGGTGGTTCCGTAATCCCGGAGACGGAGGCGGCGCCATGCACCGAGATTGCGCCGGCAGGCAATACCGCCGCACGTGCGACAGACTCTCTCGCTTTCAAATTGAGCGAGAGCTTCGGAGGGCCGGTTCTGACCGGCTCGGCTGCGCCCTCCGGTTGATCTCGAAGCGACGATTCCTCGTCGAGAAAGCGCGGCGCATTGAAAGGAGCGGACGATTGATAAGCCAAGCCGCTCGCCGATTTGCGGCGCAACTGCTGCACCACAAACCAGCCGAACAGGAGGATACCAGCGAGCAGCAAACAACCGGCGAGCAATGCGCCCGCGCGCGGCATCGGTATTCGATTGATCATGTCGACAAGGGTCTGCGACCAGGCGCGAGCCCGAGCAGGATTACGCCTGGTCACGGCCGGCGAAGCCGCAGTCTCTTCCGTTGCGACAACCGGAGTAGCAGACGCCTGCACCGTTACAACCGGGGCCGCGGAAGCATGCGGCGCAACCGGCGCGGCCGAGACCGCGGGACTCCCCGATGGCAAGGCTTTGGAGGCGGTCACGGCTGGATTCACCGCGGGTGCAGTTTGTTCCGCCTCAACCGGCACCGGAGGCGGTTCGGCCTTCCCGAAATCCACCTGCGCGTCCGCCTTCAACCGCGCAGCGCGCTCCGCGCTGGACGTAATCTCAATCGTCGGGTGCGATTCACCGGGGGGCCTTTGCAGCCAGCCGACCTCATAAAACGACTCGGCGTAAAGCTTGTTAATCGGCGCGGGAAAATGCTTATCAGCCGCATCCATCCATTTCTCTGCCTCCTTCTGATTGCCATGCTGGAAGGCGATCCCGGCATTCGAGTAGTAAAGCGCGGGGCTGTCTTTCGAGAGCTCGAACTTGCTCAGAGTCCAGTCGACCATGTTCTCCTTGCCCTCGAGGATAAACGTGAGCAGGATTTTGTATTGAATCAGCTGATTCGTCTCGGGCTGCAGCCCATTATGCTCGCCCGCGAGCAACGCCTCGAAACGGTTGCGTGATTCGCTCCAGTCCTTCCTCAAAAACGGAATCTCGGCGAGGTTGAAGCTGGCGTTCCAAAACTTGGGCTCGATCGAGAGCACCTTGCGCAATGTTTTCTCCGCCTGGTCGTACTTGCCCTGGCGCATATAAACCACCCCCCGCAGGTTAAGGGATTCCGCCAGATCAGGCTGCCGCGCATCGATCGTGTCCAGCGCCGTCAGGGCTGCATCATACCTGCCGCTGTCGAAAGCCTGGAACGCTTTGTCATACATCGACTCGAGCTGCGGCTTCTCGGCAGCAGTTCCGGAAGACGCAAGAAAGCTCAGAAACAGGAGGGAAATTGTCGTGAGTTTTTGGAACTTCATGACTGTCGAACCAAACCGCCGGAGGTCGAAAATGCCAAATGATTAATTCTTCCTACGGCCCTGTGCAGGCGGACTCGGCGTCGGACTGGCACTACCTCTTGCGACGGCGCGACCGCCCACCGGATTCACCGTTGTTTCCTTCGGATGTCGAAACGGATACAGCAAGAAACGAACGACCTTATCACCGAAGTTCTGATGCGGCGGCTGGCTCATCACTGCGGCCGCGGGCGGCGGCTGCGGCTGCGAGGTCGCTCTCCTGGCGCGTGGAGCTTTTTCGGCCCCTTCCGCGGTCGCGGTCGCCCGCGCACTCCGCGTTGTCTCCTTCTTGCCGATGCGCTCCTGCGGTTGGGGCGTCGGTTCCTTCTTCTTGTGCGCGACGGCTCTCCGAAGGGCGGAAGGTTGCGGCGACAAAGTCGGCCGAGCGGTTGTCTCGATCATTTCCTTTTTCGCGACAATCGGCGCCGGAGTTTCGTGGGGCGTCGGAGACGGGGTCGCAGGTGCTTCGGCCACCGCGACCGCGGAAGCGGAAGGCTCTGGATTAAGCGAGGGCGCTTCTTCTTTCGCTGGCGACGGATTCGCCGAAGATTCCGCGATCACACCCCCGCTCGCTGGTGAACTTTCCCCAGCAACCGCGGATGCCGATGGCTCCGCACTGGGCGAGGGCGCTTCTTCTTTCGCAGGCGACGGATTCACAGAGGATTTCGCGATCACAGCGCCGCTTGCCGGTAAACTTTCCCCTGCGACTGCGGATGCCGATGGCTCCGCACTGGGCGAGGGCGCTTCTTCTTTCGCAGGCGACGGATTCACAGAAGATTTCGCGATCACAGCGCCGCTTGCCGGTAAACTTTCCCCTGCGACCGCGGATGCCGATGGCTCCGCACTGGGCGATGGGCTTGCCTTCGTCGACGCGATCGCGGTTGGCGTTGGCAGCCGTTCAGCCGCGCCATTCAACCAGCCGAGATCCGTCAGGGGAGTCGCGAACGAACGATTTAGCTCCGGCGAAAAAAGATTGCCGGCGTTCGCCACCCAGTTGCCCGCCTGTTTGGGATTTCCATGCTGAAACGCCCAGGCCGCCTGCGCGTAATAGAGCGCCGGCGTGTCGTCCATCATCTTGAATTCCTCCATCGCCTTCTGCGCTGCGCCGTCCCGGCCTTCGAGCAGCAGGGTGAGAAAAATCTCATAGCGGATCAGTTCCTCGCGATGACGCTGTTGTTTGTCGCCCGAGATCGCGCCGAGAAGTTCTTCGAGTTGTTTGCGCGCCGTCGCGTAGTCATGCTTTTTGAACGGAATACGCGCCAGGTTAAAACGGGCGTCCTGGAATTGCGGATCGGCGACAAGCGCGTTGCGAAAAGCCGCTTCCGCTTCCTGCTCCTTTCCTTCTTCGAGCAAAATCTCGCCTCGCAAGTTGTAGGAAACCGCCTGGTTCGGCGCCGCTGCGTCCACCTCGTCGAGCAACCGCAGGGCGCCGTCGAAGTCTTTTTGCCGAAAGGCACTCGTTGCCTTTCCAAAATCCGCCTGTGCCTTCCTCAGCCGTTCAGCCTCCGAAGTCACTTCTAGCGCCACCGGCTTGGCATCGTCCGGCTTCGCTACCCAGCCCACTTCGTAAAACGACTCTGCGAAAAGCTTGTTCAGCCGCGGAGAATAGGCCTTCTCCGCCGCGCGCAGGTTAATCCGCGCTCCCGTTTCATCCTTCTCCTGAAAGGCGAACGCCGCCTTGGCGTAATAGTAGGCGGGGCTGGCCGACGAAGCCTTGAGCCGATCCAGGATCAGGGCCGCATTCTTCTCCTTGTTCTGGAGCAGATAGGTGAGCAGGATCTTGAATTGAATGAGATCCGCGGTCGCGCCCTCTACCTCGTCACTCGGTTCCTCGGCCAGCGCCTGGAAACGATCGCGCGCTTCGGCCCAGCTTTTTCTCAGAAAGGGAACCTCGGCGAGATTGAAGCGCACTTCCCAGAGATTCGGGTCCAGCTCGCGCGCTTTTTGCAGGGCTTTCTCCGCCGGCCCGTACTCACCCATGCGCATCAAGGCCACTCCGCGCAGGTTTTTCGCTGCTGCCACATCCGGCTGGCGCGCGTCGATCGCATCAAGTTTCTTCAAAGCCTCACCGTAATTTCCGGCGTTGAGCTCCTGCGCGGCCGCGGCATACATCGCTTCGATTTCCGCCTTGGTTGGAGCGACGACGTTCGCGCCTAACGAACTCAGAACCAGCAATAAAATGACCGCGCTTTCCCCGACTTTCATCAACCTCGCCCCCAGCCTGCCTCGACCGGACCGAACGACCAAGAGTTATCGGGCGACATGATCGACTGGGCAACCTGGCAACCGCAGCAGCGCGCCAATCTCCTCTTCATCGTGCGAAAGGAGCAGATTCTTCTCATCCGCAAAAAACGCGGTTTCGGCGCGGGAAAGATCAACGGGCCGGGAGGAAAGATGGACCCTGGCGAGGCGCCGCTCGCTGCCGCCCTGCGCGAGACCTTTGAGGAACTCCGCATCCGGCCGCTCGGGGCCGAGCAGCGCGCGGAATTGCATTTTCAATTCCGCGACGGTTACAGCCTGCATTGCGCCGTTTTTCTCGCGCACGATTTCACCGGCGAGCCGCGCGAAACCGACGAGGCCGTCCCGCTCTGGACTCCGCTCGACCAGATTCCCTACGACGAAATGTGGGCGGATGATCGGCACTGGCTCCCGTTCCTTATTCGCGGCGCGCATTTCACCGGCTACTTCGAGTTCGACGGCGAGGAGCTGTTGAGTCATGAAATCATCGTTAGGCCAGGCTGAGCTATTTCGTTCTCGCGCCAACAACACAAGGGACACTCGGGTCGAAACCGAAATTCCTGTGCCGCCTTGGTGGACCTGGTTTGATTCATTTCGGGGGAAGCTGCACCGCCTTATCCAGTGCCAGCGCGGCGCTCCCGATCATCCCCGCATCGTTGCCTAACTTTGCCGGCACAATCGTCAGGCCTTCGTGAAAAATCTTCATCGTCCGCTGCTCGATGACACGTCGGATCGGGCCGAAAACATATTCGCCGGCCCGCGCGACTCCGCCCCCGATCACAATTCGGTCCGGGTTCAAGAGCCAGACGATGTCGCAAAGGGTGATCCCGATGGCGAAGCCCACCTCCTCCCACACTTTGTGCGCGATGGTGTCGCCCGCGTTGGCCGCCACTTCCAGCCCAAGCGGCGAACATTCCTCCTGCGTTTTTGCCACGCCCGCTTCCCGGTAAAGCGCCTGCGCACGCTCCGCGATCTGGACATTGCCGACATATTTCTCCAGCGCGCCATTATTCCCGTACTGCCCCGGCGGACCGTTCGGATCCATTGTCATTTGCCCAATCTCTCCCGCACCGAGCCGGCTCCCGCGATAAAGCCTCCGATCCAGGATGAGCCCCCCGCCGACACCCGTGCCTAACGTCACGCACACGACGTTCACCCCCTCGTGGCCGGCGCCGAAAAGCCATTCGGCATACGCCATCGCGTTCGCATCGTTGTCAATTGCCGCCGGCACTCCGGACCATTCCTCGAGCAGCGCGGTGAGCGGTACGTCTTCCCAGCCAGGCACGTTGGAGAGCTGCCAGACACGGCCGTTGATGCTATCGACCATTCCCGGCAATCCGGCGCCGACCGCCGCAACTTCGGGGTGCTGTTTCTGCAATTCCTCAATTGCGTGTCGAATCGCGATCAGAAGCGAATCATGCCCCGCATAGTCGTGGGTTCGAAGCGGCGGAAGGCGCGCGATAATTTTCCCATCGACCACCACGCCGGGCTTCACGGTCGTGCCGCCGAAATCGATCCCGATCGCTGTATTGTTCATTCCACCGGGCCGGCCTAACGATTCAAATTTCCGATCACGCGCAACCCTTCCAGGGTCAGATGTGGATGCACGGTCCTTATTTCCGGCATTCGCGCGGCGATCAATCGAGCGTAGCCACCAGTCGCGACAATCTGCGGCTTCTTTTTCCCGAACGCTTCCGCGCCGATCTTGATTAGAATTTCCTTCACCAACCCACGATAACCGAAAATCGCGCCGGACATCATCGCGCCTTTGGTCGACCGGCCGACGACAGAGCGCGGCTCGGCGAGACTCAGTTTCGGCAAAAGCGCTGTGCGGTCATAAAGATATGCGGTCATCGCTTCGAGGCCCGGAGCGATCACGCCCCCGATATAGGCGCGCTCCGCCGATACCACGTCGAAGGTCACCGCCGTTCCAAAATCCACCACCACCGCCGGACACCCGAAAAGGGCTGCGACCGCCGCCGCGTTCGCCAGTCGGTCGGCACCGATTGAAGCCGGCTCCGGATAGTCGACGCTGACGCCAAGCCGGCACTTCGCGCTCACAAACAAGGTCGGAATCTTTTTTGCCGCGCGGCGAATGAGCGCATTCTTTTTCGGGACGACGGAAGAGATAACCACCTGCCCGATCTCGCGATTCCGCAGGAGCCTTGCGATCGCCTCTTCGCTCAGGCGCGCTGTCTCGATCCGCTCCGCGGCATCCAGTTTCTTCGTCGAAGCGAAGGCCAGCTTGGTGAAGGAGTTGCTCACGTCGATCAGCAGGTAACTGTGCCCCTCGTTAGGCGTGGACCGTGGCATAGCGAGCGCAACAAACACCGCGCCACCCCCTTGCACAACCGCGGCCGCTTGCCCACCCCAAACCATGCGCGTAGCCTCCGGCCGTGAGAAAATTGGTCCATCGGCCCCGCCGCCTCCGCCGCACCGCGGCCCTGCGCAACCTCGTGCGCGAGACCAATCTTAGTCCGCACGATTTCATCCTTCCACTTTTCGTGAACGAAAGAATCGGCACCCGCCGACCCATAAGGAGTATGCCGGGGGTCGAGCAGCTTCCGCCTGAAGAAGTCGCGGCCGAGGCCGCGCGCGCTGCCGCGACCGGTTTGCAGGCTGTTATCCTCTTCGGCATCCCTATCGAAAAGGACGAGCAGGCTTCTGGCGCCTACGCGGAAAAAGGCGTGGTGCAGCAGGCGGTTCGCGCGATCAAGACAGAATGCCCCGACCTCCTCGTGATGACCGACGTTTGCCTCTGCGAATACATGAGCCACGGCCATTGCGGCGTGACGCGGATCGACGGCGACCATTTCCATGTCCTGAATGACGAGAGCGTTGAGTTGCTCGTGAAAACCGCGCTCTCCCATGCCGCCGCTGGCGCCGACATCGTCGCGCCAAGCGACATGATGGATGGCCGCATCGGCGCGATCCGCGAGGCGCTCGACGAGGGTGGCTACGACCAAACCGGGATCATGAGCTACGCGGCAAAATTCGCCTCCGCATTTTACGGCCCATTTCGGGAAGCGGCGGAAAGCCCGCCGCAATTTGGCGATCGCCGCGGCTATCAGATGGACCCGGCCAATGCCATTGAAGCGCTGCGCGAAGCGGCGCTCGACGTGGAAGAAGGCGCCGACATCATCATGGTGAAGCCGGCCCTGCCTTATCTCGACATTCTCTGGCGAGTACGCGAGCGCTTTGGCCTAACGACGGCGGTTTATCACGTGAGCGGCGAATACGCCATGGTCAAGGCGGCAGCTGAACGCGGCTGGCTCGACGAACGCCAGGCCGTGCTCGAAATAATGACCGGCCTGAAGCGCGCCGGAGCCGATCTCATCGTCACCTATTGGGCGAAGGAGCTGGCGGAATGGACGAGTCGGTAGGCCAGGCTACAACCCGCCGCGGCGAGACTGCGGCTCATCTCCGGTTGAAACGCCTCGCCCTTCTCTGGGCGCAGGAAAATGGCTACCCGCTGGCTGCGCTCGAGGTTTCCCTCCCGCGATGCCGTTATCGTGCCGATGTTGCTGCCTACCGGCCGCAGAGAAATGGCACGATTGGCCACACGGTCGTCTTCGAGTGCAAGCAATCCGCGTCCGACCTGCGGCGCGATGATTGCCGCAGTCCACAAACGCTGGCGCGACTTGAGTCGGTCTATCGCCGCCGGCAGATCCTGGAGAAGCATCTGCGCATCCACTACCCGACATTGCGCAGCGGCGAGACGCTTTTTCCAGAGTGGGACGCGCACGATTTCGGCGCGATTGAGCATCGTGGTTATCAGCGCGTTACGCGCGAGCTGGCAGCACTGCAGAATCAGTTGCGGAACGGCCGCAAATTCGAAAAGCTCGCCCGCTATGCCTGCGCCAATCTCTTTTTCCTCGTTCTGCCTAACGATCTCCTGCGCGAACCGGAGGCGCCCCTCGGCTGGGGTCTGCTCGTGGAAAAGGAAGGCATCCTTGCGCTGCATCGCAAACCGGTCTGGCACGACAGTCCTGAAGTGGCGCGCCTGCGTGTCCTGCAAAAAATCGGCGGCGCGGGTACCCGCCAGCTCAATCGCCGGCTGAAGATCGACCCCGTAAATCCCCTTGGTCTGCTCCGGCCCCGGGCCTGAACACGTCCGTGATCGGGCTTTTTTCTGGAGTGGGATGATCTCTGATCGAGCGGCAGTTTTCGATCAGCGGTCGACCTCTTGCGGCTTGTTCTTGGCGACCGTCAAGAACCACAACCCAAGGCATTTGACCCCTGATTCAACCTTGCGTCAGTCCGCGTCAAACTGGACGAAGTTGCAATTCGCTTTAGAATATTTTCGAAATGCCATCGATCCACGCGCGACGGGTGGGCAGCCGCTTCCTGGCTTCGCTTAACTACGCGTTCCGTCGTACCGCCTCCCCCGGCACGATAGAAACTCGGGCGACCTTGCACGGGCGTCCGGACTTTTCGGAATTCTCCATCTCGCAAGGAACCACAAATGAAACCCAATCACGAAGTTGAATCGGTCAGGTGGTTGTCCCGTTACGACGACCCAAACCGGCGCGGCGGTTCGTTTCCGCGGCTCGCGTTTGAATTTCAAGCTCGCCGGAAAGGCGGCTCCTACTTTGGCGGAGGCCAACCGGACGGCCGACCCGGCTTCAACCGCCTGGCTCGCGAGGTTCTGCGCGCCGACGCTAGTCGCAACTTCGGCCTGGAAACGGCCGTGCTCGCTTTGGTCACGCTCGCCTCGACCTGGCCGATCATAGCGATGATTCGAGAGGTCATTCGGTTTTTTGAAGTAACGACGCGTTAGGAGTTTGGCCAAAGGCCGAGTGCGGATTGGTCCGGCTGCCGTTGAGGACGATTACCTAAGGAGGAACTCGTCGCGATACGGCGGCGTTTCCTCGGGAGCAAAACCGTGGCGCATGATGTTTTCAGTCACGACCCGCGGAATGAGGAATTGGAGCAGGTAATCCCCCCCGCCCGCTTTTGTCCCGCCACCGCTCATCTTGAACCCGCCAAAGGGGTGCCGGCCGACGACCGCGCCGGTACAGGAGCGATTGATGTACACATTGCCCGCTTCCAAGGCCGCTTTCACGCGCTCGATGTTGGCCGGGCTGCGCGAGAAAAAGCCCCCGGTCAATGCGTAATCGGTGCTATTCGCGACCTCGATCGCTTCATCCAGATCGCGCACTTTGAGGACGCTCAAGACCGGACCGAAAATCTCTTCGCGGGCGATGCGCATGTGAGGCTTCACATCGGTGAAAATGGTCGGCGGAATAAAGTATCCCTGCGGCGGTAAATCTTTCGCCTGATAGGCGAGCGTAGCCTCGCTCTTGCCGATCTCGATGTACTCGAGAATGCGCTTATGTGCGGCTTCGTCGATGACCGGCCCAACGGTGATGCCCGGTTCTTCCGGATTTCCAACGCGCAAACTGCCCGCGGCGGAAAGCAAACGTTCCATCACGCGATCGTAGTTCCCTTCCAGAACGATGAGCCGGGAAAGTGCGGAACATTTTTGTCCCTGAAATCCGAAGGCCGAATAAATGGAATCGACGATCGCCTCGTCGAGATCGGCATCGAAATCGACAATCATGCCGTTCTTGCCGCCCATCTCGCAGATGACGCGCTTCAGCTCGCGCTGACCTTCCCGTGTCTGGCCGGCGCTTTCCCAAATTCGCAGCCCGACCTCGCGCGATCCGGTAAAGGCGATCAGATCGACATCCTTATGGTCCACCATGTAGGCGCCGATGACCGAGCCGTGACCATTGAGGAAATTCAGCACTCCGGGTGGCACACCGGCTTCTTCGAAAACTTCCATGAGCAACCCGCCGATGCAGAGCGACTGCTCGGAAGGTTTCATGATCACGGTGTTGCCGGTGACCAAAGCGGCCGAAACCATTCCGCAAAGGATCGCCAGGGGAAAATTCCACGGTGCGATGACAAGGGCGACGCCGCGCGGCCAGTAATGCTGATAGCTCTCCTCGCCCTGCACTTCCTGGGTGAGGTGCGGCCGGCCAATCAGCCGCATTTGGTGTGCGTAGAAGTGGCAAAAATCGATCGCCTCGCGGACGTCGGCATCGGCCTCGGCCCAGGGTTTGCCGACTTCGAAGACTTCCAGCGCAGAGATTTCGTAGCGACGACGATTGAGAATGACAGCGACGCGTTCGAGCAACTGGGCTCGCGTTTCCACCGGGGTGCGGCCCCATTTCTTGAACGCGGCCAGGGCGACACTAACGGCGCGCTCTGCTTCTGGAATTCCCGCTTCCGCTGCGTAACCGACAATTTGATCCGGCACGCTGGGATTAACCGAGGGCGTGAGCGTATCGGTCCAGATTTTTTCGCCGTTGATGACGAGCGGAAATTTTTGGCCAAACCGGCTGCGAATGTCGCGCAACGCGGCCTGCATTTGTTCCTGACTTTCTTTGTAAACGAAATTCACGAGCGGCGAGTTTTCATAAGTATCTCCTGGCAACGCTGGATGGGAAGCGCCATCTGGCGAAGATCGATCCTCCGTGGTCGTCGGAGTTAGCGAAGCCGGTCGCAGGACAAGTTCGTTCGGGTCGCGCAGGAGCTGCGCGGCCGAAACGTTCTCGGAAAATTTCGCGCGCAAGAATCCCTCGTTGGAAGTGTTTTCGAGCAGCCGCCTGACGAGGTAAGACATTCCGGGCAACAGCTCTCCGACCGGGCAATATTCGCGCACCCGATACCCCATCTCGACCAAGGCGCGCTTGATCGGACCCGCCATGCCGTAAAGCAGTTGAAATTCGAAGCGGCTCTTCTCGAGCCCGATCTTTTCAGCGTAAGACATCGCGTGCGCGATACTGCGCACATTGTGCGAACCGAAAGCGGCCGTCACTATCGTCTCGTTGTCGAGCAGGATGGCGGTGAGCGCCTCGAAATTGGCGTCGCTTTCCGGCTTTTGCAGGAAGACCGGACACGGCCATCCGTTCTGGTCCGCCTTGATCTTCTCGTAGTCCCAATAGGCGCCCTTCACCAGTCTCACGGCGAACCGCGTGCCACGCGCCCTGCCCCAGGCAATTAGATCCTGCAGGTCGCGTTCGGCATCGCGCAGATAAGCCTGCACCACGATCCCGGCGTGCGGCCAATCCCTGAACTCGCCTTCCATAAAGAGCGTTCGGAAAAGTTCGAGCGTGGTGTTCTTGTGAGCGTAACTCTCCATGTCGAAATTAATGAAGGCCCCCAGCTCACGCGCCCGCCGCAGGATGGGCCTCAAGCGCGGGGCCAGATGCGCGATGGCATCGGCCGGATCAGCCGGATTCATCTGCGAATAGAGGGCGGAGATTTTGACCGAGACGTTGACCACCGGGAAGAGATCCGAATGTCCGCCGAGCGGATCGCTCCAGCCGCGCGTTAGCTCCGGGAGGCCTTCCACCAAAGCCAGGCACCGTGCCGCATATTCCTCCGCCTCCGCTTCGCTGACGACGGCTTCGCCTAACAAATCCACGGTGAAGGCGATATTTTCCCGGCGCCGCTTGCGCAGCGTTCTCATGACGTCATCGGGATTGCGCCCCGCAATGAACTGCCGCGCCATGCCCGAAACGTTGCGCCGCAGGATGTAGGCGGTCAGCCACGGGAAAATACCAGCCGCGCGCAGACCAGTTTGCATCATCGGGACAAAACCGTTCATCCCGTGAAAATATTCCCGCAGGTGCTCCACGATGTCGTCCGAGTGGCGGAGCGATGCCAGCACATCAACGAAGCGAAACATCTGCACCTTGAAGGTCTCGTCCCGCATCGAGAACGCCATCATTCGCTGATAGAATCCGGCTTTGCTGAAAATTGATTCCGGATGCTGATCGACCAGGTCAAAAATTTGTTGACCACGCCTTTCCACGGCGACTTGCAAGTCACTCATGGGGCGAGGATAAGTCGGCCCGCGCGTTTCGGCAAAGCCCGGCAAGACGACCATCGGCATCGGCACTGCCGTCACCGGCCCGGTCCCGTATGCACCTTCGGAACTAGTTTTTGAAGACGAAAAACTTTCGTATCGCGAAGTTTAGGAAAACCGACGCAGCGATATTCGTCATGATCGCGGTCGCCGTGGGCAGGCCGTAGGCGTGGACCAGCCAGGGTCCGGCGAACTGACTGATGAGGAAGCCGACCGTGCTGCCGGCAGTGAAATATAGAAACTCCATTACGGGATGATGGCGACCGGTCTCAAAGACGAAGAAAATATTCGTGCCGTAAGCCACGAGGTTGGCGACCGCGAAAGCGATGGTGTTGTTGATGAGCAAATTCCTCGCGCGCAGCTGATCGGTAATCGGGGCGCCATCAACGACCATGCGGTCCATCGCCGGGAAGACGTGATAAGAGAGAAAAACGGTCAGGCCCACGAAAACGACCGTAGCCAGCCCGCCGCACAGGCTGTAAACACCAAACTGGATGAGCGCCGGAACATTGCGCGCCCGGATACGGACAAGGATCGTCCTGAAATCATTTCCGACGACGAACTGAAAGGCTTCGGTGATGGCGCTGGTCATGGGCGACGCATTCAAGGTCCAGAGGTGCGGGGCCAAACATAGCCGGACAGGCGCCGCCGTCATCGGGAAGCGTACACTCTACTTGCCCGCTTCCACACGTCGCGCCCAGATGCTTGCTTTTCGTTAGGGAGTTTGCCGCCGCGCCCAATGTCGTTTACGAATGCTCCAGATGCCGAGCCACCAACGCTTTCAATTTGCGAGTGACAACGTCGCGGCGATTTGCCCGGAGGCCTGGGCCTCGCTGGCCGAAGCAAACCAGGATGCCGAGGCTTCCTATGGTGCAGATAAATGGACCGCGCACGTCCGCATCCAGGTGCGGGAAATTTTCGAGACCGATTGCGAAACCTTCATCGTCTTCAACGGGACGGCCGCGAACTCGCTCGCGCTGGCCCAACTTTGCCGGCCCTTCGACAGCGTCATTTGCCACGAGCGCGCGCACATTGAAACGGACGAATGCGGCGCGCCCGAATTTTTCTCTGGTGGCGCCAAACTGCTGCGCGTTGGTGGGGCGAACGGGAAAATCGATCTCAAGTCGGCAAACTCCATCCTCGGGCAACACCTCGACGTCCATTCCACCAGGGTGCGGGCGCTCAGTATCACGCAGGCCACGGAAGCGGGCACGGTCTATTCGTTGGATGAATTGGAAGCGGTTGCCGCTTTTGCGCAGGAGCATTCGCTCCTTCTGCACATGGACGGCGCGCGTTTCGCCAACGCCGTGGCATCGTTAGGCTGCGCCCCGAAGGAAACAAGCTGGCAGCGCGGAGTTGATGTCCTTGCCTTCGGCGGAACGAAAAACGGCACCGCCGCTGGAGAGCTCGTGGTCTTTTTTAACCGCGAACTGGCGCGTGAGTTCGATTATCGAGTGAAACAGGGAGCGCAGCTCGCCTCCAAGACACGTTTTCTCGCCGCGCCGTGGACTGGCCTGCTGGCGAATGAGGTCTGGCTAAAAAACGCGCGACATGCGAACGCAATGACGCGGTTGTTGGAAGAGAAGTTGCGCACGCTCGGTTTGGCTGATCTCGCGTTTCCCCGCGAAGCCAGCGCGCTTTTCGTACGCTTGCCTGACGAGATCGTGGGACAGATGCACGCCGTGGGCTGGCATTTTCAAAACTTCTTCGAGCCCGGCATCTACCGGCTGATGTGTTCCTGGGCCACGACCAAAACGGAGATCGCGGAATTCGTCGCGGACCTTGCGGAGGCACGCGCTTCCGCGCGTTCAGGGCACGCCAAACCCTGAGCATTCACTCAGGCCGGTGCAAGCATGTTAGGGTCGCCCGCATGAATCTGCGCGATCTCCCGATCTACGAACTCGAAGCCGAGATCGTCGAGTCGCTCTCGGTCCGGCCTCGCCTGATCCTGCAGGCGCCGACCGGCTCGGGAAAATCCACCCAGGTGCCGCAGATCCTGCTTGATCGCGGCCTCCTCGGCGACGGCGAAGTCGTCATCCTCCAGCCGCGCCGGCTTGCGACGCGGCTCCTCGCCAAACGCGTCGCCTTCGAACGTGGTGGCCGTCTCGGTGACGAGGTTGGCTATCAAATCCGCTTCGAAAAAGTCGCTTCCCAAAAAACCCGAATTCGTTTTGTGACCGAGGGAATTCTTCTCCGCCAATTATTGCAGGATCCCGAGCTGCGCGGGGTCGCAGCGATTCTCTTCGACGAATTCCATGAACGCCATCTCTATGGCGATATCACCCTCGGGCGCGCCCTGCGTTTGCAGGAAGCAAAGCGCCCTGATCTCAAGCTGGTCGTCATGTCCGCGACGCTCGAGTCGGACAAGCTGGAAAAATATCTCGCTCCCTGCCCGGTGCTCACCTCGAGCGGACGGATGCATCCGGTCGCGATCGAATATCTCGCGAGACCAGTGCGGGCGGAAAACTATCCGGTCTGGGACCTGGCGTCCGATGAGCTGGAACGCATCGCGGCGGAGACGAAAGGCGACGTTCTGATCTTCATGCCGGGAAAATATGAAATCACCCGCACCCTCTCCGCCCTGCGCGCCTCGCGCCTGAGCGATCGATTTGTCGCCTTGCCGCTTTACAGCGAGCTGCCACCGGTGGAACAGGACGCTGCGCTCGCGCCCTCCGCGAAGCGCAAAGTGATCGTGGCCACAAACGTGGCGGAAACCTCGCTTACGATTGAGGGCGTACGGGTGGTCATCGACAGCGGCCTGGCACGGATTGCGCGTTTCGATCCGCGGCGCGGAATCAATACCCTCTTCATCGAAAAAATCAGCCGGGCCTCGGCCGAACAGCGCACCGGGCGAGCGGGCCGGACAGCACCCGGGCATTGCCTGCGACTCTGGACAGAGAGCGAGCAGTTCGAGCGCGCGCCACAGGAATTGCCGGAAGTGAAACGGCTCGACCTCGCCGAAGTCGTCCTGACCTTAAAGGCAAGCGGGATCGAGGACATTGCCGGATTTCGCTGGCTTGAGCCGCCCGACCCGAAGGCACTCGAAAACGCGGAGCAACTGCTGGCCGATCTTGGCGCGATCAGTGACGGAAAAGTGACATCGTTAGGCCGGCGCATGCTCGCCTTTCCCGTCCATCCGCGTTACGCACGCATGTTATTGATGGCGGAGCATGAGCGCTGCGTGCGCGGCGTCGCGCTGATCGCGGCCTTGACGCAAGGCCGCAGTTTGTTGCGCCGGGCCGAGGGCAAACAAGTGCGCGACGAACGCGATGATTTTCTCGGGAATGACGATGAATCCGATCTTTTCATTTTGCTCCGCGCGTTTCGTTTCGCGGAAAAGAACAATTTTGATTCGCATCGTTGCGCGCGCCTCGGGGTAAACGCTGGCGCCGCCCGCGAAGCAGGACAGCTCTGGGAGCAGTTTCTTTCCATCGCGCAGTCCGAGAACCTTGATATCGCAGAGCGTGAAGCGGCGCCCGGCGCGATGGCACGCTGTGTCCTCGCTGGTTTTCCCGACCAAGTCGCGGTGCGACTCGACGAAGGCACGCTTCGCTGCGCATTGGTGCATAATCGGCGTGGAGTCCTGGCGCGCGAAAGTGTCGTCCATCGCGCCCGACTTCTGGTCGCATCGGAGATTCGGGAGATCGAGTCGCACGACGGCGAGCGCCAGGTCCTGCTCACCCTCGCGACGGCGATCAAGATGGAATGGCTGCATGAATTTTTCCCCGAAGCCATTGAGGAAAAGACGGAGGTGACCTTCGATAGCTCGTCGCGCCGTGTCGTGGGGCGGACGGTGGTCGTTTTCCGCGATCTGGTCTTGGTGGAAAAGAAATCGGATCGCGTTCCAGCGGCGGAGGCGGCGGCGTTGCTCGCCCGGGAAGTGATGGCCGGAAGTTGTCCGCTTAAGAAATGGGACCACGCGGTCGAGCAATGGATTGCCCGTCTCAACTTCGCCGCGAAGACATTTCCCGAACTGGAGCTGCCGCCGATCGAGGAGTCGGATCGCGCGCTCTTGATCGAACAGGTCTGTCAGGGGGCGACGAGCTACAAAGAAATCAAGGAGCGCCCGGTGGGGCCGGTCCTGAAATCGTGGCTGAGCACCACGCAACGCGCCGCGCTCGACCAGCTCGCGCCGGAGCGAATCAAATTGCCGAACGATCGGACGGCGAAAATCGTCTACGGAGCCGATAAACCTCCGACCGTCGCAGCGCGCATCCAGGATCTTTACGGGGTGGCGAACGGTCTGGCCATTGGCCCCGCCAGGGTACCGTTGCGAATCGAAGTGCTCGCGCCAAATCATCGTCCGATCCAGATCACGGACGATCTCGGCACTTTCTGGCGGGAGAGTTATCCCAAAATCAAGCAAGAGCTGCAGCGTAGGTATCCGAAGCACAAATGGCGTTGATTGTAGCCAGGATCAGTGAACCCGGTTCGCCACCAGCCAACTCTTGAGCCGGCGACCGATCCCGGCGACAACTAAATACTGCCGCGCATTCCGCACGAGGGATCGCACGGCGAAATCGGTCCGCTGATCTTCGTCCAAGCCGCCTTCCAGACTCCGTGAACATGGTCCCAGCGCGACCCTTCGCCTGCCTGATGCTTCTCGTAAGCTAGTTCTCCGGTTAGCTGAATTAACTCTTCTGCTGTGCCTTCGCGTCCTGTCCGGCTCCGGATCGCGATCACCCGGCAAATGCGAATCGAGAAGCGCAAAATGGCCGCGATGTGCGAAGTTAAGTTATGAAGAATTCTAACGGAGACAATTTCACGGAGAAAGATCCGATGTCTGAAACCGAATTTGGCAGTGCGACGGAGGGCGGCAGCGCCCAAAAACGGATGGCGGAAAATGCGCGGAAGTTTTCCAGCGCGGCCGCCGATACTTGGGACCAGACTCGCCAAAAAGCAGTCGTCGTGCGTGAGCGCACGGAGTTTTTCCTGCGCGAAAATCCGGTGCCGACAGTGCTCGGTGCGCTCGCCCTCGGGTTGGCGATTGGGCTTGCGATTCGGTATTCCTCGCGGCCGGAAGAGCCCTCGGCTTCGCTCAAGCGGGCTTTGCGGGAGTTTGACTGGAACTCTATCGCGCCCGCCTTTCTGCCCTCACTCGTGCGCAGCGTGAAACGCGGCTACTCCGATTCCGCCGATGCGGTGAAGGAAGGACTCGGGCGTGTGCGAGAGGTGGACGTGGATGAATACGTCAAGCCGCTGCGCAAACGCTGGAAACAGTGGACGAGCTAGACGCGGTTCGTTAGGGGAGCGGTTACTTTCAAGGGTTTTCGCGCCGCGCGTAGATCGCGGCCGCGCGCCCGGCGCGCGTTCCGGTGGAAAAACATCCCTGCAGGAGGTAGCCGCCGGTGGGCGCTTCCCAGTCGATCATTTCGCCGGAGAGGAAGACGCCCGGCATTTTGTGCAACATGAGGGTCTCGCTCAATTCCTGCCAGCGAACGCCGCCGGCAGTCGAGATCGCCTCGGCGATCGGCCGCGGGCTTTCCAACCGAAGAACGAAATTCTTCACGCGGGTGATCGCCCGGTCACGGTCGATGCAATCGTCGGCGAAGAAACCTTCAAGCAAGGCAATCGCGCCCGTGCTGAGTTTCCAGGCGCGAAACCATTCGCCCGGCAGCAGCGAGTGCGCGACGCGCGCGCCTAAAACTTCCGGGGTTACCTGCGGTTTGAAATCGATCCGCAATTCTGGTGGCGCGAGCGCGCGCAGGACCGGTCCAAGCCGATAGATTGCGCCCCCTTCCAGTCCGTAGCGGGTGATCAACAATTCGCCCGAGACCGTCTCGGCGCCAGCGGTAACGCTAAGATTCTTGAGCGGCAGACCTTCCGCGCGCTCAAGCACGCCAGCCGGCCAGGCGACGTTCCAGCCGCAATTCGCCGCCACGAATGATCTCATCTCCACGCCATGCGCGGCGAGGAGCGGCGGCCAGGCGCCATCCGAGCCGGTCTCGGGCCATGACGCACCGCCGAGCGCCAGCACGACCGCGTCCGCGAGCAATCCTGCGCCGTCAGCGAAATCGAGGAGCCAGCGACCGCCTTCTCTCCTTAGGCCAGCGAGTCGTGCGCCGGTTCGAAAGTCGACTCCGGCGCTGCGCAGTCGCCGCAGCCAGGCACGCAGGAGGACGGCCGCTTTCTGGCCGCGCGGAAACACCCGGTTACTCGTGCCGACATACGTCTCCACTTCCAGCTGTTCCGCCCACGCCCGCAAAGCATCCGGCCCAAACTCACTCAGCAGATCGCGCCAGCGCTCGGGCTCGGTGCGATAACGCTTCGGAAAATCTTCCGCCGACTCGGCGTGAGTCAGGTTCAAGCCGCCACGGCCGGCGACAAGAAACTTCCGTCCTGCCGAAGGTTGCGCGTCGCACAGCACGACGCGCAGTTTCGCGGCCACCGCCACCTCTACGGCGCGCAACCCGGCCGGGCCCGCGCCGACCACAGCCACAGTTCTGTCATTCACAACTTCCGCGCTCACAAATTCTTCTCCTGCGTTCGGTCACGAGATGCAACTGTGGTGGCTTGACGAACACCTGCCCTAACGAACCGGAGCAACCGTCATCCTCCCGTCGCGCATCCGAGTTTTCGCGAAGCTTTTCTCTTCTGGCTCAAGCTCGGTTTCATCAGCTTCGGCGGACCCGCCGGGCAGATCGCGATCATGCAAACCGAGCTGGTGGAGAAGAAGCGCTGGATCGGTCAGGCCCGGTTTCTGCACGCGCTCAACTTCTGCATGCTACTGCCCGGCCCGGAGGCGACCCAGCTCGCGATTTATATCGGCTGGCTCCTCCACCGCACCCGCGGCGGAATTGTCGCTGGCCTGCTCTTTGTCCTCCCTTCGATGGTGCTGCTCTGGATGCTCAGCTTTGTCTACGCCGCCTACGGCCACGTGCCGTGGATCGCGGCGATCTTTTACGGATTGAAGCCGGCCGTGATTGCGATTGTGGCCGCGGCCGTCATTCGAATCGGTCGCAAGGCGCTCAGGAACGAAGTGATGTGGTCGATCGCCGCGCTGGCCTTTGTCGCGATCTTTTTTTTCCAAGCTCCGTTTCCGCTCATTATTTTCACGGCCGGAGTAGTCGGGTGGACGGGAGGAAAAATCTGGGCCTTGAAGTTTGAGATCAACGCGGTCGACCCGCAGGCGGCAGCCAAATCGGTCCTGGGCGACGCGGCGGAATCCCTCCCACAAACGCGGTTTGTCTGGTCACGGGCCGGGCGAGTTCTGTGCGTTAGCCTGGTGCTCTGGTTTGCGCCATTGATCGCGATCGGCCTTTCGTTAGGCACAGGTCATGTCCTGTTTCAGGAGGGACTGTTCTTCAGCAAAGCCGCGGTCGTAACTTTTGGAGGTGCCTACGCGGTCCTCCCCTACGTCGCGCAGCAGGCGGTCTCACACTACGGTTGGCTGCAACCAGGGCAGATGCTGGACGGTCTTGGTCTGGCCGAAACAACTCCCGGCCCCCTCATCATTGTGCTGCAGTTTGTTGGCTTTGTGGGAGGCTGGAATCACCCGGGAAATCTCCCGCCAGTCCTGGCCGCGACCGCCGCCGCCCTGCTCACGACCTGGATGACCTTCGTGCCCTGCTTCCTCTGGATTTTCCTTGGCGCGCCCTATGTCGAAAGATTGCGCGGCAACCGGCAGCTCACCGCCGCGCTCTCCGCCATTACCGCCGCAGTCGTCGGAGTGATCATGAACCTCGCCGTCTGGTTCGGAATGCGCGCACTCTTTCCCGGCGGCACGGCGATCGACTGGCCAGCATTCACGATTGCGATCGTCGCCTTTATCGGGATCCTCCGCTGGCGCTGGGATATCATCCCAGTCGTCCTTGGCGCGGGCGCGATCGGCATCGTGACCCGGCTGGTTTCAGTTCTGCACTGATGGCCTAACGATACGACAAATGGAACTCCAGCTCGGCAAACGTCCGGGCTTATTTGAGAACAATCCGGACGTCGTTCAACGCTGCAGTAAAGGTGTAAGTCTTTCCCGGCTGCACATTCACCTGTATGCTCGTAGGACTCGCCTGTTCTCGATTGGGAATCGGCACCACGGTCAAAGTATGCGGTCCTGCAGCCAGTGGCGCATCATAACGATTATTGTAGAGTATCTTCGCAACTTGCTTCCCGTCGATCGAAAGTCCGACGACGAGTTGTGAAAGACGGGAGGACCGCGTGATGATAAGGCGACCGGCCTCCTGGTTTTTTTGCGGGGCCGGGGCAGATGACTTTTCTGCTCCGGAGACTATCCCGGGAAGGACGGCGCTCAGGGCGAGGGCAGCGCAGGCAAGGATCGGAAGCAGGACGACTCGGTGACGGTTAAAGCATTTTTGATTCATGCCAGAACCTTCACCGAAATTACTCGTTACGCCAATGATCCCGGTGCGGCGTCAATTTCGTCGCTCGAAACAAGCCACGGACTTGGTCGTTAGGGCACCACGCGAAAGCTAAAGCCGCCTTTGCTGACATGGAGGTCCTGCGCAACCGCAGACCAGGAAACTCGATAGGACCCCGGTTTCAATCCGGCCGTCAGGGAAAGATGGACGAGAGCCGGATCCTTCTTGTCGGCCCGAAGGTCCTGCTGGTCGATTTGTTTGCCCGCGGCGTCGCGGACTTCAATCGTACTTAAGCCAATCTTGATCGGCTCGGTGAACCAGATTCTGATTTCGTCGGGCGCCTGTTTCAGGGTTGCACCGTTTGCCGGCTCGGACCGGACAAGGGTGGAATGGGCGCGCGCCGGCTCGGTCGCGCCAAGCGCAAGCAGACTAACGACGAGCAAGAGCAAAGTCCTCATTTTCCGAGGAGCACGATCGGTCCTTCGGCCTTGGGCACCCCGCCTTTGCGCTCAAGGCTGATGGCAAATCCCTGCGCCTCGCGCACCGGGTCGGCGGGATGGAAAGGAACCCGGATGGTTTCGTCAGTCGCGACGTGAAAGACACCGCCATCGACCGGATTCTTGTAACGCGGATCGACCAGCCAGATCTGGTAATCGTGGTCGGCGGCGTTGCGCGGCAACTGGGCTACTTTCAAAACCCCGCGCTGCTTCCTCTCGTCCCAAACCACGACCGCATTGGCGTTGGGTGCGCTCGCCAGCTTCGAGCTCAGGGAAGCGATCTGAATTTGCGCGAGCACGTCGCGCTGTTGCAGGCGCACGACTCGATGGCGCAACTGATTTCGCTCCGCGATGAGATAGGAGCAAATCAGGGCGAGACAGGCAGCAACTGTCCAGGGAATCCACTGTGTCCGGCGCGGAAATGGGACCGTTTTGCCACTCCTTATCTCACCCAGGACGCGCTCCCGTAGCGCCGGTGGGAGCGGACGCGGTGGAGCATGGTGCGCGAGTTGCGCAGCCGTTTCATCCAGTTGATCGACAAAAGCGCGCAACTCGTTATCGGACTCCAGTTGCCGCTCGAAAGCAGGCGCCTTGTCGCCCTCGAGAAGCCCGAGGACGTAAAGGGATGCCTGCTCTTCCAGTTCCTCCTTCACGACGAAACCTGCCCGAGCACTTCGCGCAAGGCGAGAAGCCCGCGACGAATGCGAGCTTTCACAGTGCCCAGCGGCGTACCCAATTTCTCGGCAATCTGCGTTTGCGTGAGACCGGCGAAGAAAGCGAGGTCGATCGCCTCGCGCTGCGAATCATTAAGCTGCGCGAGGGCCGTACGAACCCGTTCCCGTTCGTCGCGGCGGGCGAGCGCGTTATCCGCGCGATCGATCCCCGTGTCGACCGCGTCGTCCTGCGTTTCGATCGTGACGGCTTCGGTGAGCCGCGCCTGCCTTTGCCGGGAACGCAGCCGGTCAATCGCCTTGTGTCGCGAGATCATCACGGCCCAGGTAAACAGGCTGCTGCGGGTCGCGTCGTAGGTGCCAGTCCGCTTCCACATTTGGACAAACGACTCCTGGAGGACGTCCTCCGATTCCTTTTGATCGCGCAGAATCGAGTAAATCATCGAGAAAAGACCGGGCGCAAAGCGATCATAGAAGGTTGCAAAGGCCGTCTCATTGCCGGCTCTCATCTGCTCAACCAGCTGCGCGTCGGCTTCATTGGGAAGACGAGCGCCGGAATGGGGTTGCTTCTCCGGAGACGCCGGGCCGTGAGGAAAATTCGAATGATTCTTCGTCACGAGAAGTGCACCAGACGAAGAAAACGGGCGCACGCAAGGAGGGATGGGCGAGGTCCTGTTTCCAGCGGAAGGCGCTGCTGTCCGCTCGATCCAGATTTCCGGAAAGACTCCAACACATCCTGCGTTAAGACGTGAGATTTCCTCCGCCAGATGCATCTGCGAGGGCGACCGGCGCGCCGCGAAGGTTGACAAGCGGAGCGCGTTGCGGTTCAATGAGGGCCCGGTCGCCACCTCGTGGGTCTTCTTTTACGAGGCGTTCCGGTTCCGCTCTCCGGCGCAATGCAGGTCTGTCGGGCAACGAGTTTTTACCTATCCCCATTCCATGGCGGGACATAGCAAGTGGTCCAAGGTTAAGCGCACCAAAGGTGCCCTCGACGTCAAACGCGGCACAATGTTTAGCAAGTTCTCGAAAGAGATCAGCGTCGCGGCACGCCTCGGGGGTGGCGATCCGGCGGCGAACGCCCGACTCCGGAGCGTGATCGAGATGGCGCGGGCGCAAAGTATGCCGAACGACAACATCGAGCGCGCGATCAAGCGCGGCACCGGCGAGGGCGTCGACGCTCAGCATTTCGAGGAGATTGTCTACGAAGGCTACGCCCCCGAGGGAGTGGCAGTGATCGTGGAAGCCACGACCGACAATAAGAACCGTACCGCTGCAGAAATCCGGCGCATTTTTAGCAAGAACAACGGCAACCTCGCGAGCAGTGGCAGCGTTTCCTACATGTTTCACAAAAAGGGCCAGATCACCGTTCCGCGAGACACCATCGAGGAGGAACGCCTCTTCGAATTAGCCCTCGAATCCGGGGCGGAAGAGTTGACAATTGAGGAGGAGCAGTATGTTATTCTCACTTCCCACGATCAGCTCTACGCCGTGGCTGAGGCGCTCAAACAGGCAAGCGTCACCATCGATGGGCAAAAGTTTACTTTCATTCCCGACACGAATGTTCACGTCGCCGACGAGGCGGCTGCGCTTCAGGTCCTGCGCCTCTGCGATAGCCTCGAAGACGACGACGACGTTCAAAACGTCTATTCCAATTTAGATATTTCTGAAGAGCTGCTGGCCAAACTGCCAGCCTGACAAACGCGAGCCGACACCGTCCGTCGTGTCGCCTCCGCCAAAAGCGGTTTCAATTATGAGCGAAGAAATGGAAAAAGAATCCACCCAGGCACCGGGCGCGAGCGCGCCACCTCCCTTCCGGAGGCGCCGCTCTTCCCGCCGCCGGGCAGGACGCCGTAACGACCGCAATGATTCGGAACGGTCCGCAGCCTTCAATGAGTCTGGCGAGGACAGATCAGAACGCGGGGATGGAGTGAAGGCTCTGGAGGCAGAAATTTCGCAACCAAGCGAACGCCGGCACAAAACGACCGGGGAATTTGGCGAGGCGGCAGAAGAGCGCGAGCCATCAACCGAACAACCCGAAAGGATTGAGGGCAGTTCCCCAAACGGCGACCAACCGCCCCGCGAACCGGAATATGGCGAGGGCATCATCGAGATTTCCGGGAAAGGCTTTGGCTTCCTGCGCGATGCAAAACGCAACTTTGTCCAGACGCCGCAGGATATTTTCGTTACGCCGGAAATCGTGCGGCGCTTTCAGCTCCGTGACGGGATGTGGATTTACGGCGAGACTCGGCGCGGCAATCGCGGCCCGCAACTCACCCGGCTGCTCAAGATCAACGACGAAGAGCCGACCAAGTATCAGGACCTGCGGCCCTTTGAAGAGCTGACCACGATCAACCCGGACGAACGCATCAAATTGGAAACCGTGCCCGATCGCTACACGACGCGAATCATGGATTTGATGACGCCGCTCGGGAAAGGGCAGCGCGGTTTGATTGTTGCCCCACCCCGCACCGGCAAGACGACGCTCCTCCATCACATCGCCGACGCGGTCGTGAAGAATCATCCAGAGATGAAACTGATCATTCTCCTCGTCGACGAACGCCCGGAGGAGGTGACTGATTTCCGCCGCTCCTGTCCGACAGCCGATCTAATGGCGAGCTCGAATGACAGCGACATCAAGAGCCACACCCGCATCGCGCAACTTGCAGTCGAGCGCGCCAAGCGCCTCGTCGAAGCCGGCAAGGACGTTTTCATCCTGCTCGACTCGATCACCCGGACAGCGCGCGCCTTCAACAACGCGACCGGCGGCGGTGGTCGCACCATGAGCGGCGGCATCGACGCCCGTGCCATGGAGATTCCGCGCAAACTTTTCGCCGCCGCGCGCAATACCGAGGAAGCCGGCAGCCTGACGATCGTGGCTACCGCGCTGATCGAGACCGGCAGCAGGATGGACGAGCTGATTTTCCAGGAATTCAAAGGCACCGGTAACATGGAGCTCGTCCTCGATCGCAAGATCAGCGACCTGCGCATTTATCCCGCGGTCGACATTTTCCTCTCCGGGACGCGCCGCGAGGAACTGCTTATGGAACCGTGGGAACTGGAGAAGATCAATCTCATCCGCCGCGGCCTGGCCGGTCACAAACCGGACGAAGCCATTCAGCGTTTGCTCATGTTCGTGAAGAAATTCCCGACCAACCGGCAGATGCTAAAGGAAATCCCGGGTTAACCATTTTCGATTTTCGATCGGCTCACCTGAGCCCGCTCAGACCGATGCAATCGGAACTCGAAGATCAACCATCGAAAATCCTGGAGTGGGAAGTCCTCCCTCCCGAGGAAGAAGAGAAGCGGGCCGAGCTTGAGCCACTTTTCCGCTGGCTCGCTCTCATCATGGATAACCTCCTCCGCGTGCCAGGAACCCAGTTCCGCTTTGGGCTCGATCCGCTCATGGGCCTGCTCCCGGGACTCGGTGATACTGGCTCCGCCATTATCTCGGCCATGGCCCTCGTCGCTGCCGCCCGGCGCGGCGTTCCAAAAATTCTTCTCGCCCGCATGTCGCTCAACATCCTGATCAACGAAGGAGTCGGCATCATCCCCGTTTTCGGCGATGCCTTTTCCTTCTGGTTCAAGTCGAACGCGCGCAATTACGAGCTCCTCCGGCGCCACACCGCCGCTCCGCGACGCTCGACCAGGAGCGACTGGATTTTTGTCGCGCTCGTTCTCGGCAGTCTGGCGGCGATTCTCGTCGTTAGTCTGGCGGTCAGCTTCTGGCTGCTCTACCGCCTCGCCCAATTGCTCGGGCACGCTCCCGCCTGACGATCCCCCTACTCGCCCAGGTAACGTGTGCGCAGCCAGCGGATCGTTTCCCGCGCTCGACCGTAGGGCGCGCGAAAATCTTCAATCGTCGCGAATTTCATCCGGCGCGCGAACCGGTCCTCCTCCTCGCGGGTAACGGGCAGGGTCGAAAGACTGCGGAATTGCCAGCGGCGCAGGACCGATTCACAACGACGCAGGAAGTTGTAGGCGCTCCGGAAATTCTCCGCGTCGGTCCTTTCCAAAATCTGCCTGGCCGCGAGTTTCTCCACCGCGACGAGCGAATTCGGCTCCCAGATGCGGTGCTGCATCTGCAGCGCCTGGATCAAAAATTCGCCTTCGATCATGCCGCCGATGCCGGTCTTGAAATCAAAAAAATCGTTCCCGCTCCCACGCTCGTTCGCGATCCGCACCAGCATGCTTTCGATTTGCCTGACGAGATCGGACCGCTCGCCCGCCTCGCGCCAAAGCTCGCGCGCCAGCGCTTCAAATTCAAAACGGAGCGGACCGCCAAGGGCGCGCGCGCGGGTCAGCGATTGCAGCTCCCAAAACTGCGCGCGCGCAGCGTAGTAAAGACGCAGGGTTTCGAGCGAAGAAACGAGCGGGCCTTTCTCGCCATCTGGACGCAAACGGGCGTCGAGCAGGCCGAGACGGCCTTCCGCGCTCGTTTGGGCAAAGGCGACGGTCAGGTTCCGCGCCGCTCGCGGATCTTCGCCGATAAAGAGGACGTCGAGGTCGGCGCCGTAACCGATCTCGCGCCCGCCAAATTTTCCCATTGCCACGATGGTGAGTGACCCGTCGGGGTTCAACAATTCATCGGCGTAAAGCAGGCACGCTTCGGCCAGATCATTTTGCTCGGCTAGCAAATGCGGGAGCGGGGCGAGATGCAGAACGTCGCGCAAAAGGATGCGCAACAACTCACGCTGCCGATAGATCCGGACCGGATCCAGGTCCTCGCTCGTCGCGCCTAATGATCCGAGCCGTTCCCGATGTTGCGTTACGCTGAAAGCGTGATCGAGCATCCCGCCGCGCGTCAAATCCTCGAGCCACTGTGGGCGGCGAATCAACCAACCGCCCGCCGCCTCGCTCGCATCGAAGGTCTCGATCAGTAATTCCAGCAATCGCGGATTCGCCGCCAGCAATTCGAAGAGCAGGCTGCGAAAGCCATAAGCCTCCACGAAACGCACAAACTGGGTCAGCGTTGCGTCGGGATCCGCGGCCCGACCGAGCCCGGTAAGAAGAAGTGGCCTCAGCTTGCGAAAGATCTGCCGGGTGCGCGGAGCGACGTGAAAGCCCGCGGCACTCTCTCCGAGTTGCGCAAAGGCCCTGGCCGCCTGCGCTTCATCGCGAAAATTTCTCAAATCAGCCGGAGCCGACTCGCGGGCGGTTGTAGTCTCGCCTACCACGCGTTTGAAGACCGCGCGCACCCGCTGCATCTGCTCGCGCAATTTCGAAACCAGCTTGCTCCCATCCTCAAAACCAAGACTCTGCGCCAACACCTGGAGGGCTTCGCCGTTTTCAGGCACGGTGTGGGTTTGCTGTTCGGCCTCGATCTGAAGCCGATGTTCGACCCGGCGGAGAAAACGGTAGGCCGCTTCGAGCTGATGTGTGTCCTCGTTGGGCAGGAATTCCAGCTCTGCCAACCCGCGAATCGCCTTCAACGTGCTCGGCTCCTGCAGAAACGGATGCCGCGCCGCGTGCAGAAGCTGGAGTGCCTGCACGACAAATTCAATCTCGCGAATCCCGCCGATCCCGAGTTTCACATTCCGCTCCCGCTCCTCGAATCCCACGATATCGCGCTCGATCCGGTTCTTGATCGCCACGACTTCGTCGAGCAGATCGGGGGTAGGACTTTTCGGAAAAACGAACGGCTGGAGTTGCCGCAGGAAATCGTAGGCCAGCTCGCGATCGCCACAGATCCAGCGCGCCTTGATGAGCGCGAGCCGCTCCCACATCTCGCCGAAGCCAGCATAATAGTTCTCCATACTCTCGAGCGAACGGGCGAGCGGGCCGGCCCTGCCTTCCGGGCGGAGGCGCAGGTCGACACGGAAGAGCGATCCGGCCGGATCGGAGGCGGCGAACGTCTCCATGATCTTGTTGCCGAGCCGGGTGAACCACTCGTGATAGCTGAACGTCGCGGTCAGCTGTCCCTCCTCGCTGTAAACGAAAATGAGATCCACATCCGAGCTGTGATTCAGTTCGCGACCGCCAAGTTTCCCCAGCCCGATAATGGCGAACTGACTGGCCGGCGACCCCCAGCGCTCCCGCAATTCCTCATTCCAATGTTCGTAGACTTTCGTCAGGCAAATATCCGCCAGCTGCGATAGCTCGATTATCGTTTCCTCGAGCGGGGCCGTACCTGCGACTTCGCGCAGGGCGATCCGCACCATCTCGCGCCCCTTCCAAAAGCGCAGAATGCGAAAACTTTCTGCCGCGATCGATTCGCGCCCGGCGAGATTGTGCAGGTCGGTTAACATGCGTCCGTAGCCGCGGCGATCGGCGCACGTTTCGGGTTGCGCCAGCCAGAGGAGGATTTCCGGCTGCTGCACAAGCCGCGCGCAACAGATGCTCGAGACGGAGAAAAGATGGAAAAGCGCTTCCGGGCCTAAGGGAAAGCTGGCGACGACCTTGGCGAGCGGTGGCGCCTCTGCCGGCCAGTTCGCCTCCATGGCCTCGAGCGTGACGCAGACCTGCGTCGGCCGGATGCTTCGAGAAATCTCGCCTGACGAATCGGCAACCGCCACGCTATTGTGGTGGTTCGGCCATCTTTTGGCACGCCTGGGCCAGGATCCGCCGCTCGCTTCGGCTCAGGCTTGCGAGACCGGTTCGCGAAATTTTCTCGAGCACCGGATCGATTTCCTCCGCGATAAATTCTTTCACCGACATCCGCCGGCGGCGCTCACCCTCGAGACGACGGCGGCGCAGGGTGCGCTGCACAAAGGAGGGTCGGCCAAAGCCAAGGAGATGGGCATAGAGCCATCCAGCCGCGCCACCACCCAGATAGGCGCTGTGACTAACGACACCATTCCGGACGAAGAGGACCAGCAAAAGCCCAAGCGCAAACAGGGCATAGGCGATATATTTCGCCTTCAGTCTTACCGGCAGAACGAAAAAGAGCGAATCGGCCATTTCCATTTCGGGCAGGATGGTGGCAAAGGCCACCACCACGGCCGCAACGCCACCCGAGGCCGCGACGAGCACGGTGGTTGAGGGCATGAGGAAAAGATGGCCCAGCTCGCCACCGATCACGCCAAAAAAGAACAGGTAAAGAAAGTGCTTTTGTCCGACGATCGATTCCAGATCGCGGCCGATGAAATAGAGAACGAATATGTTGGCGGCGAAACTAAAGACGCCGGCGTGTAAAAACATCGCGCTGAAAAACTGCCAGGCGCAGGCCTGATCGATCCCGCGATAGCTAAGGCCGAGATAGTCCGGAACGATGGCCGGCTGGTAAGCCTGGAGCACCTGCTGCGCGATAAAGACCAAGAGATTGACCCCGATGAGCGACAACAGGACGACCCGTTGCGGCGGCGACCAGCGGGGCGCGTGCGACGATGCTTTGCGGCCGGACAAACGCATACCCTGAAATTACTGTAAACGGTTCCGGTTGTCATTGGGAAAGGATACCGGTGACGAAGGACGAAGACCGAACCGTTAGGCTGGCGTCAGGACCTTGAGCTGCCGCGGCTTGATCAGGAATTCAACCGGACAGCTGCCGGCCAACTCACCATCCAGCTCGATTGGGACTGCCTCCGCGCTGCTCACGCGCAGACGCTGCGTCTGGAAGTATTCCACTTCCGGCGTCGTGATATCGGAAGTGAAGATAACGTTTTGGAGATACTTGATCAGCTCGAAGTAACCGAGTTGCTTGAAGACAAGCACGTCAAGCAATCCATCGTCGAGCAGGGCATGTTTGAAAAATGGAAACGGTCCACCGTAAAATCGGCCATTGCCGACGAGTACGAAGGACCCTTCCTCCGTCATCGCCTCTTCCGCTTCGATTAATAACCGCGGCGGTTTGCGCGCGGCGATTTGGGCGGCAGAGATGAGATAACTGAGCGGACCGAAGTTCTTCTTCAGGGTCAGGCTGGTTTCTTTCACAACCTGCGCGTCGAGTCCGACGCCCGCCAGTTGCACAAAATGTTTGCCGTTGGCCGTCGGTAAATCGATCCAGCGCGTGTGTTCCCGCTGGATAATTTCCCAGCACCGGCCGAGATCGTTGGCCGGCAGGCCCAGTTCGTTGGCGAAGACATTCATCGTGCCCATCGGCATCAAGCCCAGCGCCGCGTCGGAGCCGGCGATACCGTTGGCAACTTCATGGATCGTCCCATCGCCGCCCGCCGCCACGATCCGCGCAAAACCAGCCGCGACCGCCTCGCGCGCCAGGAATTCCGCTTCTCCCGCACTCGCCGTCGCACAAAATAACGCGTCGCCACACATCGCGCGCAGCCGCTCAGCCCAGCGCTGCGCACGTTCGCCGCGCGCGCTCGGATTCAAAATGACGCAGGTTTTAGACAAGGAGATTAACTTGTTAGGCGGGTTTCATCTTTTCTTCAACCACGCGTTGCGTAGTTTTCCCGGGTGAAGAAACTCGGCCGGCTTTTGCTCTGGCTTCTCCTCGGAATCATGGTGCTGGCCGCTGTCCTTCTGATTGGCATCAACCTGTATGTGCAATCGCAGGGCACGCACCATCGGATTCAGCAGGAACTCAGCCAGCGCCTCGGCACGCCGCTGCATTTGCACCAGATTAGCGTCACGCCCTGGAGTGGATTAAAACTCAACGGCATCACTATTCCGCAGGAGTCGGAGAAGATCGGCGGCAATTTTCTCGAAGCGCAAAGCTTTCAACTGCGGGTGCAATTCTGGTCGCTCTTTGGCGAGCGCCTCGTCATCCGACAGGTTTCCTTGATCAAACCCGAGGTGGTCTGGGCGCAAAATTCCTCGGGCAAATGGCGTCTGCCCGAGTTGCCATCGGAAAGCTATCCACCCGCGCCCTCCCCGGCTTCCGAGCCAAGCGCGGTGCCCGCCAGCGCTCCGCCGATCGCGACTGTCTCGCCGGTTGCGACCACCGAGCCTAACGAGCCGGTTTTCGCGGAAACGCCAGCGCCAGTTTTTACCCCGGAAGTGCAACGCGTGAATCTGAAGGACGGCGATTTCACCTTCCTCGATTCCACCGGACGGATGATCGCAAAGTTCACCGGGCTCGATTTTCGCTCCAGCTTTCGCACGGCAACCGAGCTCAGGGGAAATGCCAGGGTCGACAAGATCTCGTTGCGGAACCGTTTCTTTATCGAGGATCTCGAGTCGCCGTTACGCTATGAGCCGGGCGGGCTCGCATTCTCCAACATCTCGGCGCACGCCGCCGGCGGCATGATCAGCGGCCATTTTGAGATGCAACTGCTGGCGGAGGATTCACCCTTCACCGCGAGGGTTAAGTTCCGCGATCTTCAGGCCGAGCAACTGCTTACCGACGCCGGGGGACCGGCCGGCATGATCCAGGGACGAATCGAGGGTTCGCTCGACGCCGAGGGCAAAACCGCCGACAGCAACGCGATCACCGGGCATGGCGAGGTCATTTTGCGCGATGGGAAATTGGAGCAATACAGCCTGCTCGTGGCGTTAGGCCAAATCCTGCAAATCGACGAGCTAATGCAACTCCAGCTCGACCAGGCCGAGGTCAAATACCACATCAACCCCGGCGTCATCACGATCGACGAACTCGTCCTGCGTTCCCCGAACATCCGGCTCACCGCCACCGGCACGATCAATTTCCGCGGGAAACTCCATCTCGATTCGCAACTCGCACTTAACGACAAAGTGCGGCGCCAGCTCTTCGCGCCAATCCGCGAAAATTTTCAGCCGGTAGCCGAGCCAGCGGGCTACGCGGCGGTCCACTTCAAGGTCAGTGGCACGGTTGATCGACCGAAGACCGACCTGATGGACAAGCTCGTGGGGCGTGATTTGCGCGATCTCGGCGGCGTAATCAGCAGCCTCTTCGGTCACGCGAAAAAGAAAAAGCCAAAGCAGGAAGCGACGCCAGCGCCTAGCCCGACGCCTGTCTCGCCTAACGAAGCAGCTGGATCACCAGCGCCGGTCGAATCTGACGTTGCCGCCTCGGCTGACGAAACGGCGCCCGCCGCCTCGGCCACGCCCTCGCCTTCACCATGAGAGTGATCGCCGGGACCTCCGGCGGCCTCCGCCTCTTCGTTCCGAAAACGGAGATTCGGCCGACGATGGATCGCGTGAAGGCTGCGATATTCTCCAGCCTTGCTGAACGCGTCATCGGCGCGCGCGTTCTCGACCTTTTTGCCGGCACCGGAGCGCTCGGTATCGAAGCCCTCAGCCGCGGCGCCGCCACCGTCATGTTCGTCGAAAGCGATCGTCAGGCCATCGCCGCAATCGAGCGCAACCTCGCCCAAACCGGCCTGAGCGGCCGAATCCGGAAACAGGACGTATTTGATTTCCTCAGCCACGCCAGCACGGCCGAGCCGCACGACTTGATTTTCGCCGACCCGCCCTATGACAAATCGAAGCTGGGCGACACTTTTACCAAACTCCTTCTGCGCAATGACCGCCTGCCCACTCGCCTGACGAGTGAGGGAATCTTCGTTCTGGAGAAACGACCGGGCGAACACCTCCCGACGACCGATTTCTGGAAAGTGATCCGGCGCAAGACCTACGGTGCCACCGAAACGATTTTTCTGCAGCGACGAGACTTGGAATGATTCGCCTGCTCTACAACCTGCTCTTCCCGCTGGCGCTTCTTTTCTTCCTGCCGGGTTATGCGGTGAAAATGTTTCGACGCGGGAACTATCGAAACAAGTTCGGTCAGCGACTCGGCCTCTATGATCGAGCGACCCGCGCGAGGCTGTCGCAGGGTCACCAAACCTGGATGCACGCGGTCAGCGTCGGTGAAGTAATGATCGCGTTGAAATTGGCGGTGAGGATGAGGGAACTCGATCCCAATTTGCGCGTGGCCCTTACCACCACCACTTCCACCGGCTTCGCCCTTGCCTCCCGAGAGGCACCCGACTGGATCGAGGTCCTCTACACGCCGCTCGATTTTTGGCCGATCATGCATCGCGCCTTTTCTGCCGTCCGACCAACGCGCATCGTCCTCGTCGAAGCGGAAGTCTGGCCGAACCTGACCGCGATCGCGCATCGGCGAAGGATTCCGCTCGCGCTCGTCAACGCCCGCCTCTCGCCGCGCTCGGAGGAACGCTTCCGAAAATTCAAATGGTTCGTTAGGCCATATTTCCAAATGCTTGATTTGATCTGCGTGCAGGAGCCGGAAGATGTGGGGCGTTGGGAATCGTTAGGCGTCGCCTCCCACCGAATCCAACTCGTGGGGAGCATCAAGTTCGATCCGGAGAACGTCGAGTCGCATCCGGAGCGACCGTGGGAGGTTCTGCGAACCCTCGGGATTGAGTCATCCCGGCCGATCCTGCTCGCCGCCAGTACTCACCAGGGGGAAGAGGAGATTCTGGGCCGGATTTTTCTCGATCTGCGCCGTGAATTTCCCGCGCTTTTTCTCATCATCGCGCCACGCCACGTCGAGCGGAGCGGAGAGATCGCTTCTCAGCTGCGAGCGGCCGGCCTTCGATCGGTGCGACGAAGCGAAGCCGGGACCGTCGTTTCGACTGACTGTCTGCTCCTCGACACGACGGGCGAGCTGCGCGACTGGCAGACCGTCGCAACGGTTGTTTTTGTCGGCAAGAGTCTGACCGCCCGCGGCGGCCAAAATCCAGTGGAAGGAATTCTGGCCGGGAAACCGATTCTCTTCGGACCGCACATGGAAAACTTCTCCGCCCTGGCCCGGGCGCTGATTGCGAATAACGCCGCCATCCAGGTGCCTGATTCCGATTCGTTGCTGAAAAAAATCGCCTGGCTCCTGCGAGATCGCGAGGCCGCCTCACGTCTGGTGGCAAATGCCCAGGCCGTTCTTGCCAGACACAGCGGCGCAACTCGCCGAACGGCGAAGCTTGTGATGGCGCTGGGCAACAGCAACTGACCAGCGGCCATGCAGCTCCGGCGTACTTTCAGGGTCCTGGCCCGTTCGCGATCGCTGCGATTCAGTGTTGGTTCCTCCGTTTTCACGCCTGCAATCTCGCCTTTACGCGTCAGCGTTGGGTGGTATTCCTGCGCAGTTCCAGCCGCAAATGACTTGCAACGCGGGGACGCGCTCCGGATATTGGGCGCTCTCCTGACCCTATCGTCCAGTGGCCTAGGACACCGCCCTTTCACGGCGGTAACACGGGTTCGAATCCCGTTAGGGTCGCCACCCGAAGGTGATTGAGTTCACTCCCTCAGGGCGCGGCTGGCGGATACTCTGACGCGTCCGTTAAAATCATTCCGGGCAGGCCTTCTCGGATCAGCTTTGAAAAGTCGGGCGAGTCGTCGGCGGCACGGGCACGGGCATCGATCAGGCTGCGTGCTTTCAGCTCCGCAAAAGGGAGCCCGTCAGTCACGATGAAGTGGCGCTCATAAATCAGCTCGTCGCCTTTGCCGTTGAGCAGGATGCGCCAGTCCCACGGCGGACGCTCATTGGGTGGATGCTGGGTGCGAATGCTCGTGGTGCAGTTGGTGGTGATGGCGTTATACCAGCGCGGTTGGTTTCGCAGGGCATTGAGGGAACGGATGTATTCGAGAAATCGTTCGCGCGCCTGCGCCGCCGAAATGGTCGTTCGATAGAGATAGATGTCTTCCTTGCGGAAGTTCGTGCGCAAACGGATAACGTCGCGCTCGTCCGCCACGAGGTAGATGAGCTCGAATTGCCGATAGAGCCCGCCGATGGCCGAGTAGGTTTGGCCGATCTTCTTGCGCACCTCGATGGAAAAGCAAAGCGGCGGCGCGTCAGCAAATTGGAAGCTGACGATGGGATGCGCGATCCAGGGCGAGCCCCAGTAATCGATCGCGAGGTCGATCCCGGTGATCTGCGAGACGTACACGGTGCGCGTCTCCCAGCGCGGGGTGTAGTCCGTCGCTGTCCGGTAATCGCAGTTACGGACGTTGTGGAACGTGACTGCGTCGCCTTGCGTGTCGGCCCAGGCAGTCCGCGCCACATCCGGCTCCCAGTCGGCATCGTTGGTCGGCGAAAGGCTCAACCACCAGACCACCACCCCGGCGAAGAGGACCGCGAAGGCGCCGAATTTTCGCCAGAACGGCCTAACGAACAGAAGCACGATCATTAGAAGTGCCGCGAGGAGGACGGCCGCCAGCTTGTTGCCAGCTCCAAACGGGCCGTCGAACCAGACAGCGCCAAAGGCCCAGGCTGTGGCGATAATGGCCACTATCGCGCCGAGGGTACCGCCAACCCAAAGGCTCAGACGCTTCATTCTGACTTCAACAATCGTTGAGTATTCGCGGCGTTGTGCGTCAAGGCAGCGAGTTCCTGGCGGACACGTGGAGAAAGCGTTCCGCCCGTCCAGAACGCAAGCGATCTATTTTGCCAGCGTCGCTCGGGATCTGAGGCGTTCCAGGGTGGAAGCACCGGGCGGTTTTACCGCGGCGGAGCTTCCTTGGAAGCATAATAGGCTTGGACCTCTGCGCGATCGACACAGCCGTCATGATTCTTGTCGGCTTCCTTGAAGAAGGTGTTGCCCACTCCGATTTTCCTCCCGTAAGCCTTCGCTTCTGCGAGTGTGACCACGCCATCGTGATTGGTGTCAGCTCCGGCAAACATTTTGTTTCCCTTAGGGTCGCCCGGCACCATCCATTCCGCTTTGGTCAGCTTGCCGTCCTTGTTCGTATCGCGAGCGTTAAAGATCTGAGTCACCAGCATGTCGCTGATTTCGTCGCGACTCAGGCACCCGTTGTGATTGATGTCGGCCAAGTCGAAACGATCTGGTTGAGCGGTCTGAGTGGTCGAAGTGGTTTGGCAGCCAGCGCAGAGGCTGAGCAGTGCGCACGCGGCGAGATGGCGATGGAGTTGAGTCCGGAATTTCATTCTTTGGCTTGATGATCTCGGGTGGATTTCTACATGCGGTCGTATTCGTTCGCGAGCGGAATGTTTCTGGAAAATCGCGTTCCCGGAACCGCGGTCCAAATTGGATCTCACTTGGCTGCAGGTTGCATGCTCTCCCGCAGCTGGAGCAGGACACGATCGGCATCGTCCACCCGAATCAGCCCAAGTCGCGGGTATTCAATGTCCATGATGACATAAACGGTAATGGCCACCACGGTAGCGAAGCCGAGCATGTGGAGCCAACTGCGCGATTTCCCGCCCGCCATTCCGTATCCGGCGAGGAGTGACGCGGCCAGCGAAAGCACGCTGAGCATGATGAAGATAATCGGGGGCGGATGAAGTCTGGTCGCCTCGGCCCGAGTGGTAGTGATGTCGATCATCTGGTTGAGGGCCGGCAAGAGCAGCATTTGGGAAGACTGGGAGCCCGAGTCGCGGCTTGCCGCCACGGCGGCGGACCAAATCTCTTCTTGCAGCTTGACGGAACGGACCAGTTCCGCTTCCGCCGCGCGGCGATCAAATATTTCGCGGTAAGTCTCGATTCGTGAATCGAGATATCGGCGGAATAGTTGCCGCAGATTTGCCGCGGGGCCGGCTGGCAACAGATCCAGACGAAGCCATGCGGTGCCAATATCGTTCGCTTCCTCGACAGCCAGTTGGCGCCGGGCGTCGAAACGCGTGGCCGCGCCGGAAAAGGTGAAGGCGATCAGCAATCCCAGGAGGCTGAAGACCGCCGCTTCCACAACGCCGAGCCCCTGCCGTGCTCCCTCCGGGTCCTGGGCAAAGCGACGGATGCCAATACGCCGGCCGGTCTCAAGAAGGAGAAGCATCCCGAGAAACAGCCCAACGGCGAAGAGCGAGCGATAGATCTCCGAATTCACTTTGGTTGCTTCTTCTTCTCGGTCTCGCGAAGGCTACCAGGAGTGGGACTGACCCGCCAAACAGGCCTCATCTCCATCATAACCGATGGCTGGTTTATCATACCATTCGACTAACACAATTACTGGCCTTCGTCCGGCGAAAGCATGCGCAATAGCTCGGCTGCGTCCCTGTAATTCGGCGCTATGCGAAGAGCGCGGCGGGCTGCGTCGGCTGCTTCACGTGTGCGCTGCTGGCGCGCGAGGATGGTGGCTGCGGCGTAGGGCGCCTGCGCATTGTGAGGATCGAGCGCCTCAGCGCGGGCCAGGGCGGCGAGGGCCAGGTCCGGCTCATTGGCGGCATTGCGCGCCAGCCCGAGGTTGTACCAGGCGCGGGCAAACTGCGGATCGAGCCGCACGGTTTCTTCCAAGGCTCCGCGAGCTTCGTCAGGCTGATTCGCCTCATTCAAGGCGAGCGCATAGGTGTAGCGGATCTGCGCGTCACGCGGGGCGAGACGCACCGCCTCGGCCAGCTGCTTCACCGCCTCCGCGGCCTGCCCGGCTTGACTCAGGGCGACGGCGTAGTTCTGCCGCAGCTGGGGTGAACCTTTATCCCATTCGACCGCCTGGTGATACGCCGCCAGCTCGCCCGCGCGGTCACCGCGGTCACCCAGAAAAGTTCCCCACTGCATCAGGCCAAGCGGCTCGTCGCGATTGAAGTTGAGATAGGACAACAATTCGCTGCCTGCTCCGAAGTTGGTATCGACAGTCCGGCGTAACGCCCACGCCGCATCGATGCGCACGGCGCGCGCCGGATCGTCGAGCAGCGAGGTCAACCTCCCAGCACTCGCTGGGTCCGACGGCTGCACAGTTTCGCCGAGCGCGCGCACGGCCATTGTGCGTACTAACGCGCTCGGGTCGTGCGTCGCTTGCGTAAGAGCAGCGAGCACTCCGGGTTCGCTCGTCGCGTCTTGCAGCAAATTGGCCGCGACCGCGCGCCAAAGCGGAATCTTCTCCTCGCTCAACATGTGCAGCAGGTTGGCGGACGAGCCGGGTGCGCCGGCCCGTGCCTGCGCCACCCACTCCGCCCGCGTACGCGTGGCCCGCTTCATTTTCTCGCCATACCATTGCTCACAAAAACCGAGCGCCCAATCCGCCGACTTATCGGTATGGCAACGGTTGCACGCATTCGGAATGTTGTATTCCTTCGTCAGGAGCGGATCGGGAATCGTGAAGCCGTGATCGCGACGCCGGTCGCGCTGCATGTACGTCGTCTCCGGCATATGGCAATCAACGCAACGGCTGCCGGCCGTCCCGGCCTTGTGAAAAGTGTGCTCAGGATCGGAGATTTTCGGCGCCGGGGAGATCGGCGGCCCATGGCAGCGCAGACAGAGCGCGTTGCCCTTGAGCAAATTCTTGCCCGTGTGCGGATCGTGACAATCCAGACAGCGCACGCCCGACGCCTGCATCTTGCTGCTGAGGAACGAGGTGAACTCATAGTCTTCAGCGTGCACCTGGCCATCGGGAAAAAAGAGATCGCTCTCATCGGGAATGGTCAGCGCATAGTGATCGAGGTACTTCTCGCCCGGAACGAAGTCGCCCGTCAGCTCACTTCGCCGGGAGTGGCACGTCCCGCAGGTCTCGAGCACTTGCTCTGGCGTGAACTTCGGCAGGGTCGGATCGCCGCTCTGCTTCCCATACTTCCTGCGCCACTCCACATGTGCGCGCATGGGGCCGTGGCAGGCCTCGCAATCTACCGTCATTTCCGCCATCGTCGTCTGGTAGGTATCGGTAGCGGGTTCATAATTCTTTCTTACCCGCGTGTTGTGACAGGAGGCACACATCTCGTTCCAAGTCATACCGCGGCCCGTCCAGTGCCCCCACTCGCCTGGCTGGCGATCCTCATTGCCGTAAACATCGAACCACTCCTGTCGATGCGGATCCCATGCCAACTCGGTCGCCTGCCAGCGCCCGCCCTTGGCCGGAATCAAGAATTGCCGTAGCGGATCGACGCCGATCATGCGATCGGGCATGAAGATTTCCCGCCGTGCCTTCAGTCCTGCGGTGATGAGCTGAAATCTCCCGTACTCCATTCGTGCCTCGGAGACTTGCGTGCCAGTTGTGATCTCGCGCGGCGGCTGAAACGCGGCGCGGTCGAGCGCCGGATCAATCTTTCGTTCCGCCAGCCCGTGATGAGAGCCCCTCCACTCGCTGAAAGTGGACGCATGACACTCGCGGCAGCTCTCCGCGCCGGCATACTGCGCGAATATCTTCTTTTCAGGCTCGAGTGCAAACCTGACCCGGGTAGCGGCCGAGGAACGGGCGCCCTCTACCACAGGATTCTCGCTCCGATGGGCCAGCCACCAGGTGAGACCTCCGCCTACGATGACAACACCCAAGGCCAGCGGGATTCGGCTCTGCAAGAATACTCGTCGCGAGTGGGTGACCGCCTGTTTTCCACGTGGCGGCGTCGACTTTTTCTTTTTGCGACTCATCCGCTCCGAATGTGGCAGATTGAGGCAGCACCGTCATCTCTCGTGAGAGGATTCCCTTACCCGTACTGGTGCCTCGCAGAAGGGCATCCGAAACGTTTGCTGGCCATAGGCTGGGTCGCTGGTGTTTCGAGAGTTGATCTTGTCCGGATTACAGGCTGGCAGGGCGTCGCATCCTGCCGAGAGACAAAACCGCCGCTCTCTCTCAGCGTCCGGGCTGAGAGAGGCGGCGGTCTGTCGAAAACTCGTAAGTTATCTTAGAAGTGAATCCGGAATCCAGCGCCAACCAATTGTTGACCTATGTGATGATTGCCATTGCCCACATCCAGTGCCGTGTAGTCCAGGAACTTGTATTCCAAGAACGTACTGTACTTGGGTGTCCAGTAGTAATCAGCTCCAGCGACGGCGCCCCACGCCAACGAACCACTATTGCCGCCCTTATTGGTAACAAACGTTTGGTCGCCCACCGTAACCCCGATGGCGCTGTCCACGGCTCTTGCATAGTAGCCTCCGATGCTCGCGCCAAGATACGGTTGGAACCGCCCGAGCGCGAAGCGGCCGATAAAGTTCGTCATGAACGCACCGGATCGGATCGTGCTTTGGCCACCGCCGATTCTGGTGCCATTTAACAATATGTCGTTGTCGGTCTTGAAGCCGTTGTAATACCAGTCTTCTTCAATCGCCGGGCGAAACACTCCCGTCCCAAAAACATATCCGAATTTCAATCCACCAAACCAGCCCACATTGCTATTCGTTTTGAAGGAGAGGACATTGCCGTCAATGTTTTTATTAGTGTTCCCGCTGAGGCCCTGGTAGACATTCGCGCCCGTATCGACGCCAAAATACCAGCCCGTGCCATACTCGGTTGGCGCTGGAGGTGCCGGTGCCACCTCCTTTGATTCCGGGGGTCCAGCAAAGGCTGACCCGCAAAAAAGAGCGCTGGATGCTAGAACAATTACTGCCTTATTTAGTTTCATATTTAATAGTTGGTTAAGTGACGATGAGTCGGGATAATGCTGCGAGAGGCGCCACCCCCGGTCAAATTACAACTTCCTTGCCGCCATGTTACAAGTTGTTAGTTACGCGTTTTTAATGAAACCGTAAAAACTTTTGGGTTATCCGCGGCTTTTCCAGTCCCGAGCACCTAACCTACGATTGAGTCACATTAGCTCTCGTAAGTCCCGCTTCGAGTACCACTTGAAGCTTTCGAAACGAATCCCGCGATGATCGAATCTGATCATTCAGCAGCCTTCGCCGGCACCTGCCAAACCAATTAGAATAAGATCAGCCTGACGAGCGTGGCTGCTTGCTGTTTACCTCTTTACCTCTTGTCTGCGGTCGCCGGCAGTGGTGCTACTGCGGACCGGACACAGCGAAAACCAAGATGGTTGGTGCCAGTGTTGAAGTCCCCCTTGCCGCGCGTGCCGACAATGTAGCGCGAGCAGTATTGGGCGTTGCAAAGAAACGAACCGCCGCGTTGCACGCGCTTTTTTTCCTTAGGCTCGGCCGGGTCGAATGGCGTTTCCGGACCCTTGGGGTTGTTCGCCACCTCGCCTGCTTTGGCCAGCTCGGCATAGTAGTCAGGACGATACCAGTCACTGCACCATTGCCAGACGTTGCCCGACATGTCGTAGAGGCCATAGCCGTTAGGCGGAAACTTTGCCACTGGCGCAAGCCCGACATAGCCGTCTTCGCCATTATCCTTTACGGGAAATTTACCCTGGTAGGTGTTGGCCATCCACTTACCGTTGGGGCGAAAGTCGTCGCCCCAGACATAGGTCTTGCCTCTTAAACCTCCGCGGGCTGCGAACTCAAACTCTGCCTCAGTCGGCAGCCGCTTCTTCGCCCATTTTGCATAGGCCTCTGCGTCGGGATAGGCGACCTGCACGACCGGGTAACTGTCCTTTCCCTCGATGCTGCTTTCCGGACCGGTCGGATGCCGCCAGTTCGCACCTTTGACGTAGTTCCACCACTGAAAGTAGTTATCGAGCGCGACTTCGTGATCCGGTGGGGTGAAAACCACCGAGCCAGCCACCAGATTCTCCGGTGGGGCATCGGGAAATTCTTCCTTTGTCGGGGCGATCTCCGCCACGGTCACGTAACCGGTCGCCGCCACAAACTCAGCAAATTCCGCGTTGGTGACTACCGTCTTATCCATCCAAAATCCATCGACGCGTACGCGATGAATCGGCTCCGCATCGTTCGAGGCCATCGGCATTTCGTCGCTGCCGTGCCCGTTCATGGCCGCACCCATCTCAAACTCGCCGCCGGGTATCCAGACCATCCCAGCCGGGGCTTTAGGGGGGTCGGCAGCGCCCGCATTCAGTCCCGCGGCAAGCGCAACACCGCTCGCCCAAATCGATACTTTACGTGTGAGGAGCATTACGTTGCGTTGCCGGAGCGATCGCCAGCGATTCGCAGCAGCGCGGTCAAACCCTGGGATCTACCACTCGTCGTCCGTCTCGTGCCAGGTCTTGTCCGGATTATAACGCTCCATGCTCTGGAAAGTTTTTAATGTATCCGGCCCCAAATCCTTTTGGTAAACAATCCCGTCCTGGTTGACGATGAACGTCTGCACACCGGTGACCCGATAGTCGGCCGGCGCGGCTGCGAGCGCAAACCCGCCAATCATGTGACCCTCTACAACAAAGTCCATTTCACCCATCGGCGCCGCGGGACCTTGTCCCTTCAGGACCTTGAAATAGTAACCGTGATAAGGTTCGCTCTTATCGGTATAGCCCTGCTCAAGGGCCTTGGCGACTTCCTCTCCGACCGGGCCTCCCCAGGTTCCATCGGGATTTTTCCAGGCCAAACCATCTTGTTTCCCGGGACTGCTAATGATACGCTGGGCGTATTGGTTCACGGTGGAACCATCGTGTTTCTCAGTCGCATATTCTTTCTGAGCATCGACATACCCGCGGCAAATCTCGAGAACGTCCAGCTCGTTCGCACCGATGCGTCTGAGAAGTATCTCTTCGCGGCCCGCCTTGGCATCGAAATACCATTTTCCGTTCCGCTTCACGATCGGAATGGGCAGCGGCCAATCGTCCTTCCCGACCGAGAGAGTAGCACGCTTTGAGTTCTTTGGATCAATCTCGATCTCACTCTTTTCGTGCGCCATCTCGGCAAACTTGATGGCGTGGTTCTTGTCCTGGACCGTATCTTCGGAAGCGACGAGATCCTCACTCCCCGGACCCAGAATGGCCTCGAGTGCCGACGCGTCGAAGGGGTCGGCCGCCTGGACGAGAGCATCGGCAGCGTCTTTAGCTGTATCGAATCCCTTTTGCTCTCCCTCTGGGGCCGCCCGCAAAGCGGGAACCAGAGACAGGCAACCAAGGATCACACCGGCGAGAAGTGGAAGTTTCATGGAAATAAAGATGGTCGATTTTGATTTCATTGGCTTACCTCCGGCGGCCTCCACCTCTGTGACCACCGCCACCCATGCTGCGGGAACCACGGTTATGACTGGCATGAGCCGAGCTTCTGTTCATTCCGCTTGAAGCACCAGAGAACGCACTCTTGTTTCTGGAACTGGGAGTCCTGGAAACCTGGCGGTTGCCGATATGATTCGCGCCCCCGCTGCTGGATGGGCGAGTCGCTGGCTTGGCGTGCGTACCGCCGCCGCTCGGACGATTGCCAGCACTTGCCCGATTGGCCGTTCCACCTCCAGGCCGATTGGCCGTTCCACCTCCAGGCCGATTGGCCGTTCCGCCCCCAGGTCGATTGGCCGTTCCACCTCCAGGCCGATTAGCCGTTCCGCCCCCGGGTCGATTCGCCGCTCCGCCTCCGGGCCGATTGGCCGCTCCGCCTCCGGGCCGATTAGCCGTTCCGCCTCCGGGTCGATTCGCCGCTCCGCCTCCGGGCCGATTAACGTTCCCCGCTCCGCCACCAGGGCGATTGCTGGCGCCGGGGCGATTGCCGGCACTGGGATACTTGTTCGCGACATTCCTGTTTGGGTAGGGAGCGCCCCCGCGATGCTGGGGATTGTGCTGCCAAGTGCCGTTTTTGCCGACGCGATTGTTGACGTTCGTTCGATTGTAATTGTTTACGTATCGATTGTTCACGTTGACGTTGATGTCGTTGTGACCCCATCCGCAACCCCAGCCCCAGCCTCCATGTCCCCAGAAGGATCCCACCGCGACTCCGACGCCAAACGAAAGAGCCGCCCCAGCCACATAAGCTCCAACCGGTGGATAGTAGATCGGTGGGTAAGGATAGGCGGGCGCGCCGTAGACTACCGTCGGATTGTAAGAGGGGACGTAAACCACGTCAGGATCGGCCGGCTGAATTTCGACGACGCTCTTGCCTTCAACCTGCTTGGTTTCGACGGTTTGCTCCTGGCTGGTCTTTAGAGTTCCCGTGCTTTCGGCTTTGGCGCGCATGCGCTGGACCGCGTCCATGACATCTGATTCCTGGGCGAGGAAGGCGTTCCCAAGTTCCGATGTCCACGCGATGTTATCTCCCAACTGTTTGACTACGGTCGGCAGAGCCGCCATCGCCTGGATGCTTGGATCCCAAGGCTGCTTCTCAACCGCATCGGCCAACTCCTTGCCTTTCAGGTTTTCATTCTTGCCCAGCCACTGTTGGAGCTGCACAATTTCCAACGGATAGGTGGAAGCCACCAGCGTCTGGCTCAGGAGCGGATCCGGGTAGAGGGCGATCGGCGCGACCAGAGAATCCAACTGATCATTCGGAATCTTCGAAGCCTCCTCATCGGGCAAAGCCGCCTGCGTTGGCGCTTCCTCGGCCGCTGTATCCGGCGCCGGTGTCTGCTGTGCCACCGCCACGGGATAGGCAGGTGAAAGCAGCGCGACGGACAAGAAGGCCATCAGGCAATGAAATGATTGGCTTCGCAATCCCGGTCGAGCGGTTCTTAATCTCATGATTTCTCCTTTTTGTTCAACGCGGCAGCGTATTAACCGATACTTCCAGATTGATGGCGCAGGCTTCGTGTCTCATCGGTCGCTTCTGTTCCTTAACTGGAAACTGGGACCCGTATATTGGACCTTGGTCCAACGTCGGTGCCAATCGAGCTAGAATTTCATTGCCCCCGACGATGGCAAGCAAAATCTTCGGATCCTTCATTACCGGAGAGGATTTGAGAGTATCGCTTCGTCCATCGCCAGGCAACTTCCCTTTGGGGAAGGCATCACTGGCCGTTCGAACCGTTCCAGTTCCGCGGCGGCGCAAATCCGATCGACCGACCCCGGAGGCACTCGATGGCGGTCACAATACTGGACCGAGCATGGCCACCGCGTTATTCCAGAGACGGCGCGTCATCGGCCATTGGGCGACCATCTCGGCGGTCACCGGGTGGGACTGGGCCAGGTAGGCATTCTGGCGGCGGCGTATTTCCGCGGTGACAGCGGAATCGTGGAGCAGGATATTGTTCTCGTAGTTCAAATCAAAGCTGCGCCGATCCATATTGGCGGACCCGAGTAGCGTGATCTCGCCATCGATAGTGAGAGACTTCGTGTGGAGCAGCCCGCCCTCGAATTCGAAAACACGCACCCCGGCCGCCAACAAGTCAGCATAATAACTTCGACTGGCTGCTTGCACGACAAAGGAGTCATTGCGCGCTGGAAAGATAATGGTGGTCTCCACGCCACGATGCGGGCTGGCACAGAGTGCCGCCTGCATCGCTTCATCCGGCACGTAGTAGGGCGTGGTGATGAAAAGTTCGCGATGGGCCGAATACATCAGGGTCTCGAAGACCTCGGGCATGGCGGAATAGCGCACGGTCGGCCCGGTGCCAATCACCTGCGCCGTAAAGCCCGGTCCGCCGGAAGGCAGCGGACGCCGCAGAAGCTCGCGGATATCTTCATCCACATGTGCCATCCAGTCGCTGGCAAACAAATGCTGGTTTTGCCGGGCGATTGGGCCTTCGAAACGCATCAGGGCATCGACCCAGGGCGCATACTTTGCCTTGATCCGAAACTCCGGGTCGGCGCAGTTCTGGCTCCCGCAATAAGTAATGCGGTCATCGATCACCACGATCTTGCGATGGTTGCGCAGGTCGATGCGTCCTTTCAACGGCCGCAGCAGCGGATTGCCGATCGGGAGGGCAACGGCGACATGAACTCCGGCATGACGCATCGCCTCCCAATGTTCGGAATCGATCATGATCCGGGAGCCCAGGCCGTCGGCCATCACTCGACAGGTGACCTTGCGCGCCGCGGCCCGCTTGAGCGCTTCGGCCACTTTGAGGCCGTTGTTATCCGGGAGCCAAATATAAAAGATCAGGTGCACGTGATCCGTCGCGGCATCGATGTCCGCGACCATGGATTCAATTCCGGCGTTGGAATCCGGGAGCAGCCGTGAATGGTTCCCTCCCACAGGTTCGAAGCCATTGACCGAACGCCCGACGCGGAACAGGTGCACGTAACGCTCCGGAATTTGCGGCTGAAACGCCGGCGTTTCTGCTCCGGGCGCCTCCGCGACATCTGGCATCGCGGCCAACACTTCCTCCATGCGACGCACCCGGCGACGACCAATGTTCGTCTCGCCCAACAGGAGATAGGCGACGATTCCGATCACGGGTAAGGTGATAATGACCACAATCCAGGCAATTCGAGAGGCGGGTTCCCGGTGCGGGCGCAGGATCACCCGGGCGATCACGGCAACATGCAGCAGGAAAAGGGAAAGTGCTCCCAACGTGGCGAGGATCGGGCTCTCAGTCATTGGTTATCGGTAGCCGGGACACTACTACCGGTCACTCCTTTCGCATCACCTTTGCTTCCGAGTCTACCCTGCACGTCCGAGTACACACTCCAACACCTTCAAACACATCGGCCACGTTAGGCATGGGACTCTTGTTGCGCGTGAGAAGAAAGCTCGCTCTTCATTCGGGAGGCGTAGCGCTCTACGAGAATGGGGCCGGCGACACAGGTGGCAACGACGAGGACGAGTATCGCGTTGACGTAGCTTTCATCAAGCAGACGTGCTCCGGAAGCGTTGACCGTTTTGTAGGCGACAACCGCGGCGGCCAGGGTCGCGGCCATCTGCGGCAGCGAAAGGCTCCAGACCAGGGCAGTCTGCGTGCGGCTGCCGCCCAGGACGCGCGTGCCAAGCCATGCGGCGAGATATTTCCCGATCACGAGAGCGGCTATGAGTCCAAAGACGAGATCGGGACGAGACAACGTGGTTCGGCCAAGCAGTCGGAAGTTCACGAGAAAGCCGGTAGTCAGGAAGAAGGCCGGGATGAAAATGGCGTTCGCCGTCACTTCGAGCTGCTCGACGGCAAACTTCCCCCGCACAGCGCGCTTTACCGCAATGCCAGCGAGGAACGCGCCGACAATGCCTTCGAGATGGATGATCTCCGCTCCCTCGCCGCAAACCGCGACGACAACGAGGAGGATCATCACGCGCAGCTCCGCCTTCTGCCCCCAGCGGATGATCGCCTTTCGCGCCAGCGTCCCCGCCCCGAAAATGACGAGCGGGACGAAGACAGCGAGCTCGAGCAGTTCACGGCCAAGAAAGCTCCATGAAAATCCGGAGAGATGGATGCTCACCGTGACTGCCAGCACGAGCATCGAGGCGATGTCCGTAAAGATCGTGCCGCCCACGACCATGAGCACCGTGGGATCTTGCGCCAGGCCGAATCTCTGGAGAATGGGAAAGGTGAGTAGCGTGTGCGACGCAATGAGCGAACCGATGAGGAGCGCGCTGTCCAAGCCCGTGCCATTCAGCATCGCGAGCGCAACACCCCCGGTAAAAGGCAAGGTGAAGGTGAGCGCGCCAAACATCATCGAGCGCCCACGGGATTTGTTGAATTCATCGAGATTGATCTCGAAACCGACGAAGAACATGAAGAGCAGCTTGCCGACTTCTGAGAGCAGGGTGATCACTTTCCCCTCGGGCTCGATGATACCGAGCAGCTTCGGTCCCAAAAGAATTCCCGCCAGAATGAAGCCGAGCACGCCCGGCAGTCGCAGCCGCTCCATCGCTTTCGGCAACAGCACGGCGAAACCGATCGCGATGGCGAAGCGGCTCAAAAGCGACAGATGTTCGCTCAAGCCTTCCATGTGTGGTGACCAGGATTCGGACGCAAGGGCAACTGTTGTAGCGGATGAGACAGGGTTCGTCCCTCATTCGGGGCGCGTAGCGCTCCACGAGGGCTGGCGCGAGGATCGGTCCGCGCGATGCGGAATCGCGTGCCGCGTGCGCAGTTGGTTGGTTCATGGTGGGGCAAGATCATGAACTGTGTTGAGGAGAATATAAATGCCAACGCCAATCAACAGATATGGCGAAAGATGTTCTCCGTAACGCTGAGCAGGCCCGCGGACGCGAGGATGTCGAAGGAGGAAAAAACCGAGCGAGCACCATCCAATCACGAGGACGAAATAAGCGATCGAAATGGAAAATTGCGCAATCAAGTCGGCATCGGCGAGAAGCGCAGAAAAGAGAACAATCGTATCGGGGCCATGGGCGACATCGGCCAGCGCGACCGTGATGATCTGGGAATGTGTCGAGCGTTTGAATGAGGCCGATTCGGCGGAGCAGGTGTGACGGACGAACCGATCATAAAGCCGTTTTAGACCGAGACCGATAGGTACAATGCCAAGCAGGCCAACATATTCAGCACGGAGGAAGTGGGCGAACCAGGCGACGAGCCAACTCAAGGCGAGAATGGCTACCATGCCGAGTGCATAGCCAACAATCACCTGCCATGGCCTAAATGAGCGATCCGCCAGGAAGGCAAAGAGCAAAAGGAGATTATCGGCGTTCGTGGCAATGAAGGCAATTGCGGCGACGCCAAAAATCGGGAGCAAGTTGTTCATGCTGGAGAAGGCAGGTCAAAATGTTTAGATCGCCTAAGCCCGGCCGCTTTGAGAAGCAAAAAGCGAAATTCTGCTTCGATTCGTTGGTTCGTATGCGGTCACGTCATGATTGGATCCGCCACTTGAATGGTCGGCGCCCAACACGCGGTAGTCGACAGATTGCGAGCTGCGCTTACACTGGAACGCTTTGCTCTCATGTTCCAGGCCTTCTCGTGGAAGGCTCAGTCGGCAGGGCAGCAAGCAGGTCGCCCGCTCCCAGCGTCCCATTTGCTGATGCACTTGAACATCGTAGTCACAGGCACATCGGCTGGATGCACTCTGGCGCTGTCGATGAGGTAGATGTTTCCGGCCATGGGCGTCGGAGCAGATGGAATAAAGACGGTGCATTCCCCACCCGTATGCTCCTCGACGATGAAGCCGGGAGCCAGCGCATCCTCTATCTCGATCAGCGCGGGTTTGAAGCCGTGGTTTTCCTGCAGATCGCCCATCTGCTCCGCGACGCTGCGGAGCGTGGTGTAGCCGGGAACCCTTTCGAGCACGGCGTTTTCAAGTGCCTGCTTTACCTGGCGCCCAATCGTCGTGTGCAAGGCCGCACCAACAAGAAAGCAGAGGGCGAGCATCAGCCCGATGGCAACGTAGAGCGGATGCCCGACGCTCTCGGGGAGATGTTTGCTCACCGGTTTCACAATCACCTCGAGATGCACCAGTGGCTTTGATCAGCAAAAGGACAGCGAGCCAGGCCGGCAACACGACGAGTGCGCCGCCAAGAAAGGTGGTCTTTAGGAAAGTAACGGCCCTTTGCACAACTCCTTATTTCAACTTCACCTTAGCCTGCCTCATACTCTCGTCGAATCTTAAAGGGCCGCACTCAACGTAAAGAGAGATAGCAAGAGACCCGGTAGGCCAGGGCTGCTACCAACCTCGGCGATCTCGCTGTCTGTAAACACTGCGAAAATGGAGACGAGTATCATACGGCCCTCGCCTGCGATCTGTCACTGCAGCAATGTTCATCGTTCAACCATAATCGGTGGCTCAATCACTTCCACGCGTGTTCCGACTCCGGCCGCATCGAAGAAGTGTTTTGCCATCGCCTCCGGCGCTGCGCACGCAGCCGTGCGACGCGGGGTAAGGCGGGACGAATCCAGCGTGCATCCCGTAGCCGTCATTGAAACAAAAAAACCGAGAAATTCATTGCAGGCGTTGGATTCTCCGCCTAAAACAGTCCGCAGCAACCTGCTAGGGAAGGAGGCGAGCTTATAGTGAAATTAATCAAAATGATCATGGTCGTGGCCGTGGTGGCCGGCGTGCTGAGCCTGGGTGCTTGCGCACAGCAAAAAGAAGCGGCACCCGCACCCGCGCCAGCACCCACCAGTTCAAAATAGTCTCGCACTGGCGGTGTCGGCTCCGGTACAGGTTCGTGGTTGATTCGTCCTCGCTGAATCGTTTCAGAATTCCGAATTCCGTCGTTAATTCGGCGTTGGTTGGAAGTCTGAAAGCAGAAAAGTGAGACACATCAACTGCCAACCTGAAACTTCCCCATTTCGTCCACCGCCTTCCACGATTCGGAAGGCGGTCGGTCTGGTAAAGAATGACGTCGGGATGTTCCCGGTCGAGCTGCTCGGCCAGCTCATAGCCGAGCGTCTTTTCATGATTCGCAAAGAGCGCCGCCTTCTGCCAGAAGTGCACAGAAGATTTTTGAAGGCTGCGACCATTCGTGCCGCAGTCCGCGCGACGTGCAGCTAAGATGCGTGAGAAACACTTCGTCCATGGAGGGCATTCATTCGCGCTCTTTCGCAGCTTGCCTTACGTGCCCCTTTTCCCCGACAGAAGTCCATCCTGCCTTCAATCTGCGGGCGGCCTCCCCCGTGTTTTCTCTCCATTTGTACTCGGGATCCGCAGCGGCAAGTCCGTATAGGAGGTGTCCGCCACAACGCCAGTTATCAAGCAGAATGCCCTGGATGAAGGGCTGGCCTTTGGCGGTGACGACGATAACATTGTGCTCGCTCAGGGTATTCGCGAAGGATTCTGCCCAATGGAGCTCGAGTGTTTGAAGCTTCAACGCATTCAGCCGGAGCAGCAATACCGTAGCCCACTGATAGCATAGGCCGCCTTCTTTCCTTCCGGTGTTGACAAGGACGACTTGAAGACCGGGCGGCCAGACGACCCGCCATTTGCGCCTGAACTCCTGCCCAGTTGTGTATGCGCATATGGCGACCCGACGTGCCTCGTCTTCGCGGACGGTGGTGGGCGAAAGTGCAATAAGTTTATTACGCAACCTCACGTCGTCGGCCGAGCTGGCCATCACCGGATATTCGCGAACGCGCGCCGTAGAGAAGGGAGCGCAACAGACGAAAGCAAGCACGGCGGCCGCGACGGCTGTCGAAAGGCGAAGTGACTTACAAGAGCGCATGAATCTTGCGAACCCGTGGTCGATGATCATAAGCTCGTAAGCTGCTTTTTCCAAATCGCCTGCGCATGCGATCTGTCAGATGTGTCACTGGAGCGAGGCTCATCGTTCAACCATAATCGGCGGCTCAATCACTTCCACGCGTGTTCCGACTTCGGCCGCATCGAAGAAGTGCTTCGCCATCGCCTCCGGCAGGCGCACGCAACCGTGCGACGCGGGGTAAGGCGGGACGAACCCGGCATGCATCCCGTAGCCGCCCTTGAAACGCAGAAAATACGGCATCGACGCCCCGACAAAACATGCGCCCTTGGGACGCGGCGTCGTGTTTGCGTCCGCGTCGCGCACCAGAACCGCGCCGGAGCGCGAGACGATCTGACCGTATTGACTCGAAATGTGGTTCTCATCCTTTTGCGTGACGCGATAGGTCCCGGGCGGCGTCTCGTAGGCCTTCTGGCCGGAGGAGATATTGGTTTGGCCGATCAAGGCTTCCCCACGGTAAAAAAATGCCTCCTGCGTGGTGAGATTAATGACGATGTTGGGTTCGCCCGATGCACTCGGATCGTCCTCCCAGCGGACAGCGACCGGATCATGCAACGCCCGTTGTCTCGCTGCCACGGCCGAAGGATGTCGGCGGTCGCCGATCTCGTTAGGCGACTCGGCACAGCCAGCCAATCCGATTACAGCCGCCATGGCGAGAGAGACAAAGGACTGCAATGATGTGGGATTCATCACCGCGCGATTGTCATGTTCCGGAGCGGTTCAGCGGTCTTCATCGGTTGAGGCTTCAGACATTCAACAGCTTTCATCCTTTTCATGCGCCGCCCCCGGGTGGGACGGGACGCGGCTGGCTGAGTTGAATCAATAATTCATGATGCCTGGCGTCAGTTGCGTGTTCCCTGGAGGTTGCCAATTTCTTCATCGCGCTTCGCTGGCCCCCGATCAACGCAACACCTACCAGGAGCGATTCGCGTGCCGAATCAACTCAGCAGTTCGGAAGGAACCTTGCCACCGTTCTCTGCCAGCTTCCTCAGCACTTCCTTGTGCAACCAGATGTTCATGGAGGCGGAATCATTCATGTCGCCGCTGTAGTGAAGTTCGGTTGCCAACTCCTTGCGCGCACTCAGGCCGCTGTCCATCCCAACGAGCTTCATCAGGTCGACGATTGACCGTTTCCAATCGAGTTTTTCCGCGTTCTTGGAGGCCAGTCCATCCATGACCGCGGCGATATCTACGACCGGCGGCGCCGGTTTTGGAGCGCTCGGGGCCGCTGCGGCCGGGGCCGGAGAAGCGGCGGGCTGGGTCGCTACCGTCACCTGGGCGCCAGGACCACCGACAGGAGCCGGGGCCGAAGTGGCAGCGGGGGCAGTGGCAGGAGCGTGACTGAAGATCTTCGACATCAAATTACTGAGTAATCCCATATTGTTACCTCTTGTTCTTTGCGGTTGTTGGTATCGTTGTTGGTTGGTCTTCTGGGGAAAAAGGCCCGGATCAAGCGTTTCCTTTTCTCCGATCGCTTAAGAGTTTCGCTGCAGCGATCGTCAGGGCGCCCATGACGACGGGATTACCCATCGCTTTCACGAGCCATGGTTTTTCTTTAACGGTCTGCTGCATGATCTCCGGATGCTCTTTCCGCGCGTAATTCATCACCCGTGCGGCATCATCCTGACTCATCTTGTTTGGATCGGTCGAGCCGAGGCCGAGCATGCTTGCGACGGCAGCTAGGCCGCTTCCACCGGCAAGTGCTCCGGGGATTGCGGCGCCCGCTCCCGCGTTCCCCGCAGAGGCACCCAACGCGCTGAGTAAACCGCCGAGCAGCCCCGCTCTTTCCTCCGGCGGGGCCTGAGCCACGGCGTTTTTCGCCGCGTCGTGAAACCGATCATCTGGAAGCTGGCCGAGATATTGCACGGCTCCCTGCTGATAGGCCTGATTATCAAACCGGGCGTCGTCCGGGTGCGTGGAAACGAATCTATCGTGAAGCCGGCTCGCCTCCGCATCATCCACGGTGCCGCCGCTTGCAAAACGTCTCATGAAGTCATCAACAGTGTCTGGCATAGGTTTGGTCTTTCAGTTTTTTTGGATTGCAGAAAAGTCATTGCTCGGGGACGTATGTCATGGCGCCGTTGCGAGCATCCAGGTGCGCCGTGCCGATTTTTCTCGGTGGACTGGAAGGCGCGTAGGCGAGAACGGTCAGATCCTGGCCGGGAAACTCCCTTGCCATTTGCGTCAGCATCAATCGCATCAGATCTGGAATTTTCTGCATCTCGACACTCCGATCGAGAATCAGGCCCAGTTCATTTTTCTCGTTCAGCAAGGCGCGATCGATGGTTCGCCGTTCCGGGTCGGCGTCCCGGATGCGATTTAGAAAAGCGATCTGTTTTTGCTTCGAGCCCTGTGCAATCTGTGACTGCGGGGTACGATTTTGCTCTGCTGATGGTGTCCTGACATCGCAGGACACGATGCAGAACAGACAGGCCATCCCCAGGCAAATCTGCGTCCGGACGTTCATCCCGCTAAATGTGCAGAACGCTTTTGCCGCTGCCTATTGGACCTTGGTCTAATATCGTTCTCGCGTGCGGGGTGGCGCGGCAACGCGGCAAGCAGATCGCCGGTTCCAGTGCCCGATTTTAACGAGCAGCTCTGGCTGCAAGAGAGCGCCTTTAAGCATCAAAGAGGACAGCACGCACAGCGAGCCAGGCCGGCAGCACGACGAGCGCACCGACGAGGAAACTGGTCTGAAGGAAGGCGATGAGTTTCTGCGTTAGTCTTGGAGAGTCTGCCGTTTCAGGTTGCTTCGCCGATTGGAATTTCCATTCCTTCGCGGGCCAGCACCGCATTGGGGAACCGTTCCTGACAAAGCTTTTCGATCCGGAGAAGAAACTCGTCGTCGTGATCGGGGTCGTGATGCGTGAGGGCCAGTCTTTTCACGCCGGCCATTTCCGCAACCTGCATGGCCTGATCGAAACTGCTGTGTCCCCAGCCGCGCCGTTTCTGCAGTTCCTCGGCCGTGTATTGCGCGTCATGGACCAACAAGTCCGCGCCGCGCGCCAGCTCAACCAGCCGCGGGTCGATCTGCTCGCCATGCTCAACATCCGTGCAAACGACCAGCACCTGGCCATTGCGCTCGATCCGGAAACTATAGGCTCCGCCGGGATGATTGTGTTTTTGAGCAGTGACGACTGTTTCCACATTGTTGATGCCGCTGAAGTGTTTGCTGGCATCGGCGATTTGCAGGAACTCGAAATTGGCTCCCATGCGCTCCAATTGCACCGGGAAGTATTCCTCCTGCATCTGGACCTCGAAGATCTCTCGTAAATGGCCCACGGGCTGATTCTGGCCCAGCGTCAGGAAGGTGATTTTCTGGCCGGGATCATAGGCTGGGGCAAAGAAGGGAAAACCCTGGATGTGGTCCCAGTGAAAGTGCGAAAACGCGATGATGATCTGGTCCTGCTTGTGCCCAATGGCCAGGAGGTCGCGCCCCAGATTTCGCAGTCCCGTGCCCGCGTCAATGATAGCGATCCGGTTGGTATCGGTGAAGGTGATCTGGAGACAGGTGGTGTTGCCGCCGAATTGCTGGAAACCCGCATCACAAATGGGGATGGAACCCCGCGTACCGTAAAACTTGAGCTTCATACGGTCGTCGCAGACCTGTTGATCTCGAGCAGTTGCCAGCTGAGACCGGATTTGCCGACGAGGAAGGTGAGTCTGATTTTCATAGCTCAAGATCTGATCAAATTTCGCGAACTTGATCGACTTTTTTTGTTGTTGAGTCGAACAAAAATTACGGGCCCTTTTGTCCGGAGCGAAATCTCGGAATTACCGCTCCCCTATCCGAACGCGTCAGTTCGATTCGAGTGTCTGGCATAGCTTTGGCCCTTCGGTTTTTTGGATTTGAGAAAGGATCATTGCTGGGAGACGTAAGTCATCGCCCCAGTGCGCGCTTCGAGATGCGCCGTGTCGATTTTGCGCGGCGGGCTCGAAGGCGCGTAGGCGAGAACCGTCAGATCCTGGTTCCCCGCTCCGGATCGGCATCACGGATGCGATTTAGAAACGCGATCTGTTTTTGCTTCGAGTCTTGTGCGACCTGTGACTGCGGGGTTCGATTCTGCTCGGCTGACGGAGCACGGTGCGGGGCACTGACATCGCAGGACACGATGCAGAATAGACAGGCCATCCCAGGGAAATCTGCGTCCAGACGTTCATCTCGCTCAATGTACAGAACGCTTTTGCCACTGCCTATTGGAGACCTTGGTCTAATATCGTTCTCTCGCGCGGAAGTTCAGACGGCGGCGCGGCAAGCGGATGGTCGTTCCAGCGCCCGATTTTCACGAACACCTCTAGCTACCGGAGAGCGCCTTGAAGAGTAAGAGGACCGCGATGCCGAGCCAGAGATCTCTAGGACGGTAACGATCTTTTGCATACCGCACTATTGTAGTTCCACTTTCACCTGGCTGATCTTCCCGTCGAACTTGAACGGAGCGCGTTCGAAGTAGTCGCGGGAAACCGGTGAGCCAAGGTCGGTGCCAACGTCAAAGGTTTCGCTGGCCGTGAAGGCGGCAGGCACGGTCATCTTGACGCTGGCGCGGGCTACTTCCATGCCGTCAACGCTGAGCACGATATCGGCTGGCGAGCCGGGTTTCGGGGCTTTAAGCGTGGTGTCCACGACGACGGTATGTTTGCCAGACGCGATCTTTTCCCGTGATCTCGCAATCGTGCGATCGATGATCATAAGGTTATATTCAAAGACGAGTTGACCCTTGTCCATGTAACAGGTGAGGCCGCCGCCCGCGCCGCCGAGTGCATAGAGCACACCGTTGGCATCCGCTCCGCACTCGAGATCAATCGTAACCTTGTTATTCGTGTTTCCGACGGCGGGCGCACTGAACTCGGGCATGCGGGTCGTCGTGTCGTCGAAGATCCAGCTGGTATAAGGTGTCTTGATTCGGTCTTCGGGATGGATGCGCAGCCAGATGCCGGCCCCGATGGGGAAGACCTTGTTTTCCTTCGCCTGGGCGAGGAAGAGTTTCTTCATTTCCGTCAGCTTGTCCGGACGTTCCTTGGCGAGGTCATGCATCTGCGAAAAATCCTTGGTGAGATCGTAGAGTTCCCAGACATCCTTGGATGAATCCCAGTCGGCCAGTCCCGGTTGCGCGTTCATCCATGGGATGAGCGGCCCGAAGGTACATGCGTACCAGCCATCGTGGTAGATGCCGCGACTGCCATTGTTATCGAAATACTGGATGTGTTTGTTTTCTGGCGCCTTCGCATTGTTGAAGGATGCCCGCATGCTTACGCCGTCGATCGGATTCTGCTTGAAGCCGTTGACTTCCTTCGGCGGCTTGATGTCGAGGATGTCGTAGAGTGTGGGAGCGACGTCGTTCACGTGGTAGAACTGCGAGCGCGGTGTTTTGTCCGGCTTGATCTTCTTCGGCCACGAAATAACCAGCGGATTGCGCGTGCCGCCAAAATGGGATGCGATGAGCTTGGTATAGCGAAGCGGCGTGTCGCCGGCCCATGCCCAACCCGCATGATACATGTTGTCGGTCATCGAAGTGCCGAGCGCCTTGAGGCCGCCGAGTTCGTCCAGCGCTTTGATTTGCTGGGCAACGGTGTTGGGAATCTGGTTCTGGGCAAGCAGCTCGCTGATCGAACCGTTCTGACCTTCGGCCGAGGAGCCATTGTCGCCCCAGATGTAGAAGATGATGGTGTTCTCGCGCTGCCCGGTCTGGTCGAGGTAGTCGACCAGCTTGCCGACTTGCGCATCGGTGTGTTCGCAGAAACCCGCGTAGATCTCCATCAGGCGCAGTTGAAAGGCCCGTTCGGATTCCGGGATGCTATCCCACGATGGCATGGTCGGAGCACGCGGAGTCAGTTCGGCATCGGCTGGAATCCAACCGAGCTGCTTCTGGCGGGCGAAGATCTCTTCACGCAGCTTGTCCCAGCCTTCGTCGAACTTGCCTTTGTACTTATCGCTCCACTCCTTGAAAACCTGGTGCGGGCCATGGACGGCTCCCGGCGCCCAATACATGAAAAACGGCTTGTCCGGCGAGAAGGCGCGATGCTCTTTCAGCCAGGCAATGGCCTGCTCGGCCATATCCTCGGTGAGATGATACTTCGGGTTGTGAGGCGGTTCGATCGGCGTGGTGTTCTCAAAGAGTCGCGGTTCGTACTGGGAAGTTTCTCCGGCAAGGAAACCGTAGAAGTGTTCGAAGCCATAGCTTGTGGGCCAATAAGTGAACGGCCCCATGGCGGTGGTCTGGTCAGCGGGCGTGTTGTGCCACTTGCCGAAGGCGGAAGTCTTATAACCGTAATCCTTCAGGACCTCGGCAATCGTCGCAGCCGTCATTGGCATGACTCCCGTGTAACCATCCCAATCCACCGCCCGTTCGGCGATAGTGCCGCTGCCGACGCGCTGATGATTGCGTCCGGTCAGCAACGCCGCACGCGTCGGTGAGCAGATCGAGGTCGTATGAAAACGGTTGTAGCTGATTCCTTCGTCGCGCAGCCTGCTCAGGGTCGGCGTGTGAGCGAACCCACCAAAAGTGTCCGGCACGCCGAAACCAGCATCATCGATCAGGATGATGAGGATATTCGGCGCATCGGCGGGGAGATGGTTCGGTTCGACCCGGCGCTTCATGACCGATTCCTGCAAGGTCTGGCCTGCCTTGCTGGCCGAGGGCGGGGTTGGGAACGGAAGAATAGAGCCATCGTCTGGAGTGACGGCCCCCGCTGATGCAACGAAAAGTCCGAACAGAGCTGGCAGCAAAGTGCGTGTGCTCAGCAATGACAGCCTGCGCAGTTCAAATTTTTCCATCTCTGCCATCTCTGTTTCCTGCTGTAAGATTTTAGATTCATTCATTTTGGCCGCGCCCCTTCAGTGCTTCAACGTTTCAGGTCCCATCCTTTGAGTTTCTTCGCTGCTGTGCCGAACGGGCCGAGCTGGTAAACGGCCGCACCCGCGGGTGAGAAGGTGAACGGCGCAAACGGTTCGGCCAGCATCTTGTCGAGGTAGTCGTTCAACGCGACGCCGGTGCTGACGTGCGGATTAAAATTGCTGCCGGACATCTTTGGCACAAACGTCGACACATATTGGATTATCGCCGCGTCGGTAGCGGGATCGTCGTGCGGAGCGGTGAACGCACCGATGGGTCCGGTTTCCACCGTAAACGGCTTCACCGCGGCAATGATGTCCGCTTGTAGTTTGATGATCTCCGGCGTTGGCTTCGCGCATATGCCCGCGACACCGACCGCGCCGCCCGGCGCATAGTAGTATTTAAAGGCCTCCAGTTTCATCGCGTTCACGTTGGCACTGGCGAGAACTTTTTCTGCGGCGGCGTAGACTTTCTCGAGCTGCGCCGTGCGAACGAAACACTGAAGCATGGTGATGTGCGGCCGGTGCGTCGCATCCAGGGCGAAACCTTTCGGGAAGACCTTGAGCAGGCGGGCGTTATTGGCTTCGGCATGCTGGAGCATCGTCGCGTCAGGCTCCAACAAGATGTCGATAGCCATGACCGAGTCTTGATCCGGAGGTGACGCTGGCTGCGCATGAACGTTTTTCCCCAGCGTCGCCAGGGCGCACAGCATCGCCGCCTTGGACAGAAGATTCGTTAGGCATTTCATGCCGTTACTCTTTGGGCGGTTTGTCATTTTATTTGTTCTGATTATTTTCGTTTGGTTTGCGTTGTGTTTGCCGGTGTCGCTGGCCAGACGCGGTACTTGCCATTCGCCGGGTGAACGCAATTTGTTACTTCTTCAAATATTTGATCGTCGTCTTGCCGATGGTGCCGTTGAAGGCAAACGGCGCCTGGTCGTAGTAGTCGAGCGAAACGGGCGAATCCAGATCAGTGCCAATATCGAAGGTCGCATTCGAGGTGAAGTGGAGTGACATGGCAGCGGGCACGCGGCCCTGCGCCACTTCCTTTCCGTTCACTTTCAGCGTGACGTCCATCGGTCCGCCGATCTTGTCCGCAAGCTTGGATTCGACTTCTACTTTCACTTTGCCGGTCGGCAGCTTGGCTTTGGACTTGAGCTTGGTGCGTTGGATCTCAAAGAGGTTGAACTCGTAACAGAGGAAGCCGTCCTTCACGTAACAGGTGAGACCACCTGAGAAACCGGCGAGCGCATACAAGACCCCATTGGCCTTCTCTGGCACAACCACGTTCATGATCACCAGGCTGCTGAGCTTCCCGAGCTTGGGCGCAGCCGATTCGGGCATTCCAGTAATGGGGGTATCGAAGGTCCATTCGGTGAGCGGCGAGGCCGGGGCGTCCTCCGGATGGTAGAGCGCCGTGGACCACAGGCCGCCACCGATGGGCAGGTTCTTGTTCCTGGCGGATTCGGTCAGGAAGAGGGCTTTCATTTCCTCCAGCTTTTTCGGCTCCTTCGCCGCAAGGTCGTTCGCCTGGCTCCAGTCGTCGTCAATATGGTAGAGCTCCCAGGTGTCCGTGAGCGGAGACCACTCCTTGATGCCGGGCGGTATCCCGCCCACCCACGGTTCGCGCGGACCGCGGGCTGAGGCAAACCAGCCGTCCTGATAGACACCGCGGCTGGCCATGATGTCGAAGAACTGGGTGTGGTGGGTTCCCGGTGCTTTGGGATCACTGAGTGAATACACCATGCTCACACCGTCCAGCGCATCCTGCTCGAATCCGTTGACGACAAGCGGAGGAGTGATCTTGAGCAGCTCGTAGATCGTGGGGGCCACATCCACGACGTGGTGGAATTGGGGGCGGGGCACGGTGTCATGCTTGATGACCTTCGGCCAGGAGACCGCCATCGGCTGGCGGGTGCCGCCGAAGTAGGCTCCCTGCAGCTTGGTGCCTTTGTAGGGCGTGCTGCCCGCCCAGGCCCAACCGGCGTGATACATATTGTCGGTCTTCGGGCCGCCCAGCACATCCATGCCGCCGAGATCAGCCAAGGCCGCGAGGTGCTGTGAGATTTTGGTCGGAATTCCATTCTGCGCGAGCTGCTCGCTGATGGTACCATACAGGCCCTCCGAGGAAGAGCCGTTGTCGCCCCAGATGTAGAAGATAAGCGTGTTGTCGAGTTTCCCCTCCTGCTCGATTTCCGCAATCACACGGCCCGCGTTGTAGTCGGCGTGTTCGGTAAAGCCTGCGAAGATTTCCATGAGACGGCGCTGGAACGGCTTTTCATCCTCGGGAATCGAGTCCCACGAAGCCATGGAGGCGGCACGCGACGTGAGCTGCGCATTCTGCGGAATCCAGCCGAGCTGCTTCTCGCGGGCAAAGACGCGCTCGCGATATTTGTCCCAGCCGTCGTCGAACTTGCCCTTATACTTGTCAGCCCACTCCTTCGGGACCTGATGCGGACCGTGGGATGCGCCCGGCGCCCAATACATGAAGAAGGGCTTATCCGGCGCATAGGCCTTCTGTTCGCGCAACCAGTGGATGGCGTCGTCGGCGATGTCCTCGGACAAATGATAGTAGGTATGTCCCCCGGAAGTGTGCGGGTGTTCGACGTAAGAGGTGTTCCGCACCAGGGTCGGCTCGTATTGGGAAGCCTCGCCCGCGAGGAAGCCGTAGAAATACTCGAAGCCATAGCCGGTAGGCCAGTAATCGAACGGCCCTTTCGAGGTGATCAGCTCCTCGGGAGTGTTATGCCATTTTCCGAAGGCGCTGGTGTTGTAGCCGTAGTCCTTCAGCACTTCCGCAATGGTCGCAGACGATTTCGGAATGATCCCGCTGAAGCCGTCGAAGTCATTTGCGAGCGCCGCGATCTGGCCGTTGCCCACGCGGGTGTGATTGCGGCCGGTCAGCAGCGCGGCGCGCGTTGGCGAACACATGGCGGTAGAATGAAACCGATTGTAGGAGACACCCATCTTCGCTACACGATCAAGCGTTGGCGTATGGATCTCGCCACCGTAGGTCGAAGGCGTCCCCGGCCCCACATCATCGATTAAAATGATGAGAATGTTCGGCGCGTCTGCGGGTAGATGCCTGGGCTCTACGCGCTTCTTGTAGGTGGAGGTCTCGATGGTGACACCTGCCTGGGATCCAGAAGGAGGGGGCGGGAACGGCAGGATCTGTTGCGCCATTAGTGTGGCTGCGAACAATGTGCCAAAAGTAACACTAATGGCAGTTAGGATGGAGTTTGTTTTCATGGGTAAGCTCGGTTGCACCGGAAGGGTCGGTTGATTTGCTTTATTGTCCCAGCCCGACATCCTTCATCGGGTAATTTTTGAAGGTGGCGGCGCTGGCTTTCGCCTCGGCAGCGACGACGGCGGTCCATGCATTCAACGCGTGGCCGACGGGGCGTTCTTCCTTGGGATCGATGTAGAGGTTGAAGAGCCACGGGGCAAGTCCGACGGTTTGGACCGAGGACATGTCGATGTTCTGCCAGAGTTGTTCCGCCGAGGTGTAGCGGAAGTGCATCTTGTATTCGTACATGCGGATGGCGCAGAGGTTCCGCTCATTCCAGTAGAAGATCCGGTCGCGTTTGGAGTGGCCGTTGTCGGTCACGAGGAAGGATGCCTGGTCAATGCCGTCGATGTAGCGGTCGTTGGGAATCTTGGCCTTGGCTCCGGCCAGGGCGATGGAAGTGTTGAAGAGATCCATCAGGTCAAACATTTCATCGCTCTCGCGTCCGGGTGCGATCATCCCTTTCCAGTAGGCAATCCCCGGAACCCGCACGCCACCTTCCCACGTGGTGCCTTTGCCACCACGGAACGGAGTGTAGCCGGCGTCCGGCCAACTGTCCTGCTGCGGGCCATTGTCGGAGGTAATGAAAATGAAGGTACTTTCCAGCAGGCCGTTCTGCTCCAGCGCCCGTGTGATTTCACCGATCAAGCCGTCCACTTCCACCACACCGTCCTTGTAGGGATACTTGCTGGCGCTCTTTCCCTCGTATTGCTTCGAAGCGAAAACATCGGTGTGAACTTTCATGAAGCAATGTTCGAGGAAGAATGGCTGGCCGCTTTTCGCCAGTTCCTTGATCTTTTTGATCGTGAAGTCGGCCAGCACCCGGTCACCTTCCGCCATGTCCTCGACGCCGGTGGTTTTCTTGACCATGACTTCTTTTCCGCCTTTGACACCAGAAACCAAGTCATCGGAAGCGCCGAGGGCGCGATAGGCCGCGAGCTTTTCCGGATCAAGAACCAGATCCGGATAGCGACGTTTGTCGAACTGCTGGCTGATTTCCTTTTCCGCGTTGTAGTAACCGTAGTATTCATCGAAGCCGATCTCGAATGGCCGCATGCCTTCGACTTCCCCGACGTGCCATTTCCCCGTGAGAATCGTGTGATAACCGGCTTCGCCAAGAATCTTCGGCAGGCTGATTTCGTCAGCCCAAGGGTTCTTGGTCAATTTGTCGCCGTGCAGGATCGGACGCGTGAGGCCTGTGCGACAAGGCAAGCGGCCGGTGAGGATTGCGGACCGCGTCGGCGTGCAGGTGGGCTGGGAATAGCAAGCCGTAAGCTTGAGTCCGTTCTGCGCCAGCCGATCCATGTTGGGCGTAGCTGCACCGATGACTGCGCCGCCGCCGTAGCAGCCCGGGTCGCCATAGCCCATGTCGTCAATGACGAACCAGAGAATATTAGGCTTCCTGCCAGTTCGCTTTTCCAGCGCGGCCAGCTTTTCGATCGCGGCTTTGTCCTGCTCCGGTCGCGGGATGGCGGGCTGCATGTTTTCGGCAGAGACCACGGCTTTGCTGAGGGGCGTGACTTGCGCGTGTGCCAGGTCCATGGCGGAAACACAGTAGATAGCGGCAAGGATGATGTGTTTGGTTTTCATGGTTGCAAATCCCTCAGTTCAGTGGCGCGGCTTCGGGAAACGTCCATGAGCCGTCGAGTATCTCCTTGCGAGGCCGGTAGAGGCGGACTAGGTAGTTCCAGCCGGGAATGATGGGCAGGAAGTTGCCCGCCATCTTCGGGTCGCCGCCGAACTGGATGCTCACGGTGCCGTCGGCATCCGCTTTGGCGGTGACGTTGTTGAGCGAGTAGGCCTTCTGCTCGTTCTCGAACATGAAGCCCTTGGCATCATACATTGTGATGGACCAGAAGCCGTCCACCGGCACGTCTTTCACCTTTAAGGTGTAGGCGGTTTTTCCGTCGCTGTTCTTAGGGAAGAACGGGAGATACATGGCATCGCGCTGCGGGTTGCCGCCCCAGCCGGCAGCGGTGCTGATTAGCCAACTGACGGGATCGACCTCGTCTTTGCGGCCGAAGCGGGGTTCCTTGATTCCTTCGAGCGCGAACAGAATTTGCAGTGCCTCGCGGACTTTTTTGAGTGTGACCGGGTCCCACTGCGGCACCTCGAATGTTCCAGTCTTCGCCTGCTCGATCCTGATGGCGTCCTGCGCGGCATTGGCGGCCTTCACGTCCGCAGGATCGTTGGCATTCACAAACGTGCGGACGAGGGCGACGAAGTAGCGCGTGCCTGCCTGCTCGCGGGTGACTGTCACCGAGGCAGGGGCATAGACCGTAGCGATGACATAGTGGTCCTCATTGATGAGTAGCAGCGACATGAAGCGCTTTGCCGCGTCCGGCAGGGTGATGGTGACCAGCGAAGCATCGAGGTCGAACACAGCGGCGCTGTAGAGCGTGTCGCGGTTCATGCGGACGACGTCCTGCTTGTCGATCGGCGCGGGGGTTCGATTGTGGTCGAACTTCCCGAATCCGCCTCTCGTAACGAAACGGGAGAGATACATATCCGTCTCCGCGCGGGCGAAGTTGCTGACGTTGACCGGAATCGGATCGGCAAACGCGGTGATGGTGAACACAAGGCCACAGAATGCGACGCGGAAGGAATGTTTAATCTTCATGGCTGCAAATCTGTCAGTTCAGTGGCGCGGCTTCGGGAAACCTCCACGAGCCATCGAGTATCTCCTTGCGGGGCCGGTAGAGACGCGCGGTGTAGTTCCAGCCCTTCGTGATGGGGAGGTAATTGGACTGCTTCTGGTCGCCGCCGAAATGGATCGTAATGCCGCCATCGTTGTCCTGCTTCGCCGTGAGGTTGTTGAACGAATAGGCGTTGGCCGCGTTCTTCTCGAAGTAACCCTCGGAGTTATAGACACTCACCGACCAGAAGCCGTCCACCGGGACATCCTTCACTTTCAGAATATAAGGCGTGCTGCCGTCGTTCTTCGCCGGGTTCACATTCAGGTAGACCGCATCACTCTCGGGATTTCCGCCAAAGCCGCCCGCAGTGCCGATAAGGTGACGAACCGGGTCCACATCACCCACGTCGCCAAACATCCGTTTACTGCCTCGCAGGGTGCTGCCCATCAGTTTCAGGCCGTTGCCGACCTTCACCCGCGAGGCCTCGTCCCAGTCCGGCACTTCAAAACTGCCAGGCGAAGCTTGCCGGGCGACGATCTGCTCTTGTAGCGCGTTGGCTGCCTTCACGTCTTCCAAATTGCCCGGATCCACGAGTGTGCGGAAAGCGACCTGAACGTAGCGCGTGCCAATCTTCTCTCGGGTTAGAACATACTCGCCCGGCTTATAGGCTACGAGCTTGATGTAGTGGTCCTCGTTGATGACGAGCATGGATTGGAATCGCTTCCCCGTGTCCGGTTTGACGATCGTCACCGGCTGCGTGAGATCGAACACACCCCACGAAAAGAGCGTGTCGCGGTTAACGCGGACGACGAGCTGCCTGTTGATGGGAGCGGGCTCACGGACATGACCGAATTTGCCGAACATCCCCTCGTCCACCTTCTTCTTGAAGTTGAAGTCGGATTCCGCGCGGCGGTAGTTGTCGGGCGTGACGGGTTCCGCGGCATTGGTTACGTTCATAGTTTGTGCGCAGACGACTAGAGCTAGGAGTGTTAGTTTTCTTTTGATGGCTTTGGCTAGAATTTGAAGACGACTTTGAGCCAGACGTAGTCGCCTTGAAGGCGGCGTTGCGTTTCGACTTCGTGCAGCCATTTCGCCTCGGCCATCATGTCCACTTTGCCGATCTTATGGACATAAGAGATGACTGGTCCCAGTCCAGCGGTGCTTCCCTCGAAATTTCCCAGGTTAGCCCCGGCACCGGTGTCGCCCGTAATCTGCTGATACCAATAGCCATTCACGCCAATACCCCCGAGCCCACCGGCCAGTGGAAGGTGCTCTGCCAGAGTGCCGTCGATATGGAACTGATCGCCGGACCTGTAGCTCGTATCCTGGTTCTCCGAATTGAAATCGCAGCCGGCAAAAAGCGACGCTTCAAACCCATTCTTCTGCCCAAAATACATCAACCCGAGTGTTGGTTCGGCGGTCCAAAAATTCTTGCCGGTGTTTGCTAATCGCCCGACCTGGTAGTTGCCGGTCGGCGCATAAACACCGACGCGGAAGTTCACGTTGAAATCCCGCGCGACCTTGTAGTTGAGCATTAACGGCATGAGTACGATGTCACCGATCCCGTTTACGCTGTCCGAACGCCTGACGGTTCGAGTGATCCTGGTCCCATTAGGCAGGGTGACTGTCGCCGTCGCATCTCCCGAGACATCGAGCCAGATAAATGGGATCGTTGTGCTGAGCGCGAACGACCATTTCTGACCAAGATCGAGCGGCGGACGCCAAAGCATCGTCAGACCGCTGGCATAGGACTCCGCGTTGAGATTCGTTGCCAAGAGGCGGGCGAACGGGATGGGGTTGCCGTTAAACGAGCCAGTGTAATAAAGGAAGTTGTAGCGTGCGATGAAGGTTTCGCTTGGTGGAACAGCGTCGACAAAAGACGACATCGCACCAGGCAGATAGTGTCCGCTGCCGCCTTCTTCGGCGCGCACGAGCGTTGTAACTGAAAGGCTGAGTGTGGCCGCGAGCACGAGGGCAATATGTTTGGTTTTCATGAGTGGCCGGGGCTCGCGTCAGATGGGGTGGAGGTCAAGAGAGCTTTCGTCGGGAGAGTCGCTCCCGCGGCGCGACGGATGGCCTCGATCACGTCGGCGCCCGAATCCGTCTTACGCAAATAGCCGGCGCAACCGTTCGCGAGCGCCCGCTCCCGTTCTTCGGGATCGTCGTGCGCCGTGATGAAAACTACCGGCGTTCTGTTGCCCGCAGCGGCAAGTTGCCGATACATCTCAGTCCCGGAGATGCCGCCCAACTGCACATCGAGCACGAGGCAGTCGAACAGCGGACGATGGGTGGCCTCGAGAAATGCCTCCGCGGACGCGTAGGCCGTCGGTCTGATTCCGGAGGCGCGCAGCAGGCGGCTGAGCGAGCGGCACAGGCTTTCATCGTCGTCGACGATGGCGACTGAGATCTCTTTGGATGGCTTCATTGCACGGATGGAACGGGAGCCTACCGGCTCGTCCATCCGTGCTCTACTGCCCCTTGGGGAAGGTACCTGCTTCCTGTGCCAGCCGTGCCAGTTCGGCAACCGAGTGGACGCCGAGCTTGGTCGTTATGTTCGTGCGGTGAAGCTTCACCGTGCGTTCGCAGATGCCGAGATCGCTCGCGATCTGCTTGTTTAACGCCCCGCGCAAAACGTGTGTTAGCACTTCGCGCTCGCGATCACTCAGCTTCTCGAATCGCGCTTGAACCTGTCGCTTCTTCGCCCGTGTTTCGCGACCCGATGCGTCGCGCGCCAGGGCGCGACGAACGGCGGCAAACAGTTTTTCCTTCGGCGCGCGCTTTTCCAAAAAATCCTCTGCTCCCTTGCGCATTGCTCGCACCGATGAAGGAATATCACCCTGGCCGGTAAGAAAGATCAGCGGCATCGCATTCCATGACCGTGCGAGCGCGGCCTGCAAATCCAGCCCGCTCATTTCCGGCATTTCCAAGTCGACGATGACACAGCCGGCTGTTTCCGCTTCGAGCTGTGCGAGAAATTCCTTCGCCGAATGAAACGGCTGGACGACAAAACCACTGGCGCGGAGCAGTCGGGCTGCCGCCGCGAGAAACGAGGCATCATCATCGACGATGAAGACCGTCGGGTTCATGCCACGCCACTCTTCGCGATTGGCAGCGTGAAGCGAAAGGTGGCTCCGCCCGCGGCGTTGTTTTCAGCCCAAAGCCTCCCGCCATGGGTCTTGATGATCGATCTCGAAATCGACAACCCAAGACCCATCCCCTGGGGCTTCGTGGTGAAAAACGGCTCAAACAATTTGTCGACTTTTTCAAGCGGGATGCCGAGGCCGTTGTCACTCACAGCCACCTCGACGAAACGATCGCCGTCTTGCCGTGCACTCACCGTCAGGGTGCGATCATCGTCAGTCTTGTTCGCGAGAGCGTCCATGCCGTTGATGAGGAGATTGAGCAGCACTTGTTGAAGATGAATGCGGTCGCCGCGCACAAGTGGCAAGCCGTCGGGCAGATCAAGCTCGACCGCAACGTGACGCATTGCGCTGTCGGTGCGCGTCAGCATTACGACTTCATCCACCACCTCGTCCAGTGAAAGCGGACGCGAATCCAACTGACGCCGCTTGAGCAGAGTGCGCAGGCGATCGATGACTCCGCCCGCGCGTTGATCGTCCTTGCGGATGTCCGTAACGATGGCTCGCAGTTCATTGAGATCCGGTGCATCGCTTTGCAGGAAAATCTCGGCCGCCTCAGCATTACGCAGGATCGCTCCGAGCGGCTGATTCAACTCATGGGCCAGCGAGGAAGCCATTTGTCCAAGCATGGTCACGCGGCCCGTATGGGCGAGTTCCTGGCGAAGCTCCTGCACCTCACGCTCGGAGCGCCGTCGCCACTCACGTTGCGCGAGTAATCCCACGATCAACACCGTCTGCACGAGGAGTACCGCACCAATCGCGAGCAGCAACGTACGGTGTTCTTCCCACATCGTCGGCCGACGAAACTTTACTCCCGCTTCCGGCGGCAGGCGGGACACAGGCAGATCCCAGTGCCGCAACGCCCGCCAATCCACCGTCAACGTTGAAGGCGATTTCGTTTCCGACGAACCCGGCAATACAGGCGTGCCGTTGAGAATCTTCAAAGCGACCTGCGCCGCCTGTCGGCCACCCTTTACAAAATCCACCAGCGAACCGCCGACAATTCCTGAACCCATCAATGTTCCAGCCATACCGTAGATCGGCGCCTTTGATACCGCGACGAGTTGCTGCGCCACCTCAGGAACTGATAGCGCATGACCTCGGGCGTCGCCCCGGACGCCAGACAGCAGGACGGCATCACTTCGGGGTAACCTCCGCACCTCTTCGGTCACCTGCGCCATCGACCGAACCGGAATGACGCGTGCGCGAAATCGATTCGCGTAACGCTCCAGCGCCTGCCGCACGTGGGTGAGCGCCTCATGGTCGAGCTGGGACATTCCGGCGACACACACGATTTCCCGGACGTCGGGCTGAAGCTTCAAGATTAGTTCGATAGTCCCACGCACGTCCGTCTTGGCTGCAACCCCCGTTACGTTCTCGGGCAGTTTGCTCGTGTCCACATCCGATGCCCTTTCCACGGCATAGACGACCGGCACAGCGGGAAAGAGTTGCGTGCGACGCTGGAGGACGAATCGCAGCGCCCGGTTCGATACCGGCATGAGCAAGTCAATCTTCCGCCCCGCATAACGCTCCCGCAGATAACGGGCGAAACTGGCCTCGTCCTGTGGCGTCGAGAAACGCGCGAAATCAAAATACTCCTCGAACCATTCCACGCGCGGCGAATTCGACGCCGCAAAGGTCTCGCGCAAGCTTTGTTCCACCATAAGGATCGCAGGCAGGTCCAACCGCTCGCCGTAAAGAACGAGCACAGTCTTTCGCAACTCCGCTAGTCTGCCAGTTTGCGCCGCAAACCCGGGGGCAGTGACCAGAACGACGGCGAACAACAAAGTTGCCCAGAACATCGCACCGCCCAGCCCAAATCCACGATTCTCCCATCTCAGCATCGCCCCATTATCGCGCGGAGATGGAGACAGGGAAACCGGCCAAACGGACGTCAACTCAAAACGCCATGCCGTCGGGATTATTTCATCTAATTGCCACTTGCTCGATCTTTCCGTTAAACGCAAAGGGCCGAGATGAGCGACAGACTTTGGGCTTACCGTTTGTCGTTAGGCAGTTCGGCTTCCTTGAGAATGCCCAGGACCAGCGCGACTGGGATCAAAGTTCTCGCGGATTCCGGCTTGTCGAAGCGACGGCCGCCTAACGTTCCCGCATGCACGACACTTTGCGGGAACCGGTGAAGAGGAAAGTCGGTGAGTTCTTTCATCCGCCCGTCGTCTAATTACCCGGATTGAACAGCCGACCGAGGAGGCTCCTGCGAAGCGCGACCTTGACGTTTAGTTCAAGGATATTGTTGGTGCGTCGGAGAGAACTGCCTTGAGAAGAACGCGTAAACTGGGCGGTGTAGATCAACTCCGTCTGGACCCGGTCGTTTACAACGTAGCCAAGCCCGCCACGCACCCCCAGTGGATCCCACTCCTTCGAATCAAAGCGATAGAATGGCTCGGCGTCTGTAAAGCCATAGAACGTTTGTGGTGCCCATGCCCTGGCGGGCGCGGCAAAAGGAATCACCACTCCGAACCGGCTGCGAATGCGACTATAGCTGTTCCAGCTGTAGGTCTCCCGACTTTCGATTGCCCGGTATTCGTAACGGGTCAGGTTGTAGAAGCGCATTTTGGCCTTGTTCGCCACCGAGAACTTGAGACCGCAAAGGGCCGTAGTTCGAGGGTGTTGGCTGAGTTGTAACAATCGATATAGTACGCGTCGAGGCCACCCCAGAGCTGCAACCAATCCGTTGCGCTATAGATCAGTCCCGGCCAGCCGAATCGATATTTCTCGTAATTTCCCGGATCGTCGGAATACCCGAAGTTGCCGAAGACGCTCAGTTTATCCCCGATATCATAATGCGGATAAAGATTGAGCTGATACTCATCAATCTCGTCGTCTGACGCGAGGACGAGTGACGGCGACAGGAGGAGCAACGCGCCGAGCCAGATCGCAGCCGCCTGACGAATGTGTTTCATGGGTTGACCGTTTCATGCACAACCTGAGTGTTCTCGGCGGCCATGGAATGGATCGCCAAGAACAGACCAGAATGAAACCTGTCGTCAATCCACTGAAATGCCTCGCCGCCAGTGCCCGCCCGATCGGATAAAGTGGGCCGCTTTGTAGCTATGGCCGAAAAATCTGCCGCGCCCGCTAACCATGAGCGGGCGCGGCTCGTTGAAATATGACTATAACAGCAAGGCTCCTACTGGCTTCCGGCCGCGCCTTTCTGCAACTGTGCCATGACGCTGTCCAGGTTAAAGCTGGCTGATTTCTGGCTCGGCGGAAACTCCTTGAAGGTAGCAAGGAACTTGCCCACATACTGCTGCGCTGGGACCAACAGAAAAGCGTGATCGAGCAGCCAATCGTAATAGGTGTTGGAAGTGATTTGGGCCCGTTCGTAGGGATCCGTGCGGAGGTTGAACATCAGCGGCAGGCGGAGCGGCGTGAAGGGTTCCGACCAGACCCGCAGGGTGCCCGGAGCCCGCTGTTCCTCGAAAATGAGTTTCCAGTTGTCGAAGCGCAATGCAGTGAGCTCGCCCTCATCGCTGAAGTAAAAGAAATCCTCGCGCGGACCCTTCTTCACCTCCCCGGTGAATAGGGGGAGCATGTTGTAACCGTCGAGATGCACCTTGAAGGTCGTGTCGCCAATCTTGTAACCTTTCAGCAGTTTCTCCTTGATGTCCGGCACACCGGCTGCCGCCAGCAGCGTAGGCGCCCAGTCGAGATGGGAAACGATCTCGGTGCAGACGCTGCCGGGATTGATGTGGCCGGGCCAGCGGACCATGGCCGGCACGCGGTAGGCGCCTTCCCAGTTCGAATTCTTCTCGTTGCGGAAAGGTGTCATGGCCGCGTCGGGCCACGAATTCATGTGAGGACCATTGTCGGTCGAATACATGACGATGGTGTTGTCGGCCAGTCCTAGGGCATCAATCTTGTCGAGCACCGAGCCGACGTTCTTGTCATGATCGATCATCACGTCGTGGTAGGGACTCTGCCACCGCCCGGCTTGTCCAACGCTCTCGGGCTTGGGATGCGTCCGAAAATGCATGTGAGTGAAATTCACCCAAAGGAACACGGGTTTTCCGGCTTTGTGCTGCTGCTCGAGAAATTCGTTGGCGCGGGCCGCGATATCGTCGTCAATCGTTTCCATCCGCTTTTTGGTCAGCGGACCGGTGTCTTCAATCCTCTGCTTGCCGTCCGGGAGCGCATAGCTGTGAATGACTCCGCGCGGGCCGTACTTTTTCCGGAAGCCGGGGAAATCCTTCTCCGTGGGATAATCGGGCAACTCGGGCTCTTCTTCGGCATTCAGATGGTAGAGGTTACCGTAGAACTCGTCGAAGCCGTGATTGGTAGGTAGCATGTCATCGCGATCGCCGAGGTGGTTCTTGCCGAACTGGCCGGTGGCGTAGCCCTGGGCCTTGAGCAGTTGCGCGATGGTCACGTCCCGGGCCTTGATGCCCAGATCCGCGCCGGGTAATCCCACCTTCGTCAGGCCGGTGCGCAGCCCGCATTGGCCGGTGATAAAGGAGGCGCGTCCCGCGGTGCAGCTTTGCTCGCCGTAGTAGTCGGTAAAGAGCATGCCTTCACGGGCCACCCGGTCGATGTTGGGAGTTTGAAAGCCCATCAAGCCGTGTGAGTAGGCGCTGATGTCGGTCTGTCCGATGTCATCACCCCAGATGATGACGATGTTGGGTTTGTCCGCGGCCTGCAATGAGGGAGCGCCGACGAACGCCAGGCCGAGGGCCAGCGCGAGAACGTATCTTATTTGTTTCATAGTTTTCTTGTTGGTTTCTCCGCGGTCTTTTCAACCTTGGCCCGGAGTGAGGCGCAACGAAGTTCTGTGTCAACGCTTCCCGGGTCCAGCGGCGGAGCGTTTCGAATGCGGCAAGTGCCTTCTGTTTGACTTAGTGAAAGCGCACACTGCGCTCCGGTTGCGACGGAGCGCAGCGCGTTAAATTTAGATTTGGTTCAGAACGGTCAGTTGCTGCTGCCGTTGGGGTTGTTCAGCACCCTCATGGCATTGTCGATCGCTCTCTTCATGCTCAAAGTGTCGGCCCCCTGGCTGGGCGGGAAGTCCTGCAAACTCTTGAGATGCGCCGCCAGAAACGGGCCGGCCGCCGTCGGCGCCCAGAGTTTTTCAGCGAAAAATTTCCGCCCTTCATACTCATAGCCCGGGGCATCCGGAGTCACTTTTTCCATCGGATCCATCAATAGATTCGATATGTAGGGAACGCTCGGGTAGGACTTCTCGTCAAACCAGTCACCATGGTGCTTGACGCCGATGTCCATTTTCCAGCCGTCCACCCGTATGGCCATCAGATCGGTTTCATCGTAGTAGAAGATTTCTCGGCGGGCGGATTTGGGGGACTTGCCCGTCCAATAATCCAGATTGTTATAGCCGTCCAGATGGACTTTATAGGTCGTGCCATTCATCTCATAGCCTTTCAGCAAATCCTGCTTGAGGTTGGGCAGTCCGGCAGCGGCGGCAAGGGTGACATACAAATCTTCATGGCTTTGGATGCCATTGGCCCATGAATCCGCCGCAATGTGGCCCGGCCATTGGATAAGGCAGGGCACGCGCAAGCCACCCTCCCAGGTCGTGCCTTTCTCACCGCGGAACGGGGCATAACCAGCGTCCGGCCACATCATGAATTCGTTGCCGTTGTCCGTGCTGTAAATGATGATGGTATTGTCGTAAACGCCGAGATCCTTGAGCTTTTGGATGATTTCGCCGACATATTCATCGTGTTCCAGCATCCGGGCGCGAACGACATCTTCTTCGGCACGGCCTTCATTCACCGCCATCTGGACATATTTTGGATTGGGATGCGACCAGATGTGGATGGCCGTCGAATTATACCAGACGAAGAAGGGTTTATCGCCCTTGCCGACTCGGTCCAGATACTTCAGCGTCTCGTCGGTTACTTCCTTGTCAATCGTCACCATGCGCTTGCGCGTGAGCGGACCCGTGTCTTCGATTTTCTGCTTTCCGACCTCACCGAATTTGGGATCAACAGTTTTATCTTCCACCGTCGTCGCCCAGGTGTGCAGCACGCCGCGCGGACCGAACTTATCTTTGTAAGCCGGATTTTTTTGGCCCGGATAATCCAGTTCTTCCGGTTCCTCCTCGGCGTTCAAGTGGTAAAGGTTACCGAACCATTCGTCGAAACCATGGACAGTCGGCAGGAACTCGTTACGGTCGCCCAGGTGGTTTTTGCCAAATTGGGCGGTGGCATAACCCAGGGACTTTAGCACTTCAGCGAGCGTGGGATCGGATTTCTGGATGCCGCGCGTCGAGCCGGGGATGCCAATGGTAGTCATCCCGGTGCGAACGGGCAATTGCCCCATGATGAACGCGGCGCGGCCGGCGGTGCAACTGGGCTGGCCGTAATGGTCCGTGAACAGCATTCCGTTCTTGGCAATGCTGTCTATGTTCGGGGTGCGACCCATCATGCCGTGGTCATAGGCACCGACGTTCCACATGCCGATGTCGTCGCCCCAAATGACGACGATGTTCGGTTTCTTTTGGTCTGCCGCCTCCGCTGTCACCGCGAAGCACGCGGCGAACAGGGCGACGAACAGGATGCATTTGGTTTTGATCATAATGTTAGAAGGGTTGTTCTTACTCAGTTTTGTCCACGCCGCCGGGTATGGCTGACCCGCGAACAGAGGAGAATGAACAACTAGGGCGTGAAACGCGCATGTTGGACCTTGGTCCAACGTCGTGCCCAAAGCGTAAAGGTTGATTTTTCGTCGGGATCCCCGGCGAATACTTTCGGACCGAGTCGACCGGAGGAATCACGGAACTGGCGCCTTTCAAAACTGGTAGACGATCTTCACCCAAAGATAATCGCCTTCCAGCCGACGCTTCGCCCCGAGTTCCTTCAGCCAGCGCACCTCACCCACGAGCGTGTTCTTGGCGACGGGAAGGATGTAGGTGAGCAACCCCGGCACCGGCGGTTTGAGAAAACGACTTGTTGAGAGATCGGAGCGGCAAATAACTCGCCGATCATTACAAGACTGAACGATGCTGTGAGGAGTTTGAATTTGGTTTTCATAGAACCTGGCTTTGAACCAGGTGCGTTCTGCAATCGCGTTTCATTCGGAGAGATGGGAGATCGAACAAGAGTTCATGCCAAAACTCGGAGATTAGGACGGATCCGGTTTGCTCTCGCGCCCGCGTACTACCGCCAAGTTGATCGCTTCCAGCAGATGGTTATCTCCGACCGGCTTCGTCAGATAGATGGCAGCTCCTTCCGTCGTGGCCCGCGCGCGGGCCTCGGGTGAGTCGTGACCGGTAATGACCACGATCGGAAAACGCCTTTGCAGGGTTTCCATCAGGCTGAAGCCGGAAAGACCCGGCATGTGCAGATCGAGCACTACGCAGGAGGGCAGATAATCGGGAAGCGAACCGAGAAATTCCGGGCCCGAGGCAAAAACCCGCGCGCTCAATCCGGCCGAGCGCAGCAGTCTTGCGATGCCTTTGCGAACGGCTTCGTCGTCATCGACGACAGCGATGGATGACGCGGCGTTGTCCATGGGTCACACTCTTACCCCGCCGATCGGTCGCGTATATTGGACCTTGGCCCAACATCACTCCGGACTTAGAGGGAAATGCCCAACCGCTCGGCCAGCCTCGCCAGTTCGGCCACCGATTGCACCCGCATTTTCTTCATCATCCGAGCCCGGTGCACCTTGATTGTCTTCTCTACAGTGCCGAGATCGCCGGCGATTTGCTTGTTCAGTTGCCCGGTAACGACATGCTCAAAGACCTCGCGCTCGCGCGGCGTAAGAGTGGCCAGCCGGGCCCGGATGCTTTCCAGCTCGGCCTGGCTCCGACGTGAGCGTCGATCGCGAATCACCGCGCGACGCACGGCGGCAAGAAGATCTTCATCATTCACCGGCTTGATTAGAAAGTCGGCTGCGCCCCGCTTCATGGCTTGCGCACACGTCGGCACGTCGGCACGCCCGGTGAGAAAGACGATTGGCCGCGCGACGCCACGCTCGGCCAGAGCCTGCTGCACCTCGAGTCCATTCAAGTCCGGCATTGCCATATCGAGAACAAGGCAACCCGGAGCGGCGCGATCGTGCGCCGCGAGAAATTCGGTCGGTGACGCAAACATCGCCACGCCGTATCCCTCCGAACGCAATAGACGAGCGACGGCTGTGCGCACGGAGGCTTCGTCGTCGATGATGAAAATGGTGGGCTCGGGCGTGTTCATTTCGCAGACGGGCGTTTCACGGGCAGAACGAAATGGAACGTCGCGCCTGCGTCCAGATTGTTCTCGGCCGATAATTGGCCGCCGTGCGCGGTCAGAATAGTGCGGCAGACGCCGAGCCCAAGGCCGAGGCCCTGCGGCTTGGTAGTAAAGAACGGATCGAAAATGTGTTTCAGTGTTTCGGCTGGTATGCCAGGTCCGGAATCGCTCACCGTTACGCGCACCCCGTCGCCATTTGTGCGGTCGGTGCGCACCAGCAATTGGCGATCGGATTCAGCCTGCTCCGCCATCGCGTCGCTGGCATTTGTCACCAGATTCAGCAACACCTGCTGAAGCTGGACCCGATCACCCTGGAAGGCCGGCAAGTCTGGCGCGAGTTCCGTCTGAACGGCAATTGACCGATTCGAAAAATCGTTGCCTACGAGTTTCAAGACCTCCTGCACGATCTCATTTGCATCGAGTGATTCGAGCTGCACCTCTCCCTTCCTGAAGAGAAGGCGCAACCGACGGATGACCTCGCCCGCGCGTTGGTCCGCCGCGACGATATCGCCAAGGATATCCCCGAGTTCCGCCCGATTCAGATCGGACCTGGCGAGAAAACGCTGCGCCGCCTGGGCGTTGCTGAGAATCGCCATGAGCGGTTGGTTGAGTTCGTGTGCAAGGGAGCCGGAAAGCTCTCCGAGCATGGCCACCCTGGAAAGGTGAGCTACCTCCTGTTGCCGCTGCGCGACTTCTCGTTCCGCTCGTCGGCGTTGCGTGATGTTTGCGTGGGAGATCACCGCTCCGCCTTCCGGCGTTTTCAACGGCACGATGCGCATCTCAAACCACATCGGTCCGCCGGGAGTATCGCAGCGATATTCAAGCTCGAAATACTCGCTCTCTCTTTGCAACACAGACTGCATACCCTCTAATGTACGTTGCGCCGTAGCGTCTCCGGTTGAGGCCGAGTCCCGGCACACATCCAGGTAATTGGCACCGACGCCAACCTTGGGACCCTCGCCGCCGCCTGCCTGCCCGAATTTCGCCCAGGCGTCGTTCACGGCAAGGATCGTCCCCGCGGGATCGAGAATCGCAATGTGATGGACGAGGGAGGCCAGCACGGTCCGGTTGAATTCCTCCGACTTCTTAAGGCTCTCCTCGGCCAGCTTGCGGTCCGTGATCTCAATGGCGACGCCGCGGACCCGGACGGCTTCGCCTGAACGGTCACGCTCCACCAGCCCGCGCACGCCTATCCAGTGAATCGATCCGTCCCGTAACAGGGTCCGATATTCCCGCTCGTAATCGACGTCCGAAAGGAGCGATTGCGCGACGGCTTGCCGCGTCGATTCACGATCTTCCGGGTGCACCGACTCCATAAAGCGTTCCGGATCGATTCGCTCACTCGCAGTAAAGCCAAATAAGGCGCGACCTTCCGGCGTCATCCAGACTTCATCTTTCCCGATGTCCCACACCCAAAGTCCGAGACGCGCCGAACCCGCAGCCAGGCTCAGTCGCTCCTCGCTTTCGTGCAATTCATCAGCCAGCTCGACACTGCGGAGGACACCTGCACTCAGATCCAGACCCATTGCCGCAACGACACCCATGGAGAACAGGCTGGCCGTAATCGGCGTATCATAGATCCCCCATAAAGAGAGCACCGCCTGTCCCGTGGCCGCCACGAAGAAAAAGACAATAGCGGCACTTAAGAACCGGGCCTGCCAACGATCACCACGTCGCCAGACGGTAAACATCGCGTCCACAACAAAAACCAGGAGCAAGAGAAAAGTTACCTGGCCGACCAGCATCCACGGATTGCGCACTCCCTCCCCAAGAGCGACACGTTCGCCGAGGAAACTGACATGCCGCAATCCGGTGATGTGCCGGTAATTGAGGTTCGGAAAGAAAACAAAATTAAGAATGAGCGAAAGCGTTCGCACGATATACACCGCCCAGGCCAGCCACCATCGCCCGGCGCGCAAGTGCACCCGGACCAAGGCTACCAACCCCACGATCACTATCCAGGCCGGCAGATGAAGCCACCGCAGCGCAACGCCAAATTCCGCCGGCGTCGCAGCCTCCATCATCCACAATTCGCAAAACGCCAGGCCAGCCGAGCCAGCTGCCGTCACGGCGAAAAGGAGACTCGCCCACGCCGTGCGCTTCTTGCACCAAATCAGGAGATGCATCGCCGCCAGCGTCAGGCACGCTGACGCTATCATCGTCCAAAAGATGATTATCCAGTTCATCGGTTGGCTACGGCGACTCCATCCAATGGCGCCATCCTGAGGCGGATCGTAGCGAATTGCGGTACCGGGCGCCAGTCCTTTCGCTGAGACGCGGAGCTTACTCAAACTCGGCTTGGCAAATCAGAGTCGCGATGACTCCGAACCGCTGCCGTGCCCATCGTGAACGCGGTCTTACGGAACAGAGAAGTCCGTGACTTGGCGGAATCTGCCCATTGGTCCTTGAATCTTAGGCCTTGTTTCCGGTCTTCACGAGGAAGGCTCTTTGCCGTCCTCGAAACCCAAGCTCACGTCATCGGTGAGTCCAATCAGGACACTCGGCGCATCTAGCGGCGTCGGCCGCCGCCAAAGCTGCGGTCACCACCAAAGCGATCACCACCGCCACGCTGAAAGCTTTGAAAACGTTGACTCTGATATTCTCCGCGACTGCGGTTCTGGAAATCTCGGTCCACATCCCTTGCCCCCGAACTTCGGGTCTGGGAGGACTGGGACGCACGCTGAGAGCTTTGGGCTCGCTGTTGCGCAGCGGCCTGATTGGAGCCGGAATTTTGGTAGCTTTTCGCCTGGTTCTGGGCGTTCTTCGAACTATTGACCGGATTCCAACTGCCGTTGTCGTACGAACTCCAACCGTTGCCGGTGTTTTTGTAAACGTTGCCGTCGTGCGCCGCGTACATGTTGCCACTGGAGGTCTTTCCCACCGCCGTGTTCCCGTACTTGGTCGAAGCGCCGGCTGCAGCTCCGCCCTGAGAGCCTTGGATCGATCCGACGGTTCCATTCGCATTCGAATAATGCTGGGTATAGGCAGACTTGTTGCCGTTGGAGACGACAGATTGACCCCAGGACCCATAGGGACTCGATCCCTGCCTGGTGGCCGCGTAGGTGCCAGTGTATGGGTTGTAGGCCTGAGCAACGCTGCGGCTTCCGTAGGGACCGTAGGCCGTAGCACCTCGGGCGTATGTCCCCGTGTAGGGATTATAGGCAGCACCGGCCGCCGCCCCGTGGTAAGGGCCATAGACGCCGTGCGCAACTCCGTAGGCGCCGGTGTACGTGTTATAGTAGGCGCCCACACCATACGTGCATGGGTAAGGCCGATAAATCGGATACGCGCCAACAGGATAACCATAGTAAGGCGGGTAGTAATAGCCGGTGCCGCTGGCCAGAATCGCTCCCACCGCCGCGCCGGCGATGAATGTCCCAAAATATCCCGCGGTATAGCTCGCCTGGATGGTTCCTTCCGGAGTCGTAGATTGGGTCACATAGGTGACGTTGTAAACGGGTGAACTGGGCGGAATGGTGTAGATCTCCTGGGGTACTGAGGTGGCGGTGGTCCAGGGACCCGCGGCCTGCGGTGACATAAACCACACCCCTTGCAGGCAGAGATAATAAACATCCCCGACCTTGATCACCTTGTCTGGCGTATTGACGGCGTATTCAAGCGATGTCCCTTCGATCGGTTTGAACTCCGGATTCCCAGTGTAGGAGACTTTCACCTGCTCCGCCGCTTTCGGATCAACGGTTGCGGTAGTCGGGATCTGTGCCATCAGCACAGCATCCTTGGCCTCATCGGTTCCGGGAACAGACACGAGCACCCGCCCAGCCGGGTTATTCTCCGGGATGTTTGCGAAATCGGGCGGCAAATCCGCGGTTGTGTAAGTCCACGGTCCTTTCAGATCGGCTGACTTGAACCAGCGGCCAGCCGCCAAATAGTAATACTCCTTGGTAGGAGCATAAACGAAGAGATCGGCGTCGGTGTTGGTCGCGTACGACAACTGAGTGCCGGGAATATTTGCGTAGGTCGGCTGGCCATTGAACAGGATGACTTCGGCGGGCTTGTTCGAATAGAAGATAGTGGGCGCCTTTCCTTTGGCGGAAGGGGTGAGGATCGGCTTCTTCATTTCCGCCCACTTCGGGTCGTTCGCCACTTTGGTGAAATCCCCCGGCAATTTCGGGGCCGGAGCCCACGAGCCCTCCATGGAAGTCGACTTGAGCCATTGCTGGCCGGTATACAGGTAGTAGTCCTTGGGCGATTCCTTCTCGAAGAAGAGTGGGAAGTTTGAGTTAACCACGAAGCCCAGGTTCGTTCCGGCAATGTCGGCCCGCTCCGCTTCACCGTCTACGTTCAGCAGAATCGCGGGCGTGTCGCTGACAAAGATTTTCGGAGGATCATTCTGCACCTTTACGGTGGCCGCCGGGGCTTTTGATTTCTCGACGCTAGCGACGAGCCGGTCCAACGACATCGTGACGGTGTGGTTCGGGGGTAGGAAGGTCCGGGCCAGTTGATCCATCTTGCTGGCCTTTTCCGGATCGAGCGAAGGAAAATGAACTTCATTGATCTTGAAATCGGTCAGGACCACGCTGTGATCATCAATGTTCACGTTCGTATTAGCGCTCAGGACGAGAACACCGATGACCTCCTTCTGGCCTTTCGGGGTAAAGGAAAAAGCCATCCGGAAATCGAGCTGTTTGAAATCCTTCCAGTCATCCACCTGCGGCTGGTAGTAAACGAGGGTTCCATGTTCATTCGTTCGCTGGCGTGGCCAGCCTGGATCTGATGCGCTGGGACTGTTGGCCTGGGATTCCGCACCTATAAGGTTATTCGCGGCCAGAGCGCTGAAAGCGCAGAAGAGGGCGATTGCAATTTTCATGATGCTTCCTGTTTTCGGTTTGTTGAGTTGAATCTGAGCGTACATGGCCCCCCGTCTGCGGCATTTGGAAAACAGTGCGACAATGATCGGGCTCTGTAGCAAACGAACTTACCTATCAAGGGCCGAAAGCAAACAGGAGACGTCAAGAAAATCGAGCCTCGCGTCTGCCCAAACTGAACGGACGGATTTCGCCCAATGGGAAAGGTTATGGCCCGGCGGTTCGGCGGCGCCAATCCCCAACCGCAGCCGCCCCTCCCCGGCAAGGTACGGTGGACGCGAAGCCTTCGTCACGTCGCTTCGGGCCATTGAGTGAAACAGCGAAGCCGCATCCGGTTCGAACAAGTGCAGCCCGATATTCCTAAATCAGCCTGTCTTGTGGCGCGACCTCACTTGTCGCCCGCGCCTCTCGTCACCGCCTCCATCACCTGGTCGAGGTTAAAACTGCCGGGCTTCTGCCTCGGTGGAAACTCTTTGAAGCTCTGCAGCCACTGGCCAACATAGCCGGCGGCCGGGGCAATCATGAACATGTGCTCGATAAACCAGCGGTCATAGTCCATTCCGATTTCGGGCGCGAGTTCGAATGGATCCATGCGCAGGTTGGTCAGCAAGGGTGCTCGGAGCTTTGTAAAGGGCTCGATCCAGACATGCAGGCCGTGGGCGTCCTGCCTGAGGAAGGTGACCTTCCAATTGTTGTAGCGCAGCGCGGCGACGCTGCCATCATCGGTCCAATAGATGAAGGCCTTATGCGGCCAGGCGCCTTCGCCCTTCAGCGCCGGCATCAGGTTGTAGCCATCGATATGAACTTTGTAGGTCATATCGCCAATCTTTTGGCCCTTCAGGAGGTCTGCCGTGACCGTCGTATCGCCGGCGGCGGCGAGCAAGGTCGGCAGCATGTCCTCATGCGAACCGATGTTGTTGATAACCGTGCCGGGTTTGATGACACCGGGCCACTTGATCAGACAAGGCACGCGGTAGCCACCTTCCCATTGTGTGTTCTTCTCACCACGGAACATCGTCGTACCGCCGTCGGGCCAGGAGAAGGATTCCGAGCCGTTATCGGTCGAATACATGACGATTGTATTGTCCTCGAGACCCAGCTCCTTGAGCTTGGCCAATAACTCGCCCACTTGGTTGTCGTGCTCGACCATGCCATCGGCATAAATACCGAGACCGGTCTTGCCGACATACTCGGGCTTGAGATGCGTGAAGATGTGCATCTTGGTGGAGTTCCACCAGATGAAGAACGGTTTGTCCGCCTTTTTGGCGCGCTCCATGAAGTCGAGCGTCCTGGTCGTGACTTCGTCGTCAATCGTTTCCATGCGCTTCCTGGTTAGCGGACCGGTGTCCTCGATCTTCTGTTTGCCATCCGGAAGCGCATAGCTGTGGATGACTCCGCGCGGGCCGAACTTCTTCTTGAAGTTTGGATATTCCGACTCTTTCGGATAGTCCGGGTTCTCCGGTTCCTCCTCGGCATTGAGGTGGTAGAGGTTTCCGAAAAACTCGTCGAAACCGTGTGCGGTTGGAAGCATTTCGTCGCGATCGCCAAGGTGGTTCTTGCCAAACTGCCCCGTCATGTAGCCTTGCGCCTTGAGCAGCCTGGCGATGGTAGGATCTTTTTTCTGCATGCCTTCGGGCGCGCCGGGCAGGCCAACCTTGGTCAGACCAGTGCGAATGGGCGATTGGCCGGTGATGAACGCCGCACGGCCAGCCGTGCAACTTTGTTGGCCATACCAGTCAGTGAAGAGCGCGCCTTCCCTGGCCAGGCTGTCAATGTTTGGCGTTTTGTAACCCATCATGCCCATGTTATAGGCGCTGATATTGAATTGGCCGATGTCGTCCCCCCAGATGATGAGAATGTTCGGTTTCTTGTCCGCCGCCTGCGCTGTTACCGCGAGGCACGCGGCGAACAGGGCAACGGCCCATCGCTTTAGTTTGCTTGGTCTTGGTCTCATGAATTTGTTGTTGAAGCCGGGCGCTGCGGACTGGCGATTTGGTTGTTGTTTGGAACCAGTCTTTTATTCCCAGCGGATAAGCGTGCATGATCGACCACCGAGTTGATCGCGTCCAGAGTTTCGTTGTTTCCGGCTGGTCTTCACATCCACGGTCGCAGATTCAAAATCTTCCACGCAATTTTTCGAGCTTGCGAGTCGAAATGGAAAAGGAGCCGCGTCGCGCCTCTATTCGTTAGGCCGCCTTCTCTCCGGATTGCGCGACGCCACGCCGGAACTCGTTGAATCCGATAAAAATCGCGCTTCTTCGCCTGCGATTCCCGACCTTTAGGGACGGGCGGCAGAAACGTTCGTTCCCAGAGTCGCAGCCCGGAAATTCGCGAGTTGTGACCCAACCTTCGCCAGCGCCTTGTCCTCGGCGGCAACGACCGCGGTCACCCCCTTTGGCACGCTTTTCACCGCGCTTGTTGCAGCGGAAAAAAGTTCCTTCAACTGCGGCGACTGCCGGCTTAGCTCCTTGGCCTGGTCGCTTTTCAACCAGGCCTGAGCTTGCTCAGCCCGCGCGGCCTGTTGTTGCGCCTGCTCCTTGATCTTGGCGCGCAAATCCGCCAGCGCGCTTTCCGCCTGTTGCAGGAGATTTTCCGCCAGTCCTTTGGTCGGGGTGACGGATTGTTCGGGATCGAGAGCAACATTATCGGGGACGACGATCGGAGTTCCCTTCTCGAGATCGCCGATCTGGCTCAACTGCGGATTCAAGCGCAACAATGCGGCTTCCATCTCCGCCTGGGTAGCCTTGGGCGTATCCTTCGATGGTTCCGCGAGCAATCGTTTCGCCAGCGTCTTGATCGTCTTTTCTCCTTTAAGTTCTGCGATGTTCATGATGTTACCTCCGGATCTCTCTGCTGCTCGTTAGGCTCCGATGATGTTGAGCGGCTTCCACGGCGTGTCGAGCGGCGTGCCGTTGATCAGGATCGGGCCGCCCACGATGTTTCCCAAAACGGTGAACACCTTCCCATTTGCCGGGTGAAGGTCGAGCGCGTCCGCGTTGCGACTGCATTCGACCCGGTTTTCCGCCGCGATCACTGATTCCGCGGTCACCGTCACCACGGCTTCTACTTTTTCGCTCGTGCAAGTGCATTGATTGTCGCTGAAGCGACAACTGCCGTTGATCACCACTTCCGCGATCGGACCGCGCCCGTAACCGTGCAACGTGTTGTCGACCACGCCGGCCCGCTCGACGACCAACTCGCTCGCCGCGAGAACGCTGACCGTATTCAGCTGACCTTCAGCGGAGAGCTTGTTGAAGCTCGTGCCTTGCAGCTTGCCCGCCGGCTCGCTCGCGATGCCCAGGATGCGAATCGCCTGCCAGGGCGAGTTATCTTCGTTAGGCGCGAGCTGGCGCCGAATCAGATTGGCTGAGATGTCGCTGTGCCCGATCGGCATCACGACGAGAACGCCGGCCGCCGGGTTTTGGAAATCGGTCGTGGGCGCGATGTTCACGATCGTGTTCTCGCTCACTCGGAGATCGCTGTTGGTATCGGCGCGGATGCCCGCGACGACGGCCGCGATGGAAGCGTCGTGACCAACGCCACTGATCGTGTTGCCAGAGACAGCGGCAGCAAAAACATTGCGCAAGTGAATCGCGGCAAACTCCCCTCCCTTGGTCGTCTCGGCCGCGGCGGTCGCGATGTTGATGAACTCGTTCGACATCACGCTCACGCTCCCGGCAAGACACCCCGGGAGCATAACGAGGCCGTCACCCGCGATCGCGTTCAGGACGTTGTGCTCAATCTTCGCCGAGACGAGGAACGTCTCGATCATGATCCCGTTCCCCTGCAAACTCTGAAGACGATTTCCGCTCACCACGATCGGAGTGAGCGCCAGCCCCAGCAGCCCTGTGACCAGCCGGATGCCGTTCTCGGCGCTGTTCGCGACCCGATTATCGCTGATCCGCGCCCCGCCGGTGCCGATCACCATGCCGTCGCCCTTGGTCGGCGTGATCGTATTCCCGCGCACTTCAATTTCTGGAAAGGCGAACCCCATCACCTGAATCCCGGCAACGCTGGTTTCCAAGATCAGGTTGGAGGCGAGGACGGTGTCGCTAATGTAATAGCTGGAACCGCCCAGGTGAATTCCGGTGCCGCTGCATCGCAGCGCGTTGTGCTCGCAGTAGAAAGAGCCGAGCAGCAGCGTGCCATCCGTCTTGTCCGAAAGCGCAAACCCGATCCCGAATTGCGACCGGAAAAAGTTGTCGCGAATCTTCGTCTCGAGCAGAAATCCCGGCTCCAACAGAACTCCGGCGAGCGGCCCGTCGCCTTCCGCCGGCGGCGCCACGATCAGGCGCTCGATCGTCGTGCCGATCGAATTGCTCAGTCGAATGGCGGGCCCGACCGTCGTGCTCGCGATGGTGTGAATCGTCAGGTAATCGAGCGTGCACCATTGCGCTTCGCTGATGATAAACGCGGCATCCGCGCGCGGCGCGATGACGATCGTGGCCGCTCCTTGCCCGCGAACGCGAACGGCGAACGCGCTGTTCATCTGCACCGGTTTTTCCTGTAGATTAAAAATGCCCGGACCAAGACAGACGGTGCCGCCGGTCTTGAGCAGTTGATTCACCGCCTGCTGAATCGTGACCGTCCCCTGGTTGTGCTGCTCGGCCGTGACGCAGATCGTGCAATCGCAGCTCTCCTCTCCTCCGCCGAACGAGGGCGGCCAGAAGAGTACGGCAATCGATGACGAGGTCCGGCAGCGTGACGACCGCCAGACGGCAGTAATGATGATGCACGCCGCGCGGTGGAGCTTCGTCCAGTTCCTCGACCGACGCGTCTGCCGTGCGGGCCACGAAAATCCAGTAATCGCCAGAGCGAAACGCGCCGCCGTCCGGGTCCGTCGTAAAAGTAATTTGAACCCCGTCTTCCAAAATCAGCGGCGTGCCGGCCGCGGGAACATCGATCACCGCCGGGCCGCCGGATTCCTGATCCCAGCGTTTGATGCGCGTGTGCCGATCGGCGTCAGTCAGATTCTGTCCATCGACTGGAAAGTCGCCGACGCTCAGCGCGGTTTTGAGCGTGATCGTGCGGCTGGCGTCATCCACCGTGTCGATTTGCCGAATGTCGCCCGGCGCTCCCGAAAACTCGCGCCAATCGTCCGTCACCTCGACCCAGTCGCCCGGGCTGAAACGCCGGACCGAATCCCAGACCGCGCGATCGACCGTTAGAGTCAGGTCGCTCTCGATCGCGCTCACCTCTGTGGCGAGCGAAGCGTTGTCGCGGGACCACTTGAAAGTGGCATCCCCGATCTCGCCGCCGTCGTGGATCTCGACCCGGTAAGTCCGGTTCTCGAGACCGCGATAACCGCCGCTCGGCGGGATCAGGCAGGGATCGTCGGAAGTCGCCACGCCCACTGCTTTGGTCGTTAGGCGACCGGCCGAGGGCTGGATGATTTCCAGCCAGCCTTTGATCTGTTCATCGGGCGTGGCGCAGGTCACGCCCTCGCCCACGTCCGCCAAAACTTTTACCTGCCAGGCGGTCTGCAATCGCGTCGTCGTGTCGGGACCGCCGAGCGCGACCTCGCGCAAATCGGGGTCTTCGACCGCCGTGACTTCGCGCTCCCAGACGTCGAGATAAACCAGATGCGGGCCGCCCGTTTTCGGCAAAGCCGTCGCGTTCGGAAAATACGGCTGCTTCTCGTAGGCGATCGGATCGAGCCCGCGCGATTCTGCCAGAATGGCGTCGAACTCCAAGTCACCCGCGCCGTGATTCTCCGCCTGGAGGCCGTGCACGTAGATGCGGCCCCGACCGATCGTTAGGCTGCCGCCGCTCAGTTCAATCTCAAAGCCGTGGGGCGTCTCCAGCGGGACGACGCAACGCCCGATGATGTCGATCGTTTCCGAGCGCCAGCGGCGATCGAGGATCTCGTTCCATTCGTTCCAATCCGCGTCCAGCTGCACGCGGCCCTGCTGCATCAGGACGTTTTGGAAATCGTTTGTTGGATTGAAGCGTTGCCGGCTGATGTCTGAGCTCATAAGGATTCTCCCGGTTCGTTAGGTTGAATAAAAAACTCCCGCTTCGAGGCCGAAGCGCAGGTATTCGCGCAACCGCGCGCGGATGTTGCTCTCGCGTTGCGGTTGAAAAAGATCGTGGAATGCACCCATTTCCGCTTCGTCGTCCGCCCCGGCCCGGATCTGCTCGGGCGCACTGCGGCGGAGCTGGCCGTATCCGGGATCGGCGTAGCCTAACGACGTGAAGGAAGGCACCAGCCAGGGCACGACCGCGTCCCGGATCGCCTCCCGTTCCGCGTCGCTGATCGTGCCGCTGCCCGATTTCGCGATCGCCGCCGCCACCCGCTCTGCAATCTCGAGATCGGGCTGGCAACGATACCGCCGCGGGACCCGCGCACTGAGCGGGAGCCAGGAAAAACGAACGCAACCGGTCTGGCGCCGGTCCGAGCGCACCGGCGCGGAATCATCCTCGGTGCGCGAGTAAAAGATGCTGTTCGACGCGAGCTTGAGCAGCTCGGTATGCACCGTCCCGATGATCGTGCTGTTCACGACCGAGACCGTGCCCCCGGCGCCGGTTCCATCGAGCGCAGCGTAAGCCACGTTGGTATCGTCGTTCGCATCCACAATGCTGTGCCGGATGAGAACGGTGGCGTTCGCCGGCGCGCGAATCGCACCGACGATCGAGTGATCGATTTCGATCTCGAGCGGCGTTTCATCCTGCTCGATCAAAAGTGAAGGTTCACCGGGCGAGGCTGGCGCGCCATCGATGCCTAACGAAAAACCGGGCACGAGCGCGCAATGAACGAGGCGCAACTTGCGCAGCCCATTGCTCGTCCCGCTCGTGATTCGAATCGGGCCGCCCGCGATGAGGAGGCCGTTCAACGTTACTTCGGCATCTTCACCGCCGCTGATATCGATCGGTTCGGTAACGATGAGGGTCGGGCGATGCTCGTTCGCCGCGCGGAATTCCAAACGCACTCCGGCCTCGAGCGCGATCGCAGGCGTTTCTTCAAACCGGCCGCTGTCGCTCAACTCAACCACTCCGCCGCTTGTGCGACCATCGAGCGCGGGCTGAATTGGCCCCGGCGAAACGACCGTGTCGACCGGGGCAAGCGCGGCGTCAAAAGTCGGCGTGCGTTCGTATTCGCCTCCGCCCATCTCGGCGCTGAAACCGTAGTGGAACATGACCCGTGGCGGTTCTGTTTGCGCTTCCTGAAACGAGATGCGCCCCAGCACTGGATCGATCGCGACAAGTGTCTTCGGCGGAGTGTGGGCCCAGGTTGTGCCGGACGAATCGGTGTCAGAGAGATTGCAGACGCTGACGTCGCCGAGATCGAATCCTTCGATCTCCATGCTCAGGTCCGCGCCGTAGTAACTGGCGAGCGAGGCGTTGAGCACGCGCCGGCTGATCGGTTCCGGCACATTGATCGGCTCCGCCAGATGGATGATCGACTTCTCCGTCTGCGGCCGATTGAAGAGCGGCATGTTCGCGCCTAACGGATTGAAAAGAAACCGCTGATCATCGACCCGCGCGGCGGGCGAGCCGTGGAGGCGGTAAGCGTTCAGGCGCCAGAGAAAAATCCCCACGTTCGGGATGTTGTATTTTCCTTCGCTTCGCTCGATGTGCCGCACATCGAGCGTGCGCGCGCTGGTTTCGAAGGCGCTCCCGAGGCGTTCCAACGGCTTCCATTCGCGCAGATCCGGCGCATAGTAGCTCGTTAGACGAATGTGATTCATGAACTGCGTCCAGCCGAGCAGTTGGAAAAACTCAACCGCGCGCGCGTTCCAGCCGGTGACATCGCGCGCCAGTTGTTCGAGGACCGAAGCGGTCCCTTTCCGGCGCCGATAGCCGATCGTGTTCGCCACTTCCGCGCGCGGCGTCAACTGGTCGGGCCCGATCGGATGGAGCGAGCGATAGCCGATCAGATCGCCGATGTAGGGCAGCACCCACGGCGCGCAGGTTTCGATGAATTGGTTGTCATAGAGCTGGTCGAGATCTTCCTCGAGAATCCCGACCTGCTGGTTAATGAGCGCGAGCAGTTGCCGGAGCGGTTCGCCCTCGGCCGCATCGCGAATGCGATGGACCGCCGGGAGGAGGTTATAGAGCCGGTCGGGATCGTAACTCATGGCATCACCTCCAGTTCGAAGGCCGCGGGATCGAGCGTGAGCAACTCAGCCGCGCCTAACGAGTGTGGATCGCCGCCGTTCGGCAGATTGGCCTCCAGCCGCGGGTTCAGTGCCATCGGCTGATCGGTGCGGTAGAGAAAATCGAGATCGACCGCCACGACGCCGGCGACGGATTGGAGGAGCGCAATCACCTCGCTCAACACAACCGGTTGCCCGAAAGCGCGCTGCTCAAACGAGAAGGTCTCGCGCAGGGCGTCCATCGCCGCGCTCAGGACCGCTTCGTTTTCATAATCCGGATCGATCTTAAGTTTGCCGGCGATCTTAAAAAGCGCTTCCTGATATGACTCGGCGCGGATCGGCACAAATGGGTCGCCGTTGGCGTGAATCGAATCGATCAAATCTTGCGCGAGTGACGACGAAACCTCGGCCCCGAGCGGCCCGGCCACGGTGAGGAAGACTCCGCGCGTCCGCCCATCCCACGTCCAGGTCGCGAGCGCCTTGGCAATTCCCGCGTAGCTGCGACTGAAGTTCTCATAGTCCTCGAGCGAGACGACGCGATCGAGCGTCATGACCGTGAGCGGGGCATTTTGTTGTGCGTTGGCGAACGATTCAGGCTCGTCCGCGCCCTCGGCGGCGATTGGATTGAGAACCGATTTCAAACCGGGTGGCCGGGTGAGCAGGGTGGTGAGTTGACCGGCCCTAACGAGTCCATCCAAACCGCTCCCGCGTCGATAGGTTGCCTTCACATTTTGCGCACCGGAAGGCAGACGCGCTCCTCGCTCGCCATCGCCGAACCGCGCGGTGACCGAGCCATCGTCCGCCATTTCGGTCGTGAAAATCCGCTCGCGCGATCCCCGCTGGTAAAGAGTCGGGACCTCGTGCCAGAGAAGATCGTTCACCCGAATTTGCAGGCTCGATTCCGCGCCGCCGGGAGCGGTCGAGCGCGTGTAGGTGAGAGCGGGCGCCTGGCGCAGTTTGAAACTCTGGTTCGGTTGCGACCCGTCGCCGCTCCCCAGAATCTCGGAGACCGTCTCGCCATGAGTGGCTTGGGCGACGTTTCCGTAAACAAGAAGATCAGCCCGGGTATAACTAATGGAGGGCGCCGGGGTGACGACTGATGCGAAGGTTACTTTCGTTAGGCCTCCAGTCAGTTCCACCTTTGTGATCTCGACCAGGGCGGTGACCGGCTCGCTCGTCAGGCTATCCGTGCTCGAGAAAAGGAGAAGCCGGCCTTCCGCCAGGTCAGCCACTTCACGATTCAGAATCACACTATTGCCGTTGATCGGGCCATCGAGCGGTATCTCGGCGAGGGCGAGTTCCTCACTCTGGGCGTAGATGACAGTGTCGCGCCGGGAGAAGAGATCGAGATCGTCTGCGATATCGAGCGTGACGTGAGTGACCTTCCCGCTCAGGGCAAAGTCGGCGCGCGAACGGAAGGAGACCGAGTTGAGGCGATAAAGTTGGACGTCGCCGCTGATATTCACGAACACGAGCCAGCTCGTCGCCACGATCTTGGGATAGGCGCTGTCCAGGTCCATTGCACTGCCGTAATTATCGAAGCCCGGCCAGGTGCCGATGGCGCCGCCGCCGTCGGGATCGGTCACCAGTTTTGGGTCGGGCGCGTTGTGGCCGAAGCGCGCGGCCAATTGACGGAAAGCGTAGACTTTCACGTTCTGGACGGGCGGCTGAACCAGGCCTTTTTCCCAGGTCACGTGAGTCCGGTCGTTCTTCGCATCGGCCGTGACCGAGAGGAGAATGACGAAGTTCCAAAGGGCCGAATGATGGTCGCTCAGGCGTTCATCGCCCACCAGCAGGAGGGCATCGCCCGCCACCAGATTGGTCGACGTGCCCTTGAGATAGAGACTCTTGTCGCCCGCGCCGATCACCGTGACTTTCGTTAGGCGTGGTTTCAGGATGTTCCACTCCACCCGCGCTTCGATCTCTTCGATCGTCTCAAAGGTCTGGGGCTTCTCGTCCGCGCCGGGCACGCTCTGCGCTTTGGTCCCGACTTGTACCGTCACCTCGGTCGGCGCGCCGGGCGTTTCGTCGAGGAGAAAAGCGAGCGGCGTCTCGGCCGCGACTCCGGCCTTCAGTCGGTAGCCGATGAGCTCCGCCAAACGCAGAATGGAATCGCGCTCCGTGGCGGTGCGGAGCCAAAGCTCGTTCGCGATCCGTTCCTGATAGAAGGTCAGGACGTCGGCCAGCGTGGCCCAGCCGTCGAGGAGCGCGATCGTAAGATCATCGCTGTCGCGAGTCGTTAGGCTACGGAGGGCGGCAAACTGGGGATCGGACAAGGCGGCGAGCGCGCTGGCCAGAAAATCGCCATGCGTCCCGACGCGATAACTAACCTGCGCCAGACCCGGACGATTGCTCAGCGGTTCGGGCACAAGCGCGGTGATGCCCTCGCAGCAGCCGCAATCGTTCAACGTCGTTGCCATCAGTGACCTCCTCCCAGTTTCAGCGTGAAAAGACCGCGCTCGGCAAAGTTCGGATCATTCTCGAGGCGCGGGATCTCGAGTCGATCCATCGTCAGGTAACCGTTCGTTAGGCCGCTCGTCTCCGGCAGATCCTGGCGTTGGAAAACCGTGATCTCGACCGAAGCGACGCCCGCCACGGCCTGGGCTGCGGCGTAGAGCGGGCTCAAGTAAACCGTCTGGCCAAAGGTGAAGAAGTCGGGCTGGAAGAGGCCCTTGCTGCCGTCAGCCAGCGTGCCGCTGCTGAAAATGTCGAGGAGCGCGGCTTCGACATCGCTCCGGAAATAATCCGGCTTTACACACACGAACATTTCGATCTCAAGCGGGACATAGTGCGGGGAATCGATCTCGAGGTCGTGTCCGGCCATTCGATACGGCTCGATCTCGGTCCGCAGTTGCGTTTCGAAATCAGTCGTTAGCGCGAGTCCATCGAAACGGTCGACCGTGATGAAGACGGTGTGCCAGCTTCCCGTCCAACGGAAGGTCGCCGCGGCCCGCTGGATAGATGAATCAAGCTCGGCCGTCCGCGCGTAATCGGCTTCGGTGACCGCGCGTTTCTGGGTGCGAAATGCTTCCGGTGCGTCGCGCCGAATATCGGTCATCGTCTCGGGATCGATGCCGCCCGCGGCCGGGAGCGGGTTGCGCACCGCGATGATGGCGGAAGTGTTGCTCACGATGTGCGCGAGCGTTTCGGCGCCGACATTTCCGGCGGCGCCATTGCCGACCCGGTAAGTGGCTTCGAAGGCGGTCCCAGGTTCGGGTCGCTGGCCATATTCATCGTCGCCAAAACGGAGCGAAGCGACCCCGTCGTCTTCGATTTCGACCACAAACTCGGTTGCACCCGCGGCGCTGCCCAACAAGTCCCGCTGCGGCTGCCAGGTCGCGCTGTCCGTCCCGAGCGCGCTCTGCAGGGAAATGGCCGGAAGCGCGCCCCCGCGATCGACCGACAAACTGTTCGAAGCCGGCAGCGTAGCGTCATAGGGCGACGATTGGGTCAACGGACTCTCCGCCAGCGAAGGTCGATAGCGCGGCGGGGCAAATTGCGGCGAAGCCGGATCGCAGCGGTCCACTCCCGCCGCCGGCGGGAGCAGAATCTGCGGCAACGGCACCGTGCCTAACGACTCGCCGGTCACGGTCAATCCATGATCGGCCAGCACGATGTTGCCATGCACGACACTCAGGTCATCGCGAAATTGCGCACCGTGCTCTTCGTCGGTGAAGCCCGAAAGACAAAACGGGAAGGGCAGCGCGTCCTCGGGCATCCAGGTAATGTTGGTGATCTCGGTCCCGGTCAGCGGATCAGTCAGCGGATTGCTCGCGGCGTTGAAGGCTTGCACACTCGTTAGCCGCACCGCCCAGCGCCGGGTGCGGTCGGCATCTTCCGCTTCCCCGGTGAGCGGTCCGAATTGTTCCTCGAAGATAAGGACGGCGTCGTTAGGGAGATCGGGAAAGTGACCGGCGAGGGTCGCGGTGGTGGCGCCTTTCGGCAGACAACACTCGCGATCGCTCCAGGTATAGAACGGCATCGCGTTATGCGCGGTGAAGAGCGTGATATCGTGGACGGTCTCGAAGACGATCGGATGCTGGCGGAGCGCTTCATCGAGCGCGCCGGAGCCCGGCCCGAGACGAACCGGGGTGCGATCGAGCCGGCTGAGGATCTGGGTTTGCGCCGGAACCACCACCAGGTCCGCTTCCGAAGTCAGCTGCACCCAGACGCGCGCGTTCGTCCCGTTGTGGACAAAGTAATCGACCAATCGCGCGTGCCGCTGGAGCGAAACGCGTTTGCGCGCGGAGTTGAGATAAGCCTCGGTCGCGACCGCGTCCTGCTGGTAACTCAGCTGGTCGCCGATGTAAGCAAGCAATTCGACCAGGGTGATGCCGAGATCCGCCGGGTTGCGCTCCCGCCAGGATGGGACGAGGAGCGACATCCGATCGAGAAGCAGCTTGCGGAAGCTGGCGTAATCCTTGGCCAGATAATTGATCTCGGGTTCGTCGCGCGCTTCTGGCGGGCAGACGTGTTGCGGCGCGCAGTCAAAATCCGACGGGCATTCGACCTTGAAGGAAAAATCGACCGCGGCGAGACGCGGATCGATTTCGTTAGGCGGATTCGGATCGCTCGGGCCGCCAACCAGCGACAAAGTGTAGATGGAAAAATCTCCCGGTTCTTCCACCTCGACCGTCAGCACGTCGGCGTCGTCGCCCGTGCCGATGGTGGCGCCGAGAATGACGATCGGACGAATGCGCTCGCCGCCCGCGATACTGATACTGGCCGCGGCGAGCGAGTTGGCCGCGATGTCGTTGACGAAATGGACACGGAGGAAGCGCTGCCTGTCGGCATCGTTAGGCGCGTCGTGATCGACCACTTCGAGATAATCGATCCCGTTGAGCGCGGTACCGCGGACCGCATCGCGCCGGCGTTCGTCGCAGCAGAAATAAAGCGGCATGGCCGATTCGCTCATGCGCTCGCGACTCCTTTCGTAAACTCGGCCGTCTGCACGGTCTGCGTCCGCCTGACGAGGTAGCGAACCGAGACGCGCAGGGTGGAATCCTCATTCGTCACCTCGACCGCGTCTACCTGGATGAGATCACCGAGGTATTGCTGGAGCGAGCCCTGGACGAGGTACTGGGTCGTGGCGGCGAGCTGGTCACTATTCGGCGCGAAGACGAGCCGAAGCAGACCGCTGCCGAAGTCGGGACGATTCACCCGCTCGCCCGGCGCGGCGAAGAGCACCTGCTCGATCAGGTCGCGGATGTGCGCGTCGTAATCGACCTCGGTGGTGCGGCCGCGGGAATCGAAGTGATATGGGAAGTCGATGTTCATGTCGCGAGAACCCGTGGTTGGGTTGTGATAACAATCAGCCCCTGACCGGTCGGCACACAGACCGCCTGGCTGGTTTGGATAATGACGGGAACGCCTCCGGCCAGGACCCGCGTCGCGCCGACGACCCATTGCGCGCTCACGCAGGGGGGAGTGGAGGTGCTGGCCAGCGCACAACCGGTCACCACATAGGGCGCGGCCAGTGTTACAATCGGCTGACCGCTCACCGACACGCGTGGAAAGGGCGCGGTCGGCTGCGCCGGCCCCGCATGCATGCAGGTGACGACCGCTCCGAGATGAACAATGGGGCCAGGCATGATTAGGGAAAATTCGAAACAAAGGACGGCAAACCAGAGAAACGGGGAAACTCCAGTCGAACGCCGGTTTGAGATTTTTGACACTTCTTCATTCGGATTTGTTTCGGATTTCGATATTCGGATTTTCTTCCTAGATAATCGTTAGGGCACTCGCGTTGATGTCGGTGGAAGGCCCGACCATGTTGATGATCGCGCCCTTGCCGTTGGAAATGATGATGCCGGTGTCGCTGACCGAGACCATCGCGCCGGTCGTGGTTTTGATCAGGATGCCGCCGGTCGGGCCAGGGACGTCGCTGATCGTTAGGCTGTTTTGCAGCGGCGTTTGCAAAGTGATCCCAGGAACGCCGGGCGGGACGATCAAGGCGGCCGCTGGCACCTCAGCCGCGCTCCCGTAAAAGCAGCCGGTCCAGATCGGATAATCGGGATCGCCGTGCTCGTATTCGATCCAGACCGCGGAGCCGACGATTGGGACGGTGAACATTCCGTTCTGGATGCCTGCGACCGGGAAACAGGGCATGCACCAGCTCGACGGGATCAGGCCCGTGACATCGGGCACGATCGCCATGATCCGGCCCATCATCATGGGATCGATGTTGTTCAGGACCGTGCCGCGATATTTGCCGAAGAATTTCTTGTCACTCATGCTGGGACTTTCGAGAAGGTGGAGATGAGGCCGTTGCGGGTGAGGGTGAAATCCTGTTTGAACTCGCCGCGCTTGATCTTGCTCGTCACGCTCTTGACGTAGTAGAGGCCGTCGAAGGCTTCGCCGACGCCCCGCAATCCGACGAGCCGGCGCGCTTTCAAGACCTGGCCGTAGCGGACGACATTCAGGCTGCCGGTGGCGGTAACGGCTTCGGCCGAGCGGGCTGCTTTGGTTAGGCCGATGACTGCGGCGCGGATGGGAGAGTAGTTCGCCGATTCGTTGATCGGCTCGATGTTGAGCGGGATCGGCGGGACCAATCCGAGCGGCGGATTAAGGGGCGAGATGTCGGGGATGGGAATCGGAATCGGCACATGGGTCTGCTGATTCTGGATGTAAACCACCGGCAGCACCGCGCCCTGCGAACGGAAGCTGCAGGAAACGCTCTCGATGTTGCTCGCCGCATCCATGTTGATGCTGAGCGCCTTTTGCGGCTCACCAACTTTGATCTCCGGACCCCAGTAAGCCACGCTCATCCCGGGCTCGGGGCCGGGGTCGACATAGAAGACGTAGCCGACTTCGTCGGCCAGCGAGCGGATATAGGCGAGGTCTTTGCCCTGCTGCACCGGGATGCGATCGGTCGGGATCGGAATATCGATCAGGATGCTCGGGATAACGAGCGGGACGATCCCGAGAAAAGAATACTTGAGGAGGATCAATCCGACGCGCGCCTCCGGCGGCATGGCGGGAAACGGGAACCCGCTGAAATCGATGTAATCCATCACCCGGCTCAGGTCTTCGCCGGTGATGGTGAGGACGGAATGGGAGGCGTCGGCGCCGGGCCGAATCTCATGGTTTGTCATCACCCCATCCATCAGCACCTCAGCCTGGCCGCCAACCGTGACAATGATCACGACCCGCACGAGCGGGATAGAAGCGCCGCCGGCGAGGAGGAAAATGGTTTGGAGAGGCGAGTTGTTACTGAGCGTGAACTCGAGCTGAAAACCGCTTCCGCTATCGCTGTTCGTCGTCACGCCGACGGAGGTAAGCGCGTCGAGCACCTCCTGCGAGACCGGCACCGGCACAACCGGGCCAATCATGAGAGTGAGGTGAAAGCCGCTATTCATTTTTCGCTCCGGGTATGTTCTCCGGCAAAGTGATGCGGACGCTACGGCCGACCGGCTCGAGTAGTTCATCAGGGCGAACCGCGCCGTTCGCGTCGCAGAGACGCCAGAACTGTTCCGGGTCCCCGAGATATTTCGCCGCGATGTGATCGAGACGTTCGCCTTCGGTCACGGTGTGCAGTTGGAGTAGGGCGAAATTCTCCGGCGGCGGGACGAAGCGACGCCGCAGATACGCGACCTCGGTCCCGTCTGGCATGGTCAGGCTGGCGAGCGGCGTTTTGTTGTAGCGGCTGTTCGCCGGAAAAGCCGGAGTCGCGACGCCGGTTTGCTGGAGTAATGCTTGGAGTTGGTCGCTCATAGATGGTCAAAGAGGGAAGGCGGGGTCGTCCGCAGATTTCGCAGATTTACGCAGATGATTTTGTTTTGTGCGCTCAGATCGAACGGGACCGACGCAGTCCGGAGGACGGTGTCGCGTCCTGACTGCGCTCTATCTTTCACTCTCAAAAAATCTGCGAAAATCTGCGTCATCTGCGGACCTGTCATGAAATCCCCTTGATCCCGAAGTTGGCGAACGATCCGTTAGGCGCGAGCCCGGCGAGCCGTTCCTTTTGTTGCTGATAAATCATGTAAAGACTGCCGGCCTTGGCCTCGAAACCGACGTCGTTCACGCTCAAAACGCGCATCCCGAGGCTGACCTTGGCGCGAATCGGATTGAGATTGGGATCGAACGCTTCCTCCGTGATGCTGAAATCCGTCAGGCGCACCGGAATGATCCGGTTCTTGCTCCAGATAAAGAGGGTGAGCGCCGACTGCATCGGGATGATCTCGAGCGTGCCGGATTTCTCGAGCGCGTTGTTGGACTGCAACTGCTGACTCGTCGGATAAACGATCGCTTCAAGCGCGGCGAGCTGCGGGTGAATTCCCACTTCGACGGCATTCGCATTTTGATCCGGAAACTCGAGTTGATCGGTCGCGTCGATTTCCGCGTCGAGCTTGATCGTCTCGACCGGCGGCCCTTTCAGGCGCAGCACTTCCGAGCGATCCCCGGCGCCGTCCGCGCTCACGCCCTGAATCTGGAGCGAACGGGTGAGCGTATCCGGGTTGTATTGCAGGGAAATGATCCGCTGCACCGCCCCCGAGTCGGGATCGACCAGAACGATGCCGCCTTTGAGCAGCTTTGGAGAATTTGGAAAAGTACTCATTCAGTTTACGGGAAGGAGCTTCTTGTCCGGGCCGGCAAACGGAGCCTTTTGGACCTTATTGCTACGCAGGTCGCGCAGATGGTCATAGATCGCGTTTTCCCACCAGGTGCCACCGACACCCAGGGCTTCAAACATAGCTCGAACGCGATTGGAACTTTCCACTTCGGCGCCCTTTGTAAAAACTTCGGGGTGCGCCCGGATGTGCTCCTGCACGGCAAGCTGTTCGAGGATGATCGGCTGATACTTATCCTGCAAGAGGGCAAAGGCCGGATCGAACTCGTCGGTATATTTTTGCACCGCGGCGTCGTAGGTCTTTTGCGCCGCCGCCTTCTGCTTAGCCTTCGCCTGCCGCAACGCCGTTCCCGCCTGGGCGATTTCGTTCTTGTGCTGATCCCACAGTGCGTTCGCGGTCACATTCCAGAACGGCACTAGGAAATTATTGTGAAAGTCCCGGCCCAGCCCGAGCAACTTGAGATAGCGCAGATAGAACTGGTAATTGGGACTCTCTGGATCCTTGACGGAGGGTCCAAAGAGTTTGTCCGCGCTCGGCGCGACGGCGCTGGTGTATTGCTGCCACAACTGTGCCTTCATCGCCGCTGGAGAGCCGCCGGGCTTGGCCACCTCGATCTCCTTGTAGGGAAGATCGACGCCAGAAATGAAAGCATCCGCCATCACCTCGCCAGCGAATCGAGCTTCCGTGCCCGGTTTGGCAGGCGTCCCGATCTCGCCCTGTTCATCAAGCTGATTCCATTCGGCCCGCAGCGCCGCGATATCGGCCGCCGTGTAGCGCGTGATGGTGTCGTTGTTGACGAGAAAAAGCGGCAGGTTCTCGCCGGTAATGATCAAGCCGACGTGCAACGGCATAACGGCGTAACGGAAACGCAATTTCAGTTTCGGATTATCCCGCAGGAGCGAGAGGATGTAAGCGACCCGCAACGCGTAGACCCCGCAATCGTGAATCAGCCGCCCCGCCAGGTCGCGCGGAAAAGTCTTGGTGAGAAGGTTGTCGCCGAAATCCTCAATGTTATACGGCGTGTGCGTGGTAAAGACCTTGAGGTATTTTTCCAGCAGAACGATGACCGCGCTCAGGGCCTTCTCCGGGCCGTCGGTCGCTTCGCGCAGCTCGAATTTCTCCACGACGAATTTTCGCCAATCGTCGTCGCTGTGAAGATGCATGCCGCCTGCGCCCATCTTGGAGATCGCCGCGGCGTTCTCCTTGGTCTCGGAGGTGAGGCTGCCCTTGTCGTCCTTTTGCAGACCGTAGATTTCCTCCAGCAGTTCGATCTGGCGACGCCTCGCCAAAAAGACGCCGCCAAAATCCGACTGCATCTCGGAAGCGAGCGAGGGCAGTTGTTCCCGGTCGTAAAACTCGATCTTCACTGAACGCTTCTTCTTGGCGGCCTCGGTCTTGGCGAAGTAGTCGAAATGCACTCCACCCCCCTCCTTAAATTCCGACCGCGTCGTCTCGACCGGAACGCTCGTGACATGTTGCTCCTTGTCCTTGGGCTCGATCAACCCGAGCAGCTTGTTTTCGAGACGGTCCTTCGCGTCTTGGAGCATCGCTCCGCCGCGTCCCTGCGCGAGATCTTCTGCCGCCTGGTCGAGGACCACTTGGAAGGCCGCCTGGATGCCGATGAATGTCTCGCGCATCAGCCGCACCAACTCGGCGGCGTAGACCGAGATCGTCCGGTCGCGCTGGACGAAATAGTTGTCGAACAGTTCCGCGCGCTTTTTTTGATCTTTCGCGATTTCTTCGGCGCTGAGAGAGACCCTTTCCCGGTGTAGTTGCTTGAAAAACAGCAGCAAAGTGTCGATCGACTTTAAAGCCGCGGCGCCACCGGTCTCAGGAATTTGCTCGAGAAGCCGCTCCTCGATTCGCTCCCACATGAAGATTTCGTGGGAAAAACCCTGATGAAATCCCGGCGATATCTCCTTGTCTCGGGCGATGCTCCATCGGCGCAACTTCCGCGTCTCAGCATCCAGCCCGAGGGCGAGCATGCGCGCGATCATTTCCGCCACCAATCCATTCGAAGGCGTGGTGAGCGGGAGGTGTTCCGTATTCGACGCCAAAAAATCAGTCAGCGCCTTTGAAATATCCGCGGTCGCACCGCGATCAATCGCTTCACAGAGGGCGACGAGCTTCTCCAGCAGCGGCACCGAGTCTGGAATGATCTGACTCCGGACGATCGTGATGATCTGCTTTCGTTCCTCTGCCAAGGAATCGAGCGCCTCTTGATAGAAGGGTTGGGAAGCGGGCGACTGCGGGGGCGGGGGCGCGCGCTGAAGGAGCGCACTAACAGCGAAACCGCGGCGCGCAGGCAACGGCGAATGCTCCACCTTGCCCGAAACATCGGAGTCAGTCTCGCGCTCGGTGGTTTGGCCGATTGGCAAAGCAGAACCCCCGCCCGAACGAGTGCCGCCCTGTTGGACAACGTGCGTCAGTTCGTGAGCAAGGAGCAGCCGTCCTTCCGGAGTTGAGGGCTGGTAACGCGCGGTGTCGAAGGCGATCTGCGTGCCGACCGTATAAGCCTGGGCATGGACGACGCGAGCCGACTCCGCCGCGCGCGCACCGCGATGCACGCGCACCCTGCCGAAGTCGTGCCCGAAGCGCTTCTCCATGAAACGGCGCGTGGCGGGATCGAGCGGCTCGCCGGTTGATTGCAACACGTCCTCGATAATCGGCGGCGCGCCCGCCACCTCGTGATCGTCGGACGCTTTACGCTGGACGGTTTCCTCTTTCTTCTCTTCCTTCAGCGGGGCCGCGTCGGCTGGGACTTCACCCGAGAGCTTGAAGTTCGGCACCAACGGGCCAAGGGGGCTGTGTTCAGCCTGCGGCACACCTGGTTTGAATCCGAGCTCGTCGCCCGCGATGCCGAAGGACAGCGGCGACCTGCGCGGAGTCAGCTGATCGGCACGCAGCATCCGACTGGCGACGTAGTCATAAATCCGCTTTTGATCGGCCGCTTTTTCCTCATCAGTCTTGAGGCCTTCGCGAATCTTCCGTTGCTCCGCGACGAGCCGCGCCGTTTCGGCCTGCCGCCTTTCGCTTTCGCTTGGGCCGCCTTTCTTCCCTCCCGATTTGCCGCCTAACGGAATGCTGAAGCCGACCGCCACCTTGCTCGGTTTATCGACCGGGCCTTTGTAGGTGAGTTTCATCTTCAGTCCGGGCTTGATCTTATCGAGCGGGATCTCGGGAATGCCGATCGGCAGTTCCTTGTGCGTCGCGGCCAGGGTGGCGACCGCGCCGGCCACCGCGCTACCGGCAATAATCTTTCCAGGCAAGGTGGAGATGAAGGCGTCGCCGAGGTCTTCCGCCTTTTTCCTGATCTCTTTTCCCGGCGGGGTTTCAAGAAACGCTTCGCCGACCTTTTTTGCTGCTTCCTTGTATTTCTCTTCCTCGCTCTTGGGCTTACCCGGTTCCTCGCGTTGCACCGCACCGCTGCCTAACGAACTAATTAAGGGCCGATTGGAGGTCGCTCCGCTGACGATCGCTTCGGCGACGCGGTCTGCTTCCTGTTCGTAGCGGTCGCCCGGTTGATTGATCGCCAGCTTGGGCTGAAGCGCGAGCCGTTTGCGTTTGCATTCGGCGCACTCGCCGGATGGTCCCGCCGTGCCGCCGCAGGCGCACTTGCGTTGCAGCAGCCTGCTCTGCAGACGCGGAGATCGCACCGGCACAGTCGCCTTGGAACTGGCTTCTTTTGCCAATGCGGTCGCGCGTTGCATGAGTCGTCGAGTTAGTAGTTGAATTCCATCCTGCGGCTTAGGCTTTGCCAAAGGCGCGGATGGTCCAGAAATCATCCGCGAGGTTGGTGTTCGAGGCATAGTCATAGGGCATCGTGAAGTAGCCCTTCAGGCCCCAGTCCGTGCCCCAGGAATTGCGGACCAACAGACGACTGGCCGAGTCGTCGTAGCCGACCGCACAGACGGCGTGGCCGCCGAGTTGTTTCTCCTTTGGTTTCGGCAGGTCTAGCTTCCCGGTTTTCGCAACCGTGTCGGATTCGAAGCCTTCATAGACTGAGAACCCGAAGACGAACGGGAACCCTTCGGCCAGGCATTCTTTCATCTGCTGCAGGCCGATCACACGGTGATAGGAGGTAACCTCGTGACTGGTCGCCTGCTTGTAGCAGGCGGGTGATGGCTTGTCGGTAAACTTTGCTATCTTGTAGGGCCATTTGCTCTCACTGCACACGCCCAGGTTGACGAGCGATTTGACGCCGTCACGGATGGCCGCGCCGGCGTCCTCGTTGACCGTGCCTTCCATGGTGCGCTCGTTGTAATAGATGAACAGGCGGCTCAGATTTATGACTCTCTTGCCGGCTTTTCTCTCAAGGAATTCCAGGTTGCCCGCGAGCGCATTGGCCGTGCAACTACCGAGCTGTCCCTGGTTTTCCACCGCCGAACAGCCGTCTCTTAGATCCACCTTCTTCGGCAGCTTTTTCGGCGGTTTGGCAATCGCAGAATAAAGCTTGTCCCGATAATCTGGCCGGTCGGGCACCCACCCATACCAGGCATTCACTCTTGGCATACTATCTCCTTTGTTGGTTGGTTTGTTCTGAAACGTGGTTGCGGTAAATTGCGCTCGCGATCTCGGCGCCCACCGCCGCGGGTTTGTTCAGGCTCATTGTCCGAATGCTACCGGCGTCGATTCGTTCTGGGCTCGAAAGCCAGGTGGAAGGGACCCCGCTCGCCGCAAGGAGTCCGCGCAGCTCGTGCTCAAGTGCGTCGCCGATCTGCCAGCGATCACGCGGAGCGAAGCCGCGCAGGATTAGCTCGTCGATGTGCACTTCGATCTCGCGCGGGTTCATCGCGGAGCGACGGGCTTCTGCACGTCTGAAGCGAGCGGTCGCGTCGGGATGAATACGCGGACGTGCGGAAGCACGTCCCTCCGAAATCGGGCGCCTCATCGCCAGCCTCCCAGTTCTGCTTCGGTCAACGGCTTTTCGAGCTTCTCGTATTCGAGGCGCGCCGCGCGCAGGAGATGGGGCATCCGCACCGGCTCGTCAGCATCGGCGGCGGCGAACGCGGCGTTGAAGGCAATGCTCCGGATGTTGCCACCGGAAATCGAGAGGCGGGAAAGCGCGGCCAGATCGAGTTGCTCGGTCGGTGTCTTCGCCGGAAAAATCCTTCGCCAAATTTCCGCGCGCTGCGCTTGATCGGGAAACGGGAATCGCACGATGAAACGCAGCCGGCGCAGGAAGGCTGGATCAAGTGCGTCCTTCATATTCGTCGTGAGGATGGCCAGCCCGCGATAGGCCTCCATTCGCTGCAAAAGGTAGCTGATCTCGACGTTAGCATAACGATCGTGGCTGTCTTTCACCTCGCTCCGTTTGCCGAAGAGCGCGTCGGCTTCGTCGAAAAGCAGGACCGCGCCACCTTCCTCTGCGGCATCGAAAACGCGGCGCAGGTTTTTTTCTGTCTCGCCGATGTACTTGCTCACGACCGCACTGAGATCGATTCGGAAAAGATCGAGCCTCAGTTCGTTCGCCAGAATTTCCGCAGCCAGGGTTTTGCCCGTGCCGCTCGGCCCGGCGAAGAGGGCGCTCAAACCGAGCCCGCGATTCGATTGTTCCGCGAAGCCCCAGTCGTCGTAGACCCGGGTCCGCTGCCGCAAGTGCTGGGCGATCGTCTGCAGCGTGTTCATCTGCGGCGCGGGCAAAACGATGTCGGCCCAGGTGGCGTTGGAAGTGATGCGTTGCGCGAGATCCTGCAAACGCGGCCGCGCCTGAAGGCGGCAGGCATCCCAGAGAGCCAACTCCGCGTTTTCGCCTGCCAATCCGGTGGCGGTCGTCCGGATCGCGGCGGTGCTGAAATCGAATTGCGAAACGAGACGATCGAGATGTCCATTCCATCCGTTCGCACTTTCCCCGATCGCCTGTTCCCATGCTCGACGCTGTTCAGTCCGCGTCGGTTTTTGAACCTCGACTGTGAGCAGCGGTCGCTCGAGATCGCGTCGCGGCTCGCGGGTAGAGATGATGAGCGGCGTGCGCGTCAGCTCGATCCAACGCTCGATCGCCAATTCGCGGGGCGCATCCGCCTCTTCAAACCGGTCGCATTCGAAAAGAAGCGCGGCGTCTTGCAGGATTGCCTCCCGCTCCCAGAGCCGCTGCGAATTCTCGAGCTCGGCGAGATTCGTTGGCAAGGCCGAGACCGGCAGACGAAACAAGCCGATCGTTAGGCGGACGGCCAGCTGGGCGGCCAGCGTGCGCTTGCCGGAGAGGTCGGGTCCGCAAAGTTGCACGGCCGGGAGTGCTCGTTTGGCCGCGAAGGTGGCCTTCCAGGTCTCGGTCAACCGATCGAGCAAGGTCGCCTGCGACGCGGGAAGATCCGCCGTCTCGCTCACCGGCTCGACCAGACTAACGAGTCGTTCATCGAGTTGGGCAACCCCGGTAAGAAAAAACAGAATTCGCTCGTCGATCTGCAGGCGGCTCGCCACCAGCGGGCCGTTCCCGATCGTCTCGATCAGTCGCCAATGGCGCAAGGGTGCGCGATTCGTGAGCGCGTCCCAGTGCGCGTCGGGAAAGGCAGCCAGCGCAAGCCCGAAAGAGGGCCAGGGGTTCCCACCTGATCCAGGCGCGGCCGCACAACAGTTTCCAAAATCGCCGTCCAGTTCCATCCCGGCGCAGAGCAGAACGACGTGGCGCTCAAATTCCGACAATCCGAACATTGCGCGGAGAGTGTCGAGGACCGGGGAAGTTTCGCTTTCGTTAGGCGACTCGCCCCGTAACCGCGCCTTGAGCGCGCCCAATTCGGCCATCAACGCCTGCTGGTTGGCGGCGGCCCAATCTTCCGTTCTCGTGGCGACACTCATCAGGTTACATGAAGAATGGGTTCGTCGAAGACGCCGGAGCCGCCGATCTTGAGCGGGCTTTCCGCGCCGTCGATCTGGACCCGGAGGAGATAATCACCGGCCGCGAGGCCCGGGATCGGGAAATTCAAATTTGAAGCCGGCGGGTCGTTAGGCGGACGCGCCGGGATCGAGATCGTGCTGGCGCCGACCAGAAGCGTGGCGCGCTGGCCCGGCCCGACCGGCGGAGAAATGCCTAACGACAGATTGCTGTTCGGCGCGACGTTGACCGGCGAGGGATTGGTGATGCGCGGCACGAGAACGAAGGCCGCGACATTCGATTCAAACCCGCGATGCGGATCGGACGGAAAGCCGGTTCCGAAGTCAACCCGATGCGCCACCTGCACAGAGTGCAGCCCGGGCTGCAAATCGGCCGGCAAAGCCACGATGATCCGTGTCGCGGCGATTTGATCGTCGGCCGGAATGATTTCCTCCTCGTCGATCAGGACACGTGTGACATCCCCCTGGAGGAGTTGGCCGTCGATCACGAGGTTATAACCGGCGAGGATCGGTTGGGTCTCCACGACCTGCGCGCCGTCACTCTCTTGCGACTGAATGAGGTCAATCACCGGATGTTCGAAAGGCAGCACGGCGATGCTGCGGGTCTGCACCGGTAAAGTCGGCCGGACGGATTTCGTGCTTTCGATCAAAACCACAGACGCCTTGTAAACCGCGGTCGGCCGATATTGCGACTGGAGCGCCGTCCAGATTTTCGACATTTCCTCCACCGACATGACCTGGGGCACGATTTTGATTTGCTCGATCTGGTCGGCCAATTCCGAGATCGTTAGGCCGGCAAGCAGGGCGGGTGGCGTGGCCGAGACATTCCGAATCGCGTCCCGGGTCAGGACCGGCATTTCGTGCAGGACAAACATGGCCTGACCGAGCAGGACCTCGGCATGGAGCGGTCCGGCGCCGTAAGCGGTCAGGAGATAACTCAGGTCAAGCGCGAGGTAAGGATTGGAAATGGGGTCGCCGTTGGCCGAGCGCGACGGCAACCCGACATTCCGCCAGCCCTGGTTTTCCGTGGCCTGGAAGAGGAAGAGATTGATTCGATCCGGCGACGCCGCACCGATGTCGATCCGGTCCGGCGGTTCGGTCGACACGGTGACCGGCCCGCCGAGGACGGTCGCGAGATCGGTCACGCTATTCTGCAAGAAATTTTGCAGGACGGCGGTGACCGTGGCAACGGCAAGCGGAGTACTCATCGCGCGCCCTCCTTTCGCGATTTGAGATAGGCGTCGAGCGTCAATTTTGGCTCGGAACGGGATGAGATTTTGCGCGGCGCTGGTGCGGGCGCCGGCTCGGCGCGCACTTCGATGCGCCCGATTGTGACCCGAACGATCGGCGGCTCGTTCGCAGCGGACTCGTTAGGGGAAACCGATAATCGGTCGGTCGGTCGAAGATTTGCGGAGCGCCCGGGGTGCTCTGCGCGCCTGACGATTGTTGGCGCGGTAGCAGACCGGACGTGCGGAAGCGCGTCGCTCCGGAGGGACTCGCTTCCGCGAGTCCGGTCTGGGCGCGGTAGCACCTCGTCGCCGTCAGTTCGCTCCAAAGGGACGAGCAGGGTTTGAGGTGCGGCTTCCACCGTTTCTTGCCTCTCCTCGGTCTCTCTGCTCGCGGGCTTCTCTTTCCTCAAACGAGGCCGATCTGTCGCCAACTCTTCTTCCCTAACCAACGCTTCCCTGGTCCCGCTTGTCGCTTTCGTTTCCTGCGGCGTCTCGTGCTCCGAGGCAATCTCCGCCACCGGCGCCGGCGCAAAATGCGGGGCGACGATCGGCTCGACCCGCGGCGCGCTGCCGCGAGCGCGATCGACCAGCCTCGCGAGAAAATGCGTCATGCCGTGGCCAGCTCCAGATAGGTTTGCCGGCGTTGCGTCGGGAGACTCAGGATTTCGCGCTCGGTCCAGCCGTAGGTCCGCGCCAGGATATCGATCTCCCGCAAAAGCCGCTGCGCTTGGGCAGAGATTTCCGTCCAGAAGAATTGAACAATATCGAAAAGCAATTCCCACTCGTGCCTACAGGATGGGCAGGTCAGGCGGAGGGTGATTTCCGCCTGCGGATCGGTTTCGAGCATCGCGCGGCTGACGGCTGCGATCGTTTCGTCATCGGCTGGCGAGAACTCCACGTCACCCGCCGGAGCGCCTTGGACATACGGAAGCATGTCCCTCGGGAGGGACGCGCTTCCGCGCGTCCGTTCTGTCCGGTCGGGACCAGCCGAGAAGCCCTCGTTACGCGAAAGAATGCAACGTTCGACGAGCAGGCGCAGGGCTTGCGAGGAATCCGGTGCTGCCACGACCTCCGCGAGGTCGCGGCTGGTCGCCAGGCGAAAGCGAATGGTGCTGCCGTTCATTTCGACTTCGTGATGTGCGGGCACAATGGTGGGACGCGCAGAGGCGCGTCCCTCCGGGGAGATCGTGCTGGTATCGAGCGGGAATTCGACGCGCTCCGCGCAGCGCGGGCATTCGGCGAAACCTTCAGCATGCGGGCCGAAACTGAGTGCGCGCAGTTGCAGCAAGAGCGCGTCGCGTTCGCCGATGCTCAGATCGGCCAGCGCGGCGCGACTCGCTCCGGGCGAAGCCGCGGCGAGAACCGTTAGGGCGCGATCCAGCGCATGCTGCGGCCGTCCCGCTTCCCAGACCGCGAGGATTTTCTCGGCAGAGAGACGTTGCATCGGTTGTTCCATGACCGAAGACGCAGGCAAACGAGCGAAATGAATCGCGCGTTACGCCGGCTCAACAAAACTGGGTTCACTTGGTTCGGTGACGTCGTAGTCGCGTTCCCAGCCTTCGTTCTCCAGCTTGATGTGCTGGATGGCGACGGCATTGGCGTTGGCGTCGAGATCGGAGAGCGCCTGGAACTCCGAGACCCAGGAGCGAAAAACCTTGTAGCTGATCGCGAGCTGCCCGGCCTCGTTATAGACGTCGATGATGATGTCCTTGCGAAAATCCTTCAGCGAAACCTCCGCTCCGAGTCCGGAGCCAAAGTTCCAGACCTTGTTGGCCCACTTCTCAAATTCGGTGTCGTGCGTCACGCCGCGCTCGAGAGTGATGGCTTCGAATTCCGTCCGGCCGGGCGACTTCCGGCTGCTGCTCGGGTCACCGCCTTCACGGTGCTTCACGACCTCGGTCGTCTTCTTCAGGGCGCCGACTTTGCTGATGCCGGCGACGTAACGTCCGTCCCATTTGACGCGAAACTTGAAGTTCTTGTAGGGATCGAATCGCTGTGGATTAACAGTGAATTGGGCCATGGGATTCTCCTTTCGTTAGGTGTCGATTTGTCCGGCCAGTTGCTGGATTTTGATGATGACAAATTCGGCCGGCTTGAGCGGGGCAAAGCCGACCAGAATGTTGACCACGCCGCGGTTGATGTCGTCCTGCGTGGTGGTCTCGCTGTCGCATTTCACGAGGTAGGCTTCCTTCGGCGTTTTCCCCTGAAAGGCGCCCTGCCGGAAGAGGCTTTGCATAAAGGCGCCGAGGTTGAGCCGGATCTGCGCCCAGAGCGACTCGTCGTTAGGCTCAAACACCACCCACTGCGTCCCGCGGTAGAGACTTTCTTCGAGGAAGAGCGCCGTCCGCCGCACCGGCACGTATTTGTATTCGTCGGCCAGTTGATCGGCTCCGCGCAAAGTGCGGCTGCCCCACACCACCCGGCCCGCCGCCGGGAAGGTCCGCAGGCAATTTACCCCGAGCGGATTGAGCATCCCGTTTTCGGCGTCGTTCAGGTTGGCCTGCAATCCCATCGTGCCGCCGATGCTCGCGTCCAGACCGGCCGGCGCTTTCCAGACGCCGCGTTGCGCATCGGTCCGCGCCATCACCCCGGCGACGATGCCGCAGGGCACGAAAGTATCGAGCTGGCCGTCGAGTTCGGGATCGGACTGGACGACGCGTGGAAAATAAAGCGCGGCATTGCGCGCATCGGTCCCGGTGAGCCCGAGGGCGGGCAAACCAGCGACTGCGGCGGCTGCGGCGGTGTTCTTGTTCGCGCCCCACGCCGCCGGCGAATCGACGATCAGCATGGCGCGTCGCCTCACACAGTAGGCCATTGCCCCCTGGTAAACGCCGACGCTCGTATCGCTGTCGCGGGTATCGGGCGGGATGCAAAGCAGGTTAAAAAGATCCGCCTTGGCGAGGGCGAACATGCCGGTCTTGTTGCTCTCGTCGCCGAGGACGTCGTCATCGTTCGTGAGAGCGTCGCTGTCGAGGCCGCCGGTGAAAAACTTGAACTGCGTCTCGTCAGCCGCGGGATCGGATGGGTCTTCCGCCGCCGGGGAATTGGACGGGCGCGCCGTCGGCAAATCGGGCGTGCCGTCGACTTTCAATTGGATCTCGACCAGGCTCGATTCATCAGCCAGCACGCGATCGAGCCGGCGCGAGCCGGCGCCGTCGGTCACCGCCACGTTGAGAAATTTCTCGATCACCCCGCTGCCCGGATCCTTGTAGATGGTGAGATTAAAAAGATCGGCCTGTGCGATTCCGAAGCGATCGGCGACATCGGCCGTGATGCCATTGCCATCGACCACGTAAACCAAAGTATTGCCCCACGTGCCGGGACTCGCGGCCTGCAGTTTGACGTCATCTTGTTTCGCCGCCGCCGAGTTCTTTTCCAGCCTGACGATGATCGCCTGACTCCCGCCATTGAGATAAAAGTCGCGGACCGCGTAGCTCATCGGGTAATCCGCGCCGAGCCCGCCGAAGCTCCGTTCGAAGTCGCCGTAGCTGTTGATCACGATCGGTTCGTTCGTCGGGCCAAGTTCGGCTCGCCCGAGGAACGCAGTGATGGAAGTGGCCACACCGGTGATGGTGCGAACGCCGCTGGGAATTTCTTCGATATAAACGCCGGGATAAGTGGTCAAAACAGGCATGGAAGTGATCCTCTCTTTTCGTTAGGGCAACTGACGCAGCGCAGAAAAAGGCGAAGGCGGCCGGGCGTTGGCGATGCAGAAGGGGTAGCGGAGCCGTGATCACGCTCCAGCTTTTCCGCGCGGCGATCGGCGGAGGCACTGGCGGCCATTTGTGCTGGGCTGATCATGTAAAATCAGGCGCCACTCGCGCCCTCCTGACACGGCAATTGTTGGGGAGCTGTCCCTTTTCCCTTCCTCTTTCGGCCAAGAGCCGTCAAGCGGAAATCGACGGAGCGCAGATTTTATTGCCTAACGATTGCTATCTCGTGAGCGCAGCGTACTCAAAAGGGCAGGCAAGCTTGTCAGGCGCCGAGCGCGGCCTGCGCGGCGGCCAGCTTTGCGATCGGAACGCGGAAAGGGCTGCAACTGACGTAATCAAGCCCGAGCCGGTGGCAGAATTTCACGCTTGATGGTTCGCCGCCGTGCTCGCCGCAGATGCCGAGCTTGATCTTCGGCCGCGTTTTGCGGCCAAGGTCGCGCGTGATTTCCATCAACTTCCCAACCCCCTTCTGGTCGATCGAGGCAAAGGGATTATTAGGCACGATGTCCAGCTCCGCATAGGCGGGCAGAAAACTGCCGGAATCGTCGCGGCTCATGCCAAGGGTGGTTTGCGTCAGGTCGTTGGTGCCGAAACTGAAAAATTCCGCATCCTTCGCGATCTCGTCCGCGACGAGGGCGGCGCGCGGAATCTCGATCATGGTGCCGACGAGATAATTGAACTTCGTCTTTTTTTCCTTGGCCACGGCAGCGGCGACGCGATGGACGATGTCGATCTGGAGCTTTAATTCTTTCGGAAACCCGACAAGCGGGATCATGATTTCGGGCCGGACTTTTTTGCCCTTCTTCTGCACTTCGGCGGCAGCTTCAAAGACCGCGCGCGCCTGCATCTCGGAAATCTCCGGGTAAACAATCCCGAGCCGACAGCCGCGATGGCCAAGCATCGGATTGAACTCGTGCAGCTCGCGCACCCGGCGCGAAATGGTTTCGACAGGAATGCCGATCTTCTTGGCGAGATCGAGCTGTTGCTCCTTCTCGTGTGGGAGAAATTCATGCAGCGGCGGATCGAGAAAACGAATCGTTGCCGGCAAGCCATCGAGCGCCTTGAAGATGCCGGCGAAATCCTGGCGCTGATACGGAAGCAACTTGGCCAGCGCCTTGACTCGCGCCTCTTTGTCCTCGGCCAGAATCATCTCGCGCATCGCGTCGATCCGGTTGCCCTCGAAAAACATGTGCTCGGTGCGGCAAAGCCCAATCCCTTGGGCGCCAAATGCGACTGCATTTGTAACCTGCTCGGGTGTGTCGGCGTTGGTGCGCACATCCAGCTCGCGAGCGCGATCGACCCAGCTCATGAGCTTGGCGTATTGCTGATAGGTCGCGCTCTTCTTCCCATCGAGCGAGCGATCGACCAGCACCTGCACGATCTCGGACGGCGCCGTCGTCACTTCACCCGCGAAGACTTCCCCGGCCGTGCCGTCGATCGAAATGTGATCGCCCTCTTTCAAGGTCACGCCGTTCGCGAAGAGAGTGCGCTTTTGATAGTCGATCTCGATTCCGGACGCGCCGCAGACACAGACCTTGCCCATCTGCCGCGCAACGAGCGCCGCGTGCGAGGACACGCCGCCGCGCGAAGTGAGAATGCCCTCGGCCGCGATCATACCGCGCAGGTCTTCCGGGGAAGTTTCGATGCGGGCCAGAACCACTTTCTCGCCCCGATGGGCGCGCCGCACCGCTTCCTCCGCGCTCAAGACAACGTGACCGGAAGCCGCGCCCGGACCGGCCGCCAATCCGCTCCCAATCTTCTTCGCCGCGGCGATCGATTTGCGATCGAAGATCGGGGCAAGGAGGTGGGCTAACGAGTCGGCGGGGATGCGCTTGATCGCGTCGTCTTTTGTGATCAATCGCTCCTCCACCATCTCGACCGCGATCCGAACGGCGGCGAGGCCGGTGCGCTTGCCGTTACGGGTTTGCAGGATGTAAAGGCGGTTGTCCTCGACCGTGAACTCGAGGTCCTGCATGTCCTTGAAATGTTTCTCGAGCAGGGCGCGCACTTTCATGAGCGCCTTGTGCGCCTCGGGCATTTCTTCGGCGAGTTTCGCGATCGGGTGCGGCGTGCGCACGCCCGCTACGACATCTTCGCCCTGGGCGTTGATCAGGTATTCGCCGTAGAAGACTTTCTCGCCGCTCGCCGGGTCGCGGGTGAAGGCGACGCCGGTCGCGCTCGTGTTCCCCATGTTGCCAAAGACCATTGTCTGCACGTTAACTGCCGTACCCCAGTCGTGGGGAATCCCGTATTTGCGCCGATAAACGATCGCGCGGTCGTTGTCCCACGAACCGAAAACCGCACCGATCGAACCCCAGAGCTGTTTCCTCGGATTCTGCGGAAACGATTTCCCGGTTCGCTCTTTAATCAATTCTTTGAAACGCCTGACCAGTTCCTTCAGGTCGTCGACTGTCAATTGAACATCCGGAAAATTGTGATTGCCGTAGCGCTCGTCCTTGAGGTGCTCGATCACGCTCTCGAACGGCTCATGATCTTCACCCGGGCGTTTCTGCACGCCCATCACGACGTCGCCGTACATTTGCAGGAAGCGCCGATACGAATCCCAGGCGAAGCGCGGGTTGTTCGTCTTCTGCGCTACAATCTCGACCACGGTGTCGTTCATCCCGAGGTTCAGGATCGTATCCATCATCCCGGGCATTGAGTCGCGCGCGCCGGACCGGACAGAGACGAGGAGCGGTCGCTCTTTGTCGCCCAGCTTCTTGCCCACGGATTTTTCAACTTTGGCCAGCGCCGCCTCGACCTCTGCCTCCAGCCCCTTGGGATAGGTACGCTTGTTCTCGGTGAAATAGGTGCAGACCTCAGTCGTGATCGTGAACCCGGGCGGCACCGGCAGCCCGATGCGCGTCATCTCCGCAAGATTCGCCCCTTTGCCGCCGAGAAGCGGCTTCATGTTGCCGGCGCCGTCAGCCTTGCCGTCGCCGAAGTAGTAAACGTTGCGCCGCGTTCTCGCCGGTTTGGTTTTGGACTTCAGAGCGGATTTGGAACGGGCTGGTTTCTTTTTTTTGGCCATGGAAAATGGGAATCGTAGATCGTGAATTCGGCGTCCGCGTTTCGAAAATCGGGCGCGAAGCGCAAGCTAGAACGTGAGGTTGGAGTGTCAACGCACGAGCGATTCCCGCGACGTAGCCCAGCCTTCCAGCCTGCCGTTTACGGGCTCGCGCAAGCTAGAGGGTCACGCTGCTATCAACTCAAGTTGGTTCCCGCGCTCTTCGGCTCGACGGAGTCTCGCCCTACTGGCGTGGTTCGAGGCGGGAACGGGTTTGTTGGTCCGAAGATTACGCGGATTTTCGGAGCATCCGAGATTGGACGCTGCGACAATTCTCCTTCCATTCATCTGCGAGAATCCGCGTAATCTGCGGACGACAGAAAAACGCGCCTTTACTCCTGCGCCGCCGGCTCGGAGGCAAGGACGTCGTCGATCGCGTCGGCGAAATCATCGACGCCCGACATTGGCACGATGATCACGTTTCGGTGACCCTGGCTGTCCTCGGTGATGCGGAGGAATTTACCGCGACCGTTTTCGCGCAGGTCGATCGAAAAAAGCTTTCGCTCGATTTGCAACTCTCTTGATTCGATAATGCTATCCATATTCGACGGCGCGGATGTTAGGCCTGCTCGCCGCGAAATTGGAAGCAAAATTTTCAGGATTTAACGGCCCCGCCGCCCAGCCCGCGCCGGAGCCTCGCTCACGATGGTAAAATCGGCCTGTCGCTTAAAGGCGTCGACGCGCGCCACCACCACCTTGAGAATGTCGCCCACGGCCAGACCCGCTTCGATTGCCGACCGATCAACCGGCGACGCGCCATGTCAAAGCGATAGAAGTCGTCGTTCAGCGACGAAACGTGGATAAGCCCGGTCAGGAGGACATCGGGCAACTCGATGAGCAGTCCGTAATTGCGCACATCGATCACGACCGCGCGGAAAACCTGCGGGGCTTTGGCCGTGAGCTGCACTTGGAGGAACTCAAGCTTTTTCATTTTCGCCGATTCGATCTCCGCGTCGGCCGCGACGCGTTCGGTGGCCGAGATGTGTTCCGCGAGACCGGACAACTCGCCGGCGCTGCGGCGCGCAGTCCGCTTGCCGCCGTGGTCGGCCAGGGTGCGGTGCACGACAAGATCGGCGTAGCGACGGATCGGACTCGTGAAATGGGTGTAGTTGGTCTTCGAAAGACCGTAATGACCGAGCGGCTGCGTCGCATAGCGGGCGCGTTTCAAACTCTTGAGCAAGCCGATCTTCAAAGCCTGTTCTTCCGGTTTACCGCGAAAGGACTCGAGCAGCCGCTGCAACTCCCGGCGATTTGTCAGATCGCCGACATGAAAACCGTAGCTGACGACAAACTCGCGGTATTCGCTCAGTTTGTCCGGATCGGGATTCTCGTGAACGCGATAAATCGTCGGCACGAGCCGATTCTTCAGCTCGCTCGCGACCGCTTCGTTGGCCGCAAGCATGAATTCCTCGATCAACTGATGCGATTCGTCGTACTCGATCCGCTCGAGGCGCAGCGGGCGTCCGGTTTGTTTATCGACAATGACTTTCACTTCCGGAAAATCGAGGTCGAGCGAGCCATGGGCGAAACGGCGCCGGCGCAAAATCGAGGCGAGATCCCAGGCGGTATGCAAACGACGCGAGAGTTCGTCGTTGGGCGATTTTTGGATGAGGGCATAGGCCTCCTTGTAAGTGAGGCGACAGGCGCTCTGGATAATGGTGCGGGCGAAGCGGGCACTCTGCGCGGCGCCGTTCCTGGCGAAGCGAATGAAAACCGAATGTGTCAGCCGGACGACGTTTGGATTGAGGCTGCAAACGCCATTGCTCAGGCGCTCCGGCAGCATCGGGATGACGCGATCGACGAGGTAAACGCTGTTCCCGCGACGCATCGCCTCGCGATCGAGCGCACTGCCTGGGGTGACATAAGCGGAGACATCCGCGATATGGATCCCGAGCTCCCATTCGCCGCCCGGCAGTTTCTCGACATGGATCGCGTCGTCGAAATCGCGCGCATCGTCGGGATCGATCGTGACAATGAATTTGTCCCGCAAATCCTCGCGCTCCCCAAAACGATCGGGATCGACCGTCTCCGGAATTTCATCCGCCTCGGCCAGAACGGCGCGCGGAAACTCGAGCGGCAGATCATACTTCCGAATGATCGAGAGCATGTCGACCCCGGGATCGGTGGCGCGGCCGAGCAGCTCGATGATTTCGCCCTCGGGATTGACGTGGCGCGACTCCCATGGCTCGAGCCGGACGACGACCTTGTCGTTCGGTTGCGGCGGGCGGGGCGCACCGGGCAGCGGCTGCGGCTGGACATAGACGTTGTGCACAATGCGCGGGTCGTCCGCCACCACGTAGAAGAAATTGCGCGTCTGTTGCAGGGTGCCGACGATTGTGTCGTGCGCGCGCTCGAGGATGCGAATGACGCGACCCTCGGGACGATTGCTCGCCGCGCGCGCCCGGGCGTAATCGGCGTCGCGCGTGATGCGGGCGACGACGCGGTCGCCATTCATGGCGGTGCCGGTGTTTTCGGCGGAAATGAAAACGTCGCCACCTTCCTGACCTTCGCGGACGAGAAAGGCAAAGCCCGCCTGGTGGACTTGCAGTTTGCCGGTCACGAGGTCGGCTTCCGCCGGCAGGATGTAGCGGTTTTTGCGGATGCGGGCGATTTCGCCGGCGCGCTCCAACTCGCGCAGCGCTTCCTTCACCTCGAGTTGATCGCCGTTTCGAAAGCCGATGGCGCGGGCCAGTTCCTTCCGGTCGAGCGGCCGGTATTTTGGCCGGCGCAGGAGGGCCAGAATTCGTTGTTTGATATCGCCTTCTCGTTTCATTTTGACCAGCGACCATCGGAGAAAGCGGCACGATTGAAAGGAGACATTTCGCGGCAAGCGAGGGCGGTCGAATAAAGCGAGGGCTGTGTTAGTCTGAACAACTGATGGAGGCAACGCGCTGGAAGATTGGCGAAGAAGTCCTCGACCTGACGAATCGAGCGATGCTGATGGGCGTCCTGAACGTGACCCCCGATTCGTTCTCCGACGGGGGAGAGTTTTTCGCAACCGAAGCGGCGGTCAAACACGGTCTTGAGATGGCGCGCAACGGCGCAGAGATCGTCGACGTGGGCGGAGAATCGACTCGCCCGGGCGCGCAACCGGTCGCGCCTAACGAGGAAATGGAGCGCGTCCTGCCCGCGATCAAACAAATTGCCGGCGCGGCGGCGGTTCACATCTCAATCGACACCTCAAAGGCGGCGGTGGCGCGGGCCGCGCTTGAGGCTGGCGCGACGATCATCAACGACGTGACTGGCGGCCGCGGAGATCCCGGGATGTTTGGGCTGGCGGCGGAAACGGGCGCCGCGCTTGTCATCATGCACATGCAGGGTACGCCGGCGACGATGCAACTCAACCCGACCTACGACGATGTGGTGAGCGAGGTTGCGGAATTTTTTCGACAGCAATTCGCGCGAGCCGTACGATCGGGGATCGATCCCATGCGCATCGCGTTTGATCCCGGAATTGGGTTTGGCAAAACACCGGCGCATAATCTGGAGCTCCTGGCCAATCTGTCGCGCCTGCGAGTCGAAGACCGTCCGCTCGTTGTCGGCGTTTCGCGTAAGTCTTTCCTGGGGAAAATCCTCGGCGGTTCGCCAGACCGGGCCAGCGCGACGGTCGCAATGACATCGCTCCTCCGCGAACGCGGTGCACACGTCTTGCGGGTGCACGACGTGATGCCAAATGCCCAGGCTCTGCGCACGACTGAAGCTCTTCTGGCTGCCACGCGATGATCCACGAACTTGTTCAGCTCTGGTTCGATAAATGGCGCAGCGCCGTCGAGATCCTGCTCCTCAGCGTGGTCATCTACTACGGCTACCTTTATTTTCGCGGCACCCGTGGCGCCAAGGTATTGACCGGCCTGGCGATCGTTTTCCTGACCCTGACTTTGATCTCGCAGTTGCTCAATCTGGTCGTGATCAGCTTCATTATCCGCAGCTTCTCGGTCTTCCTCGCAGTCGCGCTGGTGGTCATTTTCCAACCGGAATTGCGCCGCGCTTTGGCCGAGCTGGGCGGACACCCAATCTTTTCCCTTACGAGTGAGAAACGCGAGACGGTTCATGACCTCGCGGAAGTGGTGGCGCAACTTTCGAGCAAACAATTCGGCGCGCTCATCGCGATCGAGCGCGACACATCGATCAAAGTTTACGAAGAAACCGGAGTGATCGTGGACGCCGCTTTCTCGACCGAATTGCTCCTCACGCTTTTCCACCCGAAATCGGCGCTGCACGACGGCGGGGTGATCGTGCGCAACGGCCGGATTGCCGCCGCAGCCTGCATTTTTCCCGTCAGCCAGCGCGAAACGCTCGACCGCAGCCTGGGCTTGCGTCACCGCGCCGCCCTTGGAATCACGGAAGAATCGGACGCGGTCGCAGTCGTGGTTTCGGAGGAGACGGGCTCGATTTCGATCTGCTATCGGCGTCGAATCGAGAGGAACCTGACGCCGGAAATGTTCCGGCAGCGACTCGGCGAAATTTTGCTCCATCGTCATCATGAAGAAACTGATCCTGAACAACTGGCGGGCGAAACTGACCTCCCTCCTGCTCGCGACCGCGCTCTGGTACCTCATCAAGAAGAACGTAACAACGACACCCTCGCCGTCTGATTTGTACGAACGGCCAGCGGCTGCCGAAGTTCGTTAGGGAAAACGGATTAACGCAGGAAGCGCGCGAGATTTTCGTCTTCCCAGCGGCGGGCGCGTCGATAGCGCGGGAAAGCTTTTTCCCGACGATAAAATTCCTCGGTGTGAATGCGGCGGCGACCCGACGAATCGATTTCCTCCGGGACGACGGAATGCAGCATCTCGTGGTAAAGGATGTACTCGAGAAACCAGCGCGGCACGAACGGCTGATCAAGCAAGGGATGAATGCGAATCACGCGATCCTCTTCCTGGATCGAGCCGAAGATGAAATACTCCTTCGGCCGTTCCTTACGGCGCGAACCCCAGATCACGCGATAGCCGCGCAGCCGTCCGCGAAAATGCTTTTCGTTCACGCGCTCAAAAATCTGACGCAAATCGAAATAGCGGCCTTCATGACAAAGGTTGAGGTGACGCTGCATCGGCAACGTCGGCCGAGCCGCTTTTCGTTTTGCCTTTTTCTTTGCCATCGGAACTTCCGTTACGGGAGGGGGAACGACCAGTAATTGTAATTGTCGTCCATCCAACTGACAAGATGCATGATCGTTAGGCCTTATTCCGAGCGATATAAGTGGCTTATAGTGAACGTCATAAAATTTAATGGATATTTGCAGCCGACCGATCACTGGACTTCCGCCTTTGGATGGGCATCTTTAGCCTCTCGGAGCGTAAATTAGCGCCTGATCCAATGACGCCATTCTTGCGAAAGCTGTTGGGGCTCAACTGGCTACTGATCGCAACCATGCTCGCGCTGGCGGTCTTTGGCGTCATCGCTATCTACAGTGCGACCTACATGCGACAGGATCCGGTGGCGTCAGAATTCTGGCGCAAACAGGCGAATTGGGTCGCGGTCGGATTCTTCGCCTTCATGCTAACAAGCCTGATCGATTATCGCTGGATCAAGTGGGGCGCGCTCCCGATGTATCTCGCCGGTCTCTTCTTTCTCATCCTTACCCGCTTTATCGGCACCAAGGTCTATGGCTCGCGCAGTTGGTTGCACCTTGGGCCGATTAATTTTCAGCCGGCGCAGCTCGCGATCGTCGCCGGCATCATGGTACTCGCCCTATTCCTCAGCCAATTTCGGCAGATGCACCCGATGCTGCGCCTGACGCTCTGTGGCGCGATCGCAGGCGCACCTTGTCTCCTCATTTTGATGCAACCCGACCTGGGCGAAACCATCATCTGGGGACCCGTCATCCTCGCGCTGCTCTTCGTGGGCGGCATCCCGTTGCGCTATTTGATCTGCGTCGTATTGATTGCGCTTGCCTTCATTCCGGTCGCATATATTGGGCTGAAACCGTATCAACAGGAACGCATCACTGCGTTCATCAATCCCGATATCGATCGCCAGGGGTCGGCCTGGGCGATCAACCAGTCGCTCATCGCGATCGGCTCCGGCGGCTGGGCGGGCAAGGGATTCAAGGCGCCCAATACCCAGATCGAGCTCGGCTTCCTGCCTTCGACTGCGGTGCACAACGACTACATCTTTTCCGCGATCGGCGAGCAATGGGGTTTCCTCGGAGGAATTGCGCTGCTCGGCGCGTTCGGGCTGCTGCTCATGACCTGTCTTTTCGTGGCCTACAAGGCGAGCGATTTATTTGGGCTTCTTCTCGTCATCGGGATCACCACGCTCATTTTTACCCACGTCTTCCAGAACGTCGGGATGACGATTTCAATTTTACCGATCACCGGCGTGCCGTTGCCGCTTATCAGCTATAGCGGTTCGTTTGCCCTCATGATCATGTTCGGGCTCGGGATCGTGAACAGCGTATGGGTACACCGTAAAGTCCCGGTGCGCTGATCGCCCTGTGCCTTCGCCGTGGACAAAGCCGCGGCTTTCGCCATATTGCCCGTCCCGATGACCATTTTGATTAACATCCTGCTCGTAGTCGAGGCGCTCGTCGCCTTGCTCATGATGTTCGTCATCCTGATGCAGCGCCCGAAAAGCGAGGGACTGGGCGCGGCCTTCGGCGGGGGCGTGACAGAAAACATTTTCGGTGCGCAGACGACCAACGTCCTGACCACCGCTACGACCTGGCTGGCGAGCATTTTCTTTGGAGTCATTCTTTTGCTCTCGATTCTCTACTCGCATCGGGGCACGCCTGATTCCGCGGTCCGTCGCGAGTTGGAAAAAAGCGCAGCCACATCCAAAGCCGCCAGACCGCTTCCGGCCAAGGGAGCGGCGCAAAAGGCTCCGGCTGAGAGCAAGGCAAAGGCCAGCCCGGCGCCGCAAAGCAGCGCACCAGCTGCGGCGGCGTCAGTCGCTCCTTCCGCTACACCGGCGGCTTCCGCCCAGCCGACCCCCTGACCCAGAGTATTCGTTAGGCCGTTGGACGAGACGCCGTCTCGGTTCGCGGCCGCGCCATCATTCTTGTAATCGCGCCAGCCCGAAGAATGTTGAAGGGCCAATGACTTCGGCTCAGCAGCGGACCCTCGCGGCGGCCCATTGCGATGTCGCCTTCGATAATCGCACCCGCCAGCTCTACGCGACCGACGCTTCCCTCTATCAGATCGAACCGGCCGCTGTTGCCTTTCCGCGCACGGCGCGGGAGGCGCGCGACGTCATCCTGGCCGCCGCCGATGCCGGTCTTTCCGTTTCGCCGCGCGGTGCCGGGAGCGGTTTGGCGGGCGGCGCGCTTGGCGATGGATTGATCGTCGATTTCTCGCGCCATAATCGTCAGATCGCCGGTCTCGACCTCGAACGCCGCACCGTTCGGGTTAGCGCCGGCGTCGTCCTTGATCAGCTCAACGCTTTTCTCCAACCACACGGCCTCTGCTTCGGACCCGATGTTGCGACCAGCTCACGCGCAACTCTAGGCGGAATGATCGCGAACAATTCTTCGGGCGCGCACGTGCCTGTTTACGGCACGACGGCGGATCACATTTGCGCGCTGGAAATCGTCATGGCCGATGGCCGGATTGAAACCATCGGCCCGGGACATCCCGCGCTCGCGGCAGAGCAGGCGAAGATCGCTCAGCTCGTCAGCCAGGAAGCAGCCGAGATCGCGGAGCGCATGCCGCCCGGGATGTTGAAACGCTGGAGCGGCTACGCGCTCGAGCGTTTCTCGCGCAAGCCGGACAACCTGATCGAAATTCTTTCCGGCAGCGAAGGAACCCTCGCCGCGATTTTCTCCGCGGAACTGCAAATCGTGTCTCTGCCGCGCAACAAGGGGCTGGGTCTGATCTTTTTCGCCTCGGTCGCCGAAGCGATGCAGGCCACGGTGGAATTGCTCGACCTGAAACCCGCGGCGATCGAGCACATCGACCGACCGGTCTTCGATCAAACGAGAGGACAGATGAGTTTCGAGGCCGCGAGAAAATTCCTCGAACTCGATACGAAGCCGTGCGAGTCGATCTTGATCGTCGAGTTCTACGACGACGAGGTCGATGGCCGCCTCACCACACTCTCTTCCCGAAAGCTCGGGCTGCGCACTCTTATTTGTGCCGGCGACGCGCAAATGAACCTCGTCTGGTTGATGCGCAAATCCGGTCTCTCCCTTCTCACGGGCCGGGCGGGCCCAGCCAAGCCCGTCGCCTGCATCGAAGACGCAGCGGTGCGACCGGCCCAGCTGCCGGCTTATGTCGCCGGGCTGGAGACGATCATGAAACCGCTTGGGTTGGAGGTCTGCTACTACGGGCACGCCGCGAGCGGGCTCCTGCATGTGCGGCCAGTGCTCGACCTGCATGAAGCGGCCGACTTGAAGAAATTCCGACAAGTAACCAACGAAGTGTCCGCGCTTGTCAGGCAATTCAAAGGTTCGCTTGCGGCCGAGCATGGGGTCGGTCTCGCGCGCACGGAATATCTGCGCGAGCAGGTCGGCCCGCAGTTGCTTGAGGTCATGCGCGGGATCAAACGCACTTTCGATCCGAAAGATCTTTTCAATCCGGAAAAGCTCATCGGAGATGGCCGTTTCAAGGTTGATCGCGATCTGCGCGACAACTTTGGCCGACCGATCGAGCTGCCCTTCAAGCCGGTCCTGGCGTTCGCCGCAAAGGACCATTCATTCGTCGGAAATCTCGAGCAATGCAACGGCTGCGCCGGTTGTCGCAAGGACGCGCCTACGATGTGCCCGACCTTTGTCGCTACGGGCGAGGAATACATGTCGACGCGCGGACGGGCGAACGCGATCCGGGCCGCACTCGAACTGCGGATCGAGAGCGACGATCCGCTGCGCGCGCAGGAACTGGAAGATGCGCTGAGCAACTGTCTCGCCTGCAAAGCCTGCACAGCGGAATGCCCTTCCAACGTGAACCTCGCCCTGCTCAAGGCGGAGCTGATTCATGCCCGCTATGAGCGCGACGGATTGCCCTTGGGGGTTCGAACGCTAAGTAGCGTCGATTCGTTAGGGCGAATCGGTTGCTTCCTGCCGTCGCTCGCGAATGCTGCACTCGATTTTTCGCCGCTGCGCGCGGTCATGGAAAAAACTCTCGGAATCTCGGCGCGACGATCACTGCCGTACTATGCGCGCGAGCGTTTCAATCACTGGTTCGTCAGCCAAGAACGCCGCTCGAACAACGTACGGGGCAAAGTCATTCTTTGGGATGACACCTTCGTGCGCTACCACGAACCGCGGATCGGTATCGCCGCCGTCGCAGTCCTCGAAGCGCTCGGTTTCGACGTTGTCCTTCCAACGAAGCGCAAATGCTGCGGACGTCCCGCCTTTAGCCAGGGAAACCTGAAAAAAGCCGCGCGACTGGGACGACATAATCTCGACTTGCTCCATGGAGCCGGCGACTCCGCTCCAATCGTCTTCCTCGAGCCATCGTGTTACTCAATGTTTGTCGAAGATTATCGCGAACTCAATTTGCCTGAGGCGCAGGTGGTTGCGAGTCGCTGTTTTCTTTTCGAAAAATTTGTCGACGACCTGCTCGAGCGTGAACCGGAAGCGCTACGATTCGAGCATCGCCCGGGGCGCGTCGCGATTCATGCGCATTGTCACGCGAAGTCGCTTCTCCGTCCCGCTTTTATGGTTCGCCTGGCCGAACGCCTTCCGGGCTGCAAGGCAACTTTGCTTGAGACGGGTTGCTGCGGGATGGCCGGCGCATTCGGCATGCTGGCCGCAAAATACGATCTCTCGCTCAAGGTGGCCCAGCCGCTCGTCAAGCAGGTGACGCAGCAACCGCCCGGCACCGTGATTATCGCCTCAGGGACGAGTTGCCGTCATCAAATTGCCGATCTCACGCCAATGCACGCGAAGCACATGGCGGAGTTGCTGGCAGAAGCGCTTTAGACGAGTTCGCCAAGCGAGACCGCTATGGCTTTGGCGGCGGTGATGACGGAGGATTTGCGCCAGGCGTCGTCGCGCCAGCAGCGGGTGTCGGCGGCGCACCGCCGGGAACATTCGCGTCCGCCGGAACGGCAAGGATGTCAGGCTCGGTATATGATTCGGTGCGGCCCGCCAGCTCTTTGCGAAGCGCGGCCACGCCTTCCGCCGTGACCGGCGATCCCTTGTTGCCCCAGGCGGAACGCTCATACGTCACAACGTCTGCGATCCTTTCGTTGGTCAAAGTTTTCTCCCACGGCTGCATCACAGCGCTACCATAGCGCTGCCCCTTCACCGTGACCGGGCCCTGCAATCCTTTAAGCACAATCATGACGTGCCGACGCGACCCGCCGTTGACAATGTCGGAACCAGCCAGCGGCGGGTATTGCCCCGGGACACCCAGACCATTGGCCTGATGGCAGGTGGCGCAGTTTGCTGAATAGATCTTTGCTCCTTTCTCGGCCGGGGTCAGCTCGGCGACCTGCTCGGCCCCGGCACCGGGACCGCCTCCCTTGCTCGCAACGCGCGGCGCACCACCCAGATAATCGAGGCCGTCACCGCCGAAATTTCCCGCATAACGACCGAGATAAGCGCCGCCAAAAAAAACCGCGAGCCCATAGATGGCAATCAGCCAAAGCGAAAGCGGCTCGCGGCCCACTCGCGGCTCCACCTTTTCCCTGACAATCGCAGCATGAGTCCCGCGCACCTCCTGCGTTTCGCCGTAATCCATTCCCTGCCGTGGAGGATTTTCTGGCGGCTGGCCGTTCATTTCTGCGCCTCCTTGGCCGGCGGGGGTGCAATTGTGACCGGCGATTTGGCTTCTTTCAAAGGATGCGACTGATCGCGAGACATAATGTAAGCGACGAGACACTTCGCGTCGTAGCTGGGAACAATCTCCCAGCCAGTCGGCGGTCGTTCATCGGCGTCGCCGGCAAAATTTAGCGAGTCGGGCGAGGCAGCTCCGCTGATGCGGCGTTTCACATAGAGAAAGCGATAGGCAGGCATGTTGGAATCTTCGGAGATGCTGCGCGGATTGTAGAGATGGCGATGATGCCACGCCGCCGTGTCGGGCAATGGTTCGCCGCTCGCGGTCACTCCAACCATATTGGCGATGCCGACAGGCAAGGATGCGGCCGCTCCAATAGGGATTGCGGCCGAAGTCGAAGCGGCGGGCGAAGCCTGCGCCGGGGTGGCGGCAACGGGGGTCTTCGCTACCGTGGCAGCCGCCGGTTCGGTGGCGGCTGGAGTCGCGCCCGCAACCGGAGCCGGAGCCGCTGTGGCCGCCTTTTCTTCCTGAAGCGCCGCCTGATGCCCGACATTGGCCAGATCAGGCCCGATACGGGTCTTACCGAGGAAGACGATCGACTCAAAAATGTAGTCACGTGGTGCGCTTCGGCGCACGCCCCATTTTCGCTCAATATCGGAGCCTCCGTATTCGGGCCGGACCTGCTGCGAATGGCAGTAAACACAGCCATTCGCGGCGTAGACCCGGGCGCCGCGCGCGACCATGCCGGATTGAGGCATGGGATAGATGTCGGTACCGTCTTCGTCGGTCTGGGGGTTGAGACTGCCGATCTGGAGATTCGGCACAACCGTCATACCGAACCACGAGAAGGCGAAGATGCCGAAGATGCCGAGGAAAAGCGGTTGCAGCCCCTTCATCAGTGCCCTCCTCCCGGTTCGCGCTCGAGCGGATTCAAAAAAGTCGGCACGCTCGCGGTGCGACCGAAGCCGAGCAGCATCAATCCAAAATGGAAGGCAAAAACCCCATGCGAGACAGCCAACAAAATCCAAGAGAGAGTGCAACCGCGCAGATAAGGCATGATTGTTTGGCTAACTTCCCCAAACGACAGGGCCGGATCATTGAGATTGAGACCCTGAACGAAGCCACCCACGAGCAGGAGCAGCACCATTAATCCAATCCCGTAGGCAGAGCCCCAGAAATGCAACTTGATGAGCGAGGCATAACGCCATTCACGACCGACGAGGCGGGGCACGATGTAATACATCGAACCGAAAATCACCATGGTAAAAAACGCATAGAGCCCCATGTAGGTGTAGCCCATGCTCACCTCGGTGAAGTGAACGATCCGCGCCACGGAGCGGAGCGAAATAATCACGCCAACCACGCTGAAAGCCGTATAGGCGATCGCGCCGAAAACTGTGAAGCGCAGCGTCGGGCTGTACCGCATGAGCGGAAAATGATCCCGCATCGTCATGTGGTGATTGAGCCCGACGGTGGCGACCGGAATGATCATCAGGATCATCGCGGCGATACTCGCAGTGATCATCCAGGCCGGGAATGGACCGTCGACCAGGCGCTGCATTCCGGTCCAGCTGGCGAAGAAGGCGAAGGTCCAAAATCCAATCGTCGCCAGGTAATAGCTATGCACTGGGCGCCCAATGACCTTCGGGATCATGTAATAGGCAGTGCCAAGACCGATCGAGCCGAACCAGAGAAAGAGCAGGTTGTTGGCAAACCACCAGTTGACCGCGGCCTGCATCACGCCTTCCACCGGCAAAATGAAAAGCATGATCTGGGCGGCGGCATAGAGCCACGGAAACCAGAGAAATGCGCCCAACAAATACCACTGCGTGATGTAAACGTGACCCCGTCGTCGATAGCGGAACATGATCAGGGCCCACGTCATGATAAGCAGGTAGGCGACGAAAAGAACGATCGCGGAAAAGTGTGGAAACTCGAGCCACTCGTAACCGGTATTGTCGCCGATCAAGACGCCGCCGATGCCCAGGAGCACGCCGAGGTTCCAGAAGGCCGCGCCGCTGATGAGAAGGAGAGGATGGCGCAGCGTGGTGCGGCAAAGGCGGGCCATGAGCCAGATGGCGGTGCCCATGCCCGCCATCGTTCCCCAGCCGTAAATGAGCGTATCGAGATGCGCCGGACGAATCCGACCCCAGGTCAAAAACGAGAAGTCAGCCAGCAAACCTGGCGAGTGCATTTTGATCGAGGTCAGGATTCCGATCAGCGTCGCGAGCAGCAACCAGCCGATCGCCGAGGTGTAAAAGACGAGGACCGGCAGGCGAGTCGAAGCGTCAATCAGCGCGCGCTCGACGCGATCGATTTCGCTTGTCGCCACTTCCACGTCGCCTAACGGCGGCTCCTGAGTTAGTTCAGCCGGCGAGGTCATGAGGGTCTGGATGCGGAGTTAAGCGGCAACGAATTCTTTCTCCGCCCTCGATCCCATGGCGCGGCGCGAAAGCGTCCCAACCAGCGCCTGGGCGGCATGACAAGGTCCGTCGGACAACCGATCGGTTCCGCCGCATCGAAGATGACGGTCGCGTTTTGGTCGTAGCGTCTGACTTTTTCAAAAATTTCGGTCAAGCTCATGGGCTAGTCTTTCGGAGGAGAGGGCTTGGCTACAGCAGCAGGAGTGGTCGCAGCACCGGGCGCAGCGTTTGGAGAATTTGTGGGCTGCGCCGCGCTGGGCGTCGCCGCTGGAACCTCAGCCGGCGCGGGCGTCGGGATCGGGCCGGCCGCAGTGGGTTTGGTGGCCTGCAAATCGGCCAACTCGAGTTCCATCGCGCGCTGAACCGGAATGTGGGCGATCCCTTTCTCCTTGTTCACCCAGCCGTAGCTGCTCGCCGTCTTGTCCCATGCCTCACGCGCAGTCTGGAGTTTTTCCATACGCGCTTTGGCCCGATCTGCTTCGTAGGTCGAACCACGTGACATGGCACCAAAGGCGATCAGAACGATCACGCCAAAGAAGACAAAGAGCATTACCGCCCACAACCATGCGGAAAGCAGGAAGCGCGGTTGCTCGGGATGGACGAGTGTATCTTCTTCGTTAGGCACGGCTAGTTGGTGAGGCGAAGTGATTCAATCAGGCGCGGGTCGCGCACCGGGAAGAGCGAGGTCTTGCCCACGAGGCGGAGATAGACAAAGCCAAGTATGCCGCCAATCGTGACGAGCGGCAGGAAGTCGAGAATGCTGAGATGCACGCCGGTACCATGCAGCGCGGGCAGGACGACGATGTACATGTCCAGCAACTGCATGCAGAGGATCCAGGCGGCGATGGAGCAGAGCCAGGTAAGATGCTTTTTCGTGTAGCGCGGGAGCAGGAGTGCGAAGGGCACGAAGAAACGGAAGATGACCAGGAACCAGGAAAGCACGTTCCAGGATTCGGTGTTGCGGACGAGGAAATACTGCGTCTCCTCCGGAATATTGGCATACCAATACAGCATGTATTGGCTGAAGCCGATGTAGGCCCAGAAAACGGTGAAGGCGAGGAGCCACTTCCCCATGATGTGGTAATGCTCGATCGTAACCACGCCCTTCAGATAACCAGCCCGCTGCAACGCCGCCGTGACGAGGATAAGCAGCGACATCGAGCTGCCGGCGGTGCCGGCAAAAATGTACGGTCCCCACATGGTCGAGAACCAGTGCCAGTTCAGGCTCATCAGCCAGTCGAAGGCACCAAAGGTCAGGCAGAGCGCGAAAACCGGCAACCCGACGAAGGCCGCCTTGCGCATCCAGATCGTGAACTGCGGATTGCCGTCGCGATCCTGGCGAACAGAAAAGCGGCGCAGCAGGTAGGCCACAACCGTCAGAGCGACAAAAAAGAAGATCGCGCGGAAGAGAAAGAACTCCCAGTTCAAGTAGCCGCGCTTGGCATCGAGGATCGGATCTACTCCGCGCGGCACATCCATCCAGCGATAGAGATAGTCGCGCAGCAACCAGATTGGGACAAAGAGCAGGCCCATCACGGGAAGGAGGAGGGCAATATTCTCGAGCTGTCGCCTGACGACGACCGACCACTCCGCATCAACCACGTGATGCACGATTGTCCAGAAAAGACAGCCGATGCAAAGGGTGAAGAAGAAAATGAACCCGAAGAGCCAGGAGAAGCTGAATTGCACCGGCCAGAAATAACCGCAGATGAAACACAGGATGAGACCGACAACGGCGATCGCTCCGCAAAGCAGCGAGAGCCCGGCGAAACGGCCGCTCTCAAAATATTCGCCTTCCGGCGCAGGCAGGACGTGGGATCGATCGCTCATTTCTTTTCCGGCTCCGGTTTTTTCTCCAGGTCCGCCTGATGTTCCGGCGGCACGTCGGCCGCACTCGCATGCTGGCTCCGTTGCAGGGCGCGCAGGTAACAAATGATCGCCCAGCGATCCGGCACGGTGACCCGCGGTCCGTAAGCCATCATGGTGTTTTTACCGTGGGTGATGGTGTTAAAAATCTCGCCGTCCGCCATCTTGCGAATGCGATCGTCCTGCAGACTAACGACAGTCGCGAGGCCGTACTGCTTCACGATTCCGTCGCCTTCCGCAAGCTCACCGTGGCACGGCATGCAGTTGATGTTGAAACGCTGCTGCCCGCGCTCCATCAATCGCGGCGTAACCTGCATCGGAATACCGGTGCCCCAGTTCGCGCCCATCTTGCCAGTGTTGTAGTAATCGGTCCCTTCGCTGAACCCGAGCTGTGGACGCATCGACATCTCGCCTGCCTCGTCAACCGCCCTGCCCTCGTCGTTAGGCAACGGCATCTCGTAGCCGATTGGCACCGTTCCCGCGACCGGCTGGCGCCCGCCGCGCTGATCGGCAAAAAAGTTCAGCTCCGATTGCGCGCGCACCTTCGGCTGACGCACCATGTCGGGGAAGATTTCGATCTCCGGCTTGCTGCTCTTCTGGCCACGGAAACCGAAGACCGCCAGCCAGGCGATGGTGAAAAGGACGAAAATGAGGAAGAAGGCGCGCAGCATAGCTATTCCTCGTGCACCACCGTGATGTGGAGACCGCCGGTCCGTTCCAGCAGCTCGCGCGCTTCGGTCTCGCTGAAGCGCGGGTCGCGCGCCTCGAGGACGAGGAAAAATCCGTCGTTCGTCACGCGCTTGAAGCGCTCCCAGTTAAACATCGGGTGGTTCCAGCGCGGGAGCAGATTCATCGTCAGCATCGCGGAAAAGGCCGTGAAAGCGGAGAAGAGGATCGTGAGCTCAAACATGATCGGGAAAAACGCCGGGACCGTCCAAAAGTTGTAGGGCTTTCCGTGAACGATGAGCGGATAAAGGTAGGACGACGGCCCGAACTCCAGGACCGCCGCTGTGAGCAACCCGGTAATGCCACCGCAAAGCACGACGGCGCTGAGCCACGATTTGCCGAGGCCCATGGCTTCGTCCATGCCGTGAATCGGGAAAGGCGAATGCACATCCCAGCGTTTGAAGCCGGCGTCCCGTACCTGCTTCGCGGCCTCATAAAGCGCCGAGGCGCTCGCATACTCCGCCGCGATTCCGTAAACCCGATTGCCGCTCGGTGTAATCAATTTCTCTCCTTTCCGCCAGCTGCGACCACGTGATGCTCTTCTGGCGTGGCATGATGCGGGTCAGCTTCCGGCAGGACAATTTTCACTTCCGACATGGCGATCATGGGCGCGAAACGAATGAAAAGAAGGAAGAGCGAAAGGAAGATTCCGAACGTCCCGACAAAGGTCCAGATATCGACCCACGTGGGGAAAAACAGACCCCAGGAGGAAGGCAGAAAGTCGCGATGCAAACCGCCGACGATAATGATGAAGCGCTCGAACCACATGCCGGCGTTCACGCACATGCAGACGAAGTAAACGACAAAGATGTTGTGTCGGCACCACTTGAACCAGAAGAGCTGCGGCGAAAGCGTGTTGCAGAACAGCATGCCAACCCACCAGTACCACCAATAGGGACCAAAGATGCGGTTATAGAAGGCAAACTTCTCGTATTGATTGCCGCTGTACCAGGAGATGAAAAATTCCATCGCGTAGGCGTAGGCAACGAAGGAGCCTGTGAGCAGAATGATCTTCGCCATCTTATCGATGTGCTGCGGCGTGATGATGTCCTGGAGTTTGAAGATGGCGCGCGCCGGAATCATCAGGGTCAACACCATCGCGAAGCCGCCGAAGATCGCGCCAGCGACGAAGTAGGGCGGGAAAATGGCGGTGTGCCAGGATGGAATAACAGAGGTCGCGAAGTCGAACGAAACGACGCTGTGCACCGAAAGAACGAGCGGAGTGGAGAGACCGGCGAGGAGCAGATACGCCATCTCATAATGGCGCCAGTTGCGGTTCGAACCGCGCCAGCCAAGCGCGAAAATGCCGTAGAGGAATTTCCTGATCTTGGAAGTCGCGCGATCACGCAGCGTCGCGAGATCGGGAACCAGACCGGTGTACCAAAAGAGGACGGAAACCGAAAAGTAAGTCGAGACCGCGAAGACGTCCCAGAGGAGCGGGCTGCGAAAGTTTGGCCAGATTCCATACTGTGTCGGGACGGGCGCGAGGAACCACGCCATCCAGACGCGCCCCACATGGATGCCGGGGAAAATCGCGGCGCAAATAACCGCAAACAGCGTCATCGCTTCGGCCGACCGGTTAATCGAGGTGCGCCATTTTTGGCGGAGCAAGAACAGGATCGCTGAGATCAGGGTTCCGGCGTGACCGATACCGATCCAGAAGACGAAATTGGTGATGTCCCACGCCCAGCCAACCGGCGAATTGAGTCCCCAGACACCAACGCCGGTTGAGATTTGGTAAGCGATGCAAAAAAGACCGAAAGCCGCGATAGCCGAGGTGGTAGCAAACGCGACCCACCACCAGCGTGGCGTCGGGTTTTCAACCGCGCCGGAAATGCGATTCGTCACCCAATCGAAACTGCGCTTGTTCAGAACCAGGGGAACGCGCGCGAGTGGCGCTGCAACGGAAGCCGAAGCCTCGCCCGCGATCACTTGTGGTGCAGTGATTGGACCGTCCATCTTAAAATTTTCCTCCTAACGATGTCATCACGGTTGCGGCTCCGGTGGCAATCCCGGTTCAGTATTTTCGACCGGCGGCTCGGCCTCACCTCCAATGCTCGCGACCGCGATCTGGCCCGCGTCCGGCATCTTCGGGTTGGGATTACGAATCCGCGCCAGGTAACTCGTTCTCGTGTTCACGTTCAGATATTCGAGCAACCGATAGTTTCGGTTCTCGGCCTTGATCTTCGAGACTCGCGTATCGGGATCGGCGATGTCACCAAAAACAATCGCCTCAGCCGGGCAAGCCTGCGCACACGCGGTTGTAAACGAATCGCGTGGTATAAGAGTTTTGTCGGAGGCGCCGGCACGAACCTGCGCCCCGATCTTTGCTTCTTCGATGCGTTGCACGCAATAGGTGCATTTCTCCATCACGCCGCGCATGCGCACGGTCACGTTCGGATTCTTCTGCAGCTTCATCGTGTCAGGCGCGCCTTTTTCGGTCAGCGGCCCGAGGTATTCCTGGTAAACCGAGAAGGCGCCGATCTTCGCCTTGCCGATCGGTCGCTGCGTGTAATCAAAGAAATTAAAACGCCGCACCTTGAATGGGCAGTTGTTCATGCAATACCGAGTTCCGATACAGCGGTTGTAAACCATCACGTTCAGGCCGCTTTCGCTATGAATCGTGGCGTTGACCGGGCAGACGGTTTCACAGGGGGCGTTCTCGCAGTGCTGGCACATCATCGGCTCGTGCACCATCTCGGGATTCTCCGGCCATTGACCGTGGTCCTGATTGAAGGGCTTCGCGCTCGCGTAATAGCGATCGATCCGAATCCAGTGCATGGCGCGGCCATGAGAAACCTGCAATTTGCCGACGATCGGGATGTTATTTTCCGCCTGGCAGGCAATGACACAGGCGCTGCATCCGGTGCAGGTGTTGAGGTCGACCGTCATGCCCCATTGCTGGGGGGCATCGAGTTTCGGATGCGTGTAGAGCGTCGGCAAAACCTTCGGCAATTCTTCATCCCCGGCGATCTTCTTCACGAAGTCTTCGTCGCCGCGATAATGCTCAAGGGTCGCTTCCCTGACGAGTCCGCGGCCTTCGATCGAGAAATGTTCCTGCGTGGTGGAAAGCGGATAGGTGCGACCCACCTTCATCACTTTCACGCTCGCGATTGCCTTGCCGTCCGCCACGGCAAAATGCGGGTTTGAACTGGTGCGCAGCAAATAAGAATCGAAGCCGGCTTCTTCACCCACCGGGCCGGTATGTTTGCGTCCGTAGCCCAACGGGATCGTAACCGAATTTTCGGCATGGCCTGGGACAATGAGCGCGGCGATGACCAACTCGCGCAGGATCGGTTTGCCATGCGGGTCTTTCGAAGTCTCGGTAATTGCCACCTGCACCAGGTCGCCATCCTTCACTCCCATCTGATGGGCGAAGGCCGGGCTCATCATGGCGGCGTTGTCCCACGTCAACTTGGTCACCGGATCGGGCATTTCCTGGAGCCAGCCGTTGTTGATGTAACGGCCATCGTCCATCGCGTAGCTGCCCACGAGCACGATCTCGGGCGAGTCTTTCGTCGGGGGCGGGACTTCGTTGCTCCAAAGCGTGTGCGCGACGCCGCCCGCGGTATTGCCGTTGAATTTCGGCGGGCGATTCTTGGGTGGCAGATAGGAGGCGAAACCGTCGTGCAAAAACTTGCTCCAGGCCGTCTCGAAATCGCCCGGCGGCGAGGTCGCGCGAAATGTTTCCTGCACCAGTTGCGGTCCGTCGACGATTGACTGTCCGGCGACGAGCGATAGCACGTCGAGCTCCGAGAGCCCGTCGAAGAGCGGGAGGATCATCGGCTGCATGGCAACGTAACTGCCGCCCGGCGTGAGCCCATCGCTCCACGTTTCGAGATAATGCGCGGCCGGGACATGCCAATGGCTCAGGGCTGAGGTCGCGTCTTCATAATGACCGAGCCGGACGACATCGGGCACTTTCTTTTGCAACTCCGGCCAATCGGTCGGCTGCTTTGTCTTGCGATCAAGCGTGATCGCGCGCGGCGCGTTGTAAACCGGATCGCCGCCGAAGATGAAGAGTTGCTGAATGCGCCCGGCATCGATCTCGCTTGCGAGCTGCAGGATGCTGTTGCTGCGCGCCTTCTTGGGCAGTTCTCGCAGGAGCAATGTCGTGCCGAGATTTTTCAGCGCGGCATTGATCCCGTAAACCATCAGCTGCACGACCACCGGCTGATGCGGCCCGGCCACGACGAGGCTGGCACCCGGTTTCGACAGCAAATCCTGCGCGGCTTCGTCGAGCCAGCGCGCGTCGTATTTCGCCGTCTTGGTCGGCGCCTTTAACGTGATCAAGACCGAGGAAAGCTCCGGGTCCTTGGTCGCGGCCGCGATCTTGGTCGCGAGCGCATGCGTAATCGCCGGGATCTGACTCGCAGGATAACGCAAGCGATGATCCGCCATTGCGCCGGTGAGAGTGAAATGATTCTCGACTACGTAGAGGCGGTTCATCGAGTCCTTCGCCTCCCGGACGCGGCGGCGCGACGTGAAACCGCGAATCGAGGTGAGTTCGCCCTCGCCGCAATTCAGGAAGTCGCTGTCGAGCGCAAAGACGATATCGGCCTTATCGAACTGCGGAATAAGCCGGATATTCTCGCCGAAGCTGATTTGGGTCGAAAAATGTTGCGCCTCGCTCAGTAACGGATCGAAAACGCACCAGCGCATGCGCGGGAATTGTTTCTGGAGCTCGGCTCGCAGGCGATCGCGCGTCGGTGAATGAGTCTCCTCGACCAGGAACGCGAGACCCAACCCGCCGTTTTTCGCCATCTTTGGGCGCAGCTCGGCGATGTATTTTTCAAAGGCGGCGCGGTCGGAAAGTTTCTTTTCGTGAACGAACCGCTTCGAACGCGAAGGATCGTAAAGATCAAGCACCGAGGCCTGGGCAAAGGCATCGCTCGCGCCGTTGCTCTCGGGGTGCATTGGATTGCCTTCGATCTTGATCGGACGACCGTCGACGGTCGTGACGACAAGCGGCATGGCGCCGTTTCGCCGCGGCATCGCCGTCGCGTAATAAAGGAACTTTCCGGGGATGACCCACTCGGCGCTTTTCGTAAAGGGCACGAGGTGCATCTCCGGCTTGCGGCAACTGCTCAGTCCGAAACCGGCCAACGCCATCGAGGCGCCCATGAGTTTGAGGAAACTGCGGCGCGAAACGTCGTCGCCCGCCAGCTCGGCCGCTCCGGCGGGAAATTCCCGCTCCAGCCAGTCGCGAAACTCCGGCGTATCGCTGAGCTCGCCGAGGCTGCGCCAGTATTGCTTCCCGGTCTGGGACGGAGCGGGATGATGGATGACGCGCTTCATCGGTGGCACCCCTGGCAATTGGTGGGCGGTTTGATGGCCCATCGTTCTTTCAGCGTGAGGCCGATTTCCTCCTGCGTAAGATGTTTCTTCTTCGACCAGTCTTCGTTCACACCCTGCGGCTCCCCATATTTCGCGACGAACGCAGCGGGGTCCACGTCCTCCGGTTTCCAATCGAGATTAGTGATCTGATCTTCCGGCCGGAGGAATTTTTCCGGAGCGCGATGGCATTCGAGGCACCACGCCATGCTGAGCGGTTTGGCATCGTAAACGACCGGCATGTGATTTACGTTGGAATGGCAACTGTAGCAGCTGATCCCGCGATTCACGTGTGCGGAGTGATTGTAATAGACGTAATCCGGCGTGCGATGAATCTGCACCCATGGGACCGGTTGGCCGCTTGCCCAGCTTGCCCGCACTGGCTCGAGTTTTGGGTTGGCCTTTTGCACCTGGGTATGGCAGTTCATGCAGACCTGCGTATCGGGCACGTTCGAGTGTGCCGCCACTTCGACCGCGTTGTGGCAGTAACGGCAATCCATCCCAAGCTGGGTGACGTGGAGATCGTGTGGAAACGGCACCGGCTGCGTCGGCATATAACCGACCCGGGTGTATTTCGGCGTGTCGTAATACCAGGTCGCGCCAATCAGCGCCATCCCGATCACAATTCCGCAAATCGTGATCTTGAGTGGTAGCCAGTTGGTCCAGCGCGGAAAGAAATTCGCCATAACGAATCAGCGCAGACTAAACCGGCGTGCCAGAAGCCGCCAAGTTGTAAACGCGAAAGCTGGAAAAAAAGAGCGGGTCGGCTTCAGAAATGAAAAACAGATTGTGAACAAGGTCTCGCCGAGGGTCGCGAGGGGGCAACTCTATGAACAGCTGTTTGCTTGGCAAAAAAAATTTTGAACAGACGCGCTTTTTTTCTGTCCCCGGTCCGGGACAGAAGCCGCATTCCACCCGCCGACGACCGAGTGCCATGGGCGCTTCGCTTTCCGAAGAGCGCGAGGTTGCCCGGCGCAACAAGAATAAGTCCTGCAGCGCAATCGCCTCTCCAAATGCTACCCAGAGGCAAGGTCTACCGCCGGCAAAACCAACCAAGCGCCGACCAGTCGTGGAACCATTCCCTGATTTGCCTCGTCCAATCCACCTCGGCGCGGGCGGATTTTGCGAGCGCGCCGACGCACGCTCTTTCCACCGTCATTCCTTTGCCAAGTCTTTGCAGAATCGCGAGCGCCTCTGGTTCAAGCCGCTTGTAGTAAAGCATGTTGTCGTGGCGATGAACCACAAGATGGATGCTCTCCCGTTTCGGCAACCGTAGTCGCCGTTTCCTCTTCGCGGCTTGCGGCATCGCCTCGAACGTGTTGCTCGCTTCGTTGCGCAGCACATCGGCCTCGCACTTTTTCACCGCGAGAAGGAATTTGTCGACCGCGTAATTCAACTCGAGCAGCGTGAGGTAGGGCTGAAGAGCGAGCCGCATTTTGGAAGGCGGAGTATCGAGCACATCGTCGGGTGTGATCTGGGGTTTGGCGGCATCGTCAAACGCCACCACCTGCGCCCACTCGAAGCGCGCCATATCGAGCGCCAATTCCTCGTTAGGCGCGATCCACTGCGGTTCCTCGCGCAGGAATTTTTCGAGGCGCTGCCCGAGATCGCGGAGGGTAAATGAGATCGAGGGATATTTTGTCAGATAAGCGGTCGCGAGCCGCACGAACTTCTTCTCGCCCACGATTGCCCGCAGTCCGGGATAATCGTCGTAGAAACAATCGAGGACCCGAAACCAGTAGACGCGATTGTAAATCTCGAGCCGCTCGAAGGAACTCAGCCGGTCGTTAGGCTTGATGAACTCCGCCGCGACCGCGCTCATCGGACGGCCGTCGATCCAGCGCGCCTGCATCCGGTCTTTCGTCGTGAGCGGGCGAAAGATGGCCGAGGTCATGAGTTTTTGCAGCTCCTTCAACTGCGCACGGGAGTTTGCATTGTAGCGGCGCTCTGTGAGCGCCGACGGCGTTTTGCGGGGTTGAGGCGTTGGGCGGTCATAGACCGCCGCTACAACGGGAGGCCTCTTGCGCCGGTCGTCAGGCCGTCGCGGTTTGGAATTGTTTTTCGACAAACTGATTCGCTTTCAGCGCCTCCTGATGGACTTCATCGAAGCTCGGGATGCGATCGTCCCATTCGAGCAGCGTCGCGGTCCGCCCGACGAGTTTGATCGCATGCGCGTAAAGCTTCCAGACCGGGTCGAGCACCGGGTGATCGTGCGTATCGAGAATGTATTTCTCAAACTTCGAATGGCCTGCGATATGGATCTGCCCCACGCGCTGGTGTGGGACGTGGTTCAAGTATTCGTAGGGATCGAAATTGTGATTCCGTGAGGAGACGTAAATATTGTTCACGTCGAGCAGAATCCCGCAATCGGCGCGCTCGACCACTTCAGAAAGAAATTCCCATTCTGTCATTTCCGAGGCGTGAAATTCCGCGTAGCTGCTCACGTTCTCGACGCAGATCGGTACCTCGAGAAAATCGCTCGCCGCCCGAATGTTCGCCGCGGTCGCACGGGCAGCGGCAAAAGTGTAGGGCATGGGCAGAAGATCATGGGTGTAGCGGCCGTCCACGCTTCCCCAGCAAAGATGATCGCTCAGCCACCGCGTGTTCGTCCGCCTGACGAGTCGCTTGAGCTTCTTCAGGTGCCCGCGATTGAGCCGGTCGGCCGAGCCGAAATACATCGCCACGCCGTGCTGCACGACGCGGTATTGCTCGAGAATCTGGTCGAGTACTTCGAGCGGCCGCCCGCCATCAACCATGAAATTTTCCGAGATGATCTCAAACCAGTCGACGACCGGTTTTTTCTCCAGGATATGGCGGTAATGCGGCACCCGCAGACCGATGCCGATGCCGTAATCGCTGAAATTGTTGAAGGGATTCGCCGGCATGATAAATCGTCGGGCAGGGCAGAAGCAGAGGATCGGACTCTGGTTCTCCCATTAGCTCGCGTCGAAACGCGAACGCAACTTCCCTACTTCGCCGGACTCTCGGCCGGATGGCTGCCGTCGGTCGCGCAACCGCCCTTGCCTTTGCAGGAGTTTTTGCCCTTGCAGCCGTTGTCGCTGGTCTTGCAACCGCCTTTGCCCTTGCATGAATTCATTCCTTTGCAGGAATGAACGTCCTTCTGATCCTGATCGCTCATCTGCTTGAGCGAGATACCGGCTTTGCCGGTCACGTTGGCGGCGTGCGCCTGGACGGCGAACGAACCGCTCATCAGACCGGCGATCGCGGCGCCGGCGAGGATGGTTTTCGATTTCATGGTTTTCTTTCTGGTTGTGGTTCTCATCCGCGACCGAAGTTTCTCGAACGCTCGAGGATCGGCCCGCGAATCTTAGACCGTGATGATGTCCAGATTATTCCCCGGTCACCAGAAAATTCGCCACGAGGCCGCCCAGCTTTCGCCTAACGATGCAGACGTTTCGCTCTGCGCCGAAACGGCTGCGAAGCAACGGCCGGGTTTTCAAACGCAGGTCTGTGGGCGGCCGTCAGCGAGGAATTTCCGCAAAAGAAGGCCGCTCTCGTGTTTTAAGGCCGGGCTTGGGCGCCGAGCGAAACCGCGCCTTAGCGCGAAGGCTCGTAGTCGTCGGGGTGCGATTGCGGGGCTTGCACTGCAGGCGCCGGCGCTTGATCGACCATCGGACGGTCCTCGTGCCGGTGTTCCCGGCGCGGGCCGCGACCACCGCGGCCGCCGCGACGATCACCTCGATCACCTCGCCCGCCGCCACCGCCGCGATATTCACCGCGCGGTTCGCCGCCCCCGCCGCCAGCTTCGCTATCGCTTATCGGGCCGCCGGTTTCGATTTCACCGCGCTCTTTCAGCGCCGCTTTGCGGGACAGCTTCACCCGGCCCTTGTCGTCGATGCCGATGCATTTCACCCAGATCATCTCGCCGATCTTGGCCACGTCTTCGGTCCGATTAACTCGGAAATCGGCCAGCTCGGAAATATGAACGAGCCCATCTTTGCCCGGGAAAACTTCGACAAAGGCGCCGAATTCTTTGATCGAAACGACGCGACCGTGGTAGGTCTCGCCGACTTCGATTTCCTTGGTCATGCCGCCAATGATTTCCTTCGCCCGCGCCATGCTCTCGCCGCTCGTAGCGTAGATGTGGACAGAGCCGTCGTCCTCGATGTTAATCTCCGCCCCGGTTTCGGCCACGATGCCCTTGATCGTTTTGCCGCCGGGTCCGATGAGGGCGCCGATCTTCTCGGGATTAATTTTGATCGTCTCGATCCGCGGCGCGTATTTGCTGAGCGATTCGCGCGGCTTGTCGAGCGCCTGGGCCATGATGCCGAGGATCTTCGTGCGTGCGTCTTTCGCGCGGTGAATCGCTTCACCCAGAATCTTGTGGCTCACGCCGGGAAGTTTCAGGTCGAGCTGGAATCCGGTAACGCCATCCTTGGTTCCGCAGAGTTTGAAATCCATGTCTCCGAAATGATCTTCGGAGCCGATAATGTCGGTCAGTAAATTGTAGCGCTTGAGGTTGCCGCTCTCGTCGTTTTCCGTGACGAGGCCAACGGAGATGCCGGCAACCGGCGTTTTGATCGGAACGCCCGCGTCCATCAAAGCGAGCATCCCGGAGCAAACACTCGCCATCGAGGTCGAGCCGTTGGATTCCATCACCTCGCTCGTGATGCGAATGGCATAGCGAAAATCTTCCTCGCTCGGCACCACTGGCTCAACCGAACGCTCGGCGAGCGCACCGTGCCCGATCTCGCGCCGGCTCGCCCCGCCGAAACGGCCGGTCTCACCGACGCTGAAAGGCGGGAAGTTATAGTGCAGAAGGAAACGCTTCGATTGCTCGCCGCCGCCATAGGCGTCGATCATTTGCGCCTCCTCGATCGGGGCGAGAGTCGCCAGCGCCATGGCCTGCGTTTCGCCGCGCTGGAAAATGGCCGAGCCATGAGCGCGCGGGAGAACGCCGACTTCGCAGGTGATCTGGCGCAGGTCGTCGTAGCCACGGCCGTCAACACGCTTTTGCTTGTCGAGGATATTGCTCCGGAAGGATTTCTTCTGGATGTAATCGAACGCCTGGTTAATTGAGAATTTGTCGGCTTCGGGAAACTTCTCGAGCACCGCCGCCTTCACTTCATCGCGCAGACCTCCGACGGCTTTGCTCCGCGCCACTTTGCCTTCGGTATAAAGAGCAGCTTCGATACGATCGCCCGCAACGCGATCGGCGATTTCGAGCATTTCGGGATTCACTTCCAGCAACGGCATCTCGCGTTTCGGCTTGCCGGCCTGGGCGGCGAGTTCCTTCTGTATCCGGATCATTTCCCGCGCGTGCCCATGGGCAAACTCGAGCGACTTAATGAATTCATCTTCCGGCAGCTCGTCAGCTGCGCCTTCGATCATGATGATGTCGTTCTCGGTCCCGACATAGATGAGATCGAGATCGCTCTGCTCGCGCTGGTCGTGCGTCGGGTTGGCAACGAACTCGCCATTCACGCGCCCGATCCGCACCGCGCCGATCGGTCCATTGAACGGAATGTCGGAAACGCAGAGCGCGGCAGAAGCGCCGTTGATCGCGAGAATGTCGGGATCGTTCTGGCCATCGGCGCTGAGCAAAATGCTGATGACCTGCGTGTCGTAAAGGTAGCCGGCCGGGAAGAGCGGCCGGAGCGGCCGATCCGTCATGCGCGAGGTGAGAGTCTCTTTCTCGCTCGGGCGACCCTCGCGTTTGAAATAGCCGCCCGGAAATTTTCCAACCGCGGCTGCTTTCTCGCGGTAGTCGACCGTGAGCGGGAAGAAGTCCTGACCTTCCTTGATCGTGGTGGCCGAGACGGCGCTCGTCAGGACGATGGTTTCGCCGCAGGAGACGATAACGGAGCCATCGGCGAGTTTGGCGATTTTGCCGGTTTCAATATTGATTTGCGTGGACCCGATTTGGGTCGTGACCTTGTGTTGCATTGTTTCTTTCTGGATGTGCGAAATCCAGGCCGGTCACCCTGATTGTAGGTTTTAATCCCGTCGCAGCGGCGGGACTAAAACCTAAACTCAAGGTGCACTGACGGCCTGGTCGCCGGTTGTGATCTTGGTTAACGAATGGCTCGAGCGGCGCGCGATCAGACGCGAGCGACGCCAGAGATTTCCGCGGTTACTTCCGCAGGTTTAGCTTCTCGATAACGCTCTTGTAGCGGTCGTTTTTGGACCGGCTCAGGTAATCGAGAAGGCTCCGGCGCGTGGCGACCATCTTGAGAAGGCCGCGGCGCGACGAATGATCTTTGGCGTGACTCTTAAGGTGTTCCGTGAGCTGCGCGATGCGGCTAGTGAGCCGTGCCACCTGCACGTCCGCACTCCCTGTATCTTTCTCGTGGAGCTGGAACTCCTTCATATCGACCGTGTCACTGCTTTCTGCCATAAACGAAGGCCCAGTGTAGATGAAGTTGGCTGAATGGCAAGGGGCGGCCGTGAATCGCCGCGGACCGTCCTGCGCCAGGGTTGCGGCCGACTTGAGGATTCACGATTCACGCCCCCAGGGCTTCCTCACATCCTCCCGCGCCGCTGATAGAAATGGTAGCGCTCCATGATTGACTCGACATATTTTTTCGTTCCGGGGAAATCGATGTTGCGCTGAAATGCACCGGCCGAAATGGGCCGCGCCCCGTCGCCGCCGGCCCAGCGCTGCGCGCGGCTCGCCCCGGCGTTGTATTCCGCGAGGGCAAACGGAAGCGGGTCCCGCATCTGTTCCCAGTGCGCCATCGCCCGCCCCAAATACCAGCTGCCGGCCTCGAGATTCGTTTTCGGGTCGAACAATTCTTCCACCCGAAAATTCTCCAGCCGCCGCTCCGCCGCCCACTCCCGCGCGGCTAGTTCGCTCACCTGCATCAGCCCGCGCTCTCCGGCGCCGCCGAGCTTTTGCGGATCGAACCGGCTCTCCCGCCAAACCACTGCCTTGACCAACATCGGGTCAAGATGATTGGCCGCCGACGCCGCCCGAATGAGCTGATCGTATTGCTGAAAACGCGCCGGACTAAGCCACTCATAAAGCGTGTAAGATGGATCGCCTGAGCGCAGCGCCAGCAGACCGATCCCGACTGCGGCTGCCAGGAGCAGGCAAATGATGAACTTGAAAAGAAATCGGATCATTTTCCTGGAATGTAGGATGGGCCTTTGGGTCTCGATTGCCGCGGCACCCGATCGCCGCGCAAAGGCGGCTCCCACATTAGAAGAAGCGGACCGCTGGATAAGTTCGCTACCGCGCGGAGAGTCACGAGCAGAATCAATTCACGCCCGAGCGGCGTGAGCAATCAAAAATGTCCGCCTTCGTCCGAGTCATCGTCGATCGCTCCATCCGGCGCGAGCTGGATTACAGCGTTCCCGAAGCGATGCGCGACCGGGTCGCTGTCGGCTCACGCGTGCGCGTGCCCTTTCGCGACAAATCACTTCTCGCCACGGTCGTCGCCACACTCGATGAGAGCCCGGCTGCGGGGATCAAGTCGATCGAGGCATTGTTAGGCGAAAAACCCTCCGTCAGCCCGGCTCTGATCGAACTCGCGCGCTGGATGGCGAATTACTATTGCTGCCCGATCGAAACCGTGATGCGGAGCGTCCTCCCGCAGGTCATCCGACGAGCCGCGATTGGCTGGAAAAAGCAGCTTTTCGTTAGTCTGGTCCGTCCCGCTACGGCAGAGGAAATGGAAAAGCTGCGTAAACGCGCCCCGCGCCAGGCGGAGTTGCTCGAGACGATCGCGCAACTCACCACGCCGCTCCCAGCGGCGGACCTTCTGCGCCAGACGTCGCTCGATAATTCCACTCTTCGCGCACTCGTTAGGCGCGGCTTTGCCGAACTGCGCGAACAGGCGGTGGCGCGCGATCCGCATGGCACGGAGCAGTTCGTGGCCGATACGGAGCTTTTCCTGAATGAAGAGCAAACCGCAGCGTTGAAGCTGATCGAAACCGCGCTGGAAAATCCGAAAACACACCCGCCGGTTCTCCTGCACGGCGTGACCGGAAGCGGCAAAACCGAGATCTATCTCCAGGCGATCCGCGCCACTCTCGCCCGCAACAAGACAGCGATCGTTTTGGTCCCGGAAATTTCTCTTACTCCTCAGACGGTCGAGCGTTTCAAAAGCCGTTTCGCGGCAGAGCCGGACACGGTCGCGGTCTTGCACAGCCATTTGTCAGAAGGCGAGCGTCACGACGAATGGCACAAGCTTCACGCCGGCCGCGCGAAGATCGTGGTCGGCGCGCGTAGCGCCGTCTTCGCTCCGCTCGAAAATCTCGGCCTCATCGTGGTCGACGAAGAACATGAGAATTCCTACAAACAGGAAGAATCGCCACGCTATCACGCGCGTGATGTCGCGGTCGTTAGGGCAAAGCTCGAACAATGCGTGGTCGTGCTCGGCTCCGCCACGCCCTCGCTCGAAAGTTACGCCAACGCGACGCGGGGCAAGTACACGCTGAGCAGGCTCACTCAGCGGGTCGATCAATGCCAGATGCCGCTCATTCGCATCGTCGATCTCCGCCAGGAGCGCCGGAAAGAAAAAGCCGCTGCCATCTTGTCGGAGAAATTGCGCAGCGCGATCGCCGATCGTCTGGTTAGACGCGAGCAGACGATCCTCTTTCTAAACCGTCGCGGTTTCTCCACCTCGCTCCTTTGCTCCAACTGCGGCAAGGCGCGCGATTGCCCAAATTGCAGCGTCGCGCTCACTTTTCATCGCAGCAACACGCGGCTCAGCTGCCATTTGTGCGGACACAGCGCGGCCGTCCCGAAACGCTGCCCGGAATGCGGACAGGACGCGCTCATCTACGCCGGCTTCGGCACAGAAAAAGTGGAGGCGAACGTGGCGGGAATTTTTCCAAAAGCAGTCGTTAGGCGAATGGACGCCGACTCGATGACACGCAAGGATGCCTATCGCGAGACTCTGCACGCCTTTCGCGCAGGCAAGATCGACATCCTCGTCGGCACACAAATGATCGCGAAGGGCCTCCATTTTCCGAACGTTACTCTGGTCGGCATCATCAACGCCGATCTCGCGCTCCACCTGCCTGATTTCCGCGCGGGCGAGCGGACCTTCCAGCTCCTCACCCAAGTCGCGGGCCGTGCCGGGCGCGGCGAAGCGCCGGGCGAAGTTTTCGTGCAGACCTACACGCCGTTTTCACCCTCCATCCAATTCGCGCGCCATCACGATTTCGCCGGCTATTTCGAGCAGGAGCTCGAGTTCCGCGAACGCTGCGCTTTCCCGCCATTCAAGCATGCTGTCCTCATCACCGTCCGCTCCGAGCACGAAACTCATGCCGGCTTTTCCGCCGAAACCCTTGCCCGCCGCCTGGGGGAAGCGTTGCCTGACGAGTTCCTGATCGGCGCGCCCGCTCCCGCTCCCCTGGAAAAGCTGCAGGGCCATTACCGTTTTCATATTCTCCTGCGTGGCGAAGCAATTCTGCGCCTCAGCCGACTCATCCGCGAGACGCTCGCCAAACTCCCCTTCCCCGAAGACGTCGCCGTCGCGGTCGACGTCGATCCCTACCAGTTGCTTTAGGGCCCGGGCGGCCTCGATCTTCTGCGCACCCTCCGCTGGGAACCATTAATCATATCCCGCCGTTCCCCACATCCCCAGGTGAAACCGAGCGTGTATGCCGTCGCGTCATTCGCGCCGTTCACCCTGGACGACGTTGACCCCCTCATGAAAGTAAACTGGCGCGCCTTTGTTGATGCTTTGAAACGGGCCGGGGCCCGCGTTGAAGGACGCGAGATTGCGCAGGGCGATCATACGCGCTGCACAAGCACGAGGCGGTGCACATCCGTTTCGGTGTAGCGGCGACACGACCGGCCTCGTTCCGGCGCGGTTGCACGGCGCCACAGCTGGTGGTGGCAGCGGCAGTTTGCTGATAGCTCTCGACCGTTCTCGCGCCGGGCCTAACGATGGCTGCGTTGTTCCCGTTTCTCGAAGCGGGGCGTGGCTGGCGTGCGGTGCGCGCCAGTGGAATTCGGACACCCTCCTAACAGCGGCTGTATCAAGTCTGATCGAGGACGGCGATGAGCCGGCCAAGGAAGGGCGCTTGAGTCGATTTGATTTTTTTGCGAGCGCGTTTTTCGGCAAAGAATTCGGCGCGATCAATTTCCGGGAACATTTGCATCCGGCCGGAGCCCGGCGGCCACTCCAACTCGAAAGTGTTGGAACGCTGAACAAAACCCGCCGGCAAATCACCTTCCACGGCCCAGGCATGGACGACCTTGCCGCCTTTTTGTTGGATCGTGCCGAGCGGCAGATAGGGACCCTTCGCCTCCAGGCCAATCTCCTCGGCAAATTCGATCCGGGCCCGTCTCAGCAGGTCTTCGCCCGGAGCCGCTTCGCCTTTGGGGATCGTCCAGTGCCCTTTGTCCTTGTGAACAAAGAGTGGTCCCCCGGGATGGGCGAGGAGAAATTCAATTTCACCGGCGCGGCGGCGAAACATGAGGAGACCGGCGCTGATGCGGGAGCGCTGTGCCATGAAACCAAACTTCGTTGAAACTTTTTGTTAGGCGCTCAATTGACCACGACGCTCTTCCAGAAGGCAACCCGGCCCTTGATACTGGCGGCGGCCGCTTCCTTCGGCTCCGGATAATACCAGGCCGCGCCTTCGTTGAACGCGCCATCGACCGCAATATCGTAGTAACCGGCTTCGCCTTTCCACGGGCAATGCGTGTGCCGGTTACTCTGGCGAAAGAATTCCTTCCGGATCGAGTCCGCCGGGAAGTAATGGTTCCCTTCCACGACGACCGTGTCGTCGCTCTCCGCAATGGTGGTACCGTGCCAAGTTGCTTTCATCGTTGCCTCTTATTCTCTGCAGCAAAATCACTCTTGGGCGATCACTCGCACTCCGTCAATTAAGCGCTCGACTTCTTCCTCGGTCGTGTAGCACGCGCATCCAGCCCGAACCAGCCCGTCATCTCCAAGTCCCAATCGCTCGACCACGGTGGTTGCATAGAAGTCACCGTTGGAAACAAAAACCGCATCATCCGCCAGGCGTCGCGCGACCTCGGCCGACAAAACGCCGGCGACAGTGAATCCAACCGTCGGCGTGCGCACTTCGCCCGGCGGCGGACCATACAACTTTACGCTTTCGATCTCGTCCAGGCCGTCCCAGAGTTGCCTAACGAGTTGGTTGCTACGCTCGTCCAGCGCGGCGAACGCTGTCGCAAGCCTTTCGCGTCGCGTAGCACCGGTGCCGGGCATGAGAGAGGCGAGAAAATCGATCGCAGCGCCCGCGCCCGCGATTCCCTCGTGGTTCTGCGTGCCGGTCTCGGCGCGCTCCGGCGCGGAATCAGGCGCCGGCGCCAGTTTCGGGAAATCGAGCGCGGCGAGAAGGTCGTGCCGGCCATAGAGAATCCCGACGTGAGGCCCGTAAAACTTGTAGGCCGAGCAGCTGAGGTAATCGCAGTCCATCTCGCGCACGTTCACCAGTTGGTGCGGTGCGTAGTGCACGGCATCAACGAAAATCTGTGCCCCCGCGGCATGCGCCATCGCCGCGGCGCGGCGAACGTCGTTAATGGTTCCAAGCGCGTTGGACGCCGCGCCGATTGCAACCAGGCGGGTTTGGGGACCTAGTTGCCGGCCGAAGTGATCCCAGTCAAGCCGACCGTTTTCCGGAATCATCTTCACCGTCCGTATCGTTAGGCCCCGCTCCTTTCCCAGCGCCTGCCAGGGAGCGATGTTGGCATGGTGGTCGAGTTCGGTGACGACGATCTCGTCGCCCGGCCCAAAGGCGCGGCCCAGGGCTCGGGCGAGATGAAAAGTGAGCGTCGTCATGTTGGCCCCGAAGGCGATTTCGCTCGGCGCGGCATTGAGAAAATCAGCCAGTGCGGCGCGTGCGGCGGCGACAATGTCGTCGGTTTCGATGCTGGTCGGGAAGGTCCAGTGCGTATTGGCGTTGTGGTGGAGGAGATAGTTAGTCACGGCGTCGACCACCGCGATCGGGGCCTGGGTCCCGCCAGGGCCATCAAAGTAGGCGACAGGATTCTTGCCGTGAATTCGCTGCAGCGCCGGAAAGTGCCGTCTAATTTTCTCAACGCTGATTAACGGCCTGGTCGAAATCGTATTTGTGTCCATGATTTCCTCTTTCGCGAAAGCACGCGCGCATCCGGATACCACGCTGGAGCAGAGAGCGCTTGCCGAGAAGTTCCAAAGCTTCCTGCAAGATTGAAAAGTTAGCGACCCTAAAAGCGATGAATTGTGGATTTCCTTGACAGTTTGTCCCGGGAGACGAAAAAGGCGCGCGGCTTCCGCCGCGCGCCTCTTCTGAAACAATCGAAGGTTACGGCACGTGATAAACCTCGACTAGCGCCACTCCGGTCGCGCCATCTTTCCCGCTGACAATTGCGGTATAAGCGCCGGCCCTGAGATTCGCCAGGATTGCCGACTCCCTCGGATCGGTCGGCGCAATGCCCGTGGCCGAAATTTCGCCTTCAGCCGTATCGGCCCAGTCGTCGTTTGACTTAAGGAGATTGCCGTTACCGTCATAAAGGTCGAGCATCGGATCGAGCAAAGCCGAAGCTACTCCAGCATCGGTCAATTCCGGGCCAATCGCGCGTACTAAGACGCGGGCGGCTTCGTTGTCTGGTCCCAGGATGAAACCGGCGATCAAGACGTCGTCGCCTCCGCTGACATAGCCGCGCGTACTACTGTTGCCGAATTCACCGCTATCAGTGGGGTTCGTGTCATAAGCTTCCACCATCCCGACACCCGTAGAGCCACCGACGCCACTCAGGATCGCGGTGTAAGCACCGGGCGCAAGTGTCGTCACCAGGACTGACTCGGCGGGATTCGTGGGAACGAGAGCGCCTCCATCGAGGCCTTCGAGTGTGGCGATGTCTTGCGCGCTATTATCCATCCAGTTATCATTGGATACAACGGTTCCATCCGGATAATGCAGCTCCAAGAACGGATCAGCCAATACTCCCGCTACTGGCGGCATGGCATCCGCGAGTGAGGGCCCCAAGCCGCGCAATACAACAGTCTTCTCCGTGCCAGCGTCGCCGGTCACAATAAATCCCACAATGAGAACGTTGTCTCCAGTTAGAACCTGTCCCCGAGTCGAAATGTTCTCCACCTTCCCGGCAAGTATGGTTTCGAAGGCGAGGTAGTTTGGCTGACCACCTGTTACAAAAACCGTCTGGCTTGGGTTTGGCGGCGGGGTAATTTGCCAAATCTGACCATTACTTGTGTCGGCCACAAAGAGCGTACCTATACCCATCGGATCAAAGAGCATCCGCCGAAACGCCATTCCGCGCGGATCTCCCAGACCAGTCGCAAATAGATTAACCGTATTTGTAAAACTACCGTTGCTAGCGGCCGTCGTGCCGATGGCCCAGATACTGCCCATGCCGTCCCCGGCCATGTCGTCCCCGGTGCTGACATACGCGGTGGCGTAATCCGTCGTGACAGGATTAGCCGTAAACGCAATCGCGCGCGGATCCAGCATTTCCAGGAAAGTGTTAATCCCACTTCCGTCGATCCTTTCCTGGACAAAGCTGTCGGCCGGATCCGGATTGCTGACGGCCCAAGTCGTGTTTAGCGCTGGAATGCTGGGATCTTTCGACAGATTGCGAATGGCGATACCAAGCGGGGAAGCAATCGGAAAGCTGGTATCAACAGTGCCATCCGCATTGAGTGATGTGACCTGATTTGCGCCGTTTTCCGCCACTACCAAATCGTTGCTGAGACTGGAGTAAGCCAGCCCGACCGGACCGTTCAGTCCAGTAGCGAAAGTGGTTCGAGTCGCATCGGCGGTATATTTGTAGATGTTGCCGCTTCCTCCGTCGGCAACATATAGATTGCCGACCGGGTCGAAACCCAAGCCTTGAGGACTATCGAGGCCGGTAGCGAAAACACGCTGCGTTCCATCGGTGGAATAAACCACTATGGAATTTGTCTCGAGGTCAGTTACGAAAAGATCGCCTTCCGCAGCATGAGACCGGCTTGAGAATATGAGCGGAATGGATAGCGAGAGAGCGACCAATCCGAGCCTTACTGCCACAGCGAATTTGGCCTTTTGTGTTATCTTAACCATACGTTTTCCTTCTTATTTCTTCGCGGTTTCATAGTATCGTTCTGAGGTGTGTCCCTGCAATCTTGCGGGTTCCAGAAAACGTGTCCCTTACCGCTAATTTCGCCGCGATATTGATCAATTTTACTAGTTCTGTCTAGAACAATTTCACGCCGGTCGCCGGTTGAGACCTAAGGGTGCGTTGAAAAGACCAAACTTGCCAGCGCATTTGCCTGTTGTCAGCTGGGTGCTGGCGGCGCATTTTGTCGAATGAATCCGCAGGTTTCAGTTGAGTCGGCGACGCAACTCTCGGTTTTTCTTGGCAACCGCCCCGGCGCGCTTTCGCGTGTTTGCACGGAACTGGCGGCCGCGCAGATCCACATTTACGCCCTCGCCACCTCTGATACGATTGATCATGCCGTCGTGCGCATGGTGGTGAGCGATCCGACGAAGGCGCTAATGATTCTCGGCGAACGTGGCGTCCTTGCCCTAGAGAACGACGTCCTGATGGTCGAGAGCAACAACGAGCCGGGCACCCTGGCCACCATCGCCGAGCGCCTGGCCAAAGCGGGCGTCAACATTGAATACGCCTACCTCGCCTTGAGCCCGAAGTCGAAACAGGGCCTCATGATTCTTCGACCTTCGAATGTCGAAAAAGCGGAGCGCGCCCTCCGCGATCTCTAGGGGAGAGCCATCATCAGGCCAACCTGTGCCTAACGAACCGTTCGCGGGCGAAAAATTCTTACCGCAACCAGGCCGGAGAGAGTCCCGAAAACTCCGCAGAAGAACGCGTTCACCAGCACCTGAACGAGAAAAAGGTACCACTGAAAGGGCTTCACTCCCTGCTGCGCGAATGCGTCGCGCATCGCATCGAGCGTCACCGGGCCGGCGAACGATCGAAAGATGGCCAGCATCAACTGCGAATTCTGGCGCTGCCAAAGTTGATAATCGAAAAAGAGCCAGATCAGATCCGCCAGGACGACCGCGACCAACGTTCCGAAAAACGTGCTCAGGAATCCGAGCCTCGCACCGTTCTTGAATTGCATCGATTGCCCTCGCACCGCCGCCGCATGCCAGACGGCGACCAGCGCACCGACGACATAGGCCGGCAGGATAAAGACGTTCACACAAGGCAGAAGGGCGATCACAAACGTTGCGATTGCGCCCGCGTAAAGCGAAGTTTCGGTCGCAGCTTTCGCAGTAATTCGAGGCTCGGACATCCGCGTTCTTAGACCAAAAACCAGCCCTCGCGGCCACAAAAAGTTGACCCGAAATCGCATCTCCCGCCCTAACGATTCATCTTTACCGCAGATTTTGTCGGCTCAAGTTGCATTTTATTGTAGATAATTGGCTAGCCAGATGAGCAACATCGCGATCCCCGAGATCTTTCATGAAGCTTGATGCCCTGCGATCGGTACCACTCTTTCGAGCGCTCGACGAAGAAGCCGCCCAGGAATTGTGCGATCTGCTGACGATGCGCGAGGTCGCGGCCGGGGCCCCTCTTTTTCACCGGGGCGATAGCGGCGATTCCATGTACTTGATCGAGCGCGGCCGCGTGCGGATCAGCCTGAAGGACGCAGACGGCCACGACACCACCCTTGCTGAGTTGGGCAACGGAGAATTTTTCGGGGAGATGTCGCTCCTCGACGGTCATGCCCGCTCGGCCGACGCGACGGCGAGTGCCGACTCGCGCGTGGCGGTTTTGCCGCGCACCGAGTTTCGCTCTTTCCTGCGCAAGAATCCCGACGTGGCGCTTGGTATCCTCACCGCGCTAACGCACCGGCTGCGGCGGACCGACGATCTCCTGCGCCACCGCGTTTCGCGCAACGCGAATGAAGAAGAAGCCGCCCACCTCACGATGGCCGATCGGGCCGCCGATCTGATCGCGGAATTCGGCGGCAGTTGGAAGTTTATCGGGTTTTCGGTTGGGTTTTTCCTTGTCTGGGTAGCGCTAAACACGTGGCTGCTTCGCGACAAAGGGTTCGACCCCTATCCGTATGTGCTTTTGAACCTTGTCCTGGGAATGATTGTCGGGCTCCAGGCGCCAATTATCATCATGTCGCAGAATCGGCAGGGAGAAAAAGACCGGCTCCGTGCCGACCTCGATTACCGGGTTAATTTGAAAAACGAGCTGCTGCTTTCGGAGGTCCTGCGCCGTCTGGAGGCGCTCGAAATGCAGGGCGGTGTGCGGCCCAGCGACGACAACCTCGACTTTCGAGAAACCGATTAGGCGGGAAAGGAGCGGGCTGGCGGAAGGGGTGGGATTCGAACCCACGGTGAGTTTAACCCCACGCTCGATTTCGAGTCGAGTGCCTTAAACCGGACTCAGCCACCCTTCCCAAGGCGAGCGCTATTATGAAAGCTGGCGCCGGATTTGCAATCGGGAAGAACCGGGCCCGCTCCGTTTGCCTAACGAAAAGGAAATCCGCCGAGCGCGAGGAGCAAGCCGATCTCCCATCCTGATGAAGGATGGAGCCGGCAGCATCTTTTCCAGACTAACGATCTATTTCTGCGCGGCACCAATCCGGCAATGTCGAGCCATTTTTCGTTAACAACTCGAACTCGAGAACGGCGCGGCTTTGGCAAAACCGGGGTCGTCCGAGGCCCTGTTTTTGGCCAAAAAAAATGTTACAATAAAAGTCTTGATTCACCCTCCAAAGTGGCCGCATATGGTGGTCGCACCGATTGCCGCCCCTATATCCTGTTGTTGGAGCTTATCCGCAGGATATTTACCGGGTGGCTCCGAGGCTAATTCACCTTTATTCACCGCAACCCGAACCGCCTAAACCAAAATGATCCAGCTCAAACCCGGCCTTCAGCCCACCACGCTCGCTAAAAATCGCAAATCGCTTTCTCGTCAGCGCAAAAGTACCCGCAGGAAAAGTCGCGGTTTGCGTTTTGAGCGTGTCTTCAGCGACGCAGCGGTCTCGCCCTTCGATGAAGTGGAGTGGGAAGGCCGGACGGCGGAGATCACCGACGACGGCGGCAAGGTGATTTTCAAACAGGAAAATATCGAGGTGCCGAAAAGCTGGAGCCCGCTCGCGACCAAGATCGCGGTCTCGAAATACTTTTACGGCGACATCGCGAACGGAACCGACCCGCATCACGGCGGGCGCGAGACTTCCGTCCGGCAATTGATCCATCGCGTCACCCGCACGATCACCGATTGCGGCCTGGCCGACGGCTATTTCGCCGACGCCAAAACCGCCGAGATTTTCTACAACGAGCTGACCTGGCTCTGCCTCAATCAGTACGGCGCATTCAACAGCCCGGTTTGGTTCAACGTCGGCCTCTATCATCAATACGGTATCGGGAAGGATGCGGGCGCGGGCAATTATTACTACAACCGCACGACGAAAGAAGCGGAGCGCGCGCCGACGCAATACGAATATCCGCAGGGCAGCGCCTGCTTTATCCAATCGGTCGACGACACGATGGAAGACATCATGCGGCTCGCGATGAGCGAGGCGATGCTTTTCAAATACGGGAGCGGGACGGGGAGCGATCTCTCGTCATTGCGCAGCACGCGCGAGAAATTGAGCGGCGGCGGCAAACCGAGCGGGCCGCTTTCCTTCCTCAAGGTCTACGACCAGGTGGCCAACGTGGTGAAGAGCGGCGGCAAAACGCGCCGGGCCGCGAAGATGAACACGCTTAAGGATTGGCATCCCGACATCGAGGAATTCATCGACGCGAAACAGAAGGAAGAGAAGAAAGCCTGGGCGCTGATCGAACAGGGCTACGACGGCAGCTACAACGGCGACGCCTACGGCTCGGTCATGTACCAAAACGAAAACCTCAGCGTGCGGGTGAGCGACGACTTCATGAGCGCGGCGGTCGAGGACCGCGAATGGTGGACGCGCCGGGTGCGCGATGGTTCGCCCTGCGAGCGCAAGGAAGCGCGCACCTTGCTGCGCAAGATCGCGGAGGGAACCCACATTTGCGGCGATCCCGGGATGCAGTTCGATACCACCATCCACAAGTGGCACACCTGCAAAGGCACCGGCCGCCAGAATTCCACCAATCCCTGCAGCGAATATCTTTTCCTCGACAACACCGCCTGCAATCTCGCTTCGCTCAACCTGATGAAGTTCAAAACCGAGGAGGGCGCCTTCGATGTCGAGCGCTTCAAAGCGGCCGTGCGCGTTTTCATCACCGCGCAGGAAATCATCGTCGATAACGCCAGCTACCCGATCAAGGAAATCGCGGAGAATTCACACATCTTCCGCACCCTTGGTCTCGGCTACGCCAACCTCGGTTCGCTCATTATGAGCTACGGCTACGGCTACGACAGCGTTGAAGGCCGCGCCCTCTGTGGCGCGATCACGGCCATCATGACCGGCGAAGCCTATGCCGAGAGCGCGCGCATGGCCGCGGCGATGGGGCCGTTCCCGGGTTATCACGACGCGCGCGCCAGCGGCGTACCCAAGCCGGTCGCAAAGGACAACGTCGCCTCGATGCTCGAAGTGATCGAGCAACATCGTTGCGCCGTGAACGAGATCCCCGACAACGAAGAGTTCGCCTATTTGAAGAAAGAAGCGCGGAAAGTCTGGGATCGCGCCGCGGAGCTCGGCGAGGAACACGGTTATCGCAACGCACAGGTTACGGTCCTGGCGCCAACCGGCACGATCAGCTTCCTGATGGATTGCGACACGACCGGGATCGAGCCCGATATCGCGCTGGTGAAATACAAGCTGCTGGCCGGTGGCGGCATGTTGAAAATCGTCAACCAGACGGTCCGTCCGGCGCTGGATAAGCTCGGCTACAGTTTCGAAGAGATCGAGCGCATCATCGCGCACATCGATTCCTTCGACACGATCGAGGATGTGACCGACAGCGACGGCTCGAAGATCACTTCCGGGCTGAAACCGGAGCATCTCTCGATTTTCGATTGCGCCTTCCGACCCTACCGCGGCGAGCGTTCGTTAGGCTACATGGCGCATCTACGCATGATGGCGGCGGCCCAGCCGTTCCTGAGCGGCGCGATTTCCAAGACGGTCAACATGCCGGAAAACGCCACGGTTGACCAGATCATGAACACCTACATCGAGGGGTGGCGGCTCGGCCTGAAGGCGATCGCGATTTATCGCGACGGCTCGAAGCGCTCCGCGCCCTTGAACACGCGCAAGACCAAACACATGGGCGCAGCCAACGATGGCGCCGACATACTGACGGAGGAAGATGAACTGCGGAAGCGCATCCTCGAACTCGAGGAGGAAGCGAGCGAATTGCGCGCGCAGGTCGACATGCCGGTGCGGCATCGCATGCCCGACACGCGCGTTTCGCTCACGCACAAGTTCGAGATCGCCGGTCACGAAGGCTACATCACCGTCGGTCTCTACGAAGACGGCCAGCCGGGCGAGCTTTTCATCCAGATGTCAAAGGAAGGGAGCACGATCGGCGGCCTCATGGACACGGTCGCGACCCTCACTTCGATGGCGCTGCAATACGGCGTCCCGCTCGAAAGCCTGGTGAAGAAATTCGCCTACCAGCGTTTCGAGCCGAGCGGGTTCACGAAGAATCCCGATATCCGCAACGCCAGCAGCATCACCGATTACGTCTTCCGCTGGCTCGGCTGCCAGTTCATCAAGGGCTACAAGGAAGCGACTTCGCCCAGCCGAAGCCATCCCGAGCTGCCGCTCAAGGAAATTCCCGAGATGGAGAAAAAGGCGGTTAACCGTCCCGTGGCCGACCTTTCGCGGACGGCGGAGAGGGAACTGATCGACGTCATCACAAACCACGCGCCTAACGAAGGCAATCCCTCCAGTCTGCCGAGCGGCCGGACGCATGCGGAGCGGGTTTCGGAAGCGCTGGGCAACATGTTCATGGACATCACCTGCTCCCATTGCGGGAGCAACAAGGTGATCCGCGCCGGCGCCTGTGGTGTCTGCACCGAGTGCGGCACGAGCCAGGGCTGCAGCTAGGAAGCCCTTAGGCGATTTGCGTTGGAGCGGGCCTCCCGGTGGACAATCGGGTTCGCATGGCTACATTGGTGGCCCGCTGGCACCGTCGCCGGCGGGCTCATCTTTTCCACCTATGGCACTCAGCGAGACCGACATTCAACGACAGAAGGAAATTCAACAGGCCGAGGAACTCCTCTTCAGCGGCCGCCAGGAACTTGGCTTCGCCAAAGGATTGTTCCTCGGCAACTTCGTGGCCGACTGGGCCATGCCCTATCCGCGCTTTTCAGACACGCAACAGGCGGAGGTCGAAGGCGCGGTCACGGAGCTACGTCAATTTTTGGATGAACATCTTGACGCCGAAGCGATCGATCGCGAAGCGGACATCCCGCGGAAAGTGATCGACGGCCTCGGCCGGGTCGGCGTTCTCGGCATGACCGCGCCGAAGGAAGTCGGCGGCCGTGGATTTACCCAGATGCAGTATTGCAAGGTGCTCGAGGAGATCGGTGCGCGCTGCGCGTCGACGGCAGTTTTCACCAACGCGCACCACTCGATTGGCATTCGCGCCTTGCTCCTCTTCGGGACGAAGGAGCAACAGGAAAAGTGGCTGCCGAAGTTGATGCACGGCGAGCAACTCGCCGCCTTCGCTCTGACCGAGCAGGAAGCCGGCTCCGACGCGGCCAACGTGCAGATGCGCGCCACGCCGAGCGAAGACGGATCGCACTACATTCTCAACGGCGAAAAGCGCTATATCACGAACGCCGCCATTGCCCAGGTCCTGACCGTGATGGCGCGCACTCCGGTACCGGGCAAGGACAAGGACGCTATCACCGCATTTCTCGTCACGCCCGACATGGAGGGTTTCGAGATGATCGAGCCGCGCATGCCGAAGCTTGGGATCCGCGGCACCGCAACGGGCCGGTTCCGCATGAACAACGTGCGCGTGCCGAAGGAAAATATTCTCGGCCCGTTAGGCAAGGGCCTGCGTGTCGCGCTCACCGTGCTCGATTTCGGCCGGACCACTTTCGGCGCCTGCTGCACCGGTGGGGCCAAGACCTGCCTGCGGATGGCGGTCGAGCACGCCAATACCCGAAAGCAATTCAACAAGACGCTGGGCAACTTCGACCTGGTAAAGAAGAAAATCGCGCGGATGGCGGCCGATGTTTACGCGATGGAAGCGATGACCCAGGTAACGGCCTCGTTGATCGATCGTGGCCTCGAGGATTACATGGTCGAGACCGCCATGCTCAAGGTCTTCACCACCGAGCGGCTCTGGGATGCGGTCAACGACTGCTTCCAAATCCACGGCGGCTCCGCTTATTTCGACGACTCTCCTCTGGGCCGGATGCTGCGCGACGCGCGGATCAACCAGATCGGCGAAGGCAGCAACGAAGTGCTCACCTCCTTCATCGCCCTTGTCGGGATGCGTGGACCGGGCATGGAGTTCAAGGAAATCTACGACACCATGCTCAAGCCATCCCGCGGTCTCGGTAAAGCCTGGGATGCTGGGCTGAAGCGACTTACCGCCGTGGTCAAGGTTCCGGATGTCCCGGTGCGCAACTCAGCTTTGAAATCCTACGCCAGTCAGCTCGCGCGCCTGGTGTGGCGTTTTCACTTCGCGGTCGACAAGGCGCTCATCGCCTATCGCGAGCCGGTCATGGAAATGCAGTTGGTCCAGGAGCGGATCGCGAATGCGGCGATGGAATTATTTGCCGCGACCTGTGCCCTGAGTCGCTGGGATTCGGAGCTGTCGAACCTGAGCCGAAATGGACGCGCCGCGGCCGATCACATCGCGGCGGACCTTTTCGTCAGACGCGCGCTGCGCAAGACGCGGGGTTTCCTCCGCGGTCTGGGCGACAACGACGACCGGGCGATCCTCGCCACGGCGAATACCGTTCTAAGCACAAGCGACGCAGCGAACCGAAACGGCACCGCGTAGGGTCGGGCAATCACCCGGGCAAGTGGCCCGTTTTTAGCTTCAAAAACGGGGCATGAGTCCCGGTCCGCTTCTTGATCTGAATGGGAAGCGCGTTCTGGTCTTCATCGTCGCCTACAATGCCGAAGCGACGATCGAAAAAGTGCTGAGCCGTGTCCCGGCCTCGTTGCATCAGGAGGGCGTTGAGGTCTTGATCATCGACGATTCCTCCAGGGATGAAACGTTCATTAACGGCCTACGTTATCAGCGAGCTCATTCCACCTTCAAAATCACCGTCCTGCGCACACCGGAAAATCAGGGCTACGGTGGCAATCAGAAACTCGGCTATCGCTACGCGATCGATAACAACTTCGAGATCGTCGCCCTTGTTCATGCCGACGGCCAATATGCGCCCGAGAAATTGCCAGCGCTCCTCGCCCCGCTTCTCGCAGGCGACGCGGACGCAGTCTTTGGTTCGCGCATGATCGACAAACGGGCCGCGCGCGCCGGCGGCATGCCGCTCTACAAATGGCTGGGCAACCAAATCCTGACCGGCTTTCAGAACCGCGTCCTTGGCACTGATCTCTCCGAGTTTCATTCCGGCTATCGCCTCTACTCCACCGCGGCCCTGGCACAGATCCCTTTCGAGAGGAACACGAACGATTTCCATTTCGACACCGAGATCATCATCCAGCTCGTCCTGAAAAAACTGCGCATCGTCGAGCGGTCGATTCCGACCTTCTACGGCGACGAAATTTGCCACGTGAACGGAATCAAATACGCATTCGATATTTTCCTAACGACGCTACGAGCGCGTCTCCAGCGGCTGCACCTGTTTTACGATCGCAAATTCGAAGTCGACCCGCCGTCGAAACCCGAGAAGCTGAAACTCGGTTTTGAGTCTTCACACACCCTTGCAGCAAGCGCTGCACGCGCCGGTCGGCGCGTTCTCGATATCGGTTGCGGGCAGGGCCAATTCGCTGGCGAGCTGGCTCGAAAAGGTTGCCGGGTAACCGGTATTGATCGATCGGTCCCGAGCGATTACGAGGCGGGAGACGGGGTTCGCTTCATTCGCTGGAATCTCGACCATTCCGAATTTCCCATCCACGTCTCTGAGTTCGACCAGATCTTCCTGCTCGATATTCTCGAGCATCTCAAGGCGCCAGAAGAATTCATGGACGAGCTGCGTTTTGCCACTGGCCGCAAACGACCGGAAATCATCCTAACGACTGCGAACATCGGCTTCTTTACGATGCGTTTGATGCTCCTTTGCGGGCATTTCAACTATGGTCGGCGGGGACTTCTCGACCTGACTCACACCCGTCTTTTTACCTTCCGTTCCCTGCGCGAACTGCTCAAACAATCCGACTATAAGATCCTCGAAATGCGTGGCATCCCGGCGCCGTTTCCCAAAGCGATCGGCGACAATTTTCTTTCCCGCTTCCTCCTCCTGCTCAACTGTCTTTTGATCCGCCTGAGCCCGGAACTCTTCGCGTACCAGATCTTCGCGCGAGTCGAGGCGCGGCCCACCGTCCATCATCTTCTGGGCGAGACGATCGCGGCAACGGCCGATTTGCGCCGCACCGTGGTGGTTGGCTGATTACTTCAGGATCTTCAGCGCCTTGAGCATTTCGCGCGGGATCAGTTCATACAGATCGTGCTGCACGAAGAGGATTCTGTATTGACGCAGTTCAGTCGCACAGACGAGCAGAATGGCTAGCCCGAGCCACCAACGACGCCAGTTGCCTAACGGATCAGTAAGTTCGAGTAAGCAACCCGCCGCCAGATAGCGCAGCGGAAAATCCCAAAGGTTGGCGTAACGCAAGTTCATCCCGTAGGGAATATTCGCCATCAAGAGAAAGCTGGTGGCGAGGAACACGCAGAGAAAGAGCGCTGGCCGATTCGTTAGACGAAGCCGAACGACGCCCCCGATGGCAAGGAGCAGAATGAGGGGACTGACCGTCATCAGATCAATCAGGTAACGGTACCACGGTCCGTCGCCCGTTTCGATCGCGTAGGGCAGAAGAGAAACCTTGCTGACGAAGATGCGGAAGACCGCGATCGTGGTCGCCAGGCCTCCGCAAAGGCCGATCAGGACCAGAACTCCAACGAGTGGCCCGAGGATCGTGAAAAGGAGCAGGTTTGGCGTCACCTTGCCGAAGCGCAGCCAATAATTCGCGGCCAACAGGCCAAGCAGACCGGCGTAGGCAAAGGCCGCATTCTCCTTGGTCAGGACCATGGCAGCGAGCGCAATACCGTAGGCGGAGAGCCATGTCCGCCGGTTCGGTCGTTGCAAATTTTCCCACAACAGCCAGAGCGCGAGCGTCGCCCAGAAAGCGAAGAAACCGTCGATCAAAGCATGCTGCGACATATGAATTTGAGTCGGCGCAAACGCCATCAGAGCGGCGACGCACAAACCAAAAAGATGGCCGCCCAAACGCCAGGCGAAGAGCGTGGCGAGCCCGAGCAGAAGCATGCTGAAGATGCTGGAGACTACTTTTAGCGAAACCAGCGCTTCACTGCCAAATGCCTCGTGCCAGAGATAGGCGCTAAAAAGGTAAAACACCCGGGTCGGCGGCAGGATCGCCGTCTTCAACCCGCGTTGGACGTCGAGGTAGCCGTCCGCGAGCTGTGGATAGGCGCCGAGTCCGCCGGCGATGATGACCTTCTCATAGGAAAGATACAGGCCTTCATCAAAACCGACCTGCTGGAATTTCGGCGCCGGATGGACCGGGAGCAACCGATGCAGAACCGGATGCCCCGACTCAAAGAGAAATGGGGGAAGGCGGAGAAAGCAGCCGGTCGCGAGAATCAAGGCAACCGCTACAACTGCGACTCGCTGTTTCGGCAAAGCAGGACGCCGCGCCGCAGTCGGCGGCGGCGCGATCCCGGGAGTTGCGGTAGGCTGACGCAGGAGAAGCATGAGCTAAAGCAGGTTGGCACGACTAGGAGAGCAGCAAGCATTCCACCGCCGCAAATCTCCAGCGCACGGCATGAAACATGGTTCCTAAATAAGGTGCTGGAGTCTTGCCACGATGACCGCGTCTTCTCTCACCGTTCTCAACCCGCGCCTGAATGAAAAACTCGGGATCGGGGCGGTCTCGCCCGACCTGCTTTCACAGAAGACCACGCTGCCAAAAATATCCGTGGTAATGCCATGCCTGAACGAGGCAGAAACTTTGGCCACGTGTATCCGCAAAGCACAAAACGCGCTCTCGGAGTTGGCAATTCCCGGGGAACTCGTTATCGCCGATAACGGCAGCACTGACGGCTCACAAGATGTCGCGCAGGATCTCGGGGCGCGCGTGGTCGAGATAAAAGAAAAGGGCTACGGGTGTGCGCTGCGAGGCGGGATGAGGGCCGCTTTGGGTGAATGGATAATTATCGGCGACGCCGACGATAGCTACGACTTCAGCAGCATCGCGCCTTTCGTCGAAAGGCTAGAGCAAGGCGATGAACTCGTCATGGGATGCCGCATGCCTCGGGGCCATGGGCGCATTATGAAAGGAGCGATGCCGTGGATGCATCGCTGGATCGGCAATCCGATTCTAACTTTTCTCGGTCGCCTCTTTTTCAAAAGCCAGGCCAACGATTTCCACTGCGGCCTTCGAGCGCTTACTAAGACGGCCTTCTTCCGGATGAATCTCCACAGCACCGGCATGGAGTTCGCATCCGAAATGGTCATGAAAGCGACCTTCGCCGGTCTGCGCGTCACTGATGTGCCCATCACCCTGCACAAGGACGGTCGCTCGCGCGCGCCCCACTTGCGCAGTTGGCGTGACGGTTGGCGGCATTTGCGCTTTATGCTTCTGCATTGCCCGCTCTGGCTATTCTTCATTCCGGGCGCGGCGCTTTTGTTCGGCGGCGTGGCGCTGCAAGTGCGGGTCGCAACCGGGCCTTTCAGGATCGGCGTTTTCGGATTGGAATCGAACACACTGGTTGTGAGCAGCCTTGCGATCGTGCTGGGCATGCAATTGGTTTGCTTTGCGCTCTTCGCGCGCATCTTCGCGGTGACGCAGGGCTTTCTGCCAAACAGTGGGCGTCTGAAAATCTTCGAATCGGTTTTTACCTTGGAGCGCGGCATCTGGGCAGGGCTGGCGCTGGCCCTCGTCGGATTGTTTCAGTTAGGCCACGCCGTTTTCATCTGGCGCGCTGCAGGATTCGGGCCGTTGCCGACCGCCGAGACGCTGCGTCTGGTCATCCCGGCGACCACCTGCATCGCCTCCGGCGTGCAACTCATCTTCGCCAGTTTTCTCATTAGCATTTTGCGATTGCCGCATAGTCGTTAGGCACAATGGCCACCTTTCATTTCCTGTCGCAATACATCTGGCCGGATGGCGGGCCCGATGGGATCCTGGCCGAGCAGCTCGCTGTTCACTTGCACGAAAAACTTGGTCACGACGTTCGGCTCGTCGGCGGCACCGGAACCTATCGGCGCTCCGGCCGGCCGCGACCGCAGGTTCCGCTGGTGCAGCTGGATCACTATCGCGCGCGCCGCGGTAATCTGGTTGCAACCTTCGCCCAATATTGCGCGGTCAGCCGCGCCTTTCGGCAATACATCGAAGAATCCGTTCGGCCCGACGATGTCGCGATTGTCACGAGCGCGCCGCCGACCACCGTCTCGCTCGCGATGGCGATCAAGCGGCGCGGCGCCCGCGCGATATACTGGCTCCAGGATTACTATCCGGAAATAGTCCGCGGCATTTACGATTATCCGGCCGCAATGCGCGCGGCGCTCTGCGCATACTGGGACAAAAACCTGCAGCAGTGGGATCGGGTGGTGAAAAGCGCGAGCAATCTCGGTCGCGATTTGAAGAATGCGATCGTCATCCGCAACTGGCCCACATTACAATTCCAACAATCGATCGTTCCCGAACCGAAGACCGCGCTCTATTCCGGCAATCTCGGTTACGGACATGATGTCGATCTTTTGGTCGAAAGCTGCGAGCGATTGCGGGACGACGGATACACGATCAACATCCGTGCCGACGGTCGCGGCGTTGCGCTCCTCCCGGCCTGGTTGAAAGCGAAGCCACTTCACGCAAATCCGGATCTGTTGCGAGAAGACCTCCTCCGCCACGAGGTTCACCTGATCGCGGCGCATCCCACAATTCAGCACGCAATTTTCCCGTCGAAAATCTGGAACAGCCTCGCCGCTCGCCGGCGGTTGATTTGCACGGGATTCACCGGCGCGATGCTCGAGGAATTGGAACTGGCCAAGGCGGCTCCCTTCGATCGCCATCTGGAGCAATGGACCGATCTCATCGCGGGAGCGCAAAACCGCGAGCCCTCGAGTCACGCCACCTTGGCCGCGGTCGCGTAGGAAGGTTCGAGAATCGTGGCGAGGTGGTCGCCCACCTCGGCCGCACTGATCTTGCGCATGCACCAGTTTGCCTGATTGCCACAGGTCCACTGCACGCACGGGTGCAGCGGGCAGCTCCGATCGACAAAATTCCGCAGACCAAAGTCGGCTCCGAACTTGTCGGGGCTGGCTGGTCCAAAAAGAACCACCCCCGGTTTGCCAAAGCCATTCGCAATATGAGCCGTGCTCGTGTCGTTGGTGATGACAGCCCGGGAATGCGCGATGAGGCGAATCAATTCCGGCACGGCCAGGCGATCGAGGCACGAGATCGCGTTGGGCCGGGACAGGATGTCCTCCAGGAAACGCTCGTCCTCCGGCGCGACCTCGCGGCGCAGGCCACTTGCCACGAAACGCGTCTCGGGAAATCGGTCGACCAGCGTGAGGAAATTGCTCAGCGGCCAGTTACGCCAGCGGCAGATCGTCGTTAGGCAAAGAATCACCGCATCCTGCAGCCCGGGCAACGGCGTCCCGCGCAGACGCGCGAAGATATCCCGCTCCGTCACGCAGCCGAGAAAATCGGCCACGCGCTCCGTGTTGCGATATTCGTTTTCTCCGGGCACGTGCGGCAGGGGATGATCGATGAGTCCGCCGCCACCACGTGTCGTGCGGGCGGCGATTCGGCGCGCTCCGCAAATTTGGATGGCGAGAGCGCTGACAGCGTTGCCGGTCAGATCGATCCAAAGGCCAGCTCGGTGCCGACGCGACGCGCGGAGGCCGCGCCACACCTCGATCGGCTTTAGCCGCCACGGATTCTTGAAGAAATCCTCAAGCGCGTTATCAAACGGGACGACTTCCCAGCCGCAGGCCTTCCCGATCGCCAAATGCGCCGGGCGGAGCGCGACGCGGACCTCGCAGCCACGCCGTTGCGCTTCCGTCACGATCCCGGCCACCAACGGCAGTTGAACGAAAAGATCCCCCAGCCCCGCGGCGGAGGAAACCATGCACCGATCTGCCCAACGGAAGGGCTGCGCCTGGCGGGGCGGGCGGAGAAGGTCGAGGGCGCGCATAAAAAACGCGCTGCGGCGCGAGCGGGTATCGTAGGATGACGGGAGACCGGGGCGCGGGACGATATGCAGGAGAGTGAGCAAGGCCGACCCGGCGACGGCGATTGCCATCATCGTGCGGCTGGGAAAATATGCGGCGCCGGCACAAAGCAGCGCGATTGCGCCTAACGAGGGCAGGAACTGGACCACCGGTCGCATCCAGATCTGGGTAAAGGTCCCGCCCAGCTGCCGGCTGACCAGCGCCGCGGTCGGGAGAAAGAAAAGTCCGGTCACCGCGCCCGCCCCGAGGATGAGGGGCGCGCCGCCGACGTCATACCCGGCGACCACCGCCGCGACCGTAACGGCCGCCCCGAGCAGCGCGCTCAGCGCCACCGGGCGCGGCCGACCGAGTCCAAGACTGGCCGCCGTGACCATGCGCCCAAAGCCGCTCGACACGCCGACCATTCCAATGAGGAAACCGATGGCCGGATCGATGCGCACGCCCAGCCACCAGGAGAAAAGATCACTACAGAAAAACGCGTAGCCGACCGCCCCGGCCAGGCAGAGCGCCACCGCACTCCGGTAGCCAGTCGCGAGGCTTTCGCGTTGCGCGGCTGGGGATCGCCCGGCCGCGAGCGCGGCGATCGTGGGCTCGCTCGCGCTCGCCCCGAGGACGCTGAGTAATTCGGAAAGCTTGAGGAAGAGAAAAAAATTTCCGGCTTCCGCAGGATCGCCCGCCCATGAGATGAGAAAGATCAGGCCGTAACTTTGCAGGAGCCACGAGCCGGTGATGGCGTTGATCCAGAGACCGGCGCGAAAAACCGGCAGGATGTCCCGGGCCCGCAGCCTAACGAGCGCCAAGACAAAGTCCCGCCAATGAGGCTGCGCCTGGGGCAGCAGGAAAAGCAGGGGCAGCGCGAGCGCGGCGAAATAAGCGGCGGTCGCCGCGACCACTCCGACGCCGCCGCGGACCGTCGCCAGGAGCGCCACGGAAGCGAGCACGTTACCGACAAACATGGTCGCTTTGATCCTGGAGAGACGACCGGAGGCGGCAATCGGCTCGAGCAGGATTTGCAGGAACATGGTCCCCAGGGCGAGCGCGGAAGTCGAGGCGAGCACCATGTTGCCGCCCGCGGGCAGATTCAGCCAGGGTCCGGTAAGACCGCTCCACGCGAACCATAGGATTACGCTCAATCCGCCCGCCGCGACCAGACCGAAGGCGCCGACGTACTGAGCGTGAAGCCGAGCTTTTTCCGGCTCGGAAAGGTCGGGGCGGCTCAGTCCCACGCGCGTCAACGTGCGCAGGCCGAAATCAAGAAAGACCATTAACGCGATGCAGGAGTTGCCGAGCGCGAAGAGCCCAAAATTTTCCCGACCCCAGGCGCGGAGCATGAGGGGCGTGACGATCGCGAAAAGCAGGATCTTGGCGAGGGCGTTGAGCGATTCCCAGAGATGATTCCGGAAAAGCTCGCGACCATGCCGGTCGGCATCGGCGCGCAATGCGCGGTTCAGGCTGGCGGCGAGAGCCATGGCGTGGCGCTAGGCCTCTTTCTCGTAAACGACCGCGAAAGAATAGGGACCGAGCGAGGGATGCGCAGCAATCCGCCGCAGCATTCCGACCCCGCGCGCGACGCCTTCGACGTAGTCGAGCGAGAAATGCGCGATGGAATGGTGCGCGTTGCCGAGGAAGCCGTCGGCGTCCATTTCTCCCATCCGCCGGCAATGCGCGAGATAGCGTTGTTGATCGGGCAGGAGCAGGACGAGCCGGCCGCCCGGCTTCAAGACCCGCGCCCATTCCTGCAAAATCGGAAGGGTCTCGGCCTCGCTGAAATCTTCCAGGACGTGCGAGGAATAAACGAAGTCGAGCACGCCATCGCGCAACCAGGAAAGCGCCCGGCAGTCGCCGCCAAGCTGCACCGGTGCCCGGCCGAGGCGGGTGTAGGGCGCGGGAAGATCCATCCGAATCGCGCTCGAGGTAATGGCGTCGCCGCCAAAACCGATATCCACACCGTAACCCACGCAGTAGGGAGCGAGAAGCGCACGATGCCGGGAAGTCTCGCTGCGGCGCGGTCGCAGCCGGGCCAGCCTTTCGAAAGCGTTCCGACCGACCGCGGAACGCAGCCCGCTTTTCAAGAATCGCGCCACGGTGCACCGCAGCCCTGCGGCGCTCGCGGGTGCGCCGGAAGCCGCGAGGGGAGGAAGCGTGGATGCGTTGATCGCGGGCATGAACGGAAGAGTGACTCCAAAATTCACAGCAACCGGCGCGCCAGAAACTCAGTTGCGTCTTCGGTCGAGCGCGAATTCAGCGGCTCGATTTGGTAGCCGAATTTGCCCAGGTGAGCCAGGCAGGCGTCGCGCAGGCGATCGGAATGCACCGAGAGAAAAATGGCCGGCCGCACCTGCGCAAGGATGTTCGCGGCGCCTTCCAGCACGCGCAACTCGGCGCCTTCGACATCAATTTTGATCACATCAGGATGGAGACCCAGTTTCTCCGCCGCCACGTCGAGGGAAATGGTCGCGACGAGCATGCCCGAAGATCGAGGCGACGATCCCCCGGCTTCGCCATTGCGGCCTTCCAATCGGCCGAGGGCGTGGTTCTCGCCCGCGATAAACAATTCCGTCGCGAGCGTATCGGCGCAGGCGAGCGGCAGAATGGTCACGTTGTCCGCCCGGTTGAGTCGAACGTGGCGGTAGAGGAATGCCAGGTTGCGCGGCATCGGCTCGAAAGCGACCACCCGCCCGATGCTGCGTACGAGCCTGGATCCGAGCAAAGTGTAGAAGCCGACGTTGGCGCCGACGTCGAAGAAAACCTGCCCGGCGCACAACGAGTTCGCCAGGCACCTGCTTTGTTCCACCTCCTGCAGCCCTACGTGAACGGAAACTCCCCCGGATTCACCGGCGGTCGCGCCCAAGATGTACCAGCTCCCGCGCAGCGGGCCACGTATCACGGGATATGGAACTTTGGGCAACATCTTGCCGAAGAAAAGCCGCGCCCCGTTATTCAATAGGCTCATTCCGATTCCGGCGCGACAGCGCGAGGGCAATTGCAATTCAACGAACACCAGATTGTCATGGCGGCTGTGATCAAACGTTTGCTAGGGGCCGCGACCCAGCCGAAACGAATCGCCCCGCAGGGGCTCTCGCGGCGTGGTAGCCAGACCCAGGTCTTTCATTTTCCGACGCGACACAAAACGCGCCTGGCCGGCCCGCGCGAGGGCGGTCACTTCCGCCTGCGAGAGATTGATGAGTGCGGCAACAACGGGGCGACCTTCCAGAAACGGATCATTCCGGATCAAGTCGGCCGAGTACCAGGCCAGGTGCGGATCGAGACCTACGACCTTCGCGTTCATCGAATGGATGGCCTCTGACGCATTCGCATAGGGACGGATGAAGCTCTCGGCTTGATAGCAGCGCAGCGGCAAGACGATGAAAAGAGATACGGCCAGCGCCACGCAAAGAAAGTTCCGCGCCCTGGGTTCGCCGGTCTTCTCGACGAGCACTCCCCAACCGGCGACTGCGACGAGGATAAGGCAGCAAAGCGTTCCATGGAAATAGCGGTAACCCCAGCCATGACCCTGATCGAGATAGAAGAAATAGTAGAATCCAAAGGTAAGGAGACAACTCAGTGCTGCGTCGCGAATAATGGGTCGTTCACGAAAAATGCGGCCAAAGCCAATGACGGCGAGGAGCGGCGTGGCGAGCGCGCTCCAACCCACGACAAGAAGCAAATCCATCGGTTGAATGACGAGCATCTTCGGATTCCAAAGACGAAAGATTGAGCCGATCGGAAAGGGGCTGGGCGGGGAGAATTTTGCCCGCCAAGCATACCAGGCAACACAGCCTAACAAATAAGTGAAGCCAAAGATGAAAACCGCCCGCCATTTCCGCGACAGGACAAGGCGGAAAAGAAACGGTGTCACGAAAAGGGCGTGCACGATTGGTTGGTGCAATCCGATAGCGAGAACGCCGAGCACCGGCGCAAGATAAAAGCGACGGCGATCCGGACGCGAATAAAGCCAAAGCCAGATGGTGTTGAGCGCGAGGTGCGCCGGCATCGAGTAGGCCGTCATGGCCATGACCAGGAACTGCGCCGAACCCGCCAGGAGGAGAATTGCGACAAAGGCGTTTTCTTTTTTGTCAGGCCAAATATTTCGCGCCGTCCCAAAAAGCGCAAGAATGGTGAGAGCGGCGAGACAAGGATTCAAAAACGACTGCAGATGGACACTCTGGAAAACCGCCCGCATGGCCGCGTAAACCGGCAGGTAGGTCGCTTTCCACTCGTGCGTGGCCGGGAAATAATCGGCAAATGTCGGCTTGATCACGCGAACGGCATCGACCCACTGAGGCGGAACTTCGGCCGTGACTTGTCCGCGCAAAAAGATCTGGGCTTGGAAATCCGCCATGAATTCATCCGCGCTCAGCGCGTAATCGTGACAGACGAAGTGCGTGCCGAGCGCCGTGATCGCGAAAACGCCGGCTGCGATCAGCGTCACGAGGAGATACTCGCGCGGAAGGGCTCGGGAAATTTCCTCGACCGGTCCGGTGTGATTTCTCCTTCCGAAAAAAAGAAGGGCTGCGACGATGCCAAACACGGCGACCAAGGCCAGGCCGAGAATTTCATCACGGGCGAAAATGACGTAGAACGCACTATAGGTGCTGCGCGGATCCGGGTGACCAGCAAAGGTGCCGCTGAGCCACCACGCCAGTCCGACTCCGCTCAGCGCCAGGCCACTGAGAATGAAGAGAATCCGGCGCGCGCCAATCGCAGATGCATGCATGTTGGGAGAAGAAACCCGTTCTTCTGAGCAACCGGCGAGCCATCGCGACTGAAGAATCTCGCCGTGCTTTCTAGCACGGGACTTGCGGCAGGAGGAGGAATGGAACTCTCTGTTGCCGAGGCAACTCTTTCGGCTCCTCCGAGGCATGAACCGAATCAGGCAGCGAAAAATCGGCCGCGAAACCTGAGCCTGCGCATGGCGGGCATCATTCTCACGATGGCGGCTCTGCTCGGATTCGGCGTTTTCATCCGGCTTTATCCCTCAGCGGGATATCGTCATCTCGGGACCGACGAACGCGGCTACATGGTGTTTGTGAAACAGATCCAGAAGGCCGGCGTCTGGAATTACGATGCCGTCGTGCGGGTTTATGTGGAGCGGCAATACAAGTTGCGAGAAGCCGTCGTGCCTGCAACGCGCCTTGGCTTTCTCGTGCCCGCAGCGCTCTGCGCGGATTGGTTCGATCTGCGGGCCTTTACCGCGCTTCGCCTCGTGGCCGCGACGGCCGGCGTACTCCTGTTGTTCATCTGTGCGCTATTCGCATATCGCATGGGTGGAACTGTTCCGATGATCGGCATGACAGCTCTGATCGCGACCGCGCCGCTCGAGATCTACCTCTGCCAGCGCGCCATGATCGATGGCTATTTCGCTTTCTGGGCGGTCGCGGCGCTCTGGCTGACCTGGGAAAATCTACAGCACCCAAAACATCTCGGTTGGCTGATTTCCTACACGCTTTGCTTGTCGATTCTGGTGCTGACGAAAGAGAATGCAGCCTTTGTAGTCTTTGCAATCTTCGCCATGCTCCTGCTCAATCGCTTCCTGCGGATCGGAACCGTGACGCCCCAACTCATCGCCGCCACGATCATCGGCCCTGTCCTCGCGGTCTTGCTCCTGGTCGTCCTGGTTGGCGGCATATCCGAATGGATCCGCTTCTACCTGATGTTTGTGGCAAAGTCCCGGACGAACTTCTATTCGATCGTCGCTCAAGACGGCCCCTGGTATCGTTATGCGGTGGACTTTGTGCTTATCTCTCCCGCACTCGTCGCATTTGCCTGCGGCTGGATCTTCCAACTCAAAAGGTCCAACCGTGCGGATGTCTTCATGGCGGTTTTCCTCGCCTTTACGCTGATCCCCATGTCAAGCGTCACCTATGGAATGAGTCTGCGTTATGCAGCGTTTTGCGATATCGCACTCTCCTGGCTGGCGATTCGACAGATTCTTGCCACCAGTCAGCGTTTTCGTTCGATTCGATTCCCGCTCCTCGCGACAGTGCTGTTCCTGACTCTATCCGCGATCGGGGTAAGCCAGTACATCAGATTCTTCGTCACTGGAGAGGTCTACGATCCAAACACGGCGGCTTTGATCTGGACGTCCGGGATGGAGAAAGATCCAGGCCCGCTCAGGCACGCCTTGCAACCCTAGCGGCGATTTTCGATCTCCTGCGCAAGGGCAAGAAACTCGGGCCGGTTAGGCGCAATTTTCAAAGCGGCCGCGATCTGGGCGCGGGCCGGCGGCAAGTCGTTCGTTTCCAGAAAAACGCTGGCCAGCAGATAATGAATCTTAGCGTCGTTAGGCGAGCCAGTCAGTGCGTGCTGGAGAAAATTGAGCGCCAGACTCCAGCGGTTCTCTCGCAGGGCGAGAACTCCGAGATTATTAAGCGCACCGCTATGCTGCGGGTCGAGGCGAAGACTTGCAAAATAATAAGCTTTCGCGGCCGCGATATCGCCCAGGGCCAGATGCAAATTTCCTTCCGCGAAATTGATCTCGGCATTCTGCGGTGAATAGGCATAGGCAAAATCCAGTCTCTCGCGTGCGAGTGGAAGTTGGTGCGCATCGAGCGCCTGTAGCCCGGAATTGTAAGTATCCAGAGCCCACAGCGTCGGATCCTTTTGCGGCATTGAAACAAACGCCGTGCATCCGAAAAGCAGAACAAGAAACAAAGCGACAAGTCCATGGCGCGCGGTGGCGAGCAGCTGCCATAATTCCCAAATAGCAAAGGAAGCAAAGAGCAGAAGACCAGGAACCGCCGCGAGGCGATAACGTTCAGTCACGAAGACCGTCAGCAGCGACATCATGTGGAGGAAGATCGCCGCCGCGATCCAACGGGATGCAGGAAACCGCCAGCATGCGATCAGCAGTCCGGGAAGCCCCAGGGCCGCGACCAGGCCAAAACCTTCACCAGGAAGGACGATCGACTGGTCGCGCAAGGCCGTGATTACGCTAATATCGTCATAGCTAAACGCGCTCCAAAAATTCCTGATCTTTGTGCCCAAAAGAACCATCCAATCTCCTGGATGCTGGCTAATCCAAGCACCCGCTTTCTTCGACCAGTAAGCGGAGACTTCGGAACGCTTCAACGGACGCCCGGCCGCTTTCTCAGCAGAGGTGATCGAATCCTTTAGCATCGCTTGCTGGCTGGCATGCAGACCGGGCGGGAACTTCGGGTAGCCGGTCGCGACCGGATTGTTGCCGATCCAAAAGTTAACCCCGCCATGGGCCGAGAGAAAAACCGGATCGCGCGCGACAAAGTAGTTGTGCACCCAGGCTGGCGCTGCGCCCAGCAACACGCCAGCCAAAATCATCGCCACGCCAATGACTCGACGGCGAAAGAGAGCCTTCCAGCGGAAAAAGAGCGCCGCGATGACGAGCGGGACGAGAAACAAGATCGTCGCGATCCCCATCGCGGTGAATCCCATCAAAGCACCCAGGATGAAAAGCTCCCACCATGCCGGCGTCTGCTTCCATTTCACCACCTGCCAGACGACAAACCAGAAAACAAAGACCAGCCACGTAGTCGGCATGAGGATGATCGAATATCCCTGGGCCGGTTGAAAGAAGGCCCATCCGGCCGCCGCGATAATCCCGATCACCTCGCCTCGTCGCATGCCGCCGAACGCTTTTTCTTTGCCGGAATCTCCGGACCCGGCAAAAACGAGCGTAGCGAGTTTGTACAAAAGAACGGCCGTCCCACCCTCCAGCCCGGCCTGCAGCAGTCCCGGCATGAACGGGCTATAGCCACAGACCTTGTAGATTCCAGCGAGCAAATAGGCGTAGAGAGGCAAACCGTAGAAGGCGGTATGCTCGGTCCAGTTTCCGCGCAGGATTCGCAGCGCCCAGTCGTTATAAAACTGCATGTCCCCGTCGTTAGGCAGCAAAAATTGACTGCCGGTCAGCTTTGTCAGAGCAAAGAGCCGAAACACCAAGACTCCCACGAACAGACAAAGGACAACGATAACCGAGTGTCGCGTTGCGGGTTCGGCAGGCATAGGTTTCATCGCGAGAGCAAAGTCAAATTGCAGAGGACGATGCCCGCACAACGCTGCAGAAACCGCGCCACTGGCCAAAAGTTTTCAGATGATTGCGGTGAATGGCACTGACACTGCTTTCATGGACGCGAACCGCTGCGCTCCGAGAGGAGCGACTAATACAAACCAAGGGGAAGAAACCCTTCTCATGAAAAAAAACACAAACCCGAGCCATGGAGGCTTTACCCTGATCGAAATCATGGTCGTCGTCGCGATCATCGCCTTGCTGGCGGCGATTGCGGTCCCCGGGTTCCTCCGGGCTCGGAAGCGCTCCGAGGCAAGTCGTGTGATTAACGATCTGCGCTTGATTGACGCTGCGGTCGATCAATACGCGCTCGAGTATAGCAAATTGAGTGGCGCGGTCGTTGGCACGGCGGACTGGACTGCCTGGTTGAAGGGCGGCACCCGTCTCTACAGTACCGGTGCCGATATCTTCGGCGAGAGTTATGGTCCACAGACCGTCGACTTTCTGCCAAAGGTTCCGCAGGCAACCTGGAACGCGCTCTCGGATGTCGCGGGCGACGCCTACTTCTCGCCCTACGGTCATTACTGAAAACCGCACGACGGCACTCGACCGAGTTTCGCCCAGAGGCTCTACCTCGCTACGCGTCGCAACAGCGCTCTCGGCTTGGGAAAATCAAAAATTCAACCCGCTTGGCATCAACGCTGCTCTAAAAGAACCAATCCGCGATGGAACGGCGGACGCAATCAAACAAACAAAGAAGGAGAAAGTAAGATAGTTATGCTTAACAAACTCAGCAAAAAACGCGGGGGCTTCACCCTCGTGGAAATCATGATCGTGGTCGCGATCATCGCCTTGCTGGCAGCTATTGCGGTCCCTGGATTCCTCCGGGCTCGTAAGCGCTCCCAGGCAAGTCGCGTGATCAACGACCTTCGTTTGATCGACTCCGCGGTCGATCAATACGCGATCGAGAACAACAAGTCCACCGGTGACGTCGTAGCCACAGATGCCTGGACCCAATACATGAAAAGGGGTTCTGCGCTTTACAACACAGGCCAGGATCTCTTCGGAGATGATTACGGTCCCCAGACGGTGGACTCACTCCCGAAGGTGCCGACAGGCGCTTGGAATACCTTGTCGGACGTAGCTGGCACGGCATTCTTCTCGCCCTACGGCCCCTAGGCTGCCGATTCATATCCCTGCCATCGCCCTCACGGTGGCAGGTAATGAGTCGCGCAGCCGGCGGCGAAGAAGTTCGCGTCGTAGCTCCCAAAGGTGAACTCACTCCTGCCGATTAGCAATCCTGAGGAAACGCTTGGCAGCCCCAAGTTCCTACCACAAATCTTCCGCGCACTCGGGACCAACTGGCTGCGTGCGCTTTTGCTCCTGGTCATTTCCGTCGCCGTACGGGTGCCCTCACTTCCGGGCGAGTTTCTCTGGGACGATAAATTTCTCGCTCACGACAGCCCGTTCATCAAGAGCCCCCTTCTCGCACTGGAGGTCTTCCGGCAACACCTCTTCCCAGATTCTTTCTCCGCGCACTACCGGCCGGTGCAAAACCTTTCCTACATGGCAGATTACTTCTTCTGGAACACCAACACCTTTGGCTTTCATCTCACCAATCTCCTGCTCCACGCTCTTAGCGCGGTCGCCTTGTATTTTCTGCTCCGACGGCTGCTTCGGTCGATCGGCAGGGTCGAATGGTTGCAGACGAACGAGAAGCTAGTTTCAAGCCTGAGTTTTTTTGCCGCACTCATCTGGGCCGTGCATCCCGTGCACAGCGCCGCGATCGATTACATCTCCGGACGTGCTGACAGCCTCGCTTTCGTCTTTGCGGCCAGCGGCTGGTTGCTCGTCCTTCGGGGTCGCGAGACGAAGCACCCAGCGATCCGCTGCCTCCTCTTCGTCCTGGCCGCTGTCCTCGGTTTACTCGCCCTTTGCTCCCGTGAAACAGCTGCTCTCTGGTGCATTTTCTTCCTTCTGCATACGCTCTTTTTCGATCGTCAGATCAGTCGTCGCGGGAAGACGCTTTCGGTCACCATATGTCTCGCGATTTTGGCGGCGTACCTGGGGCTGCGGCACTTGCCGCCACCGCGGTCGGAAGCAGGTCCGTCTGAAGGCTGGGGCGCGCCGGTGCGCGCAGTGCTGATGCTCCGAGCCCTCGGCGATTACGGCCGCTTGATGATCTTTCCATCCAACCTCCACATGGAACGCACTGTGGTGGATGGAAACGACTATCGCAGCTCGGCAACCTGGCAGAATTCGGTCGCGAACGAATATCTCTCGATCGCAGGTTTGATCTTTGCCGCTCTGCTCTTCGCGGGATGCCGCTGGCGCGGAGATGGCCGGCCCTGGCGGATCTTCGGTACTGTCTGGTTCGCGATCGGCTATCTGCCCACCTCGAATATCGTAGAACTGAACGCAACTTGCGCGGAACACTGGCTCTATCTGCCAAGCGTTGGCCTGCTCGTCTTTCTCGCCGGCTGCGTGCTCGATTTGCCGCCGCGGTGGCGAAAACCTCTGCCCGCGTTTGCCTGCATTGCGGTGGTGCTGCTCGGCGCTCGGAGCGCGATCCGAAGCAGCGATTGGGTCACTCCTGAAATTTTCTACGAACGCACCCTTGCAGCCGGTGGCACCAGCATTCGAGTCGCGACGAATCTCGCTGAGATCTACACCAGCCAGGGCAACTACGCCAAAGCAGAGACGATGCTGCGCCGCGTGCTCGCGATCATGCCGGAGTATCCCACGGCCCGAAATAACCTGGCGCGTGCATTGTCTTTGGAAGGCAAGACCAGTGAGGCCGAGGCACTTTTTGCCCAGGCCGACAAGGCGGCGACGGAGACGCGCAAGAGTTATCCGCGCACCTGGCTGGCAGCGGTCAATCTCGCCCACTTGCGTCATGCCGCAGGTCGCGATGCCGATGCGCTCGTCATTCTGGAGAAGACGCACGCCAAGTATCCAGAAATCTGGGAAATCGTGAGTCTCGAATCCGAGCTACTCCGTCAGACCAAAGGCCCCGCTCCGGCGCTTCGTCTCGTCTCGGATTTTGCCCGGAATCACTGGTGGCATTACGGCGCGGCTTTGGCCTTGGGCCGGCTTTATGCGGAAACAGGCGATGCGAACCGGGCGGCAGAGGCACTTCGCCGCGCGAGCTGGCTCGATGTGCATGAGGTTGAAGCGTTGAACCTGATCGCTCGGATGCGGATTCGTCAGCATCGCTTCACGGAAGCCTATCGGGCACAGAAGCGAGCGGTCGCGCGCCAACCGGATGCCCCCAGACAATACGTTCTGCTGTCAGACATCCTAGAAAGAATGGGGCAACCGGCCGAGGCCCGGAACGCCATCGCCGAGGTGGCCCGTCTCGAAGCCATCGGCCGGGCGGAAAAAACGGCCGCAAACTAGGACAACCGTCCAAGTCGCGCATTGACAGTCTGGCTCGCGCCTTTACGATCGGCGGCGCCAGCCCCGGCTTATGCCAGCGAAAATTTTTACTGATAAGGACGTTCAACTCGGGCCGCTCCTCGACAAGACCTGCGCGGTACTTGGCTATGGTGCGCAGGGCCGGGCGCACGCCCTGAACCTGCGCGACAGCGGCATTCCGGTAATTGTGGGCCTGCTGCCAGGAAGCCGCTCGCGCGTCTTGGCACGACGAGACAGCCTTCGCCTAACGACGACGTCTGTGGCCGTTCGGCGAGCCAACGTTGTCTTTCTTGCTTTGCCGGATACGAAAATGGCCGGAATCTATGAGGCGGAGATCGCCCCCCATCTCCAGCCGGGACAAGCGCTGCTCTTCGCCCACGGTTTCGCCATTCATTATCGAACGATTGTCCCGCCTAACGACGTTGATGTGGTCATGGTCGCACCAAAAGGGCTTGGCCCGATGGTGCGGAATCAATTTGTGGAAGGCAAAGGCGTGCCCTGCGCGATCGCGATTGGGCAGGACGCTACCGGTCATGCCCGTCCGCTTGCCTTCGCTTATGCGAAGGCGATTGGTGGAACGCGCGCCGGAGTTTTTGAGACAACATTCCGCGAAGAAACCGAGGCTGATCTCTTCGCCGAGCAGGCGGTCTCCTGCGGCGGCGTCAATGCGCTCGTCCAAGCCGGCTTCGAGACCCTGGTCGAAGCGGGTTACCAGCCGGAGACCGCGTACTTTGAGTGCCTGCACGAGCTGAAGTTCCTCGTTGACCTCATGCATCGTGCCGGCATTCGCGGCATGCGCGCGCGCATGTCGGAAACCGCGAAGTGGGGCGATCTCTCGGTCGGGCCAAAGATCATCGACCAAACCGTGAAGGCGCGCATGAAAGAAGCACTGACGAAAATCCGGCGCGGACAATTTGCGCGGGGATGGCTGAGGGAAACAAAAACCGGAAAGAAGCGTTACAAGAAACTGCTGGCCCAGGGGGAAAACAACCTGATTGAAACGGTAGGCGAACGTCTGCGGGCCCTCATGCCATGGCTCGGCGAAAAGCCGTAGTCCCCGCGGGTGCCGTGGTCGACGACACCCCGCTCGTCGCAAATCAATAGCGTGCGCTTACTCGGGGAAGCTCTCGCCGCGCCCGATAATCACAATAGGGATGGCGGTCGTTATCACACCCCCGATGACGTAGCTGATTGGCTTCGGGATCGCCGAGGCTGAGGTCATGATGTAGATCTTGATTTGCTTTTTCGCCGGCACGTCCTGGGCCGTGTGCGGACGGTTCGTCGACGTTTCTCGATAGATGGCCGGGCCGGCAAACGCTGATGCACACAACATCCCGCCAAGGGCGAATCCCACCGAGAGCCGAATCAAGCCGCGCAGATGGACCCATCTGTTGGTTGTTTTCATGCCACAAGCTTGCGCCCGTTAATACCTTCTGCGCAAGCAGATTCGTCGGACTTTAAACCGACGATTCCGGCTATTCCTCCCAGAGAAAATGCTCCAACCGCAACTGCGTCAGGCGGGCCTTGGCCTCATCGCTTCGCGTGCCTCCGACCGCCGCCAATTTTCGATAAACCGCAAGGGCGGATTTCCAATCGTTCGCTTCTTCGAGCAGATGCGCGGCGTTGAATCCGGCCTTGTAAAACCAGAAAAACTCACGCTGTACATCCGGTCGCGCGCCTTCCTCTATCACGCCGTAGTAGGTCGCGAGGGCGCCCTCTTTGTCGTTCAACTGTTCGAGCGCTTTTCCTTTCTTGAATTCCGCCTGGTTGCGCCAGTGCGCGGGTACCCCCGGCTCATTCGCAAGCTGCTGATAGAAGTCGATCGCCTGTTTGTAGTTTTGCGGATCGGCCGCGCCCATTTCGTAATAAATGTCTCCCTTCCCGCAGAGCGCCTCACGGCGTTCGGCTGGCTTCGCGTCGTTCTTCAGAACCTCGTCGTAAAGGGCAAGCGCTTCGCGATTTTTCCCCAGCCGCCGCTCGATTGCCGCTTCCTCGTTGCGCGCCGCCCACTTCATCTCACCGTCCAGTTTCACCACCTGATCGAGCAGGGCGAGCGCATGATCGAGCGAGTCGGCGCCCATGCTCGACATCGCGGAGCGCGCGGCAAAGAAGAGCGCTTTCCCGGCCAGCGGCCCATCCGGTTTTTGCTGCGCGAGCAATTCGAATTGCGTTTGGGCGTTCGCGAAATCGCCGCGCCGAAAATACGCTTCGGCCAGTTTCATCCGTACCTCTGCGGCAAAGTCGGAATCGCGATGCTGCTCGAGGAACTTGCTGGCCGCTTCGATGACCGCGCCTTCGTTGGCCGAAGGCGTCGCATCTTCAATCCAGATTTGCAGATAATCCGCACGCTCCAGCGCCGTCGGCGTCGGAATTCCCTGGCGCGCCTGGGCCAAATCCTTGCGTGCGCTCACGAGATCCGGTTTGGGTTCGTGAAAGGCAAGCTCGGCCAGCGCCACCCATGCCTCGGAAACCCGTGGGCTCTGCGGAAAATTGCGAATGAATTTCTCAAAAGTCTCCGCCGCTTCGGGTTTTCCCTGCGCCGCCTGCACGGCGCCCTCCTCGAGCAACAGTTCACCCGCCACGCCTCGCGGCGCGGAATCGTTCGCGATCTTATGATAGTCGGCGGCAAACTGCTCTGCGCGGTCGAGCCGCAGCCAGCAAAGGGCAGCGTTGAAGAGGGCGCTCCCGGAAAGGGCGGGCGTCTCCTGCGCCAGCCGTTCGTAGATTGGCGCAGCCTCTGCCAAATGACCGCGACGGTAATTTGCCTCCGCGACCAGCCAGTCGACCCGTTCCTGAAACGCCGGAGCAGAGTTTTGCGCACGAGCAGCTTCGGCCGCCGCGATCGCCGCCTCCCATTCCTCTTTTGCGAGGTGAAGGCGCGCCAGTTGCAAATTGGCCTCGCCTAACGCCGGCAGTCGCAGCCCGGTCTGGCTCAGTTGCGTCAGCAGCTCGACCGCCTTTTCCCGGTTGCCCGAACGCAGCTCGCTCCGGGCAAAATACCATTCTGCAAGTGCCTGCCGCGGTTGGGCGGGATCGTGCATCCAGCGCGCGAGCTCGCGCGTCGACGGTTTGCGCTCCATCCGGTAGAGCTCGTCGAGCCGGGCGAAGATCTCGGGCAACGCGCTATCGTTAGGGTGATGATCGATGAACTCCTCGAGTGCGTCGTCGCCACTCTCTGGCGTGTGCATTTGGGTGTGCGCATCGGCCAGAGAGAAGAGGGTCGCGACCAGGAGCGGATGCGAAACACCCTCCGGATTTTTCAAGATGACCGCGAGGGTTTCAATCGCCCTTTCCGAATGACCCTGCGCCAGGTTGAGTCGGCCAAAGAGAAAACGCCGCTCAGCCCGCTCCGTCGAGTGCTGCGGTTTGGTGGCGCGCAGAAGGCGATCGGCCCCGTTCAGGTCGCCGCGCTCGAGCAACAACTGGGCCAGGCTTAACTTGGCCCTCGTGCTCCAACGCGGCGTGTTTTCCAGCGACGAAAACAGTCGCATCGCTTCCTCTTTGCGGTCGAGGCCGCGGAGGGCTTCCGCCTCACCGAAAATCGCCTCGCTGCGTTGCGGCGATTGTGGGTCCGCGGCGACTTTTTCGTAAAACGGCAGCGCCTCAGCCCAGCGCTCGAGTGCGGCCAGCGCCTGCGCACGCCAGAAAGTCGCTTCCACGTCATTTGTTAGGCCAGGATCATCGGAAAAAAGTTCGAGCGCCTCGGATGGCTGTCCGACTCGAACCAGCGCCTCGACCAGATTGCGCCGGGCGACGACTCGCTCGGCCGCGGGCGGATTCTGAGCCAGGAACGCCTGGAGGCGCGTCACAGCGACTTGCGGAACCCCATCGGCAAGCGGCGCCGTCGCTTCCCTGAGTGACGGGCTCTCAGACTGCGCGCCCCGCAAGGAGCCTAACGAAAAGCAAACTGCGACCAGGAAAAGGAATCGGACTTTCATTTGCCTAACAATCGTCGCAGATGCGCGCCGGTATGGCTCCCTTGCACCTCCACGATCTCCTCCGGCGTTCCTGCCGCGACAATTTCACCACCACCTTCGCCTCCTTCCGGGCCAAGGTCGATCACCCAGTCAGCACACTTGATCATCTCGAGGTTGTGCTCGATCACGATCAGTGTGTTGCCCGTGTCGCGCAATTTCATCAACACCTGGAGAAGTTTCTCGATATCGGCAAAATGCAGTCCGGTGGTCGGTTCGTCGAGGATGTAAAGGGTGCGCCCGGTTGCCTTTTTCGCCAGTTCGGTCGCGAGCTTCACCCGTTGCGCTTCGCCGCCGGAAAGGGTCGTGGCCGCCTGGCCGAGTCGCAAATATCCCAGCCCGACATCCTGGAGCGCGACCAGCTTGTCCGCGACCGTCGGGACGTTGCGGAAGAAACGCGATCCCTCATCGACCGTCATCGCGAGCACGTCGGCAATGTTTTTCCCCTTGTACGTGATCTCCAGTGTCTCGCGATTGTAGCGTTTGCCCTGGCAGACTTCGCAGACCGCGTAGGCGTCGGCGAGAAAATGCATCTCGATTTTGATCAGGCCGTCGCCCTGGCAGTTTTCGCAGCGGCCGCCCTTGACATTGAAGCTGAAACGGCCCGCGCTGTAGCCGCGGATGCGCGAGGCCGGCAACTGGCTGAACAACTCGCGGATGGGCGTAAACGCGCCCGTGTAGGTGACCGGATTGGAACGGGGCGTGCGGCCGATGGCACTTTGATCAATGATGATCGCCTTGTCAATCTGATCGAGCCCGCGCAACGCGCGATGCTCGCCTGGTTTATCCTTCGAATTGTAAAAGTGTCGAAAGAGCGCCCGGCGCAGGATGTCGTCGACAAGGGTCGATTTCCCGCTCCCGGAAACACCGGTGACACAGGTGAGACAGCCTAACGGAAAGCCGACGGTGACATTCTTGAGATTGTTTTCCTTCGCGCCCACGATCGTGAGCCACCCATCGGACGATTGGCTGCCGCCACGCGGGGCAGTGCGATGGCGCGGGACGGTAATCCGCGAGCGACCGGCCAGATAAGCCGCGGTTGGAGAATCCTCCGCCCCGAGAATTTCCTCGAGCGTCCCGGCAGCAACAACCTCGCCGCCCCTCGGACCAGCGCCCGGGCCGAGATCGAGAACATAATCGGCTGACCGGATCGTTTCCTCGTCGTGCTCGACTACAATCACAGAATTCCCAAGGTCGCGCAGCCGGCGCAAGGTGCCGATGAGCCGCGCGTTATCGCGCTGGTGCAACCCGATGCTCGGCTCGTCGAGCACGTAGAGCACTCCAGCGAGCCCGGAACCGATTTGCGTCGCGAGCCGGATGCGCTGCGCTTCTCCACCCGAAAGGGTGCCGCTCTCGCGATCGAGGGTGAGATAATCGAGTCCGACCTCGAGGAGAAACTCGAGGCGCGAAGCGATTTCGTGCACGACTTCCGAAACGATCGCGCGCTGCTGTTCCGAAAGATCCACTTGCCTAACGAACCGGGCGGCGGCGGCGACCGTTTGCTCGCAGAACTGGTGAACGTTCAGCTCGCGGCCTCCCTCCTGCTTGATCGTGACCGCGAGAATTTCAGGTTTGAGCCGCGCTCCGTGGCAGACAGAGCAGGGCGCGCGATTCATGAAGGCGCGAATCCGGCTGCGGGTGAATTCGCTTTGGGTCTCTTCATAAAGCCGCTGTAACTGCGGAAGCAATCCCTCAAAGGGGCGCGCCGTCTTTGTCGCCGCGCGGCCGTTGCCGCTCCCGAAGCTCATTGCGATCGGCTCATCGCCCGTTCCGAAATAGAGCGCTTCCTTGAACTTCTCCGGCAGGTCTTCGAATGGAATATTGTCCGCGACATCGAAGTGCCTGACGAGTGCCGTCTGCAATCCGCGATAGTAGGCCTGCATTCGTTTCGTCCCGCGCCGCCAGGGCGCGACCGCACCTTCCACGAGCGACTTCGACGGATCGGTCACCATCAGCTCCGGATCGCAAACCAGTTGCGTGCCCAGCCCATGACAGGCCGGGCAGGCGCCGAGGTGGCTGTTAAAGGAAAAGTGTTTCGGGGTGAGCTGGCCTAACGAAAAGTCGGTCTCCGGATTTCCGTAGTCGGTGGAATAACGGATTTCCTCCCAGTGCAGGGTTGCCTCGGGCCGGCGGGGCGCCCGCCCTGCAATTTCCCGCAGCACCACCATCCGGTTGTTCCCCCATTTCAACGCCGTCTCCACTGAATCGGCCAACCGGGTGCGCAGACCGTCGCGAATGATCAGCCGATCAACCACCGCCTCAATGGTGTGACGCTCGCCTTTCTTGAGCCGGATCGGTTCCGGGCGGCCTAGCTCGATGATTTCACCATCGACCCGAACCCTGACGAAGCCCTCCCGCTTCGCTTTTTCGATCACGTCGCGAAACTCGCCGGTTTCGTCGCGCACCAGCGGCGCGAGAAGAATGATTTTCGTCCCCGCCGGGTAGGCGAGAATCTGATCAACGATTTGCTGCGCCGTTTGCCGGAAAATCGGCCGGCCGGTCAGCGGGTCGTGCGGCTGGCCGACGGCAGAAAAAAGCACTCTCAGATAATCATAAATCTCTGTCGTGGTCGCGATGATCGAGCGCGGGTTCGTCCCCGCGCTGCGCTGCTCGATCGCAATCGCTGGCGAAAGGCCTTCGATGAAATCGACGTCCGGTTTTTCCATCTGGTCGAGAAATTGCCGCGCATAGGCGGAGAGGCTCTCGACATAACGGCGCTGACCCTCGGCATAGAGGGTGTCAAAGGCGAGCGATGACTTGCCCGAGCCGCTCATGCCAGTAATAACGACCAGTTTCTCCCTCGGAATCTCGACGTGGAGATTCTTGAGATTGTGCTGGCGTGCCCCACTGATCTTGATACTTTTTGCAGGCATCGGACGGAACTTCTCGAACCTATCAGTCAAGCACAGCCGTCCAATTTCTCCAGCGAATTGAACCGACATGACCGAACCTGGCAGCACACTTTCAGCGGAAGAGATCACCCAGTTGCAGAAGAAATTCAGCGAGATCAAGCATTCGATTAACAATGCCCTCGCCGTCATGATGGCGCTCTCGGAGATGTCGCAACGCCGGCCTGATTACGCGGAAAAACTGGCCAGCACCGTGCTTTCAAAGGCGCCGCAGATCGTGACCAGCCTGCAGGAATTCACCCAGGCCTTGAACGAGAAGGCGGGCCAGCCCCCACCCGCGAAATCCTGACGGAGGACCTGCTTCCGCCCGTCTTGGATACGGTGGAGCGCGTCTCTCCGCTTAAAGCGCGAGCAACAGCTCCGCGATCTCAAGCGAGGCCCGTGGCCGGCTCAAACGACTAATGTTCGCCGACCACTCGCGCCAGAGCCGCGCGTCATCTGCAAACGCTTGCTCCACTGCGACGACGATTGCCTCCGGGGTCGTTGCTACAACGCCCGAACGCGTCTCGGCGATCAGGCGTGCATTCCCTTCCTCCTGACCCGGCACGACCTGGTTAATAATCATCGGGCATTTCGCCGCAATCGTTTCCTGCACTGTGGCACCGCCCGCCTTGCTGATCAGGAGATGACTCTCCAGCATGAGCCGAGGCAGCTGATCGGTCCAACCGATGATCTCGAACTCGCGCCTAATCTCTCCGCGCAACGCCTCAACCGCCCGGCGCAGAACCTCGTCGCGCCCCACCGTGACCGTCAGCTTCACATTGGCGATCTTCGATAGGCCGCCAATCACTTCGGAGGCGGCCCGGCCGCCGGCGTTGATCACGTAAAGAATCCGGAAACCGCCGCGCGCCTCCGGCAGCTGCCGCAGTTCACCGAGTTCGACAAACTTCGGGGAAACCGGAAACCCGCTCACCCGGACCTTCTCGTTCGGCACGCCCGCCTTGGCGAGGGTCGCAGCCGACTGTTCGTTAGGCACAAGAAAGAGATCGCTCCGGCAGCGATACCAGATGGCGTTCACAGTGATGGAATCCGTCACGCAAACGACCTGCCAAAAAGGCGGCTTCACTCCGCCGAAGGTCGTCTCCAGAAGATGAGGGTAGGCCGGGAAAACCGAGACCACCGCCGTCGGCTGGAAGCGCAGCAACAACTGATTCAGGCGCGCTTTGACCGCGAAAAGCCAGCGCATGTGCGAACCGTATTCCTCCTGCCGATCGAGCCACTTGTAAAAGCGCGACCATGGCCGCGGCGCTCGATTGATTACGGTGAGATAAACTTTCCGTATCCAATCGTTTACGAAACCGAAGGTCTCGGCGAACAGGTCGTGCATCTCGACCACGGCCGTGCCGCCCGAGACCGTAGCCAACCCGTCGCGTAGCCCGCGCGCCGCCGCGTTGTGTCCTTCGCCGTAGCTGGCGGTCAGGATCAGGATTCGTTTCTCCATTCGTTAGGCCAGCGCGTCGCCGAGAGTTTAATGGCAATCCGGGAGCGGCAAAGTAAACTTTCGCTCGACGATGAAATTCCTTCGCTTACTCGGCCGCGTGGTGCGCCGGCTCGTTTGGGAAACCGCGACTGACGAGACGATGGGGCTCTCGGCCCAGATGGCCTACCAATTTCTTTTGACCCTCGTCCCTGGTCTACTTTTTCTCTGGCATCTCCTCAGCCTCTTCGGGACCGATCCGGCGAAGCTGCACAAGATGCTGGGCGTGGTGCGCGCTTTCCTTCCGCCTGATCCAAAAATTCAGGAAATCCTCGATGTCATCGTCGCCAACGTTATCGTTACACCCACCAACAGCGCCCTCACCACCGCAGGCGTAATCTTCGGGATTTATCTCGGCACGATGTTCATCTCGACCATCTCGCGCGCGCTCAGCCATACCCATGGTGTGACCGCGGATCGCAATCGCTGGTCGAAATACATCATCTCGCTCCTCCTCCTTTTCTGGTTCGGGATCACCATCCTTTTCGCTTTCAACCTCGTCGTCTTCGGAGAAACGCTGGCCGGAATTGCTGAGGTGAATCTCCAGCTTAGCATCCCGCTGCAGAGCTGGGTCGCTGCTCTCAATCTTCCCTTTACCGCAGTCGCGCTCGTCGTCCTCGCCCTCGCCCTTTACCTCCTGACGCCGGAGAATTATCTGACAATCCGCCAGGCGCTGCCGGGCGCCATTTTCTTCTCCGCCGGCTGGATGACCGTGACGAAGCTCTTCCAGTTCTACGTCGCGCGCTACGACCGCTACAACCCGACTTACCTCGCGCTTGCTTCCATTATCATGCTCCTTACCTGGATGTATCTCACCTGTCTCCTCTTGCTGCTCGGGGGAAAACTAAACGCCATCCTGCGACGGGAGAGCGAACGTGCTGGCGCCCACTCGCAACACGAAGCGGAGCCGGCAGCGCAACCAGCCTAACGAATCTCCGCACCTTGCTTCGTTCGCGATTCAACATGCGTTGGCAGCTGGGGATTTGGAGCCTGCTCCTGATCGTGCTGCTCGCCGGCACGCTTACTCACGCCGAAATGACCGAAGAAGAAAAGAAAGAGCTTTTTCTCAAGGCCCGCGAAAAAATGCGCACCGTCGAGACGCCAACTCCGGAACCCTCCGCCACTCCACATCGAAAGCCGAAGCCGGCCCAACATCCGCCGACGAAAAGGAAAAAATCTACGCCCACTCCCGAACCGGAGGAAAAGCCCGCCCGTACGCCCCGCGCGGTGAGCCAGGAGACGCCCGTGCGCCAGCCTCAACCGGAAGAAACGCCCAGCCGTCGACCCACACCTAACGAAACCACACCGGCACCTCGGAGGGCGGCTACGTCCTCAGGTTCCTCCCAGCCTGCCCAGGTCGTCGTCAAAAAATCGGGCTACCAAAAACCGCGCGGATTTTCACTCCTGCCTTTTCGCCTTTTCGGGAAGCGATATACCTATCTCACTCGCTCGGTCCGCAATGAAATTGATCGCGCTCCGGTCCTGCGCGAGCGCTGGCGTTTCATTATCGTGCACAATAGCGGGACCCGGCAGGGTAACGCCCGCATTTTCGACTATTATCACCGCCACGTCCGCCGGATGCCCAACGGCCTTGCCTACCATTTTGTGATCGGCAACGGCACCTCCTCCGGCAATGGCGAAATCGAAGTCGGCGATCGCTGGCGGCGGCAGATCAACGGAGGGCACGTGCATAGCGACTACCTGAACAATATTTCGCTAGGCATCTGCCTCGTCGGCGATTTTAACCGCGACAAGCCGACCCGCGCCCAGCTTGATTCCTGCGAGGAACTGATTCGCTATCTTCGCGCCCGTTGTGGCAAGGTCGACGGACACGACATCCCGGTTCGTCCCCACCGCGAGATGAATCCGCCGCGTTGGCCGACCGACTGTCCAGGCGACGATTTCCCTTATCGCTGGTTCGGGCGGTTCCGTTGAATTACTGCCACGATTCAATCATCTGTCGCGCGCGTTCGAGCGCCGCGTCGATGTTCGCGCAGATATTTTCCAACCCAATCGTGTCCACGAAACCACCTTCGAACAGGACCTTCATCGGCTGCGGTTGCAGCCCACTAAATATGATCCGTGTCTCGCGACGGGTGAAGCGTTCCCGCACCAGGTTCAGCGCGCGCAACGCCGTTCCGTCAATCGCCGGTACATTGCGCATCCGGAAAATCACCACCCGCGGCATGGCGGTCGATCGTTCGAGCGCGGCCTCAAGTTTCTCGGCCACGCCAAAAAAAAGCGGGCCCTCAAAACGATAAACAACCACGCCTTGGGGCACGATCTTTTCCCGCACCGAATCGACACCTGTGTCCAGATCGCTCTCCGGCGTCACGATTTGGATCTGCGTGACGGCCTCCATTTGCCTAACGAAAAGCGCCGCGGCTATAAGCAACCCGATTCCCACCGCCACCGTCAGGCCGAAGGCCACCGTGAGCGCGAACGTGACCAGCAAAACCCAAAAATCCCCCCGCGGCCCGCGCATCATGGTGGCGAAGTTGTGCCACTCGCCCATCCGCCACGCGACCACAATGAGCACACCACTGAAGGTTGCCAGCGGGATAAAGCGCGCGAGCGGGGCTGCCACCAGGACGATGGCGAGCAAGGCCAGCGCGTGCACCATCCCGGCTACCGGCGTGCGCCCGCCGGAGCGGACATTGGTCGCAGTGCGCGCGATGGCACCCGTCGCGGCGATCCCGCCGAACCACGGGCTAACGAAGTTTGCCAACCCCTGCCCAATCAACTCTTGATTGGAATCGTGCCGGCTTGCGATCATTCCATCGGCCACCATGGCAGAGAGGAGCGATTCGATCGCGCCCAACATCGCAATCGTAAAGGCGGGCAAGATCAACGCCTGGATGCGTGAAAAACTGAATGCCGGGAGATGAAGCACCGGAAACCCCTGCGAGATGCCGCCAAAGCGTGATCCGATGGTTTCAATCGGGAAATGTAACGCGCCGGCAATAATCGTTAGGCCAATCAGCGCGATGATCGCGGAGGGCACGGCACGCAGGCGCTGCGGCCAGAGAGCCATTGTCACGATCGTCCCCAGGCCGATCACCAGTGGCCGCCAGTCTGTCTCGTGCAAATGTCTCACGATTGTGCCGACCTGCTGGAGCGCATTCACCGGCAGTGCGGTGTGCAGGCCGAGCAATTCGCGCATTTGTCCAACCAGAATGATCACAGCGATTCCGCTCGTGAATCCGGCGATGACGGGAAAGGGAATATATTTGATCAGCGCGCCGAGCCGCAACAGGCCCATCGTAATCAACATCACGCCGGCGAGGACGGTCGCGAGCGCAAGTCCGCTGTAACCTTGAGTCGACACGATCCCGGCGATGATCGGTACAAATGCGCCGGTCGGTCCGCCGATCTGCACCCGGCTGCCGCCGAAGGCCGAGATCAAAAAACCACCGATGATCGCGGTCCAAATTCCTTGTGCGGGCGTGACGCCCGAAGCAATCGCAAATCCGATCGCGAGCGGCAGCGCGACAATCGCGACCGTCATCCCGGCCAGCAGATCGCGCAGAAACGCTCGGCCGCTATAACTTTGCAGAGAATCAAGAAGCCGCGGCCGCATTGGCTGGCATTGTGATTGAAAGAGACTGCGAAAGACAGGGGATTTCGCCCAAGCGCGGGAAGGAATTCTTGCAATTGTGAAGCCGAATGACCTAGTTCGCGACTGCAATTCAACCGGGTTTTCCCCTTCGCATCGACTCCAAATACCGCTATCGAAATAGAGTCGTGAATTCTATTCAACTGACCGAACTTGCTCAGCGTTACGCAGAGGCGTGGTGCAGCCATGTTCCCGAGGACGTGGCGAGTTTCTACGCCGACGACGGCTCCCTCGCGGTCAACGATGATCCACCGGCCGTGGGGCGATCGGCGATCGCGCAGGTGGCGCATGGTTTCATGAGCGCATTCCCAGACCTGACAGTGACGATGGATCACTTGGCCAGCACACCGGAAGGGGTCGGGTTCCACTGGACCCTTGCCGGAACGAACATTGGCCCCGGCGGAACTGGGAACCGTGTTCGAATCAGTGGATACGAGCTGTGGCAACTCGATTGCAACGGATTAATCAGCCAATCCACAGGACACTTCGACAGCGCCGACTATGAGCGCCAGCTGAAGTGCGGCAACGCCAATTGAATGTTTTGGGTATCTCAGTTCCTCGGTCCGAACCTCCGAATGCGTCGCTCGAATAAATTCTGTAACCGTGAGGCCATTCCTACCGTCTTTACCCTGGTTCAATGGCAACCGGTGAAAAGCGGTCGCCTCAAAAAGAAGATAAATTCCATGAACGAATTGATTTTTCGCTCGCGACGGGGCGATCTTGGGATCATGCAATCGAATTCTCCGCTCGGCGTCCTTCGCGAACGAGGTTGCCCAAGGTTCTTCCGTAAGCTACCTCTGATTCTGCTTCTCTTCGGTTGCCTGCTGTTGGTGTGTGGTTGCAGTGATGCGTTTCTCCCGCCGCCGGACAACCCTCCATATGGACAGTCTGGGCCTAGCGATGAAGAGCCACCGCCGCCGCCGCCGCCCGATCTTTAGGCTGCCGCGGTAGAAGGACGAATAAGTCGCAACCCCCAGGACTTCGGAGAGGGCATCTGGCTGTTGGCCGAGGTCACACAAGGCCAACGGCCATTCCGCTTCAACCAGATATCGACGTATGGATATTGGCCGGATCTGTCTTAGCGAGGGCAATTCGCGAGAAGACGTTTCTAATCGACAGTGCAGCGCGACCCATTTCCAATCGCGCAATGGATCGCTCTTTTCTTTGGCTCGCGCTCTTCAGTTCGATCGTGCTTCCCGGCCTTCGCGGAAAGGCTGCTCCAACAGCCGCCGCAAAGGACTTCGACGTCGTGATCAAAAACGGTACGGTCTACGACGGCAGCGGTGGTGCCGGGCGCCTGGCCGACGTGGCGCTGCGGGGGGATCGCATCGCCGGAGTCGGCGATTTCAAGGATGCGCGCGCCAAGGTCGTGATCGATGCCCACGGGCTCGCGGTAGCGCCGGGTTTTATCAACATGCTTTCGTGGTCGACGGAATCGCTCATCGCGGACGGCCGCTCACAGAGCGAGATCCGCCAAGGCGTGACGACTGAGATCATGGGCGAAGGGGAGTCGATGGGCCCGGTGAACGACCGGGTGCGCGAGAAGATGCTGCGCGACCAAAAGGACATCCGCTACGAGATCACGTGGACGACGCTGGCCGATTATCTGCGCTTTCTCGAAGCACGCGGCATCTCTTGCAATGTCGCCTCTTTTATTGGTGCGACCACCATTCGCGAGAACGTCATCGGCTTCGATGACAAAGCGCCCACGCCGCAGCAGCTCGACGAAATGCGCGCGCTCGTTCGCCGGGAAATGAAGGCAGGTGCACTCGGCATTGGCACGTCGTTGATTTATCCACCCGCCTTTTACGCGAAGACGCCGGAATTGATCGAGCTCTGCAAGGTCGCTGCGCAATACCAGGGCAAATACATCTCGCATATGCGAAGCGAAGGGAACCAGCTCCTCGAAGCGCTCGACGAACTGATCCGGATCAGCCGGGAAGCGAAGATTCCAGCCGAGGTTTATCACATCAAGGCAGCCGGGAAATCGAACTGGCCGAAGCTCGGCACGCTGCTCGCACGGATCGAGGCCGCGCAAAAGGAAGGTCTCAAGATCACGGCCGACATGTATACCTACACCGCCGCAGGCACGGGCCTCGACGCCTGTCTCCCGCCCTGGACGGAAGACGGCGGTTATCCCGCGCTTTTTAGGCGCCTGCGCGATCCCGCCACCCGGGAGAAGATCGCAGCGGAAGTGAAGAAGCCGAGCGACGCGTGGGAGAACCTCTATCTCGCGGCCGGCGCGCCAGATAAGATTCTGCTCGTCGGCTTCAAATCGGAGAAACTGAAACCGTTGACCGGAAAATCCCTCGCCGAGGTCGCGCAGATGCGGGGTAAGGATCCGATCGAAACGATCATGGACCTGATTGTGGAAGACGAATCGCGCATCGACTCGATCTACTTCCTGATGTCGGAAGAAAACGTGCGCAAGGAAATGGCCAAGCCGTGGATTTCCTTCGGATCGGACGAAGCTTCGCAGGCCCCCGAGGACGTTTTCCTGAAGTCGAATCCCCATCCCCGTGCCTACGGAAATTTTGCCCGGGTCCTCGGCAAATACGTGCGGGAAGAGAAAGTGCTTTCGTTAGGCGAAGCGATTCGCCGCCTGAGCGCACTGCCGGCGACCAACCTGGGGCTCGATCACCGCGGTATTCTAAAGGAAGGCATGTTTGCCGACGTCGTCGTCTTCGACCCGGCGACGATTGCCGACCGGGCGACTTTTGCGCAGCCGCACCAATACGCGGTCGGGATGAAGCAGGTCTTCGTCAACGGCGTACAGGTGATAATGGACGGCGAACATACCGGAGCAACGCCCGGTCGAGCGCTCTGGGGGCCGGGCAAGGTTCGTTAGGTCGACCAGTCTTGGCAGGGCAAGACTCCGTCGAACGCCGGAAAGGAAAAGAGTGGAGCTTCAAATCGCTCTCCGGCACTCGAGGGTGTCGTCCCACCAGCCTTCAAGCCTTTACCAACCGCACGGGCGGGCTCGGCGCCAGTCGTCATCCGCATCGAAACCAACGCAAAGTACGGTCCGCCGGGAGGACCCCTGCAGTCAGTTCAAGGCGTAGACCTCGACCAACGCGACACCGGTGGTGTTATTCGCGCCGTGAACGACTGACGAATAGGCACCGGGTTGAAGGGTGGCGACGATGGCCGCCTCCCGCTCATCCGTTGGCGCAACTTTGGTGGCGATGATCTCCGACTCCTGGGTGGTGCGCCAGTTATCGTTAAAGCCGATAAGATTACCGTTACTGTCGTACAGCTCCAGGGTTGGATCGAGTAAAGCATCTCTCACTCCGTGCGCCAGGAGCGACGGACCAATGGCACGCACAATGACTTGGTTGGGCGTCCTGCCCGTGAGGATAAAGCCGCCGATCATCACGTTGTCGCCCGTTTCCACTCGGCTGCGAGTCGAGATATTCGCGACCCGGCCCTTATCGGCGTCGAGATCATAGAGTTCAAACAGGCCCACACCGGAAGCCCCCTTGCCACTGACGATGGCACTGTAGCTGCCCGGGACCAGGGTCGTGACGAGAGCCGCTTCCCGCGGATCCGTCGGCGCGAGGCCATACGATTCGATTTCTTGTCCGGGCACATTCCAGCTGTCATTGGAAGCGAGGACGGTGCCGGTCGAATCGACAAGCTGCAGGAAGGGATCCGCCAATGCTCCAATCACGCCCGCCGCCGTCAACGACGGACCGATCGCACGCAGCGCGACCTTTTTTCCCACGACACCATCGATGATAAAACCGCCGATCATGACGTTCTCACCTGTTTGAACAGAGGTGCGACTGGAAATATTGGCGAGGATCGCGGGCGGGATAACCCTCGAAGAACCAACCGTGTAGAGCAGGGGGGCTGAGTACTCGCTCTCCGCTCCGGCCGGGTTGTAGGCAGTGCCGACAAAGGTGTAGGTGACGCCGTTCTCGAGACCCGAGATTGTGGCCGTCGGGGTGGCGACGTCGAGATGCTTGTAAGGCGCCGACGCAGTTCCGTAATAAATCCGGTAGCCGGCAACATCGGAATCGGAGTTAGCGTTCCAAGCCAGAACGACCGTCGCGGCGGACGCCGCGGCGACGAGAAAAGGGGCGCAGCAGACGAGGCACAGGACAGAGAAACGTTTAAAAGCCCAAGCAGTCACCATAATTATCATAGCATCCCCTGTGCCGTGTTCCCGGCGTTGAGTCCTTCCTGCCGAGAACAAGCGCAGCTTCCCTCCCGGCAAAAGAACCGATCGAATGCCTTCCCGAATGCAAGCGCGCCGAACAGATCGCAGCTCAAGAATTGGTGCCACCGTGCGGCCTGCGTCTTGCTGATTTGAAGTGCGGACCATGAGAGAACCTCTGCAAATATTGGCAGTCGAAGATGAAAAAGCCGTAGCCCAAATCCTCGCGGTGGTGCTGGGCGGCCCAATGTCAAAAGTGACTCGGGCCGCCGACGGTTGGGAAGCCCTGATCAAGATCGCGGCGTCCCCCCGACCCTTCGACGTCGTCATCACCGATCATCGTATGCCGCGCATGTCCGGTCTCGAACTGGTGCGCCGGCTGCGGGCGAGAAAGTTCACCGGCAAGATTCTCGTTCTGTCAGCTCACCTTTGTGACGAGGACATCCGGGCCTACGAAGCGCTGCATGTCGACATGATGATGTCCAAGCCGTTCGATTTTGAAGAAATTCAACGCGCGGTCGCGGTTTTGACCAAGGGCGCCTCGGTGGCGGTCGCCGCCTAACGACCGCCGGTCTGATCGTTAATCTCCCGTGCGGGACTGGCGAGTGCGCCCGCTAACCCGAAATGCGCGGGTCCCGTCGCAGCCCTTACTTTGCACTCAAAGCTGTTGACGAATGTTCGCCGTCGCCAGGCAGCCGGCCGTCAAACCGGTATGGTAGCGGTGGCAGAGCACGGCACAACTGGGATTAGTCTGGCAGAAGTTTATGACTTGGAATAGCGTTTCGGAACGCTCCGGTCCGGCGAACGGGAGATTGATCGGCAGCTTGCCGTCGCGACCAGTTCGCCAACAAAGGAAAAACCTCGCGCCATGAAACACCCAATTGCGAAAACACTACCAGAGTCACGCTTTGGAGCGGCCGTAGCCGTGGTGGCGGGAATGGTCTTTTATTTTTCGACCAGATCAGTGCAGAGCCATTTCGACTATACCTATCGCATCGCAGCGGCTTTCCTGCACGGACATGTGGGATTAACCAGTCCGACGCCGTCCTGGTTGAACGAATTGGTGCCGGTGAGCGGGAGATATTACTCGGTCTTTCCGCTGGGCGCGGTGTTGGTAAACATTCCCGTTGCGCTCTTGCAGAGGATTGGGATGATTCGCAATTGGCCGGCGCGCGAACTAGCCGCAGTTCTGATGGCGGGATGCGCTTATTTCTTTTATCGCCTCTCCTATGTTTCGGAGATGTCGCAGACACGCCGCGTCATCGTGGCGTTATTTCCAATTTTCGCCACTTGGACCTGGTGCAACATCGGATTTGCCGGCGCTTGGCAAATGGCTCTTGGTTTCGCGATCTTAGGCCAGGCCGCCAGTCTTTATTACACGCTGGTTCGCCGGAATCCGCTGCTGGCCGGCATATGGTTTGCAGTCGCGTTGGGCAATCGAACAGAGGTCCTCCTGACGGTACCCATTTATCTCTATTATTTCTGGCTGTCTCAGCCGTCTGAAAAAAACGGCCGCGGGTCCGCCATGACCAGCCGGGACTGGCCCCGGATCTGGATGGATCTCGCGCGATTTGTCGCCGTTCCAGCTTTGCTTCTGCTTTGCACTGCGGTTTACAACTGGGTCCGCTTCGGCGGAGTCGCAGACTTCGGGTACGCGCGCATCCCGGGTGTGTTGCAAGAGCCGTGGTATCGGCATGGGCTCTTCTCTCTGCACGCCATTCGTTGGAACGCCTACGAGATGCTGTTTCAAGGGATGATTGATCTGCAGGGTTTCCCTTACCTTCAGCCGCCGGCCTTCGGTTGTTCAATCTTTCTTGCCAGCCCATTTCTTTTTCTCCTTTTCCGCGAAGGCGGAAGGCACAAAACCACCTGCTGGATCGCGATCGGTGTCTTGACGCTCTTTCTCTGGTGTCACGGAAACACCGGGGGCTGGCAGTTCTCGTACCGATATGGAATTGTTCTCATACCCTGGATGTTTCTGCTCATCGTTGAAAACGGTGGTCGTAAGGTAACAACGGCGGAAGCGGCCCTCTTCGTAGTCTCCGTCGCCATAAACGCCATAGCGACTTACGAATTTCTCTGGACGAACATGATTCATCCGTAGTCAATCAGGCAAACACTAAGTTCGGTCGCGCAGGAACTTCGGACGGAGAAGAACTCCGGGCGCGTCTTCGCTGGCGATCCGCGCTGCTCCGCGAATGAGCTAGTCGCCCATCCGACACTCTTCTGTCAGCGCCACGCCGGCCGTGGTGTCCTTCCCGCGGATGATGCCCGTGGAGCTTCCCTTGATCAGAGTCGCAAGGATTGCTGACTCCCGATCATCGCCGGGCCAGAATGCCCGCGACCTCGATCTCATCCCCTTGCGCGTCATTCCAGTCATCTTGCGAGCTAAACAGCGTAGCGCCTTGGTGCAGCGCAGTCTTTCCCTATAAGATCTGGCCGCGTGTTTGCATGGAGTAATTGCCACGATTGTTGCTCTCCAATGAGGTCCAGATGAAGTCCAAAATATGTCGCCGATGAACGCAGCACTATTTTGAGTCTCTTCAGGCCGAACCAGATAGCGATACCGGCGACGGTAGTTGATAAATGTCTTGAAGCAGTATCAGTGGAATCTGAACAAGATCAGGAAACGTCGCGTCGTTTCCCCAGCGGCGAAAACCGGAGAGTTGAAAGCGGACAGATGGAATCATTCCCGACAAAACTGCGACGCATCTTCAGTTTCCTCCGGGGCTGGCAGAAGGCCGCGGTTGGCTTTGCTGTGACCTTAACACGGCACTCTTGTCGAAAAGTTTCATGTTGACCGTCGGACGTGCGCCGGTCGCGCGGACGGCGCCGACCGTGCCGAACCCGCCGAGTCCAGTGGCGCCTCTTCTCGTGGCAACTTGCGGCTTCGTCGCCTTGGTCAGGTCGATAAATTGCTGGGTGGTGATAAAAAGTGCGCGGGTCTGCGAATCGTAAATCGCGACGCGCGATTCTTGATTGCTGGTCCGCCATTCCTGCACGCCAGCCGTCCGCGGATCTGCCAGTTGCTCTGCATTCCAGGCCGAACCGCCGGCGTTCGCCTTGAGCGCGGCCTGGATCTCTGCTTCGGTAATCTTGGACTTGTTCCCTTTGGTCAGGATCTCGCGGGCACTGTGTCCCTTGACGTAGGTTACGGAGATGATGAAGCCGTCTGATGAATAGCACTTCGTTAGGCTGGCATCGCCCGCGCGGGCTGGCAGGACCCCGATCGCCTCGCCGTAACGCGCTCGGATTTGCGCTTCGGTATCGCCAATCCCTCCTCGGGCACTCGCAATGAGAGCGAATGCCGCCGCCAGCGTCGTGAGCGATCGTCGCATGCTGGGTCGCCGTTCTCGACCGCGAACCCTCGGAAGCCGCCTCGTCAATCTCGCAGAATCAATGCACATTTCCTGGTGCGGGCTGAGAAACCAACGGCGGTGTTTGATTGAAGTGAACCGCGCCCCGCCGATTGAACAATCCCGCCGCCAAATCGCACCGGGCAGAGTTCGTCGCAGCCAGGCGCGGAAGCAGGAACCGAATGCGAGGCTCTCGATCTTTGGCTCGGGTAATCGGCGGCGGTCCAACAAAATTTGCCCGGCGATTTCGCCGAACGGAAGAGTCTATTGCTGAGGTCGTACCTGCGGGCCCACACCCAACTGCTCCAGTTTGCGCTGACCTCCCTTTTGCCGCTCCGTGGCATTGGAATAGGAACTGGCCGTCAAATCGGCGGCGCTACGCGTCGTCTGGGCCACGGTCGCAATGTTCACGCCGTTCGAGGTCGCGAGAGCCGTCCAGCTTTGACCTTTGGATTTTAGAGTCGCAATTTCCTGCACTTTGTTGCTGTTGCCCCGGGCGATGGCATTGATCGCACAGAGTTCGCCGAAGCGCAGTCGCAAAACATCCTGCTGGGCCTGCAATTCTCGCTGGCTCACTCCGGTGACCTTGGAGACCGCGCTCACTACATAGGGACGTTCATCCTTCGCCCCAGCCGCGGCATTAAGACGACGGATGTTGCCGAGAAGTGCATTCTCATCGTTTCCCGAATAAGTCTTCGGGACGCGCACCGAACCGCCGCCCAGCAGACTCCCAGTTGGCGGTGGAACGAAAACGGTTTCGTATTCCTGGCTATCGGCGGCAGGCACGGAATTGATCGCGGCGACGGACGCGGATTGATTAGCAGTGGCCGCGGATTGACCAGCGGCGGCCTGCGGTTTGGCAGCGGGCTGAGGAGTGGAGCAACCCGCAACCGCTAAGAGGGCTAAGAGCAAACCAAGAAGTGATTTAGGCATGGCCGTTTCTATTGATTACCTCGAGAACGTCAAGATTTTATTTAAGAGATGCCGCCATGCGTGTTCCCCCTCAATGAGACACAGGAGTTAATTCTTCTTCCTCCTTCTATTAGGATTCAGGAGACGGATCCCAGTTGATCATCAAAATGACTCAAGACCTTGACTTTTGAGGACAGAAGTGGACTCTCGGGAAATAGTCGGGAGGACAAAACGGGTGGACCCTCAGGTAGGTTAAAAAAACCTCTGGTTCTGCACGTTAAGTTCCTTCGAAAGAGTTGGTTACGGGGGTATAGCTCAGTTGGTAGAGCGTCTCGTTCGCAATGAGAAGGCCAGGGGTTCGAATCCCCTTACCTCCAATCCCGAAAGTTCGCGGGAAATACTCCTCTACTCAATGAATTCGCGGCCGGCCCTGTGGTGACCGGTCCAACCAGACTCGTTAGGCCGCGGGGACCGTCTCCGGTGCCTGTTCCAACGGTCGCCGCGCATTTAGAAATTCCACGATCATCTCGACGTGCGCGCCGCGGCCCCGCTCGAAGAGGAAAACCAAACTCGGTCCCCGGCCGCTCCCGGGAGAAAGGACGAGATTTTCGGAAAGGAACTTCGGTTCTCGAGCCGCAACACAATCCTGCAGGCTGATCGCCTGAGCTCGGCCGCGCCAGCCCTTGCGGGCGACGAACGTGAGCTTGGTCGGATCTTCGTTCGTCGCGATGAGCAGGCCGGAGGAATTCGCCGGCACGCCACGCAACCGCCTGCTGATGCACGGTACGGCCCAGGCGATCGTTTCGCCGAGTAAATTCTCTCTCGCGAAAGTGGACGAGTAACGCGAGGGGAGCGAAGCCGGCAAAGTCGAAGAAGATTCGCCTTCGGCTGGACGGTTCAGCTTTTTCCAGATCAGCCAAAGCTTTACGCGCACTGCGCGAAATATCTTGGGGGCGAAATACAGGATGATGGCAAGGAGAAGAACAAAAACCCCGAGCGCAAGAACCGGATTAAAATGAATCAGCACCAGCCCGGCGATCACTCCGACATCTTCGAGGAGACTGAGCCCGATGTTCGAGAACGGCTCGGGCGAGGCATTGGTTACGAGGCGGGTTGAGGCTTTGGCGGAATGCGTTACGAGGCTCGCGCCGCCTGCCGAGAGTGCCACGATTACGTCAAAGATCGGACTCGTCTGACCAAGAACGCGAATCGCGAGAAGCGCGCCGCCAATCGGTCGGATGATCGTATGCACCGTGTCCCAGGCCGAGTCGACCCACGGGATTTTGTCGGCGAAAAATTCCAGTACATAGAGCGTGCCGGAGATCCAGAGAATGAGCGGATCGCCAAGGATGGCGAGTGAGTGGTAGGCAGGCGAGAGCACGATCCAGTGCTGATGAATGGCGAGCCCAGTGACAAAGACGGTGAGGTAAAGATTGACGCCGGCCAGGCAGGCGAGCCCCAGGGCCACACCGAGCAGTTTCAACTCGTCCACGGTGAAATTATGCGGGCGGGCGCAGCGAAGTCACGCCCTTTCGTGCGCTGCGTTACGTCTGACGAGATTCGCTGGCAACGAGGGATGAGAAAAAATCTTGTTAATCCGATTAATCCTGCCTTTTTCCTGCGCATGCTCGATATCCGCCTGATTCGTGAACAGCCCGACTTTGTCAAAAGCCGGATTGCAACGCGCGGGGGCAACGACCAAAGCAAGATCGACGAATTGCTCGAGGTCGACACGCAACGGCGAAAAATGGAGACAGCTCTCCAGCAGTGCAATGCCGATCGCAAACGCCTGAGCAAAGAAATCGGCGGCGCGCGCAGCCGCGGGGAAAATTCGGCAGAGCTGGAAGAACGGGTTCGACAGATCGGCGATGAAATTGCCGAACTCGTTAGGCAAACGGCTGTGGCAGAAGAGCGACAGCGCGATTTACTGCTCAATATTCCAAACCTGCCGCACGCCAATGCGCCGGTCGGCACGACCGCGGTCGACAACCCGGTGGTGCGAAGCCGGGGCGAGAAACCACAATTCGATTTCCCGGTCCTGGACCATGTTGCGCTCGGCGCGCAGCGAAAACTTTTCGACGCGGAACGGGCCACGAAGCTGAGCGGGAGCGGCTTCATCTGTTTCACCGGTGCAGGCGCGCGGCTGGAGCGGGCGCTCATTCAGTTCATGCTCGACCTGCATACGCGCGAGCACGGCTACCTCGAAGTGAGCCCGCCATTTCTCGTTAGGCGCGATTGCATGATCGGGACGACGCAGCTGCCAAAATTCGAGGACGACATGTATGGCCTCGAGGAGGGCGCAATGTTTCTCGCGCCCACCGCCGAGGTGCCGGTCACCAACCTGCATCGGGAAGAGATTCTCACCGAGGCGGAGTTGCCGAAAAAGTTCACCGCCTATACGCCCTGCTTCCGCCGGGAAGCCGGTTCTGCCGGACGCGAGACGCGCGGGATCATCCGCGTCCACCAATTTGACAAGGTGGAACTGGTGAAGATCACGGCTCCGGAGAATTCCTACGCCGAACACGAGGCGCTGACCGCGGACGCGGAGCGCGTTTTGCAGTCGTTAGGCTTGCATTATCGCGTGATTGAACTTTGCACGGGCGATCTTGGGTTCGGTGCGGCCAAAACCTACGATCTTGAGGTCTGGTCGCCGGGGCAGAATGCGTATCTCGAAGTTTCGAGCTGCTCGAACTTCGAGGATTTCCAGGCGCGCCGGATGAATCTGCGTTTCAAGGATGCGGCGGGGAAGAATCGTTTCTGCCACACCTTGAATGGCTCGGGAACAGCCCTGCCCAGGCTCTTTGCCGCGCTCATCGAGGCGAATCAACAAGCGGACGGTTCGATCCGAATTCCAGAAGCGCTCCAACCCTATTTCGACGCAGCCACGCTTTAGACGATTGTTAGGCCGGCGGTGTTTCGGCGAAGAGATCGAGCTGGCCCCGTTCGTTAGGCGCGACTCCCTTTTCGCCGGACGGCAGGGGTAGATCGAAACCGAGGCGCGCCGCGAGACGCTGGCAGGTTTCCGGCGAAAAGCCTTCGTAATGATTGTTGGCGAAGGTCCAGATGCTGCGGACCTCGTCGAGATGGCGCTGGATGCGCAAGGCCCAGCTATCGAGCGCCGCCTCGCGCTTCCAAAGGAGTTTGCCGTAGCGATGGACGCGCCGTCCGTCGCCGTCGTATTTCGTTAGGGCGTCGCCCAGGAGACGAAGATAAAGAAAATCGGTGGTGAGCGGCTGAAACTCAAACGGCGCCTGGTTGCGTTCGTTGAGCGGGCTCATGTCGGACCAAACCCAACAGACGCGATGCTTCTCGAGCAGCCGGATGAAGTGCGGCTGGTGCCAGCCGGCGTGGCGAAATTCGATCGCGAAACGAAAATCGGAAGGAAGTTGCGCGACGAAATTGCGCAGGCCGGTCTTCTCTTCCCTGGGCGCGTAGGAGGGCGGGAGTTGAATGAGGACGACGCGCAACTTCGGCGCGAGCGGCTCCAAAGCGCGGAGGAAAGCGGTCAGCTCAAGACCGCAATCGCGCAGGCGGCGCTGATGCGTGATCTCGCGCGGCATTTTGCAGGTGAAACGGAAAAGTGCCGGCGTCATTTCCACCCAGCGCCGCGCGATCGCTTCCGCCGGCGCGCTGTAGAAAGTCGAATCGATCTCAACTGCCGGAAAATAGCGGGCGTAAAATTCCAGCCAGCGATTCGAGGGCCAGTCGGGCGGATAGAGCGGGCCGCTCCACTCCTCAAAGCTCCAGGCGCACGTGCCGATGCGGATTTTCTGCTGCTCAGTCAGATTCACGGTGTGCGCCGAAATTCGGCGGGCGTTGTCCGGTCGCGTTGCATTCGTTAACCGTATCGGATTGTAACCCTCCGGCGCGCTTTTCACCGCACCTTTTCGCCCTCGCTTGACGCGCTGGAGATCGTTCATTACCCTGCGAATCCCGATGAGCTATCGACTCCGCTTCCTTCTGCTGTTGGTCGCCGCCTGCATGGCATTTCCAGAGCGAAGCCCGGCGCCCGTCGTCTTTCGCCCGAGCGACAAGGTGCACTATCGCGCGCCGGGGGAGGAAGAAATTAGTGGCACCGCGAACCAGATGTTTGCGCAAGCGGAGGCGGCCGCAAACAACGGCGATCGCAGCCGGGCGATCAAAATCTACAAGCGCCTTGTGAAAAGATACCCGCGCTCCAGCGTGAGCGCGGAGGCGACCTATCGCGCGGCTGTGCTGACAGAGCAGGAAGGTAACCTGATCAGGGCCGCCTCCATTTATCGCGGGCTGATGGAGACTTATCCGCAGACCCAGCATTTCCAGGAGGCGATTGAGGCGCAGTTCCGCATCGGGGAAGCTCTCCTCGCCAAGAAGAAGCGGCGAATCCTCGGCGTCCCGATGGGCTCTACGCTCGACGATGCAGTGGAAATTTTCGCTGCCATCGTGCGGAGCGCACCCTACGGACGTTATACGGCGCGCGCCCAATTCGACATCGGGCGAGCCCGGGAACAAGAGGGTTCGGAGGATCTCGCGATTGAAGCCTATCAAGCGGTGGTGGAAAAATTCCCGAACGATCCGCTGGCCGTCGATGCACAATATCAGATCGGCTACATCTGGTTTTCGGCCGCGCGCGCTGGCACATACGATCCGGATGCGGCCGACAAAGCCCGGACGGCTTTTCAGGATTTCCTTTTCCGTTTCCCAAAAAGCGAAAAGGCGGCGCAGGCAAAAGAAAATCTCGCCATGCTGGAGCATCGCCAGACGAAAAGCTCGCTCGGCATCGCCAAGTATTACGACAAAGCCAAAGATTATCGGGCCGCGGTTCTTTACTACAACGAAGTGATCCGGCAACAGCCCAACTCGACCGAAAGCGAATTCGCGAAGAAACGCATTGAACAGCTGCGTTCCAAGGTCGGCGACGCCGTCGTGCAAACGGCTGCCCAAAACGCGGCGCTGCGGGCCAAAGGCAGTCAAGTGAAGTCGGTCGCCCACGGACCAGGTTCTTCTGGCGCTGAAGGAGGCGGGCCTGTTCCACCGGAGCTGCGCGGGAATTCGAACGACATTGCGCCGTTGCCGCCGCCGGCTGATGCCGACTCGCTCCCGCCACCGGCTGGTGCCAGTAGCAGCCCGGCTCCTCCTGACGTCTCGGGCACGTCGGAGCCTTCCGCGCCGCCCGAGGCGACGGCCACTCCGCCGCGGTGAAAGGCCCCGTCGGCGCGGCGCTCATCCTCCTGTCGTTAGGCGGTTGCGCCGGTTATCACATCGGGCCAGTGCAGCCTTACTATCTGCGGGCCGTGCACAAGATCGCGGTTCCGACTTTCGAGAACAAAACGCTTGTCCCGCGGATCGCCGTCCTCGTGACCAATACGGTAATCAAACAATTCCAACAGGATGGCACCTACCGCATCGCGAACGAAGATCAAGCCGACGCGATTTTGCACGGCGAGATCACCCGCATCAATCGCGCTCCGTTGCGTTCGGTGCGTGGCAACGTCCTGGCAACGACCGAATTTAGTCTCTCGCTGCAAGTCCGCTACACGCTGATTGATGCCCAGACCCACAAACCGCTGACGCCGCCCAAGGATGTGATCGGCACGACCAGCTTCTTCGTCGGAAACGACATCACCTCGGATGAGGAACAGGCCTTGCCGCTCGCCGGCGAGAGTCTGGCAACCCGCCTCGTGAGCCAGTTGAGCGAAGGCTGGTAGCCGTGAAGGGCGAGGAAAAACTCTGGGGCATCCTCGGCGAGAAGCTTGAGATGCTGCGGGTCGGTCAGCGCCTGGCCGAGGCGTTGCGAGTGGGCGAGACCATGCTGCAATTGGCGGAACGAACTTTTCCCAGGGACCATCCATCGCTCGCGCTCAGCTACGAACGTCTCGGGCAAATCCACGATCAGCTCGGCCGGCCGGCCGAGGCCAGACCATATCTGATCAAGGCGCTGCGGATCATCGAAGCCACCGAGCCCGCCGATCAGCCGGCCATTTATCGGCTGGCACGCCGCGCGGCTTACCTTTCCGACGCGCCCGGCCACGAAGAGGAGGCAATTACTTTCTACGAACAGGCGATCCAGGCCGCGACGGCGCTCGGCAACGTCTCGCACTCCGATCTCGGCACGATGCTGAATAACGTCGCCCTGATTTATCGGCGGAGCGGACGACAAAAAGCGGCCGAGCCATACTACAAGCACGCCCTCGAGCTTTACGAAAAACAACTCGGACCCGAGCACCCGGATGTCGCTGCCGTATTGAACAATCTCGGTGTCTTCTACACCAATGAAGGGCGGCTGGAGGAAGCGGAGCGGATGCATCAACGTGCCCTCGCGATTCGTCGTAAGGCTGGGCCAAAAGGCTCTGCCGATATCGCGCAATCGAACTGCAATCTCGCCGTGGTTTACCATTCGCGCGGCGATCTCGCCCGCGCTGAGGAGCTCTATCGCGAATCACTCCGCAACTGGGAGGGCATGGAAAAGCCGCCGGAGGATTACCAGATCGTTGCCTCGAATTACGCCGATCTCCTCCGGTCGTTAGGCAAAAAGCGCAAGGCCGCGGCGATCGAATCGCGCGCCCGCAGACGCCGTGCCCGTTAGCCGCCGGCCTGCCGGGCGCGAGGAAACGGCGAATTCGGGAGGCGATTTGTGCGAATGCTCTTTGACCTCGCGCTCCGCGACGCGAAGCGGTCTCCCGGCACGGAATCGCCCCTTGCCATCGGCGCGGCGGCGGGCAACTTACAGGCCGCTCGACGCGACGCTCACGTGGCGGAATGGCAGACGCGTACGGCTCAGGACCGTATGGGGAAACCCGTGGAGGTTCGACTCCTCTCGTGAGCAGGCGACGCGGTCCGCCTTTGTCCCTTCACGGAATATTTGAGCACTTTCGCGCACAGAAAAATGCCCGAATTGACGATTTTGCATGCCTCTGAGGCTCGAAGGTTCAAGTTAAACGTCTTCCCGTATCCGAGGACGAAAGAGGGGCAGATAAACCTGAAACGCGAATGCAACGGGCATCTAAAGGGACGATTTAACATTTAACAGGGCGGCTGACTTGCGCTCCGGTAACCGGAAATCTTCAGGCGGCAATTTCTGGCTTGCCCTTCCCCTCAGGGACGGTCACGATCGAAAAGATGAACCCTTCCAAAGCGGGCGGCGGTCCGGCAGAGGCGCATCTTCTGCGCCACATTCACGTCCTTGCGGTTCGTCGCTAGGTCTTGGCCTGGTCCAATGTATGGAAATGCGGTTCTACACCCGATCCTCAAAAATCGCTCTTGTCTGCGCGGTAGCGCTCTTCGCTTCTCTCGTAGTATTGAATAATGTCACGGATTACGATTCGAACTATAAGTTTGTTAGCCACGTGCTTCAGATGGACACAACCTTTCCGGACAATCGAGTGATGTGGCGCGCGATGAACTCTCCTTTGCTTCATCACGCTACTTATTGCTTCATTATTCTTGTCGAGGCGACCGTCGCGGCCTTGTGTTGGCTAGGGGGCCTCAGGCTCTTCAGGTGCATAAGTGACTCCGCGGGATTCGATAGAGCTAAGAGTATTGCGATTCTTGGATTGACCCTGGGGATCATCCTTTGGTTTACATGCTTTATCACTGTGGGTGGAGAATGGTTCCTTATGTGGCAATCGGAAACGTGGAATGGCCAGGAGGCGGCTTTTCGTTTGACTGTCATCTTTGGCATCGTTCTGATCTACCTTATTCAGCCTGATAGAGAGGCCGATACCTAACTCTTGATTGCGGCGTGACGACTCATGTCGCTACCGCGGAAATCGGCATAAATGTGAAGCAAGCGCTGCGGCACATGATTGCGAACCACGCATCGGTCCCCTGCGGTGATTCCATCGCTGGCGGCATGACGCCGATAACGGTCGCGGGCCTGGCGTCAAAAGTCACCCGCTCGCCCAATCACGCCGGGAGGCTCGCCAGCTCCTCAAGGAAGTCGCCTGGGCAACAGAATGAGAGAAGCATGAGATGGGATATACTGGCAGTCCCGGTGAAAAGCCGGGAGGGGTGGGCTCGAATCCAGGAAAACCGGGCAGGAAACGAGTTGTTGAATCGACATCACTTCCCGAGATCTGATAAATGATCCACAAGCGCAGCCAGCCATAGGCGCCGCCTATGCCAGCCAAAGGCACTAAGTATTTCAAAGCGGCGGTGCTCTGCTCGTTAGTGAGCCATGCAAACACTAATCTTAAGCAGCCATGGGAGAGGTGGTCAGTTGCGTGATGCAAAAACTTCGATGCGTTTGCGCGTTTCGCGCTTCCTCAGCGAACGCTACACGCAGCGCGAGCGGCCCGGTGTCGCCGCCGAATTTCTTCTTCTCGCACTGATCGTCCTTACAGCGATCTGGCCAATGTTCACGCTGGCTCACGCGTTGGGCCTGAACCGGTGACAGGAGCTCACTTTCGCCCGACGGTGGATTTGTCGGCGCAGGGCGACCACCTTACGCGACCGCCTCGCGAAGCCGGCTCCGTCCGACCTCTTCCATCGAGATAGCTTTCCTGCGTTCCTAAGAGATACTCGACCTGGTCAGAGTTAAGAAGGCTGCCGTGGCGTCCTCGCGGAACGCCGCGGCGGCTTTGCTCTCAAAGCGCAAAGGATTGCGCAGCAAAGTCAGCTCGCGCGTCGGTGCCGGGTGGGCAAACGGGACGGCCGCGCATCCCCGGGTAAACCCAGCCTCCACCATCATTTGTGGGATCACCGTCACCCCCAACCCAGCCGCCACCAAGCTCGCGATCGTTACGAGCTGAGCGCCCTGCAGTACCACCTCCGGGTTCAACTTGTTGGTCACGAGCAACTGCCGAACCTTTTTCGAGAGCGAATGCACTTCGTGGAGGAGGAGAAACTTCTCCGTCGCCAGATCGCTCCACTTGATGCTTTGTTTGCGCGCCAGCCGATGCTTCTGCGGGAGCAGCATGAGCAGCGGCTCCTCGCCCAGCGAATGCCGCTCCAGCGTGGGCGGTTCGTCGCCCGACGACGCCAATACCACGTCCAGCGTCCCATTCTCCAGGCGCTGCGCCAGTTTATCGGTCGTATCCTCGAACAACTCGAAGGTGACCTTCGGATAGCGTTGCTGAAACTCACGGATGAGCCGCGGCAACACATAGAGCGCGATTGATGGAATCGCGCCGACCGCGAGCCCTCCGGCCACCTCCTGCTCAAGCGCTGCTACTGCCCGGCGGCCATCGGCGATCGCCGTGAGAACTTGCCGGGCGTAGACGAGCAGAGACCGGCCGGCGTCGGTCAACACCGTCGCGCGCGGGAGTCGATCGAACAACTGTTGGTTCAGCTCCGCTTCCAGTTTGTGGATCTGCTGACTCAGCGACGGCTGGGAGACATGCTCGCGTTCGGCCGCACGCGAGAAGCTCCCTTCTTCCGCGACCGCAACAAAGTAGCGGAGCTGATGAATCTCCATCGTGTGATACTCCGCTGCGAACAGCGGTTTGTCGAAAAGTTGACCTCGCGAACCCTGGAGTCGCGCTCCGTTGATCCACCCGGCGCACTGCGGGAACTCGAATGCTTTAGGCAACCGAGTTTACATCCACCACAGGTTTCGCTCCGCCGTCGTCCGCGAGCGCGGCTCGTCCCGCTTCCGCCGTGAACGCCGCGAACCCGGCCTCATGGAAATTCGTCACAAAAAGCCGCAACCCGCTCGACGACTCCCCGAGCGCGGCGCCTTTGTAGACCGAGCCCTCGGCCCCATCATCGACTGCCAAGATGGCGTGATCGAAAGAGACGGTCGGATTCCAACCGGTTCTGCACCCATACTTGTCCGTGTGGCGGACTTCACGGATCTGGTATCCGAGGGCCCTCAATTGTGGAATCGAGCCCATCTTTCTCGACGATGTCGTAGCCGCCGCCCCAAAAATCGACTAGATAGCCACCGCTTTTGAGTCGTGGCGATTGCTCGCCAAGTGATCATACGCCAGGACCGGACCCGCCCAGCCAAATAGGCAAGTGTCGTTCAGCGACCCGGCCTCATTAATGGCAATCTTAATGAACGCCTCCTATAAAGCCTAACGAATCGAAGCTAACCCCGGCCGCCAGAAAGGGAAGAAACCCCCGAGCGAGTGGACGCTACCGCTGGTGCCGAGATCCTAATCAATGTCGTAAGCCTCGACGAGGCCGACACCAGTGGCAGCAGTGGCCCCGCTTCCGCCGCTCAGAATCACGGTGTAGGGGCCGGGGGCAAGGACTTCATACAGGGCCGACTCGCTGGCGTCGCTCGGAGCGAGTCCATTGTCAATGATCGTCTGCATGTTGGGATCATCCATCCAGTTGTCGTTGGAATCGAGCAGGTCCCCATTACCGTCGTGGACCTCGATCATCGGATCGGGCAACACGCCGGTAACGCCCTGGCTGACCAGCGAAGGGCCGAGACCGCGCACGATAAACTGGGAGAACCCGCCACCACCTCCGCCGACGATAAAGCCGCCGATCATGACATCGTCGCCGGAACTGACAGAACCGCGAGTGCTGATATTGGCGAATTTGGAATCGGTTGCGCCGTCATCGAGGTCGTAAGCCTCGACAAGGGCTATGCCAGTCGTGTTGTTGACGCCGCGGACAATCGCCGTGTAATTGCCCGGATTAAGGGTCATAACGAGCGCGGACTCCGCATTATCGGCTGGTGCAAGGTTGTTATCGGTCAGGACCATCTGGTCGCCCGGGCTTAAATCCATCCAGTTGTCGTTCGTCGCGATTGTCGCGCCGGTCGAGTCATGCAATTCAAGAAAAGGATCGGCCAGGACTCCGCTCAGGTTTTGTAGAGTCAGGGACGGTCCGAGGGCGCGGAGGACGACCAGCTTCGGATTAGTGCCGGTGATGATGAAGCCATCAATGAGGACATTATCATTCGTGCCGACGTTCGCACGGGTCGAGATGTTCAAAGCCTGCGACGGCGGATCAACCGTGGCGACGAGCGTACTTAACTGGAAATCGATTTGCTGCACGTTGAGGTCAAGCGTCGCCGCGCTAGCCACTTGTGGTTGACCGCCGGCGGAACCGAAGTCGATTGTCAACGTTCCGGAGAAGTTTCCCGTAGAGTCCGTCGGGAATGGGAACGGCATGGCAGCAGTTCCCTCGTAAACATGCAAGCCTGGGGTGAAGGTGCCGTTGATATCGGGGATAGAAACGCCGGATACGCTTGTTGAGATAGTATAGTTGACCGATGTCGCGGCGTTGAGATCGACGGCGAACTTGTAGGCGATAGAAAACCTTTCCCCCGCTACGGCGGAATAGGTGCCGCTAACCGCGACAAGTGCTGTGTTGTCCACGTCAGGAGCGACGCTCGTGCTACCTCCGAGGTGGATGAGATCGCCTTCCGCTGTAGTATCGGCGACGATTGTATTTTTGGAGAAATCGCCCGGTGGAGTAAACGAGGGACTCGTGTCATCGAGAGTAAGAATCCCAGCAGACACCGGACCGACGACGGAGAAGAAAGCTGCGACCGCAGCGATCAATGCACGGACTATGTTTTCTTTCATGACTCTTGAATATTGATATGTTGGTTGAAGTACTCTTGCGAAAACCGCAAATATATTCGACGATCGATCGACGTTTGGACGTGCGAATCTTTCGCTTTTTCATACGATCGTCGCGCGTGATCCGCGCCGCCCGTGGCGATCGTCCGACTGCTTACATAAATGCGCGCCGACTACTCCCGGATGCCGTGCCTTAGTTCCCAGACTCGTAACGCTGCCAGAAGCAAGCTTTTCGTCCGTGCCAGCGTGTCCACTTGAGATCGAGTCAGTGGTTCCGTCGACCGAATGACGGCTTTGCGAACGCGTCTCTGTTTCCTGCGTTCGACACGTTCGAAAGTTGAGGCACCGATCGGTCGGTTCTGGCTTCGTTGTGCCTTCACAAAGCTTCCCAATGAAAATCGCCCGTGCCGCGAAGCTACAACTCGCCGCTTGGCACTTCTTTTGCGGGATTCTTTTTCTTCTTGCCAGGCTTTACTGAATCAAATAAATCCTTCAGAGGCATCATAGGACTGAATACAGTCATCACAGCGGAATCGGCTCCTCCGGAGAAAATGCGCGTATTTATTTGCCGCCAGCACCCGCTGATTTCTGGTCTTTTGGAGCCCGCCCGATCGATCCGCGTCACGCGGAGCTGCGGCCTGTTCGTGATGGGACGAACGCCTTAGCGAGCAAATGGCAGAGACTTAGGGAAGGTTGTCCGGGCACGGCTGGCTAGCTTGCTGGTCCTGACTTGGCTTCCATCGCCCGATCGATCGCGGCGTCGAGCTTTTCGAGAGTTAGTGGCTTGACAAGATGCTCCACAAAACCCGCCACCAGGCTCCGCTCCACATCGCTGGCCATGCCAAAGCCGCTGATCGCGATCCCTCGCATGCCAAAGGGCCGCAATTTGGTCATGAGTTCAGCGCCTGTCCCATCCGGGAGCCCCAGATCGCTGATTACCAGGTCGAAGGAATCACGGCCCGCCACTTCCAACGCGGAACGTACGTCGCGCGCGGTTTCGACGCTGTGACCACGCCGGAGTAACAGATTCCTTAGCGCTGCGGATGTGTCGGCGTGATCCTCCACCAGCAGAATCCGGAACACGCTTCGTTTGGCATTCGCCTTTCCCCCTGTCGGCGGCGTCGACGGCCCTATCGTCGACATCGTCAGGCGACAAGTCGTCCCGCGATTGCGGCCATCGCTCGTCACCATCAGCGAGCTACCGTGCGCATCCGCGATCGCCTTCGAAATGGCCAATCCCAGGCCCAGGCCGCCCTGGCGTTGACGAAGCGACTCCTCCCCTTGCTCAAACGCATTGAAGACTCGTCCGATCAGCTCAGGTTCGATGCCAATTCCGGTATCGCGCACCGCGATCGAAAGCTTCCCCGGCTCATCGTTGGTTGAGATAATCGTGATCTCACCTTTTCCCGGGGTAAACGCGATTGCGTTCTTGACCAGGTTCCAAATGATCTGCTTAAACTTCGCGGGATCCGCCGCGATATGGGAATCCTGCGCCCGCAGGTCGAGTTGAAGCCGCAATGCCTTACTCTCGATCCCTGACCGGCACATCTCCGCCACCTGCTCGATCGCTTCGTGCGCCTCGATCGGTTTGATTTCCAGCTTTAGCTTGCCATGTGCTATGCGGGTCAGATCGAGCAGATCGTCAATCAATCGGCTCTCGAGCTCAATATTGCGCCGGATGATTCCGAGACTTTCGTGAAATTCCTCCCTCTCTGTCGACTCCGTTTCCAGTAAATCAAGTAGCATCATCACGGGTGTGAGCGGCGTACGCAATTCATGCGATAACATCGCGAAAAAATTGTCCTTGGCCTTATTGGCTAACTCCACCGCTGCCTTTTGCTCTTCCAGCGCCGCTTCGGCTCGGCGACGTTCCGCCATTGCAGCCGCCAGAGTCATCGCGGTAAGTGTTAAGACAGCGACCCACGCCTGCAGGACGAGGAGCGATTGGTTCGCGGAGCCAACCTGGTATGGGCCGCGACCGTGCAAAGTGCCCCATAGCGCAATCGCCGAGAGCACAGAAATAGCCGTGATTGTTTCTCGCTGGGTGAACCGAAAGGCCGTCCAGAGAATCACCGGGCCGCAAATGAATGCGATCGGGTAAACCTCAAAAAAATGCGGAACCCAATTGCCGAAGACTGTCTCGCCCAGAAGAACAAGCGAAACAAGCAACAGCAGAGCTTCAAATGTACGCTCTCGATCTTCCTGCCAGCGCGGCCTGATCCACCAGAGAAGAACCAGAGGCGCCACCACAATATAGCCCGTCATATCGCCCAGCCACCAGGTCAACCAGATCGTGCTGTATTTTTCCCAGCTGACAAAACCAGCGACAGCCAGGCTCGTTGGGCCGATCGACGCGCTCACCGCCGTGCTGACAGCGGAGATCAGTACAAACTTGAAAATATCCTGCGCGCGGTCAAAAACTCCGAGTCCGCCGGCAAATCGATTTACGAGCCACGCGCCGCAAAGCGCCTCCAGAGAATTGCCGCCCGCGATGCCAAGCGACGTGGTGAGATTGCCCGCAGTCGCCCAGTTAACGAAAAAAGCACCGACGAAAATGGCGGGCCAGACGCGATAACCAAGCATGAGCAGGACCGCGACGGCGATGCCGGCTGGCGGCCAGACTGGGGACGCGCTCGGCTCGAAGAAAGCGAGCTGCAAGCTGAGCTTGGCCACCACGCCATATACCAGCGCAACAATGACTATAACCGCGAGGATCGAAGAACGTCGCAAAAACATCGCCCGCTCCGCTTGGACTGGCGCCATCATTACTGCCGTGCGGGGCACAGATCAACCCCAGTAGAAACTTCCCTGCAAAATCTGGGCGGCGACTTTCTACGTCTCCTTGTTCAAAAACTCAAGGGTCAAACAAATAACTCATTACAGGGGGAGGAGCCGACCGGGCAAACAGGCTCGGTAACCACGATGGTCTTCGTGCTCGATTGTCGGAATTTGTGGGCCAAAACAGTGGGCCGCGCTTCAAGTTTACCGCAGCGGTTGCGTTTGTGTTGGGAGAAACTTGCGGTCCCCGCCGATGAACGAGATCGATATCGCTACGCTGCAGCGAGCCTTTGAGGGAAAATACCCGCCCCAACAAACCAGCGGACCTATTCTCATCTTTGACTCTATGGCCTACGGTTACCAATAACTAGATCGATAAGGACGAGACATTACCCAGCACATCAAAACCAACCGGCAGGTTGCTCGAACTTCTACTCATCCGACTCTGGCGTAATCGGCGACCGACAGCGTCGCCGTTCACACGCAAATAGCGTGCAACGGGACGGGGTCGCTTTTCGCCGCACCGAATTCACTCTTTAGTAACCGCCGTCTGATACCTGACGCGTCACTGTCGTACTGGTGGTCGTGGGCGTTCGCGTGACCGCTGATTCCGTGTGCGTGGTTGTCGTCGTGGCAGCGGGCTCCTTGACTACAGTCGTACAGGACGACAGAGCTATTGCGCTTATGGCTAACAAGGTATGTATTTTCATAAATCAGCTTAATGTCACCAGAATCGACAGAGGTCGCGGCTTTGGATGCATTAAAGGCACGATTGTTTCCGTTCGACCCGAATCAAACGGATGGCTCGATGTGAAATTGTCGGCCCCTTTTTGAAAAGGACGACAGCGGGGGGATTTACCTTTTTCTGGAAAGACAATGCACGCAGACTCTAAGAGGCCCACTGCGGTTTCTCTATTGTACGAGCAAAGGTGAAATGCTGTCTTTTCGTTGGAAACGTTCAGCTCACCCAGACTTCTATCGCTCGCCGCCGCGAAATCGTGGGGTCGATTTGTCACAAGCTCGTTGCTTTTATGACGCAAGCGATACGTCGCGGTTCCTAATAAATGATTTCGTTTTGCCGCAAGCCTATGGGAGGCGTTTTAGCAAAGGGCGCGGGCCGGCAAGCTTGACGGATAATTTCTTATCCCACGGCTTGGCAGTAATACTGCGTCCACCCTTCCTGGCAGGCGACCGGTCGGTTTTCCGCGGCCGGAACCGCTTTTCTTCCCGCCGTGATCCACCATGTTTACGGTAGCCCAGGCCCGAGCCTTCGCGGTCTCCTTGAGATGCGTTTATTGGAGCCGTACGCGGTGGCAGAGAGAGGATAGTGCGCTCTAAAATGGAATGCGCGCTTTACGCAAGGCTCGAACGAGGTTGAGTTCGCGAATTAGCGAGGTGAGGTTAAGATTTTTCCAGCGGGGATGCCTGGGAATCTGGCCGTGGACCCGACCATAATGAGTAATCACCCAAAGACCGTCGTCGTGATTGACGATGAGCGCACCGTGCAGGCAACGCTGACCGCTGTGCTGCAAAGGCACGGTTTTGCCGTGGAGGTGGCTCCGAACGCCGCGCAAGGACGGCGGAAAGTGAAAGTGCGGAAACCTGATCTCGTATTGCTCGATTTAGAATTGCCCGATGCCGGCGGACTCGAATTACTCAAGGAACTCAGAGCCATGCAACCTGGGCTGCCCATAATGATCTTGACCGCCCACGATTCACTCGCCAATGCGATCGAGTCGATCAAACTCGGGGCATTTCATTTTCTACCGAAGCCGTATGCGATCGAGGAGCTCGTCAGTCTTTGCCATCGCGCGCTGGAGCAGCAGGCGCTGGTGGAAAAAGCCGTTGCACTGGAGCGGGAGAAGACAGAGTTGCAGGTCAAACTCCGCGCCGCCGAGGAGCAGCTTGCACCGGTTGCGCTCAGCCGGCGAATGCGTCAGGTGGATCGGATCCTGACGCGGGTTGCTCCGAGCCAGGCAAACGTCCTGCTTACAGGCGAAAGTGGCGTGGGCAAGGAAATCATCGCCCGGCGGATCCACGAACGGAGTGCGCGAGCGGGCGAGCCGATGGTGGCATTGAATTGCGGGGCGTTTCCGGCGAACATGATCGAAGCGGAGCTCTTTGGTTATGGGAAGGGAGCGTTTACCGGCGCGGTTACCGCTTTTCCAGGAATGATCGCAGAGGCCAACCGTGGAACACTTTTCCTCGATGAAGTGACGGAAATGCCCGTCGACCTGCAGACCCGCTTCTTGCGCGTGCTCCAGACGCGCGAATACCGTCCTCTTGGAACGACGAAAAACCGCCCGGTCGATTTTCGCCTCATTTCGGCGTGTAATCGTCCGCCCGCTGCCGCTGTTCAGGAAGGATTGCTCAGGCAGGATTTATATTTCCGGCTAAAAACGTTTGAGATTGAGATCCCACCGTTACGCGAACGGCGGGAGGACCTGGCGCAGTTAACGGACACTTTCGTGCATGGCTTTGCCCAACAGCTTGGCAAACCCATGCCGCAGCTCGATGCGGACGTGCTCGAATTGCTACGCGCTTACCCGTGGCCCGGCAACGTCCGGGAACTTCAGAACGCGATCGAGCACGCATTGGTGTTATGCGACGGCCCGTGCATCCTGCCAAGACACCTGCCGCGGGAGATACAAATGCCGGAACTCGCCGCCGCTCCCGGTAATAGCCGCGTCGAACCGGTTTCTCTGCGTGATGCAGAGCGCGAGGCGCTCGTCGATGCCCTGCGCCGCGCAAATGGCAACAAGGCGCAAGCCGCCAGGATGCTCGGGATTCATCGCGCGACAATCTACGCAAAACTTCGACAGTTCGGACTGGCCCGCTAAGAGGAAACCGACCGCGCATGCGAACGCGCGGTCGATCCTTTTTGCGGATGACTATTCTGCTACGCCACAGCCAGGCCCACTCAAATAATGGAGCCACGACCCTCTACACGCCGGCAACCAGAAGCAAAATACCCCCTGTCAAACAAACTTATCCAAGCAGGCGACGGGAACGGAACGGTATGTTCCTTCTCGGCAGTTGCTTGTATTGGTCCAGATCGAGAACTTTTTCGCCCTCCGTATACGTAAATTCGGCGTAACCAAGCGCAATGATCCCAATTCCGATCAGAATGACACCGATAACCGCCCCTGGTTTCACTCGCTATTTGCCGAAGACCTTCTTTACGTCGCCGACTTTTCGCTCCGCTTTTCCGGCAATCTTTTCCGCAGTACCGCGGTCTCTCAAATCTGGGTTCCCGGTGGCCTTGCCCGTTTCCTCTTTGACCTTTCCTACCGCTTCCTTTGCCGTGCCTCTAACCTTATCTTCTGTGCTTGAGTTCATGCTTGGGTATCGCCTCCCATCCTGCCTGCGGTCGTATTGTTCGGTATCTAAATAACGAACGAGTCTGAGATTCCTGACCGAACAAATGCGCACATTTCGCCACGCTTTTGGTGATATGGAAGACATGCAGTTGATGGTTAATCAAAGGCAATGACGCTGAGGACCTCCCATCCGATTGAACGATCATTGACGCCACAATTTCTGCAAAAAGGGGTGCAAACGACTGGCTCCGGCGGATAAAGGCCCATTCGTTGAACGCCCGGCACCGGCTCAACTGAGAAAATCCGCCACCGGCTCCATCGATTCAATGTGCGCGCAAAAGATCTTAAAGGCGGCGAGGATTGGGACGCCCACGATGATTCCAGCAATTCCCCACAGCCACCCCCAAAATATGATCGACAATAAAACAAGCACCGGATTCAGTGTCAGCGAGCGACCCATCACTACAGGAGTGATAAAATTGCCTTCGAGTGTTGCGATAAGAAGGTAACTCGCCGGGCAAAGTAAAGCATAACCGAGGCTTTTGAAGGTCAGTATCGCACCCAGGGCCATGCAGATGATACCAGTGAAAGCCCCGAAATAGGGGACGAAGTTCAAAAGAAACACCAGAGCGCCCCACATGAACGGATTGGGTAAACCAAGCAGGCCAACTGTCGTTCCGACTACTATCCCCAAGCAGGCATTGATGACAGTCACGGTCAAAAGGTAACGGGAGATTTGTGTTTCGATATCGTTGGCGATCGAAACCGCGCGTTTTTTGTCAGAAAGTTTGGGTAGCAGCTTGATCACCCGCAACATGAATGCCCCATCGTAGGCGAGAAGAAAGTAGAGCAAAATCAACAAGATCACCGTGCTTGCGATCACCTCAGGTGTTTGCACGTACAACACGTCGATCAGGGAACGACGTTTCACTTCGACTACCGGCTTTGTCGGACCGTTGCTCGGTGTCGCCAATTTCTCAATCTCGCTCCCCGCGCGTGCGACACTCTCGATGGGTTGTTTCAAAGGCAACAACTTCCGCTGAAGCTGCGGCAAACTATGTGGAGCTCTTGCCATCCAGTCCGATGCCAATGGAGCCAAGACCGAAAAGGCGTAGACGATCATTCCGATCAGCGAAAGAAGAATAACCCCGGCGCTAACGGCAGACGGAATGCGCAGGCGCCGAAAGGCGCGCACAAATGGCCGCAGGAGGTAACTAAGCAGCAGGGCCAGGACAAGCGGCAATAGTACCGCGCGCATGAAATAAATTGTGTAAAAGGTCGCAAGGACGAGAAGCCCCGCTAACGGTAGTGACCGGATATTATATGGTCCGGGCAACGCGTCTGATGACCAACGCTGCGGGGTTTCCTTGCTGTCCAATTGTTCCTCTGTTCGGGATCGCCTCACATTGAAAGCATCTTTCTCGGCATCACGTTATCCTTTGCGGAGGAATCGCATCTCGCGAGCGATTTAGGGGTGCTAATCGTGAGCAATGATTCAGATCCGATATTTCTATTGGACAGGGTGCTAGTCGAGCAAAGCGGCGATGCAAGGCGCGCAACTCCTGTTGCAAATGCGATTCGGTCTAGATGCGGTGTCAGAAATCTCAAAAATGTGGACGCCCGCGCGGGCGATGGCCTGCGAATACTAAACGAACAACAAAAACGATTATGCGATCTATTCTTCTATCCACGCTCGGTGCCATCCTCCTGCTCGCGGCCTTTTCCAGCTGTTCGACGACGGTTCGGACAGACAACGGCCACGCCGTGACAACCGGAGTGCACGCAAACTAATTCCCGCGATGATTCGGTGCGCAGCAGGGCGGCGTGGCGGGACGCTTCAGAATGCGGCCGACAACTGAACTCGAAGGTACGGCGAAGGGTTAGTGCGGTAGGTTTCACCCGCGCGGGCGAAATCGAACTGCCGCTGGAGGGAATATCCCGCGCCGGCTTCAAGCGAAAGACTTTTCGAGACCGTATAGGTCAGGCCCGCGCCCGCACGGTAATCGCTGAAATTTACCTGGGCACCGCTGAGTTTGGTCGGACGAATGCTGTCATTTTGATCTGTCCGATAAGAGCCGCCGGCGAACTCGCCGCCGATCCAGATATTGAGGCTATTCGTCACGGAATAAATTAGTTGTGGCTCGGGGAAGACGGCCATGAGGCGAATGTGGTCGCTTGGGATCCAAATCACTCCCACCAGTGGCAGCGCGGGAAACCTGCCTCGCAAAAAGGACGCGTAAGCGCCGCCCATAATGTAGAGCTTCTTTTCCTTAACGACAAAGATTCGGCCTAAAGTGATCGGTACATCGAAGGACGAGAGCCCAATCTCGTTCTGGAAATAGAAGCCTGGACGCACCTGCAAAAACGCGCCCACATCACTGCCGTGCATGTACTCAACTCCAAAGACTCCGGCAATCGACTGAAGATGGTCGGGCACGGGTGCGCTCGTGCTTCCGAAATCGTAGCGATCGTATGAAAGACCCAGGTGAAGATAGTAGTTTCCCGCCAGCTGAATGCGGTGACCATATTCAAAATTGGTTTGGAGCTCCTCCTGTTTTCCGAAGCTGCCGCCGTGATTCAAGTCACTTTTAAAAACGTATACGGATTCGATCTTGAATAAGTCGAGGGGAACGGCCTCGGATGTCTGCGTGGCGTCCGCGACCCCTTCGGTATTCGCTTCCGTTCCTGCCCGGGCAAAAGGGGCGACCAAAAGTATGCCGCAATAGATGGCGGTGCTAATTTTCTTCATCGCATTGATTTAGTTCAGGTGGCCGGAGCCAGTCCCTGGACGTCGTCACGGAGGTCGCCGAAGGCGACCACCGCAACCCGCAACTTGCGGAGCGCAAGTTCGAGCCGGGTCTTGATTGTGCCGAGCGGGATGCCGGTATGTGCCGCAATTTGGCGCTGGCTCATGCCGCGATAGAAGGCAAGATGCACGGCTTGCTGCTGCGGTTCCGGCAGCTGAGCAATTAGCTTTTTTACGGCCTGAGCATGGTCGTTTCGGGCGACGTCCTCATCCGCCCCAAGGAGGCTATCCTCGCCTTGGGCGGTGATCTCCTCGCGGAACCGCTCCCGGGCGCGCCCATAGGCGGCTTGGCGGCGGACACGGTCGATACTGCGACGCCGGACAATGGTGACAATCCAACCGAGCGCGTAGCCTTGCTCGGCCCGGTAGTCTCCGGCGTGTCGCCAAAGCTGATGCAGACATTCCTGGAGAACATCGTCGACATCGTGATCGTTATTGAGGATGCGGGCAGCGATCGTGCGGAGCAGCGCCTGATGGCGGTGGTAGATGGCCGCGAGAGCCTGTTCGTCACCGTGTTGAATCCTCTCCATCAATTCTTCATCGGCGACTTCATCGCTGATTGGAATCGATGGAAGGTCTTTAGTCGGGTATTGATCAAAGGAGTAGAGCATAGTGGGTTTAGTTGTGACCCACTGCTCTTGCCTAACCCATGCCAGACCTCGATTCCCCTCGGAAAGGCGTGACGTCTGCCGGAAAAAGCGTCGCGAAAAGCGACGGTAATGTCGCGCCTGAGCGACACTTCAGACCTTCCCAAGCAGCACCAGTATTAGCAAGATGACGAGGACGAGACCCAGGCCGCCGCTCGGACCGTAGCCCCATCCGCTGCTGTAGGGCCAGGTAGGCAGTGCCCCGATGAGAAGAAGAACGAGGACGATGAGTAGAATCGTATTCATGACCGAAGATCGCGGCGACCACGAAGCCCGGTCGTAGCGTATTTGTCTAAGATGGACACCGAACCTGATATTCCCTGCGGACGTGTCGCTGCATTTGTGCGCGAGCATGTGCATGACCTGCGCAACGTGCTGAATAATCTCGACCTGGAAACAGGGCTTCTGCAAGAACTCGTGAGCGAAGGTGAAGCGCAGGCCAGCGCGAATCGTGTCCGCCAGCAGGTGCGTACCTTGGCCGATCGACTGCGTTCGCTCTCCGAGTCTTTCCGCGATGCTGTACCCATGACCGCGCCCATTGCCGCGCGGGAACTCTTGCTGATCTGGCGCGAGCAGCATGCAACTCTGCCACAGGCGCCGGAAGTTCAGTGGGCGGATGAACTCGGCAATGAACACGTCGACGTGGATGTAGAAATGATGGTGACGATTTTCCGCGAGATTCTTTCCAACGCTGCCGCGTTCTCACAAGGTAGCCCGGTTGCGATCACTATGCGATGTGAAGGCAAATCAGTGACCCTCGAAGTCAGGGAGCCGAAGACCACCCCGCTGGATCCAGCCGGATGGGGTCAGCCTTTTTCGAGAATTCGGCAGGGACACTATGGTCTGGGCTTCTGGTCGGCGCGGCGCCTGGCGCAAACCCAGGGAGGCACGCTTCAGCAATGCTACGTGCCCGAGGAACGTCAGTTGGTTACTCGACTGTCCCTGCCCGTGGCATCCGGGTGATACCCCTAACCGTCAAGTGTGTGGCTGCGACGGTCCGCCGCTTAGGTTACCGGAGGCGTGCGCCGGCCGAATACCAGCGCCAGGACAAACAGCACGAGAAAGACGAAAAACAGAAGCTTCGCTATTCCGACCGCGGTGCCCGCGATTCCGCCAAAGCCGAGGACAGCCGCGACCAGCGCGATGACAAGAAAAGTGATGGCCCAGTAGATCATTTGTAGGATTCCTTTCGGTTTGAATTGTCTAACTATCAGGAGATCGCCGGAGCGCGCCTCTTTGCGTGTATCAAAAAGAGCGGATGCTCTCCGTCTGCCCTTGGTAGACGGCGCCTTCGGGATAGCCCGACTGGCGATTGTCCTGACGAGACAGATAATCTCTCAATATTTTAGGGATTTGCGGGCACCCTTGGTCCGAAAAGATATACGCGCTCTTCGAGGTCGGCACGAACTGAAACTAGTCGTAGTATGGCCAAAAAGAAAAACGCGCAACCCGAAGTCCGCTCCAGGATCACCGATGCGTTTTCAGTCTTTGCCCGTTCGACCTCCACGGTTCTCGGCAGTGCATGGGCGTTTGCCGTCGCGCTTCTCGTCATAGTTGTCTGGGCTGTAACTGGTCCCACCTTTCACTTTTCCGATACCTGGCAGCTTATTATCAATACTGGCACGACGATCGTAACTTTTCTCATGGTATTCCTGATTCAGAATACGCAGAACCGCGACGCCAAAGCCGCTCATCTGAAGCTCGACGAGATTATCCGCGTGCTCAGCGGGGCTCGTAAGCACCTGGTGGATATGGAAAAAATGTCGGACGAGGATTTGAAGGAACTACAGAACGAATTTAGTCGCGTGCGGGAAAAGGCTACTCGGGTCCTCAAGAAAAGTCGGCGGGAATGAAGCGGTTAATCATGGAGGCCGTTAAGGCACGAATTCCGGGACCGCCCAGGCGCAGAAAGTGAAAGCAACGATGGAATAGAAAGGCCGAGCCGGCGAGACTCAATCTAACGCGGTCAGAAAAGTAGGCGCCTTTCAGTCATTTTGTTCTTGCTCGCGCTTTGCCAGAAGCGCGCTTATCCTGTCGCGCGATCCCCGTGAAGCTATTTCATGTCTTTGGTTGGCTGATCCTTCATCATGAGCTGGAAACAAACCTCCCTTACGCTTAGCCTCGCGGCCTTAGGCATCGGCGTCGCTGGCTTTGTCGGCTGGGTGTTTGGCATCGAAGGGCTCAAGCGCGTTTACATTGGGTGGGTGACGATGAAGGCAAACACGGCGCTGTGTCTCATCCTCGCTGGCCTCGCCACCTCGCTGCTAAGTGACGAAAATGTGGGCGGGCTCCGTCGGCGCGTGGCGGAAGCGTGTGGAGTCATCATCGCCACGGTCGGCTTTCTTACTTTCGGCGAACACCTCGGTTGGTGGAGGCTGGGCATTGACGAAGCGCTCTTCCACGAATCGCTGGCGGCTGCCGGGCGATCTTTCCCTGGTCGGATGGGCCCCGCCTCGGCGATAAATTTCGTCTTGATTGGGCTGGCCGTGCTGATGCTCGATGTGCGATCGAGACGTGGCGAGTGGCCCGCGCAATTCTGTGCGTTAGGCGTAGTTGCGGTCACCGTCCTCATTTTTCTCGCCTACTTCTGTGGAGTGGAAATTCCGAGATATGTCGAGCATTACATTTCGATCGCGCTGCATACCGTCATCGCGTTCCTGCTGCTCGCCGTGGCGATCCTGCTCGCACGTCCCGATCGTGGCTTCATGGCCGTGTTCCTCGCCGATGATGTAGGTGGCCACGTCGCGCGGCGGATGCTGCCCGCTGCACTTCTCCTGCCAGCGCTTCTTGCCTGGTTTTCCACCGTTGGGCGGCATCTCGGCGACTACGGTACCGGTGTCCAAATGGCATTGCTCGCCACTTCGCTGACGCTAATTTTCACGGGCCTGGTTTGGTGGTCTGCACGGGCCCTCGAAGAGGCCTCCGTCCGGCACCGGACAGCGGCGGCCGCGCGTGACCGCCTCGCCGCCATCGTGGATTCTTCCGGGGATGCGATCGTGAGCAAGACACTCAATGGCATTGTGACGAGCTGGAACGCGGGCGCGGAGCAGCTCTTCGGCTACAAGTCGGAGGAAATGATCGGTCAGCCGATTATGCGAATCATACCCTCGGATCGGCAAGAAGAGGAAACCGAATTTCTGCGACGCCTGCGCGCCGGTGAAATGATTGAACACTTCGAAACAGTGCGCCGGACAAAGGACGGCCGGATGCTCGATATATCGGTCACCATCTCACCGGTCCGGGATGAAACGGGCGCGATCGTGGGCGCTGCGAAAATCGCGCGCGATATCACGCCGCGCAAGCTGGCCGAAGCGGATCTCGCGAAGGCACTCGAGGCGACAGAGGAGGCGAACCGTGCCAAAGACAATTTCCTCGCCATACTCAGCCACGAGTTGCGAACGCCGCTCACCCCTGCGCTCGTGGCGGCATCGGAACTGGAAGGCGCGCCGCCGTCTGATCCGGCAGTCCTACGCGAATCAGTTGCGCTGATTCGGCGCAACATTGAACTCGAAGCGCGGCTCGTTGATGACCTGCTCGATCTCACGCGTATCACCAGCGGCAAGCTGCGCATCGCGTCCGAACCTCTGGACCTCCACGCTGTGTTGCTCGACGCGCTCGCTATCGCCGAGCCGAAACTGAGCGAAAAGAACATCTGCGTGACCAATGAACTGGCTGCGCATCGACACCTTGTCCGCGGCGACGCTGCGCGGTTGACGCAGGTCTTTTCAAACCTGCTAACCAACGCGGCAAAATTCACGCCCACGGCGGGCCTTGTGACGATCCGGACCGCGAATACCGGCGAGGGGAAATTGCGTATCGAAGTAAGCGACACCGGCATCGGGATCGCACCGGATGTGCTGCCGAAGATATTTGACCCCTTTTGCCAAGGCGAGGTCGGAACAACACGACGTTTCGGCGGGCTGGGCCTCGGCTTGAGCCTGGCGAAGAACCTTATCGACGTGCACGGTGGCAGGATCGAGGCGCATAGCGAAGGACGCGACCGCGGCGCTACCTTCTCAGTCACTCTTCCTGCACTCGACGCCGCGCGCTTGAATGGCGGTGACTCCGCCGATGACGTTACGCCAGCAGCACCGGCCGGGTTGTTGCGCGTCCTACTGGTCGAAGATCATGAGGATACGCGCCACGTGCTTCGTCAGCTAATGACGCGCTGGGGCCATACTGTTACCGTGGCCGGTGCCGTAGCGCAGGCCCGCGACGCAATTGCGGCGGGCTCCTTCGACCTGCTGCTCAGTGACATCAGCCTGCCAGACGGCAGCGGTATCGAAGTCGTTGCGGCTCTGCGCGAGAAGTCGAACGCCCCCGCCGTGGCGATGAGCGGGTATGGCATGGACGCGGACCTCGCGCGTGCGCGTGCCGCCGGCTTCACTGAACACATCGTCAAGCCGGTGGGCCGTGAATCGTTGCGCGAGGTGCTTGCCAAAGTCTCCGCCAATCGGGATCGGCAGATACGTCGCGATTGATTATTTCGCCACGTAATTCGGGCAGACGCCATTATGTAAAATCGGCGCCGCCACGCCCCTTTATCCAAGCTTCAACCTCCTGCCAATAATGGTTGATGGCGCGCGCTTTTGCGATGGCATGTCGGGCGGGCGCAGCCGCCTGAGCGCCTTCATTTCGTCGAGGGTCCGCTCCAGTTCCGCGTCGCGCGCAGGCAGCCGCTCTTCCAATGCAAGCACTCGCTTTGCGCCGCGTAGCCGTGCGAGCATTTGCGGGATGCTCACCGGCTTGCTCAGGAAATCGTCCACGCCGGAGGCAAACGCGTTCAGCAGGTCCTCCGCGGAATCGCAGGCGGTAACCATGATAAGGTAGGTGTAGCGTTCCGTCGGAATCGAGCGCACCGCACGGGCTACGCGCAGACCGTCGAGACGGGGCATATCCCAATCGAGTAAGACGACGCTCGGTGAGTTCGCACCCAAGAGGATGTCGAGCGCGTCCCGGCCATCAGCGACCAGTTCGACCTCGTAACGGTGCCGCTGGAGAAGGGAAGCGAGCGAGCGTCCGCAAATCGGATCGTCTTCCGCTAGAAGCACGCGCACTGCAGGCGACGGCGAATGGGGATCGTTCATCACCTTTGATTCGCAGCCGCAGTCCCAATGCGCGCCGCAAAGTGGAATGGAAAGCAAAATTTCCGCGAAGTTAACACAACCACCGGTTGGGCCGGCGCCGATCCTCGTACGCAATTCACGCAACACAAAAAATGAAACTCGATACACTCCAAGATCTTTTCATCTACGAGCTCCAAGACCTCTACAGCGCCGAGACCCAACTCGTGAAGGCGCTGCCAAAGATGGCGAAAGCCGCCACCAACGAAGACTTACGAGGCGGCTTCGAAGAGCACCTCGAACAAACCAAGGAACATGTCGAGCGCCTGAAGCAAATCGCCAAAAACTGCGATTGCGACCTCGTTGACCACAGGTGCGCGGCGATGGAAGGCCTCATCAGGGAAGGCCGCGAACTCATTAGCGAAGACGCCGAGGACGTGGTACGCGACGCCGGCCTCATCGGCGCTGCGCAGCGCGTCGAACATTACGAGATCGCGGCTTATGGCACTGCACGCGCCCTCGCCAATTGCCTTGGATACGACCAGGCCGGCGAACTGCTCGGCCAAACGCTCAAAGAAGAAAAGGCCACCGATGAAAAACTCACCGATTTGGCCGAAAGCGCCATCAATACTGAAGCGGCTGAGACTTCGCGGTCCCAGAGTTGATGCTCGGTTACTGGACAACTCCATTCTGACTGGTGTTGCTCAACCATTGCTCTCCCGGCCTGGAATGAACTCAAGGACACACCATGGTCTCATCCGAACTTTCAAAGCCAATCGAGCCCCGTGTCGGCGCCCAACTTGGCGCATTCCTTGGCGATCGTCGCGACCGGATTATTTCGGAATGGGCTGTAGCCGTGCACCGTGACCGCAAGATCAGCGCCTCCGAGGCCCTGACTCACAACCAGCTCAGGGAGCACGTTTCGCAACTTTTGGAACGGCTAAGCGAAGTGATGTCCAACGCTTTCAGCCAGGACATCAAAGAAGACGCCGCCTGGACCGCAGCCATGCACGGTCACACGCGTTACCAGGCAGGATACGATATTTCCGAGCTGCTTCGCGAAATGCGGGATCTGCGTGCCACGCTCATGCCGCACCTTATCGAATTTGAAGAGCACCATCCGGATGTCGGTGCAAGCCGAAAGCTCTACGCGCGGACTACCATGCACCGTTTTCTTGACGACATGATGCGCATATCCGTGGAACAGTTCATCGTAACCGGCGAGCGTGCCCACGCGGACGCATAAGGCATCGTGCCTGCTGAGGAAAAAGCCATGTCGATTGGACTTCCGCGGGCATGGGTGTGTGAGATGATCATAAAACACGATGTTTCAATAGTGCACACATCCGGCCGGCGACGACTCATGCATCGATTTTCACAATTCTGTGTGCTCAGCGCGACCTTGGCGATCTTGAGCGGCTGCGACACTCTCACGGAAAGGTATTCCGGTCGACCATCGATCATCGTGAGATTGCGGGAACAGGAAGCATATCTCTACCGCGGGGGGATCAAAACCGCGTCATCCCCGATCTCGAGCGGTCGAGAAGGATATCGCACTCCGGTTGGTCGCTTTCGAGTTATCCAGAAGGACGAAGATCATCGCTCCAGTATCTACGGCGACTATGTTGATGCTTCGGGCAAGGTCGTAAAGGCCAACGTTGATAAGCGACGTGACCGCAAACCGCCGGGTTCGCACTACGTCGGCGCCGCGATGCCCTACTTTCTCGAATTCTCGCCGGGCTACGGATTGCACGAGGGTTACTTGCCGGGCGTGCCGGCATCGCACGGCTGCATCAGAATGCCCCGTCGGAAAGCGCGCCAGTTTTATGCGGCCGCGCACATCGGAACGCCGGTCGTAGTGGAACCTTAGCGAAGCGATTGAGGGAAGTCCGTGCGCAGCAACATTCTGTCAACGACGTCTGGCTTTCCATTCACCGCGCTCACGCGAATCCAAGGCCGTAGCAACGCGGGATTTCTTAGGCGAGAAACCATCGGGAGCGGACGCGTCTCCGGTCGCGACCCGGAGATGGCATCTGCCTCATGGATTTAACCTGACCAACCCGCATGCCTAACGAACGACGCCAAGAAGAAAAGAAGACAGAATCGGACGAACAGGAAATCCAGGAGCGTACCTCGCCAGGTGGTCACATCGTCTACGAAGCGGTTCGACAGGAGGGCCTGGACGAACTTCAGCGAAGCAACTCGGCTCTCGCTTGGTCGGGCCTCGCCGCCGGGCTTTCGATGGGTTTCTCTCTTGTCGGGGAAGGCATTTTGAGCAGCCATTTGCCGGACACGCCGTGGCGGCCGTTGATCAGTAGATTCGGTTACTGCCTCGGTTTTCTCTTCGTCGTCCTCGGACGTCAGCAACTCTTCACCGAAAACACTTTGACCGTCATTCTACCCCTTCTGCGTAAACCGTCCGTGCAGATGCTCGGGAACGTGGGCCGGCTTTGGGCTATCGTTTTGGTCAGCAATCTGGTTGGCGCCTTCGCCATGGGGTGGGTGATCGGCAATACCGAGGTCCTTTCATCCGCGGTCCGGCAGGCAATGGAGGGGCTCGGACGCGCCAGTCTCGGCCATGGCTTCAGCGCACTTCTTCTGCGGGGAGTTTTCGCGGGCTGGCTAATTGCACTCATGGTCTGGCTGATGCCGTTTGCAGAATCAGCCCGGGTCTGGGTAATCATCATTGTCACCTACATCGTCGGGGTCGGAGACTTTGCCCACATCGTGGCTGGTTCGGTAGACGTTTTTTATCTCGTCGGTCGAGGCGAGAAAAGCCTGGTCGATTATCTCTTCTACATGTTTCCGGTCTTGCTCGGCAATGTCATCGGGGGTACGTCGATTGTCGCGGCGATTGCCCACGCACAATATGTTGGCGACGCCGAGGGCAGGCCTGCCTAACGAAAAGCTCGGCCATCGCCCCGCCGTCTCGTTAGGCCGAGATAAATCGAGCCGCTCGTGGAGCGGAGTTCAGGATCGGCGCAATTGGCAATCTCGGAATCCCGACGAGGACAAGCCTGAACACGCGAGTGGGCGCAAGCCACGGGTTTATTGCGCCTTTTTTGATGTGTCGTGATCGAAGCGCGCTTCGATGATCGAGAGATCATCGTCAAGTTGCTGCGAGCCGCGGAGGAGTCGCATATGCTCGATTAGCTCATCCATCACCGTTTCTGCACCCTGGCTCAAGGTCGCCAGATAGCTAACGCACGCGGGCCAATCCCAGGCGACACCCTCATCATTCCAGATTTCAAACACACCGTCGCTAAAGATGAGCAAGCGCGCCCCGCGCGGGATGAGGCAAGAACTAGCAGGAAAGTTCGCGCCGCGCAGGATTCCCATCATCGGACCTGTCGAGGAGAGAAAAACTGGAGCCGACGCGTCTCGCGCGAAAAGAAGCGAGGCGTGGTGTCCCCCGCCGGACCAGGTCAATACTCTCGTAGATGAGCAGTAAACACCATACCAGATGGTAAAGAACTTGTTGCTGTGCTGCCGTCCTTGGAACGACTCATTGAGGCTCGCGAGAACCTGATCCGGTCGACCCATTTCCGCCCCCGGAAGCGAGCCGGATCGAATCACATTGTTGATGCTTACAGAAAGCAGGGCCGAGTCCAGGCCGTGCCCAGTCACGTCGATAAGGTAGAGCGCGAGGTGATCGTCATCGATCCAATGATAGCCGATAGTATCGCCTCCCAACGTGGAAGATGGAATGTAGCGCCAATCCACGGCAACGTTTCCCTGCATCGGCGGCGGGATGCAGTCCCGCACATAGGCGACACCGGCCGCAAATTCATCCCGCATTCGGTCGTCACTTAATTCCCTGAGCAACGCCGCCGCCTCCACAAGATCGGGAGTGGTGAAGCCCTCCGAGAAATCGCCATGCGCCGCCGTCATCACTTCGTAAGCCTCGTGGCCGCGATCCTGCCTGCACCAGAGGCGCGCGAGGCTCGTGGTGGCGCGCAGGTCGAAGGATCGGCTTTGTTGACGGCGAGCAGTCTCGATCGCCTGACGAAAGCAGTCCTCGGCCATTTTTTGATCGCCCGACTCGGCCAGCAACAATTCACCGCGAAGGCGCAGCAACTCGGCTTCCTGAAAATGCTCGTCATTCTTTTCAACGAGCGTAAGGGCCTCATCCAAAGCAAGGCGCGCGTCATGGAACCTGCGCCCCTGAATGCAGGCTTCTGCCAGTAGACCGAGATAGTAAGGAAGCCCGAGTCCGGCCCCCGTGGCGCGATATGCCTTCAGGCCATTTTCCAGAAGCGCCAACCCTGTTTCCAGCTTGCCTTGCAGCAGCAATCCGGCCGCGCGGTAGAGTATCCCAGTCGCGTGCCAGAAGGGAAAACCTTGATCCGTCGCGATCTGTATTTGTTCTTCAGCAGCCGCTTCAGTTTCCGCGCCGAGGCGGCAGTGCTGATGCAGCCAAGCACTATGATGAAGGGCATATGCGAGACTGAAAGAATGATTGATCTCCCGCGCCAGCGTGAGCGTCTCGCGATTCAGTTGCAGAGCACGGTCGGGATAGCCGAGATGCCACAGGGCCAGCGCCAAATAACATCGGTTGGTAACGCCGGCGTCTTCGCCAATCAGCGTGGCCCAATAGGCGGTTCGAGCGCGGTCATCGTATTTCGCGATCGAGCGCTCGCACCACTCGTGAGCGCCGGAGAAATCGCCACGATAAAGCATCGCCAGGCCGCGCAGGAAAAGCGCCTCCATCAGAATGCCTGGGTCGTTGAGCCGCTCGCCAAATTCCATCGCCTCCTCGGCAAGGTCGGCACAGAGGCGAAAGTCGCCGCGCACCACGTGAAAGGCATAGTTGCCCCACATCATCGCGAAGCGCTGCGGCGTTTCTCCGAGCCGTTCGCAAAGGGCGCGTGCGCGATCGAAAACCGGGCCGACTTCAGGATCGGCATACCCGCGCGATGCGATAGTCGCGGTTCCCAGCAATCCAAGCAGTTCCAGCTCACGGGTGTCCCGTTCAGACGAGGGACCCAGCCTCTCCAGCAACGCCAGTCCTTTCTTCAAGTGGGAGATCGCCTCAACATTGGCAAACCTGTCGCGAGATCGGACCGCCGCCTTAAGCCTGTAACTCACGGCCTTCCCGGGAAGACCCGCCTCGGTGAAATGCTGGGCCAGTAACTCAGGCTGCCTTTCCGCCACTTCGGGAAAACGTGTTTCCATCGCCTCAGCGATCTTGCGATGAAGCCGCTTTCCGTCATCTTCGGACAGCGCATCGTGCAGCGCCTCCTCCAGAAGAGCGTGCTTAAAAGCGAACGTGCAGTTCGGTGGTTGGCCTTTCACGCAAAGAATCTCGGCGCGGACGAGTTTCTCGAGTTCAGCCAGAAGTGTCTGCGTGTCCGTGCTCACCACCGCGGCAAGAATGTCGCAGTGGAATTCGCGCCCCAAGGTGGCGGCCAATTGAACCACCTCGCGATTGCTCGACATGCGGTCGAGTCTGTCCAGCACGAGGTCTTGCAGCGTGGACGGAATGTCGCTCGCGTGCACCGATTCGCGAACGATGCGGGTAAATTCCTCGACCAGCAGAGGCACTCCGCCGGTGCGTTGATAGATCTGCGCAACGAGCGAATCCGGAAGAGTGCTCGCCGTTTCTCTGCGCATCAATTCACCCACCTGGCGCCGCGTCAGGCGATTGAGAGCGAGGCTAGTCTGGTGCGCCATCGCCGGCCATGGCGTCGTAAACTCCGGGCGAAAAGTGAGGACCGTGAGGATACGATCGTGCAACCCCTCCGTGACAAACTGTCCGAGAAACTCCAGGGTCGATGCGTCAATCCAATGTAGATCCTCAATCACAAAGAGAAACGGTTGCCGATCCGAGCAAGCCTTCAGCCATTGCCGCATCGCGCGAAAGGTTTCTTCCCGTTCGCGCACAGGAGTCAGGCCCACTGCAGGATACCGCTCGTCCGGCGCCAGAAACAGAAGCTTTGCGAAAAGCGCGATCAGATCCGCCCGGCCCAGGCCAAAGTCATCGAGGTGCCGCGCCAGCCGGTCGAATCGTGCCGAGGCCGATTCATCGTGGTCAAGATTGAGAAAGCGACTGAAGAAGTCCGAAATTGGGAAGAGACCGGTATTTCGAAAGCGAAGCGAACAACGCCACTCGACGACCGAACAATCTTGCGAAACGGCCACGGCTTCTGTCCCGGCCCCCGGCACCTTCGCGTTCCCTTGCTCCGCTACGATCTGTTTGATTGTGTGCACCAGGCGCGATTTTCCCAAACCGGATTCCCCAACGATCAACACGACTTGACCCATCCCTTCTTGAGCCTGCTCCCAGCGATCTCGGAGCAAGCTGACTTCGGTGTTACGACCGGTCAGAGAAGTAAGCGTGATTGGCGCTGCCGCGTGAATCCCACCTCGACCGGCCGCATTCTCCTCCGGTCTCGCAAGCTGTTTGGGCATATTCACGATTCGATTAAAGATCAAAGTTCGCCGGCCATGGGTGCCGCACCGGCCCAGATTCTATGGAAGCCCAGGCGGGAAACTATTGGATTTGCTTTTAGTCCGCAACAGTTCTGCGCACGGTCGGAGCAAGGCTTCGTCGTTGAACGGTTTTGTTTTGCCGGATCATGGCCGTGCGCGAACAAGTCGTTCGGTTCACGGGACGCGCGAGGTGTTTATCGAAGAAGTGATAGTGTTTCCAAGTGCGCGCGTCGAGGCGAAGTTTTGAACTACGCGGAACGTCCAACGTTTAAGTCTGAAGCCAACTGGTAGACCAGGAATTGGAAAGGGTTCGCGCCGACTGGTTGACTCACGATGGTATTTCTCCTAGCTGCTTTCGTCGGCTTGATCGTCATGACTGTCTCCAGTGCGATGAAGACGAGCGACGTTTACCGGGAGCGTTGACTCAGGCGAACGCTTCGGACGCGGTCGTTGAAGCGCTTGGTTCACCCATTAAGGATGGCCTGTTCGTCTCGGGCAGCACAAACGCGAACGCGCTTCGGGCGAGGCGAACCTGGCCCGAAAGGCAAAGGAATCTTCTATTTAGCGCGACCAAATCGATCGGCATCTGGAATTAGCCCAGCATCGTCTTGGAAGTGAAACAGACAAAGAGGCGCATCGACAGCCTTCACGAGAGCAAGTAGGCTGGGCTTGCGCGGCAACGATGCGACCGTGATGAACCAGAAAGAGTCCGTCCCACTAACGGTTTTCACCAGGGAATTCCGCATCGCCGACTTTGGCGAGGCGCTTTCCATTTGGAGGACAGCCGAAGGCGTTGAGGTAGCGGAGGGAGATTCTGAGCGGGGAGTAAAAGAGTATCTCTTGCACAACCCGGGCCTCAGCCGTGTTGCGGTAAGCGGAGAGACGATCGTTGGCGCCGTACTCTGTGGTCACGATGGCCGTCGCGGCCTGATCTACCATCTGGCGGTCGTGCCTGCACACCAGGGAAAGGGGATCGGCCGGCAGTTGCTTCAGGAGTGTGTTACCGGGTTGCGCGGCGTTGGAATCACGAGGGCGCTCATTCTGGTTTCGGGAGTGAATGTGAAAGGTCGCTCATTCTGGCTTCGGAACGGTTGGGAAGACGTCCCCGGAGCAATGTTGATGGGTCTGGATATCTGAAACCGAAAATTGCCGAAAAGTTCTACTCAAAACGGCGGAGCGTGCGACGGCGGCTGGCTATCAGCTCGGCGCGCGTCGGCCGCACGCAGCCGGCGCAAACGCACCTTTGCACTCAAGACTCTTCTCTCCGGCGGACTAGGTTTCACCTGTGGTTTGCTCATCCCATGAGACTATCGCATACAGTTAAAGTAATGCGCTAACTCTGACGGCGGGTGTGGGGGACGTTCGTCGATCAAGGCTGATGGGACGTCCGATTTGGACATTGGACACGCCACAATGCCTCAAATATTCGTGAAGACACAGCTTGGTCCGCCATCAGGCTTTCCTCGCAAATGGCCACAAGCAGCTTTCGCCTAACGACCAAAGATCCCGCGGATTCCTCCGCGTGACTCCGGCTCCGCGACAAGCTGGGCCGGCCAGCATTCCACAATCTCAAGCGCGAGAAAGCAGAAGAGAGTGAGCTGCGCAAACTTGATGTCGAGCAGCAAATTCTTCGTGATCTGTGCGATCGATCGGCTCCCGTTGAACTGCGAGGCGAATTGCGCCTCGGCCACGGTCAGGTGCAGTTGTTGGACGCGTTCGAAGCCGTCGCGCGTGTAGGCGGGCACAGACGCCGCGTCCATCATTGCCTTCTCTCCCAGCTCTTGATATTGCACAAGGCGCAGCGCACTCAGCGCCCACTGGTCCATCTCATCCTCGGAGGAGGGCAATTCTGCCGCGTAGCCTGGCAACTCGTGCTGCACAAATATGAAGCGAACGCGATCGGTCCAGAGCTGCGCAAAAAGCCTTTGCCCGTAATGCTGCATCAACCGCAATCCCGGCTCGCGCTGGATGAGGTCTTCCTTGGCCAGCGTGACGAAGGTCGGGCAACCGTCCGTCGCCTGGCGCGCCCGGGCTGCGTCAACCCGCTCGCCCGGGACGTTGAGGAGCGCGACCGGCGCTTCTTCGCAATATAAACCCGGGTTGCGCGTCGTGACGATGACGATCCGGCCGTCGCGCGCTAACAGGTCGACTGAATCGCGCGACCAGAAGAAGCGCAGCGTGCCGGTCAACTTCTCGGCCGCGATGGTATGCAGCGCCCGGTTGAGCGAGAAGAAGCTCGAGTCGCCGCAAAAATAGGCCTTGGCCGAGCCGAAATTCTCTGCGGGCGTTTCCACGACGGGCACGTTCATCGAACGCCGTCCATTACCGGTCCCCACCGATTCCGCCGGCGGTGGCGGCGGCACCGGCCTAGTTGGCGGCCTCTGCGCGAACCCTGATGTCATTTCCCGCGACGACGGCGCGGGCATTCGCTCGTTGGGATCGAACTCTCCGGAAATATAGCCACGGGCGGCACTGACCAGCGCGTCAGAGGTAAACGGCTTGCTAAGGGAGCCAATGATATTCGGAAGGTCTGCCCGACTCGCCTGCAATTCGCTGCCAAAACCCGACACATAAACGACCGGAACGTTGGCCGTAGCCGGATCAGACATTAGTCGCCGGCAGACCTCATCCCCCTTCATGTCGGGCAGGACGAAATCGAGCAGGACAAGGTCCGGCGACTCGGCGCCGCAGAGGCACAAACCTTCCTCTCCCGTTTCGGCCGTAACGACCTCGTAGCCCTGTTCCTCTAAAATCTCTTTCACAAAACTGAGCAGCATCACGCTGTCATCGATGACGAGAATCCTGTGTCCGGTCTTTGGCGCCGCTTTCGCGCTGCCTTCTGCGGCCCTCGCCCCCCGCGACTCATCCATCTTGCGCACCGCCTCCATTAGCAGGACCTGCCAGTCGAGATCGATGGTGTGCGGTATTCCATGCGGCACGGGCACCTCAGAGATAAGACCACCTTGCCAATCGATGATTTCGCCAAACGCCGCCATCCCTTCTTTGCCCGAGGCGGCGGCATGGCGGACCTGACCGTTTTCGAAATAGACTCGTGCCTTCTCCCCGCGCGGCCCGGTGAACTCCAACATCGAAGTGGCACCGCTGATGCATTTCAGCTGGATAATGTCAGCCACGTGCAGATCGCTCAGCGTGCCTTGGAAGCGTGCTCCTTCTGCTTGGCCGGCCGGCAAGAGCAAAGCCTCAACCAGGGTTATGAAATCGGCGCGCGGGAATGGCTTCTCGAGGAAATGAATCGCGCCAAGTCCAGAAACCTGCTCGCGGTGGGCGGGAACATGTATCGCCGTCAGGATGATCGCACGCGCCTTGGGATGACTGGTACGCAGGTCGTAAATGAATTCCTGCGCCATGTCATAGGCCCCGTCGACGTCGAGAACAAAGAGCGCCGGTTCTTGGTCGATCACGCAGCATTGCGCCTCACCTAACGACCCCGCGACCCGCGCTGTCGTCCCTGGTGCGGCCTCTTCCAAAGCGGAAAGGATTTCCATCGCAATTCGCTCATCGGGCTCCAGGATGAGAACCTGGACATCGTGCGATGGTGGATAATCGGGAGAGCTCGCCTGGTTCACGGTGCTAAGGAGTTGCAAGTGACAGAGCAATTTCTTCGCCAATCACCCCTGCGATTAGCAATGTCTGTTCGACGCGAAACGAAAAGTGTTTTTTCCTCCGGCAAGCGGACGCATCAGACGGAAAGGCCGATTGTAACGTCAGTTCGGGGCGGTCAAAAAATCAGCGCGCGAAATGTAGCGCGAGAGCGCGGCGACTGATCTTCCCGCGCTCGTTCTCTGGAAGCGCTCCGAGCAGAAAAATCCGTTTCGGCACCTGCCAACCGCTGAGCCGCGCGCGACAAAACTTGAGCAACTCCGCTTCGCTCGTCTTCCCTTCTGCAACCACGCAGGCAACTACCTCCTGGTTGCGCAAGGGTGATGCCCGGCCAAAAACGACCGCTTGCCGGACCGTTGTGTGACTCAAAAGATGCGCCTCGATTTCAGCCGGATTCACCTTTTTCCCCGCCACGTTGATCAGATCCGAAACCCGTCCAACCAGGCGCACGCCCGCATCGCTGATCGTGACAAGATCGTCCGGCACAAAAAAACCGTCGCCGAGGATCTCGGCTTCCGCGCGTGGGAAATAACCGTCGCCGACAGCGGCGCTCCGGACGCGGAGCTGGGTTCCGGCCGCGGCCTGGTCGGTCGGTTGCAATTCGACCCCTCGCAGGGGCCGCCCGACAAAGCCTTCCTCTTCGCTTATCGCCTCGTCGTCGTAGCAAATGCCGCCGCACTCTGACGCGCCGTAAAAGGAATGAATCGGCCGCCCAAATTTTTCGCGAAATTTGCGCGCCACCGGGACGCTGAGCGGCGCTCCGGCTGAAATGCACAGGCGCAGTTTCGGCAGCGGCGGCGCTTCTGTCATTTCGCCGAAAGCCTGAAAAAACAGCGGCATGCCAGGGAATACCGTGGCTTCGGTTCGCGCCAGGTCATCGATCACCGCACGCGGTATCCGATCGCGACTGATCACCATCGGCACGCCCCGGACCAAGAGCGGCGTAAGCAAATTGCTAAAGCCGTAGGAATGCGAAACCGGGATGACTGCAAAGTTCAGGTCCGCGTCGCTAATGCCCATTGTGTCGCAAATTTGTTCGGCGTCGGCGACGAGTTGCGCGCTGCGAAAACGGATCGCCCGCGGCGCAGCGGTTGTGCCGGAAGTAAGTTTGAGCAGGACCGGCTCGCGCTCCTGCCAATCGATCGGATCCCCGGCGTTTAGCCGCTCAATCGGTTTCTCAGGGTCGGTGATTAATCCGGTGGCGCTGCAAGTTTGCAGCGCCGAGGCGCGTTCGCGCTCGCTCATTGTTTGTTCGAGCGGCAAGACGACGATCCCACGCCGCAGACAGGCAAGAAACAACGCCGGCCAATGCGGATGATTCCCGACTTGAATTGCAACGACTTCGCCCGCCTGGAAATCTGTCAGACGAGCGCCGACCGCCTCGTACTCGCGGCTTAGGTCTTCGATCTCTCCGAAACGAAAGATCACCCGACCCTTCGGATGAAAGATGGCCGGCTCGTCCCGGCGTCGCTTCAGCGTTTCGCTCCAGGCGATGCGCAAGGAGTCCATGTTTTTCCTCACTTGCGGCACGGTCCCTCCGCGGCTACTGTGCCGACTCTTTTTCCACCATGAAACCGGAAATTCATCCTGACTATTACGAGACGGAGATTAGCTGCGCCTGTGGCGCGGTCTACCACACCCGCTCGACCCGCCGGGATATCAAGATCGGCATCTGCGCCGCCTGCCATCCGTTCTTCACTGGCGAACAGAAGTTCGTCGATACCGCGGGCCGGGTCGAGAAATTCGCCCGCCGCTACGGCAGCACCAAGGCCACTCGTGCCGGTGCCGCCCGGAAAGCTTAGCTGATTTCGCCTAACGACCGGTGATCCCGAACGCTCTCGGGATCGCCGTTTTTGTATATGGACTTTCAATCCCTCATCCAGCACAAGCGTGAACGCTTCCAGCAATTGGAAAGCGAGATCGCCGATCCGCGTCTGTTCGACAACCGGAAACGGGCCAGCGAGACAATGCGCGAGCATGCCGCGATCAAGGACCTGCTCGCCAAATGGGATGAGCTTCAGACCGTGCGCCGCCAGCTCGAGGATAACCGCGAGCTGGCCGCTTCCGAAGAGGGCGATCTCGCCCAGATGGCTCAGGAGGAGATTCCCGTGCTCGAAAAGCGCGTCGCCGATCTCGAGTTCGCGGTTCAGATCGGGCTCCTCCCCCCAGACGAAAGCGATGATCGCGACGCGATCGTAGAAATCCGCGCCGGCACCGGCGGCAGCGAGGCGGCAATTTTCGCGGCCGATCTGTACCGGATGTACAATCGTTATGCGGAAACGGCTGGATTGAAAATCGAGGACCTCGAGTCGAGTCCATCCGAGTTGAGCGGTTTGAAGGAAATAATCTTCAAGATCTCGGGCGAATCGGTCTTCCGAAAGCTGCGATACGAGAGCGGAGTGCATCGCGTGCAACGCGTGCCCGCGACCGAGGCCCAGGGCCGCATCCACACTTCGACTGCGACCGTTGCGGTTCTTCCCGAAGCCGAGGAGGTCGATCTCGAATTGAAACCGGAAGAGCTGCGGATTGAAGTTTGCCGCGCGGGCGGACCCGGGGGGCAGGGCGTGAACACAACCGATTCCGCGGTGCAGGTAATGCATATCCCAACCGGCCGCATCGTTCGCTGTCAAGACGGTCGCAGCCAGCAAAAGAACAAGGAAAAAGCGCTCAGCATCCTGCGCGCCCGCCTTCTCGAGGATAAGAAGCGCGCGGAAGAAGCCAGGTATTCCGCCACCCGCAAAAGCCAGATCGGCTCCGGCGGACGAGAGGAAAAAATTCGGACCTACAATTATCCACAGAACCGGATCACCGATCACCGCATCGGGCTTACGCTTTACAATCTCGATCGGGTCATGGAAGGCGACCTGGAGGAAATGATCAGTGCTCTGCAACACGCCGATCTCGAGCAGCGCCTCAAGGAATCGGTCCTCGCCTAACGAGTTGGTGGTTTTCTTGTCATCCGGCGTGCGACGAGAGATGACAAGCAAAAGCCAATGACCGTTCTCGAAGTCCTGCAATCCACCACGGCCTACTTCCAGAAGCGGGGGATCGAGAGCCCGCGCCTCAACGCCGAACATCTTATTGCGCATTCGCTAGGCAAAAAACGCATCGAGCTTTACCTCGAGTTCGAGCGTCCGCTTTCCGAGCCAGAATTGGCGCCGCTGCGCGAACTCGTGAGGCGCCGGGGGCAGGGCGAGCCCCTCCAGCATCTCCTCGGCACGGTTGAATTTGGCGACCACGTATTCCTGAGCGACCAGCGCGCCCTCATTCCCCGCGCCGAAACCGAGCAACTGGTGGAATATCTTTGCGACTTCACCTGGCCGGAAAATCCACGCCTGCTCGATGTCGGCACAGGCAGCGGTGTTATCGCGCTCTCCCTCGCTGCCCGCTTCCCCGCCGCGGAAGTTCACGCCGCCGATCTTTCCGGAGAGGCGCTCGCGCTCGCACGCGAAAATGCCGAGCGGGTCGGCGCCTCGGAGCGCATTCGATTTTCCCAGGGTCATCTTCTCGACAAGGTCGAAGGTGCCTTCGATCTCATTGTCGCAAATCTTCCCTATGTCGCCACCCACGAGGCCGCGCAGCTCGCTCCCGAGGTGCGACACGATCCCGCCGTTGCGCTTTTCGGCGGCACGGTGGGCGACGAGTTGATTCGCGAACTGATCTCAGCCGCGCCACCGCACCTGCGCCCCGGCGGATTGCTCGCGCTCGAGATCGGTCATGATCAATCGAACGCTCTCACCGGCTTTCTGGCCGACAAGAATTATCACGACATCGCCGCGAAAAAGGATTATTCAGGAACCCCACGTTTCCTCTTCGCCCGGTATGGATAAAATTCTCGTGCACGGCGGACATCCGCTCTCCGGTTCGATCAAGATCAGCGGCTCGAAGAACTCTGCGCTGCCGATCATCGCCGCCACTTTGCTGACGCGCGAACCGTGTGTGATCCATCGTGTGCCGGACCTGAGCGACACGAATTACATGCTCCAGATCCTGATGCATCTGGGTGCAGATGTGGAGCGGGCGAGCGGCAACGTCACGGTGAGAGCGGAGAAGGCGGATTCGGTCGCGCCCTACGAAATCGTGCGCAAGATGCGGGCCTCGGTCTGCCTGCTCGGGCCATTGTTAGGCCGGTGCAAGGAGGCGACCGTTTCGCTGCCCGGCGGCTGCGTGATCGGCGATCGCCCAATCGATTTGCATCTCAGGGGATTCGAAGCGCTCGGCGCCGCGGTGCGAGTGGAAAGTGGCAACGTCAAAGTTTTTGCCCCGAAGCTCACCGGCGCGGTAACCAATTTGCGCGGGAAATTCGGACCGACCGTGCTCGGAACCGACAACGTGATGATGGCCGCTGTATTAGCCGAAGGCATAACGGTGATCGAAGGCGCCGCGGCTGAGCCGGAGGTGTGCGATCTGGCTGATTTCCTCAACAAAATGGGGGCAAAAATCGAAGGCGCGGGGACGCGGCGCATCATCATCGAAGGTGTGAAGGAACTGCACGGCGCCGAACATGACATCATTCCGGACCGGATCGAAACGGGGACGTTCCTCGTTGCGGGCGCGATCTCCGGCAGAGGCATTACCCTGAATCGCGTGCGACCCGAGCACGTCACCTCGGTCACGACCGCGCTGACGAAATCCGGTTTCCACATTGAGAGCACGCCGAATTCGATCCGCGTTTCGCCGAACGGCGCGGTCACCAAACCGCTCGACCTCATCACCGAACCCTATCCCGGTTTCCCGACCGATATGCAGGCGCAGATGTGCGCGCTTCTTTCCACGACGGAAGGAGTCAGCGTCATCACGGAAGGCATTTTCCCCCAGCGTTACATGCACGTGGCGGAGCTGAAGCGGATGGGCGCAGAGGTGCAGATCGAAGGTGCGACCGCGGTCATTCAGGGTGTCGATCGCCTTTATGGCGCGCCCGTCATGGCGAGCGATCTGCGGGCCTCCGCGGCGCTCGTGCTGGCGGGCTTAAAGGCCGATGGCGTGACCGAAATCCGGCGCGTCTATCATATCGACCGCGGTTACGAACATCTCGATGAAAAGCTGAGTGAGCTTGGCGCGCACATCGAACGTGTGAAAGAGTAACGTCATGGAAACGATTCCGCCAACCAGCTCGGTCACGTCATCTAACGCCCGCACCTGGTGTGTCCTTTGTCACGCCAGCGCCTTGCTTGGACTCTTCTTTCATTTCCTCGGCCACATCTTTGGGCCGCTCATCGTCTGGCTGCTCAAACGCGGCGATGCGCCTGAGATCGACGCTCATGGCAAGGAGTCGCTCAATTTCCAGCTCTCGATGCTGATCTACGACGCCGCCGCAGTCATCCTTTGCTTCGTTCTCATCGGAATCCCGATTCTAATCGTGCTCTGGGTGCTGAACACCGTTCTCGTCATCGTCGCCTCGATCAAGGCAAGCGACGGCGAGCTCTTTCGTTATCCCCTGACGATTCGGTTTATCAAATAGGCATCTCCTGATCATTTTTTGATCAGCTCGCGGAGCGTCCGCATGTTTTCGACGTCTTCGAGTAAATCTTTGCCTTTCGGAGTTTCGAGCACTTTCGGGATTTTGCGGAAACGCCGGTCGCGCATGATGGCGCGAAACGCTTCCAGGCCGATTTGCCCTTTGCCGATGTGCTCATGACGATCCACCCGCGAGCCGCGCGCGGTTTTGGAATCGTTCAAGTGCAGGGCGACGAGATGTTTCATTCCGATGGTGCGATCGAATTCCCGGAACATTTTTCGCGTTCCGGCTTCCGTCGTCAGGTCGAAACCGCCCGCGAAAACATGCGCGGTGTCGAGGCACACGCAGAGCCGTTCCGGCTCGCGCACTCGGCCGATAATGTGGGCGAGATGTCCAAAAGTGTGACCGAGCGACGAGCCTTGTCCCGCAGTGGTTTCAAGTGCGATCCGCGTCTTCGACTTTGGGATTCCGGCGAAGATCCGATCGATTGCGATCACGACCTTTTCCAAGCCGGCTTCCTCGCCCGCGCCGAGGTGGGCGCCGGGATGAAGGACGATGAAAGGGAGGCCAAGCTGATCGGCCCGGATCAGTTCCTCTGACAAGGCGCGGAGCGAATTGGCGTGAAATTGCGGATTGGTCGCGGCGAGGTTGATAAGGTAATTGGCGTGCGCAAAAACCGCCGCCAACCGCTGCCGGTCGGCATGCTCGCGAAACGCCCTGATCTCCTCGCGGGTCAGAGGCCGCGCGAACCACTGCATGTTGTTTTTCACAAAAATCTGCATCGCGCTGCATCGGATCGAACAGGCCCGCTCGATCGCGCGGTGCACTCCGCCCCCGATCGACATGTGGGCGCCGAGGAGAATTTCTGGTTGCGCGCCTCCCGATCCTGCTTCGTCAGGCGCGAGCTTTTTCTTCATTCAGCAATTAGCAATCCTCAGAACCTTTTCGGACGCCAGACCGGTTTCGTCAGGCTGCCTTCGCCGTGGTATTCGAAAAGCTTGTAGAGCGGCGTCAGGACCGCGCCTGGCCCGCCCGCATCAATCCGGATGTCGAAGTCGAGCTTGTTCCGGAGGAAGTTGATGTCGCCATGCCCGACCATGGAGAAAAGCTTCCCAGAGACCTTGAGCTTGTCGGTGTGAATCACGCCATCCTTGATCGAAAAAGGCGCCGTCGCCTCGTGGGCGATGCTATAGCCGACGCCGGCGAACATCTTGCTCACCAACTCGGAGAGCGGGCCAAAGACCGGAATGGCGAAGACGTTTCCATCGCTGACCTCGACTTTGCCCGACCCGTGCAGCGCCCGCTGGTCGGCGCCGATCCCGCCGAAATCGAGCGTGCCGTTAAGCGACCCCTGCGCTGTTTTGTATTTGAAGTAAAGCTCTGTCAGGCTCGGGAAATCGACCTTCTCGACCGCGACCTGGGCGGTGTAATGGTGATCGTTCCTGGCCAGGGAAATGTCGGCTCCGCCTGTCAGGCTGCCGGAGAAAAGCGTTCCCTTGAGGTTGAAAATTTGCAAACGGTCGTCGGTAAAGAGCAGCCGGGCCGAGATCCGATCGAACGGCAGCACCTTGTCGATGAAGGTATAATCGACCCCGGCGGGCGCATCGACGCTGATCTCGAGATGCGTCTGCTTGCCGCCCGCAAATTGGACGATGCCGTTGGTCGTGACGTGGGGCGTGCGATGGAATCGATAGGGCGCCACCTGCTCCCAGAAACGCGGCTCGACCCACATGATGACCTCGCTCGGTTTCAAGGTGGTTTGAATATTCGTTAGGCGCAGCTCGTGTCGTTTCTCGTCAAAAGCCAGACTGCCCGTGCCGCTGCCTTCGTCACGCGCCACATGGAAATTCTCCAGCTCGAACAAACCGTCGCCAAAGCGCAGGCTGGCGCTGCCGCTGTTCATCCAGACGCCGCGAAAGCGGCTCCGGCCGAGTGCCAGGGTCCCGTCGCCGTGCCAGGAGGCGGGATCGTGGCTCGTCCCGCGGATTGCGAGATGAATATTAGGGGAGCGCTGCCATTCCCACTCGCGAAGAAAAGGGCGAAGCCCCGCCGGCGCCAGCGGCCCAAAGGCGCCTGGAACGATCGAGCTATCGATGTTGAGCCGAAAGTCATCCGGCGCATCCAAGAGATCGGCGTGAAGTTGTCCGGTCCGATGCCGCAGGAGAATGTCGCGCAGCATCGTACGCTCACCGTCCCAGGCAAAGTCGCAGGTCAATCCCTCGAAGCCAATCTGCTGATAGGCGAAATCTTCGACCGCCAACTTGCCGACAATCTCGATTTTCTTTTCCGCCGCCCCAATGCTGGCGGAGCCCGAAACTTCAATCTGAGGCGGCGCGCGGAAGGTGACCGCGTTGAGCACGGTCCCGAAACCGAAGCTGCCTAACAATCGCTTGAGATCAACGCTGCTCCGCGCCTGGAAATTTGCCTGCCCGTTGGCCCGGCTCCAGGTCGCGGTGCCGGCCAGGCGGCCGGCGTGATCGCTCCATTCGAGCCGTGGAATCGTAAGGGTGTGGTCCTTCCACTCCGCCGCGAGATAAAAATTCCGTGCTTCATAAGCGTCGCGCACGATCTCGCTGCCTCGTAGCCTGGCTTCGACATGGGCGTCCTCGAGCTGGGAGAGGTCGCCGGAAAATTTCACCTGCAATTCCGGCGCCGTGCCCGGGTAGCGAAAGCCCTGCAAAGTCGTCACGAGCGTCTGGAGCAAACGCAGGCGGCGGGCGGCTTCTTCGGCCGAGCCTTTCGTTGCCGGTCGATACGATTCGCGCCTGATCAACTGACCGCTGGCCGAGATGCGCACCCCGCAAAAAACTCCCTCTGCCTGGCTGACTTCGATCCGTTCCGGCGGGAAATAGACGTGAGCGCGAAACCGCTTCAGCTCCGCTTGCTGGACCTGGCCGGCGACGGGCGGAAGCGGGATGGCGAGGTTGCCGTTCCGAATGTCGAGCGCGTTCAGAAACGGCTGGTGATGAAAAAGGGCCGCGTAATTGATATCGAGAGAGATCTCGCTCACGACCGCGAGCGTCTTATTACGTTTTTTGTAGTCGTAAATGCGGACGTCGCGCGCGATCAGCCCGCGGAAAGGATCGAGCGTCAGGCGGCGGACGGAGGCTTCGACCCCGCGTTTATGCAGCTCCTCGACGACTTTCTCTCGCCAGCTGCGGCTGAAACCTTTCTTGGCCAGATACCAGCCGCCGGCCAAAAGCCCGACGACGACCAGGATGGTCGCCAGGCGCGCGAGAGTCAGCAAAACCCACAGGCGCGCGGGAAGGCGCACTCGTCCGCGATGCAGCCGCCGTCGCGGCGGTTCCCTCAGCGTGGAAGGCGGCATGCTGATTCCTACGGTCGAGACGCAGGATTTCAAGGGAACGTGATTCGCGAATCGTGAATCCAGTGAACAAATCTTGGCGGAAACGCCGAGCCGATGTAACGATTCACCTATCTCGATTCACGATCTTCGACCGCTTTAGCGCATCCACCATGACCGTCTCCGATCTGCCGGCGGTGAACGCCTCGTTCAACGCCATCAGCACCGTTTTTATCTCGTTAGGCTGGTGGTTCATCCGGCGCGGGTTCTGGCGTCGACACATCGCCTGCATGATCACCGCGGTCGTCTCGTCCTCGATTTTTCTTGTCGGCTACGTTGTTTATCACGCTCACGCGGGCGAGAAATCGTCCGGCTATAGCGGGTTGATCGCGTGGTTTTATTTCCCGATGCTCATTTCCCATGTCCTGCTCGCCTTCGTGACCCTGCCACTGGTCATCGCGACCCTCGTGCCGGTTTTTCGGCGCCGCTGGGACCGCCATCGCCGCATCGCGCGATGGACAATGCCGATCTGGCTCTACGTCTCGGTGACCGGCGTGCTCGTTTATCTGATGCTCTATCAATGGTTCCCGCCGGCCAGTCTTGCACTGCGGCGGTAGTTGATGTTTCATCAGGCACGCCCAACGAGGGCAGGAATTTTATGGTAACGATCGCGACCTACAACGAGCCGGCCAAGGCGAAAAAGTTGAAAGATAAATTCAATGCCGCCGGAGTGAAAGCCGACCTGCATAACGAGGCCAATCTCCAGACTTACGCTTTCATGTCGAAGCCGAAAGCGAACGCCCACGTCACGGTGGAGGAAAAGGATTTCCAGCGCGCCCACAACCTCATGGTTGAATGGGAAGCGGCCGATCCCGATATCGCCGCCCTGCGTTGCCCGCAATGCAATTCGACCCGCATCCAATATCCGCAGCTGACGCGCAAGTTTCTCATGCCGGGACTCGCGGCAATCCTGCTTGCCGTGAAAGTCTTCCCGAAGGAGTACTACTGCGAAGATTGCCATTTTACCTGGACGGATGAAGTGGAACCTCCGCGCTATCGTTTTTGGAACGCTCTCTTTTCAGGTTCCGATTCCAAGGGTTGAATCCCCGCTGCGCAGAAGCTCCGGCGGCAGCTGAAGGGATCAAACCGGCCTGTTCGTTAGGCCAAACGCGCTTCCGAGCATGAAGTGGATCTTCGCTTTCCTTCTCGCGGTCGTCATCTTTGGCGGCGCCGCGCTCTTCAGTTACAGAATTTTTATTCGCCCGGAACTGGTCTTGCGGGCCGAGCAACGAGCCGTGGCCACGCCATTCCCGACGCCGGACGTCAGCCTGCCGGAGTTCAAGGAAGCACTGAAGCTAAAAGAGGACGGCAAACTGATCGAGGCGCGCGCCGCCTTCACCGCCTTCATCCAGAAATATCCCAGCGGCCTGCACGTCGGCGAAGCGCAAGACCTGCTCGGCGACATCAACACCAGTATTCTCCTCTCGAATTATCCGGCACCGGAAAAGGAAGAATACATCGTGCACAGCGGCGATGTGCTGGCACGGATCGCGGCCAAGACCAAGACGACGCCTGAGCTCATCATGCGCACCAACAACCTGAGCAGCACGATGCTGCGTATCGGACAAAAGCTTCTCATTTCGCGTCCCGACTTTTCCATCCTCATTCAGCGCCACGCGAAGTGGCTTTACTTGCTCAATCACGGGCAATTCTTTAAACGTTATCGGCTGCGCGACGAAAACCTGCCGGCTAATCAGCCGCCGAAAATCACCACCCGCGTGGCAGAAATCATGGCCTGGAAAAACGGGAAACGGATCGGAATCGGTAGCCGAAATTTCCTCAATAGCACGCGCTGGATTCGCCTGACCACACTGGGATACATCCTTTATTCCGAGCCCGACGATTCCCATCAGATCCTCGAAATCCCGCCGCCCGGGCAGGGCATTGGGATGAGCGCGACCGACGTCGAGGAGCTGAGCAGTCTT
>CAWAIY010000011.1:0-255438 GCA_963782205.1 uncultured Verrucomicrobiae bacterium | reverse complement strand
CCCGCATTCCTCTCCCCGCATTGCCTGCAACGCCAGGTGCATCAATTCGATCTGGCCAAAAACAAGGACCTGAAAATGCCGCGACAATTCCTCCTGTGAAAGGGATTCCGCCGGGCCGAAGTAGCCGGTCCCGGCGTTGTTGATCACGACATCAAAATGTCCGGCCTCACGCCAGGCGGAGCGAAAGATTTCACCTAACGAATCCCGTCCAACAAATCGAGAGCGATGCGATGCAGGCCGGGAACGTGGGAATACGGTCGGCCTTGCGCGCCGTCCCCCAAATCTCATCACCATTCGCACTCAGTGCCCTGGCAATGGCCAGGCCGATCCCGGAACTGGCGCCGGTCAGAAAAATTCGCTTCATCTGCGCCGAAAGTGAAGCCGCCATTGCAGACCGAAGACAGCGAGGAAAACCAGCCCCGACGTAATTTGCGCCACGACACCGTCGAGCAGCAATCGACACGGAATGGCGGGTGCGGCAGCGATCAGGGCCGCAAAGACGGGCGGCGCGATATTCCGCCACGGCTGCTCCCAGCACAAAGACCAAGTGCAGCGCGGCGATGCCGCAGGACGCCGAGCAGGACGTAGGGAAGCAAAATTCCAAACGCCGCGCCGATCACGCCGAGCGAGTTGATCAACCAAAGATTCGCCAGGAAGCCGACCACCACCGCGATGGCAGAGTTGAGCAGGTTGAGGCCCGGCCGTTGCACCATGATCACGGTCTCGGCCAGACCGACGAAACAATTTGTCCCGCAGGCAAGGGCAACGATATCGAGCCACAACGCGCCTTGCCGGAAGTCCGCGCCGTAAATACTCAGGATGAGGGAACCAGCCAGCGCCATGACAGCGAAAAGGGGGAGAAGAATCCAGAGCATCCATTGCGCGACACGAGAGAAGGTGGCGGCAGCATCCTGATGGTTGCCCTCAGCCGTCATGCCGGCAATCAGCGGAGCGAAGATAGGATTGAAAGCATGGTTGACCTTGCGCAGACCGTTGGCCACTTCCACGACCGCTCCGTAAATGCCAACCGTCGATAGCGTCACCCCGGGGGCGCGCCCGACAAAACATCCGAGCATGATCACATCCAGCCTGAGGATCAAAGCGTTGATCAGATCGTAACCGCTGATCGAGGCGGAGTAACCCAGCAGGCGCCTCGCCTCGCCGTAATACGAGATAACGCCGCGAGTTGAGAGTGCGGGACGAAAGAGCGACGCCGCCAGGATGAGCGCCACGATTCCGGATGCGCCCGTGCCGATGATGGCGGCGACGGGGGCGCCATAGGTTTTCCATCCGAGCGTGACCGCGCCGAGGAACGCAAGCGTGGTCACGATCGGTTCGGTCATACCGCGCGACCAGATGTCGTGTTTCATCACCTTCATCGCGCGCGAGACGGCCGTGCAGATGCGATACAGATTAACTCCCGGCATGGCGCAAAGCAGGACGGACAGGACCCCCACCATCTGGGGATCGAGTCCGAACCGCTTCCCAGCAAACCGTACGATAAGTATGGCAAGGCTCGCCACGAGGGCGCTCTGCGCTACCGCGAGGAAAACCGCGAGATGAAAGAGCGCCCGACTGCGACCGCGCTCGCCAGCGACTTCCGACCGCGCAATGAAGGGAATGATCGCGTTGTCGAGGCCAAACATCCCGATCTTGCTCAGGATATCGGTCGTGGCCCAGGCGACGAGAAACACCCCTAACGATGCCGCGCCGAGCAGTCGCGCGATGAGGAAAGTGAAGACGCCACGAAAATTCGACGCGAGGAGCGCGATCGTGTTGAAGAACATGCCCTGCTTCAGCTCGGAGCCGGTCCGATCCGGACCTGCGCGCGATTCCGATGGTGGCAACTCCGCCGTTGTCGTCACCCTGCTCACGAAACAATGCCAACCCGGCCGCGCGGATGGGTCGAGACAATTCGTCCGTCCTGCATCTCGTGAATCAAATCACACGCGCCGGCGATCCCGGGATTGTGCGTCACGAGAAGGAGCGCTTTTCCGCCGCGCACGACAACGTCCTGCAAAAGCTCGAAGGCACGCGTCGAACTTTTGGTGTCGAGATTGCCGGTCGGTTCATCCGCCAGGATGACACGCGGATCGTTCGCCAGCGCGCGTGCCACCGCCACACGCTGCTGTTCGCCGCCGGAGAGATGACGGCTTGGGCGGGAAAGTTTATTGCCCAGACCAACGGCTTCGAGCAACTCGGCCGCCCGCTCACGCATTGCCTCCTCCGTCAGACGTCCGAGGCGTCGCATCGGAATCATAACGTTTTCCTGCGCGGTGAAATCCTCCATCAGAAAATGGAACTGAAAGATGAACCCGAGCAACTCGTTACGCTTGCGTGACAGTTCGTCATCCGAGAGCTGGGAGACGGGTTCCGATTCGATCGTGACCTGGCCGCGATCGGGCGGGTCGAGCAACCCAAGGACATAAAGCAGGGTACTCTTGCCACAGCCGGACGGGCCGACGACCGCGTGGATCGTTCCTGCTTTGAGCTCGAGCGAAATGCCGCGCAGCGCATGCACGCGTTCCGCGCCCTCGCCGAGGTAACGTTCGATCCCTTCGCAGCCAAGGCAGACTTCGTTCGTCATACGCTCGATCCTCTCAACGTCGTGACCGGCGGAAGCTGCCCCGCGCGATGGGCCGGCACCCAGCTGGCGATCGCGACCGCGATAGTCGCGAGGACCGTGGCCCACAGATAATGGCGCCAATCGGAAGCGACCGGAAAGTAATCGGCGTAGAGGATCCCGCGCACGCGCAACGGAATATGGGAGACACCGATGACCGAGAGCCCTCCGATGATGCAGCCGATTACCGACCCGAGGCTCGCGATGAGCGCTCCCTGCCAGAGAAAAATCGCGCTGATGTCGCGCCGGCTGTAGCCGATTGAGCGCAGGATCGCGATCTCCCTGGTTTTCGACAGCACCGTCATGGTGAGGACATTGAAAATGCCGAAGCCGGCGAGCAAAATGATCAGCGAAACGGTAATCCCGGTGGAGACTCGCAGGGTAAGAAGAAGCGCCAGATTAGATTGCTCGCGCACCTGCCAGCTACGTGCTTCGTGTTGAAAGAGCTGTTCGAAGTGTTGCGCCAGGTCCGGCGCTAAATCGGGATCGCGCAGCTTGTAAAGGATCATCGTCGCCGGGTAGGGCTTGCGCAAAAGGCGCTGGGCAATTTTCAAGTGGCAATAGACGCGGGTGGAATCGACCGACCCGACACCGCCACGGGCGATCGCGGCGACGGTGAAGCGCCAATACTCGCCGCTCGGCGAGAGCAGTTGGACCGTGTCGCCCACTTTGACTCCGAGCATCTCGGCCAGGGTCGAACCGAGAATCACCGAGCTGGGATTGTTGCGAAAATCGTCATACTTCCCGGCGATGATCTGCCGGCCAATATCGGTTGTGCGCAGATGCAGGGCAGGATCGATTCCGAAGAGATCGATCGTGGCGGTCTCAAATTCAGCCCGCGCCGTGAGCGTGCCGCGCAGGACCGGTGCGCAGGCGACGACGTTGGGAAAGCGCCGGCTGATGCGCATGATTTCGGAGGCGTTAGTGATGCCGTCGAAGTAGCGGCGGCGGGCTGCTTCCACATTGGCGTTTTTCGGCGCGACGTAAAGATCGCCGTAACGCGGACTAAATTGCCCGCGCAACATGATGGCGCCACTGCTTCCGAGGGTGGAATCGATGAAATTTTTCGTGAAGCCCTGGGTCTGGGCCTGGGTGCAGATGAAAATCGCAACGCCGAATACGACCCCGCAAAGGCTGAGAATGAAGGCGCGTCTGCGATGAAAAAGAAAACGCAACGCGATATGGAGGGTCGGCGTCACCGGAGCTTTTCCTGCCGCACAGTCTTGACCATGTGCTGCCGGACGAATTGTCCAGACCGGAGTTTATCCTGGTCCGAGACGACGACGTGGTCGCCTTCTTTCAGGCCCTCGAGCACCTCGGAGAACTCGAGGGTGCGATATCCCACCTTGACCGTGCGTTTTTCCACCACGCCGTGTTTGACCTGCCAAACCTGGTCGACAAGGAGGGCGCTTGTCGGGACGAGGATCGCGTAGTCGTGCCGGCCGGTGATGATGTTCATTTCACCGGTCATACCGGCAAGCAGATTCTCGGGCGGATTTTTGAGGTCGAGCAGCACCGTGTAACGCTGCGTCTCGGGATCGGCTGCGGGAACGATCGAAGTAACGGTGGCGTCGAACTGTCGCTGGCGATAGGCGTACATTTGAAGGATCGCCGGCATCCCGACTTTCACTTCGCCGATATCTTCTTCGTTCACCTCGCCACGGACGTAATTTTTCCGAGACGAAACGGTCAGCAGTTCGCTGCCGTCGCTCACGAACTCGCCGTCGATCGCTTTGATATCGGAAAGGATGCCGTCCATCGGAGCGCGAATTTCGAGGCGGCTCGTCAGGGCCTCCGCTTTCTTGACCGCGTCGCGTAGCGAATCGAGGTTGCGCTGGCGCTCGATCTTTTCCGTGGCGAGCAAATCACGCAGTCGCTTGGCTTCACTCTTTGCGTTCTCGTATTCGACTGCGGGGACGTTGCTCAGGGAAGTTAATTTTTCCAGACGCTGAACGTTCGCCTCCGCGACCTTGAGTGGTTCGGAGGAGGGCAGCTCCAGTCGGGCCTGTTCTTCCGCCGCCTGCAAGTCGGACTGCGCCTGCTTGAGCTGGCGGGTGGTTGTCTCATCGGCGATTGTCGCGAGCAGCTCTCCCTTGGTGACACTTTTCCCGACCGCGCCCCGACCGTTAGCGACCGAATCGGCGAGTCGGATGAACCCATTGTTCTGGGCACGGACATGCACGACGAAAACGGGTTCAATTCGAACCGTGCCGTAAACCGCCGAAATGGCTGTGCCCCGGACGACTTTCTCCACCTCGGCCATGGGCAAGGTAACGTAGTAAATAGCGCCGAGGATGACCGCCGCGATCGGCAAAACCGTCCAGAGCGTTCGCTTCGAAATCTTCAATGGCTCGAACTAATGTAGCTTTGCCGCCGTGTCGCCGGAAAACTGAAAGTAACGTCCGGTCACGCGGTCCCACTCGGCCAGCGCCACTTTCTGCTCGTAAATCGCGCGGAGAATGCCGCGCCGGGTGACGAGGAGACTGTTTTCGGCCGTGCGGAAATCAAGGGCAGAAGCGAGACCCTGGGCGCGATTTTCCTGCACGGAGGCGACGTCGCGCTCGGCTCCATCGACGGCCTGGGCTAACGATCGATAGCGCGCGGCAATGGTGCGCAAATCATTTTGCAGCCGGGAGAGATCCCGCGGAATGCTCGCTTCCAGTTTTTGCACCTGCAGTTCATTCGTCTCGCGCGCCGCGCGCTGACGCAGGACGGCCCCGCCCACCCGACCATTATCGATCACTCGCCAGGTGTAGGCCCCACCGGCACGCACTTCAGAGGTAACCGTATCGTTACTCGCCTGCGGAGAACCTCCGCTGTCCCGATGAATTCCGCTAACGGGAATGGCGTCGCCCCCCGCGATCCCATCGATCATGGGATAGTAGCCGGCTTCGATGATGCGCTGATCGTCGCGGGCTGCGCGCACCATCAAACGGGCCAGTTTCAAATCGGCTCGTTGCTGCAAGGCGCTGGTTACTTCATCCTGCCAGCGCAAATCGATCGCCTGAAAATCCAAACTACCCTCCGGGACTGGAAGCGTCGCACCGCGATCAAGTGCGCTTCCCATGGCCGCAGCGAGTTGCAGGCACGCTGCACCATACGCGGCGTGTGCAGCCTCAATTTCCGGATCGAGCTCGCGCGCCTGCAGGGTAGCGGCGGTGAATTCGCCCCGCTTGCTCTTTCCCGCCTCGTAGCGCGCTTTTTCGCCTGCGACATTTTCATCGAGCCGTTCGCGCTGTGTCCGGCCTAACGACTCGAGAGAGCGATTATAAAGCGCACTGTAGAAGGCCAGCCGCGCGTTCTGCAGTTCGGCCGCCACCGTCACGTTTAACTCTTGTTGCGCGATCAGGAGCGCGGTGTCCGCGCGCCGGTAGGCGGCCGGGATTCCAGCGTTAAAAACCGGCTGCAGAAACGCCCCGTAGGCGAGGGCAAAGGGCTTGTTCGACGAGGAACCGGCACGATAGCCGCCCTGGTCGCCGATGATCCCGCCGATGAGAGCTTTTGGTAACGCGGCGGAGCGCAGGACCAGGCGTTGACCGGCGGCCGATTCCAGGCCGGTCTTGGCCTGCAGGATATGGGGATTGTTTTGCAGCGTCTGCGCGAGCGCAGCTTCGAGCGTGACCGCATGCAGGTTGGAAATTTGGCCGGCGACGCCGAGCGCGAAAAGAAGCAGGCGACCCACTTTCACTTCCGCCCTCCCGAGGTTTCGGGCGATAGAGTCGAGGAAGGCGCCGCCACATCCCCACCGCCATTCTTCCCTTCGCCTGACGACCCCGAATCGCCGCCGCAGGCTCGGTCGAGCCGGGCGAGTGCGGCATTGTGCATGTAGGTTGCGCTCAGTCGCGTGCTGCGCGTCACGGTCAGATCGGAGGCTGCCTGGAGAACATCGAGCTGCGTTCCGAGACCGGCCGCGAGATTTGCGTTTGCGATCTGGAGCGATTCCTCAGCCGTCTGCACACTCTTCGTCTGGGACTCGAGCACGCGATCGGCCTGGTCGAGATCGAGAAAAGCGCTTCGCACTTCCGCTGCGATCGTTAGGCGAAGCGCATCGCGCGTTCGCACCGCCGCTTTACGTCGGGCCTCAGTCGCCTGCATTTTACCACGCGTGGCGAAACCATCGAACAATGCCCAGGTAGCGTTCAGACCGACGACGTAACCGTGATTGAATTCCTTGCCCAGGGTCGGATCGCGCTCGTTGTAGATCTCGTAGCCGGTGAAGAAATCAACTCTCGGCCGGGTTGTGCTGCGATCGAGCCGGAGCTGCTGTTCCTCGATCGCAACGTCGGCTTCGGCGGCGCGCAACTCCGGACGGCGGCTGTCGGCTCGGGCGAGGCATTCGTTCAGGTCGGGATGACGCGGTTCGTAAACCAGCTCGCCGCTGACGGTAAAGGGCGGTTCACCCGAGGGGGCAGTGTTTTTGCCTAACAATTCGCCGAGACGCAAAAAGGAATTTCGCAAATCCGTCCGGGCCTGAAACAACTCCGGTTCTTCGTTCGCCACCGATACCTCGGCGCGACTTACATTCAACTCGCCGACCATCCCGGCACTGAAGCGCTCGCGCTGCGTCTTGACCTGCTGCTGCAGGACGGCGACCGATTCTTCGCGCACATGGATCCGCTCGCGATTGAGGAGCAATTGGTAAAAGGCCAGCCGCACATCCATCGTGACGCGATCAACCACTGCCTCCAGTTGTGCCTGCGCTTTGGCCAGCTTCAGGCGGCCGATGGCCGTGCGACTTGGTGTCGCGCCGCCGGAATAAAGCGATTGCACGACGCGAATGTTGGCGTTGTAATCCTCGGGCCGCAGATTCGTGTTTCCCTGCTGTTCGCGCTGGCGATAAAGGCCGCTCGAGACCACCGCCGGCAGATAACCGGAGCGCGCCTCGACCAGTTCGCCGCGGGCCGCCTGCACATTTTCCTGCGCGATAGCAACGTCCGGATTGTGCGCGCGGGCCATGCGAATCGCCGCATCAATCGTGTAGCAGGGCGGTTCGGCCGACCTCGCAGAGATCATTGCCGAAAGAACCGAGCAGGCGATGCAAACGAGCAGACGCATTCGCTTTTTTCCGTGTCCGATCCTTATTTCGCAACAAAAATCCCGAAACCGATTGCGCGCCGCGGGTCACCGCACGGGTGAATCTAGAATGTTAATTCCGTGTCAACTTTACATCTTGCTCAGGACGGGCGACTACGGCAACCTACCGGCTTTCAAGAGTCACAATGAGAAAAATCCGAATTGCCATCGTTGGTGTGGGGAACTGCGCCAGTTCGCTTGTCCAGGGGACCAGCTTTTATCGCGACGTGCCCACCAACGGTGCCGCCGTTGGGCTGATGCACAGTTTGATCGGCCCTTACCGGCCGAGCGACATCACGATTGTAGCCGCCTTTGATATCGACCGGCGCAAAGTCGGGCGCGACGTTAACCAGGCGATCTTCGCGCCACCTAATTGCACCAAGATTTTTTCCGCGGAGGTGCCGCCGACCGGGGCCATCGTCAAGATGGGCTGTGTCCTCGATGGTTACCCCGCGCACATGGACGGGGGTGATCCGATGCGGACGTTCCAACCGTTGAAGAAAGAATCGACTGCCGACCAGATCATCGAGGAATTGCGGGAATCGGGCGCGGAAATCATGGTCAACTATCTGCCCGTCGGCTCGGAGGAAGCGACGCGCTTTTATGCCGCCTGCGCGCTCGAAGCCGGGCTCGCGTTCGTCAACAACATTCCGGTCTTCATCGCGAGCGACCCGGTCTGGGTGAAACGCTTCGAAGAAAAAAATCTTCCGCTTGTCGGCGACGACATCAAGGCGCAACTCGGCGCGACCGTTCTCCATCGCACGATCGTCGATCTCTTCCGCAAACGCGGGGTGAAAGTGGAGCGCACCTATCAATTGAACACCGGCGGTAACACCGATTTTCTCAACATGCTTGATCGCGCCCGGCTCCAGTCGAAAAAGACTTCGAAGACCGAAGCCGTGCAGTCGGTCATCGGAAAGCGCCTGACGGAGGACAACATTCACATCGGCCCGAGCGACTACGTGCCGTGGCAAAACGATAACAAGATTTGTTTCATTCGAGTCGAGGGTCGGCTCTTTGGCGACGTGCCGATGGAGATCGACCTGAAACTTTCGGTCGAAGATTCGCCCAATTCCGCAGGTGTGGCGATCGATGCAATTCGCTGCTGCAAGCTCGCGTTGGATCGCGGTCAGAGCGGTGTCCTGCATTCCGCCTCCGCTTATTTCTCCAAGCATCCGCCGGTCCAGATGAGCGACGACGAAGCATATCGGCGGGTCGAGGAATACATCCGGGGCGAGCGCGACTCCTGAGGAATTTGCAGCGTCCGCTACGAAGCAGTGAACGCCGCATGGCTGGCCCTGCTGAGCTGGATCCGGAAAGCATTCCGCCGTTTGGCCTCGTCGCGGAGCAGGCGGTGAAGGTGGATCCCAAACTCGTCGTGCGCGACGACGAGCAGGCTCCGTCGCACCCCTAAATGCGGGAGCGGCCTTTGTGCCCCGATGGGATCGGTTCGGTTTGAAGCAATTTACCAGCTCGGAGTCATTGTGAAGCCCGCAATCAGTTTACCTCCAGGGGCGATCTGCTGGATGCCATCCTTATCCTCGAAAGCGCGTTGCTCATGACGATCGGTCAAGCCCCAGCAGGGTTCGACGCAAAGGAATGGACCGCCATCCGACCATAAAGTGAAATACGGGACTTCAGAAAAATCGAGCGTAACGCGCCGTCCACCAGGTAGATCTCGATAACTCAAAATACGACGCGGCACTTCGATAAATTCGAGAATGAACGAACCGGGAAGTTCCGCGCGTTCGAACGGCATCCTGCCTCCGGGGTGGTTGATCTCCGCCGTTTCGCCGTTGAGATAGTTCCCTGGAGAAAACCAGCGGCGGTAACGACCGGGCGGCATTTCCAACTGGAAGCTGTCGAAGCTTGCGGCGGCAAATCCCGGATGCAGTCCGAACTCGATGTGTGCTATCAGCTCCGGTTCATTGTTCTGGAAGTGGAAGCGCACCTCCAGTTCGTCCCGGTCCAAAGTATAGCCGAGCGCAAGCGAAACTTGCAGCGGATACTCGATCGGTTCGATCTCGTTAGGCGAAATCCGGTAGGTCAGCGCAGCCTGCTCGCCCCCAAGGTCGGCGCTCACGTCCGAAAAAACTTTGTGACGCAGGAAACTGTGCGTCCCACCCCGGATCTCCTTTCCGCGGTAAAGACTGCGCTCGTCCTTCAAGCGATGGAGGAAATACCCATCACGGTCGCGTGATTCCCCCACCCGCTCGCGGGTTTGCAGATGTCGTTGTCGCGATAGAGGAAGCCGATCCAATTTCCCTGCGCGTCGCGCCGCGCCAGACTAACGAGTTCCGCACCCAGCCGTGAGACGATAATGCGCAGGCCGCGTTCCTCGTCGGTCAGGACGTCGAGTAATCGCTCGCCGCGCATTTCTTCGCGATGCGAAAATTTCATTCGCTGCGATCATGGATCGGCCCTTCCCGGCGGTAAAGGCCATCCTTCGTCGCAGGATGACTGCTGCTGCGTTCTAGCGAGACTAACTTCCCCAATAATTACGGAAAGAGACCGCGCTGGTGCTTCGCATGCATGACGCGTTCGACGCCAATGGCCATCGCGGCGGTGCGATGCGAGACATTGTCCCTCTTGGCACGCCTGATCACCCGCGAAAAAGAACTCTCGAGGATACGGAAGAGTTTGTCGGTCACTTCCGTTTCCGTCCAGAGGAACGCCTGCAATCCTTGCACCCATTCGAAGTAGGAAACAATCACGCCGCCGGCATTGCAGAGCACATCGGGAATGACGAAGAGTTCGTCCCAGCGCTGGTTCAAAATCAAATCGGCTTCTGGCGTGGTCGGGCCGTTCGCGCCCTCGGCCAGAATACGGCACTTGATTTTCGCCGCGTTCTTTTCGTTGATCACCCGATCGACCGCGGCCGGGACGAGAATGTCGCACTCCATCTCGAGCATCGCGTTTGGGTCGATCCGGTCGCCCTGGTCGAAGGCGCGCAGATTACCCTTTTTCTGGACATGCTGCTCGGCCGCTTTGACATCGATTCCCTTGGGATTGTAAAGCGCGGCCGTATGATCGCTGATCCCGACCACTTTCACCCCGGTCTTCAAGCCGAGCGAGAGCGCCGCCACCGACCCGACATTGCCGAATCCCTGGATGATGGCGGTACATTTGTCCGCCTTCATTTTCAACAGGTCCATGGCGCGCTCGACGAGGTAAACGACCCCGCGACCTGTCGACTCCCGGCGCCCTACGGTGCCACCAATCGAAACAGGTTTGCCCGTAACAATTTCGTTTACGGCGTAGCCCTGATAGACGGAATAAGTGTCCATGAACCAGGCCATCACCTGCTCGTTCGTGCCCATGTCGGGACCCATGATGTCGGTTTTCGGGCCGACAAAAGGAATCATTTCCTGCATGTAACGCCGGGAAACGGCCTCGAGTTCCCGATGCGAAAGCTTCGTCGGATCGCAAGCCACGCCGCCTTTGGCGCCGCCGTAGGGGAGATCGTTGAGCGCGCATTTCCAGCTCATCCACATGGCGAGAGCGGCCGTTTCACCCATCGAGAGTGTCGGCGCGAAGCGGGTGCCGCCCTTGGTTGGGCCGAGGGTGAGGTGATGCTGAACCCGGTAACCCTGAAAAGTTCTCGTGGTCCCATCGTCCATATGCACCGGCAGGGTGACGGCCATCGCGCGCTTTGGATACATCAGCCGGTCGCGATCGTTTTTATCGATGTTCAGGTAATCGGCGATGACCTGGAACTGGTCGCAGGCCATTTTGAAGACTTCGTCGTCGTATATCATAAAAGGCGGAACCGGAACGTTAGGGCAGGCCGGCGATTTGTGCAGTTGGTTTTTCCGCTTGGACCGCTGAGTCGTCAAATGCAAATCGCAGCGCTGCCACGACCGGCTGGCCAGAAGCGGTCGACTGCTTTAGTCTCCGCCAACCTGCCATGGCAGAAACCAATTCCAGATTACGACCGGAAACCATTGCCGTTCATGCTGGCCGCAAGGTCGACTCGCTCACCGGCGCGGTCGCGGAACCGATTCATCTCTCGACCACCTTCCAGCGTGCCGAGAACGGCACTTTCCCGACCGGATTCGATTATACGCGCACCAATAATCCGAATCGCGCCGCGCTCGAGCAGGCGCTCGCCCTTCTTGAGGGTGGCGCCGTCGCGGCGGCTTTTGCCTCCGGCGTTGCGGCGGCCATGGCCGTCATGCAGGCGCTCTCGCCTAACGATCATGTGATCGCGCCGCTCGAGGCATATTATGGCGTGCTCCGACTATTGCGCGGTTTCTTCACGCGCTGGGGGCTGGAGGTCGATTTCGTCGATATGACCGATCTCGCGACCGTGAAAAACACTCTGCGCAGCAACACGAAACTGATCTGGATCGAGACTCCTTCGAATCCAACCTTGAAGCTGACCGATATCGCAGCCGTGGCGGAGATCGCGCATGAAGGCGACGCGCGTTTGGTTTGCGACAACACCTGGTCGCCGCTCATTCAACGCCCATTCGCGTGCGGCGCGGACATGGTCATGCATTCGACCACGAAGTATTTCGGCGGCCACAGCGACGTCCTGGGCGGCGCTCTGATCGTCCGGGAAGCGGACGATTTTTTCCAACGGGTGCGCGAGATACAGACCGTTGGCGGTGCGGTGCCGGCGCCATTCGATTGCTGGCTGGTCCATCGCGGCATGCAAACGCTCCCCTGCCGAATGCGCGCGCATTGCGAGAATGCGCGGCAGGTTGCGGAATTCCTCGAATCGCATCCGCGGGTCGCGCGTGTGCATTACCCGGGGCTCAGTTCGCACCCGCAGCACACACTCGCCACGCGACAGATGAATTCGTTTGGCGGGATGCTGTCGTTCGAACGCAAAGGCGATCGCGACGCCGCAATGGCGTTGCCCAACAGGACGAAAATCTTCACCCGCGCCACCAGCCTCGGTGGCGTGGAAAGTCTGATCGAGCACCGGCAATCGATCGAAGGCCCCGAGAGCCTGACGCCCGATACCCTGCTCCGCCTCTCGATCGGCCTCGAACACCCGGCCGACCTGATCGCCGATCTCGATCAGGCGCTGGCCCTGTAGCCGCGTCCCGGTCTGGACGCACTTCCGCTCGCGCCTGCTACAGCTTCAACTTCCGCCGCACTACGGTTACCACATCCTCCACTTCCGCCACGCGCAACAAATAGGCACAACTGAAAAATGCCCCGGCGCCGACGGCGATCGTGAGCAGGACCTCTGCAATCAACCTCAGCTCTCCGCCCTTTGTCGGTTTGGGAAAGAAGATGTGTTGGGCGAAGAAGCAAATGCCCGCCAGGACCGCGCCGGCGAGGGCGATCTTGCCTAACGTCGCCAACATCGTGCCCGTCTCGAGTCGGCCGGTGTGCCGCCGCATCATGGTGTAGAGCAAAAGAAAATTCGTCATCGCGACGAAGCTGGTGGAAAGCGCGAGCCCGCGATGACCGAGCCCGAGATGAAAAGTGAAAAGCCAGTTCAGGCCGAAGTTCACGGCGATGGAAATGAGACTAACGATCATCGGCAGATGTCGTTTATCGAGGGCGTAGAAAGCCGGCGCGAGCACTTTCACCCCCGCATAGCCGGCCAGACCAAGCGCGTAAAAACGTAAAGCTGCCGCCGTCTGCACGGTCGCCTCCGCCGTGAATCGTCCGTGTTGATAAATCAACGCGATGATTGGCTCGGCGAGAATGATCAAGCCGATCGCGGACGGGATTGTGAGCAGCATGACGAGCCGCATCGAATGCGCGAGCGCACCGCGGAATTCCTGCGTGTTGCCCAGCGCCGCGCTCCGCGAAACCAGCGGGAGGGTGACGGTTGCGACGGCCACGCCAAAGACACCAAGGGGGAGTTGCATGAGACGAAAAGCGATGTTGAGCCAGGTGATGGGACCATTGCCCAGCGTCGAAGCGAAACCGCTGTTGACCGCCACATTCACCTGCACCGCGCTGGCTGCGATCGTCGCCGGCGCCATCAACCCGAGAATGGTGCGCACACCGGGATCCCGCCAGTCGAAGTCGAATCTGAAACGAAACCCAACCCGCGAGGCGGAAGGAAATTGCACAAGCAACTGGAGCAATCCGCCAAGCAAAGTACCAATAGCGAGTCCGACCAGGCCGCGTTCGCCAAAGTGCGGATGTCGCCAATTCGGCTGCGGGTCGAGCCAATAGCAAAGCGCCACGCCGCCCACGATCGAGCCAATGTTAAAAAAGCTCGAAGCCAGCGCCGGAATGCCAAAGACATCTTTCGCGTTCAGCATTCCCATGACGAGCGCGGCGAGTGAAACGAGCAGAATGAAGGGAAACATGATCCGGGTGAGTTGGATCGTGAGAGCCGCCTTTTCCGCCGGAAAGCCAGGGGCAAGAATATCGATGACAAACGGCGCAAAGACGATTCCGAGGAGTGTGATCGTGCTCATGAAAACGAGGGTGAGGGTCGCGACCTTGCTCGCCAGCCGCCAGGCCGATCGATCGCCTTCGGTTGCAATCCGACGCGAAAAAGTCGTGACGAACGCGGTCGAGAGAGCGCCTTCGGCAAAGAGATCACGCAGCATGTTGGGCGCGCGGAAGGCCGTCAGGTAGGCATCCATGTTGCGCGACGCGCCAAAGAGCGCGGCGATCACCATTTCGCGAATCAACCCGAGGACCCGGCTGCACATGACCGCGAGCCCAACGATGGTCGTCGCCTTGGTGCTGACGCGTTTGTCTTCCGCCATCGGTTATTTCACCGCGCGGTCGGGCACGAGAAAGCGTTGATAAATGAAAGAGGCGGCGATCAGAATAAGGGCCACGCTAACGAAAGCGCCGATCCGGTAAAGCTCGTTCAGATCACTCAGGTCGTGCAGGAACAGTTTCAGCAGCGTGACGCCGAGGAGGGCGACGCCGGCATAACGAGCGCCGCGTTGCCTGATGCGCATCCCGACGATGATCAAAGCAAGAGCGAAGAGCGCCCAGGCGATCGAGTAAGTCATGTCGCGAGCGAAATTGCCGGTGAAGGAAAAAGTCAGCGTCGGTCCGATCGAGAAATAATCGGCGATCTCGAGATTGAGGAGGAGAAAGCTCAGGATCACGCCTAACGAACCGAGCAAAGGCGGAGCGGCGCGTTCCGCGAGCGTCTCTTGCGGGCGTCCGAAAAACCGCGCACCGGCCAGAAGACAAACGGTCGTGATTCCGTAGGCGTAGAGATACCAGTTCCAAATCCGGACACCGGTCCGTTTGTGATAGTCGAAAATGGCGGGATTGAGCGCCAGCCGGACGAAAGCCGCACAAAGAAGCGCCACCGCCACCACTCGCAGTCCGCGATGCGGCAAGACGCGAAAGAGCGCGAGCAGCGCCACCCCTTCCACCGCCCAGCCGAGGGTGATCCATTCGCGATCGAACTGGAGCGGAAAAATCAGACTAACGAAAAGCAAAAGCGCCCCGCCCTGCCAGGCAAGCCGTGCGTCGCCCCCCGCCGGATCGGCCCGATAGAGCCTGAGCAGCGCGATCACTCCGATCGTCGCCGGGATGATGAACGCGGCCGGCAGCAAGCCCATCCGGTCGTTAGGGAAAGCAGCCGCAATGGCGGAGTAAAAGAGCCAGAACTGGAGTGACTGCGCGATTGCACTGATCGCCCAAGCCGATGATTTTTCCTTCCGAGCCGAGCAAAACGGGAAGGCGACGAAGAGAATGAGGAAGAACCCGTACCAAGCGAGGGTCGGAATCGCCTCCGCCGGATCGAAGCGCTGGCTTTGCCAGGTCAGCTCCAGCAGGCCCGCGCCGAGGAGCGCGGAGCCGGCCAGCCAGTCCGCTCGCCTAACGATTGCGGCGGCGAGCGAAATCCCGCTGAGAGCGAAAGCGACGAGAAAAATCGGCGTGGGGTTCGAAAGCTCGACCCGCTCGATCAGGATAACGAGCAGAATGAAAGGTGTGATCATGCCCGTGGCGGTGAAGGGCAGCAGCCCGGGACGCCAGGCCGACGCCGGCGTGGTCGAAGCGTGGAGCAGCGCGAAAATCACGATCGCGCCGAGCGGTGCGTCCAATGCCCCCCGATGTCCAAACAACGCGATCCACTCCGCGACCAGGGCGAAAGTTACCGCCCCGGCGCCGACTGCGATCGCGCGATGGGCGCGACCGATTACGGGCAACGCCAGCAACCCGGCATCGGCGAGAAAGACGAAGCTGAAGAAAAAGAGCGGATGACGCGCGAGCGGCGGTTCGGCCGAAATCCAAAATGAAAAACCGAGAGCCACGAAACCGATAAGAGCGGCGGCGGCTGTCGTCCAATGGCCAGGCGGTCTCGCGCGGGCGCGGAGGAAAAAGACGGCGAGAAAGAGCGCGTCAAATCCGAGAAAGATCCAAAAGGCGCGCCCGCCCGCCGAGGCCTCGAAGTAGTCAAAAGCCCAGCCGAGTTGGGTCAGCGCCGTGCCGATGGCGGCGAGGAAGAGCAGATAATGCCAGCGCTGCCGAAGGGCGACTGCGGCGACGCCGAGATCAAGCAGCGCAATGTAAAGAAAGAGCGCGGGCGCGTTGTCCGATCCGCTCGGAAGCAGGACCGGGGTGAGAAAACCGCCGAGCAATCCGAGAATGACGATGACCTGCGCCCCGAGGTTGACCGCGAGGAAGAAGGAAAAAAGCGTCACCGCCGACATGGCGAAGAATGCCGTCGTCAGGGAGATCAGGCCGTAGAAGGAATGCGCCGCGAAAAGATCGGCATACAGAATGACGATGCCGGTCGCGCAAAGACTCTGCGCCGTGACGCGGTAACGGCCGCGCGCCAGCCGCCATCCCAGCGCGATTAAACAGACCGCAACCGTTCCTCCGATCACGAGGCGCCCAAGCGGCGTAATGAGATTGTTTTCGAAGGAATATTTGACCAGAAATACGACGCCAAGAAAAAGCGCGAGACCGCCAAGCCAGGCGAACAATTTCACCCCCATGAACGCCTCCCAGTTAAAAGGCTTGGCGGTCGGCGGAGGCGGCGGTGGCGCGACGGGAAGAGGCGGCGGCACGTGCCTGGGCCTCGCCTCGGTGGCCGCAGCCTTCACGAGCAATGGCGAGGGCGGTATCGCCGCCTTCTCCGGGACCGGCGGAGGCTCGCTGCATTGCAATTTTCGCTCCAGAGCGGCGAGTCGCTCGGTCACCGCGTCGAGCATCTGCCGCAGCTCACGCAAACGAACATAGGGCAGCGCGATCAGAACCGAACCGACACAGAGCAGGAGAAATATCGCGATCGTCGTGAACATCCGTTGCTGCCTAACGAAAAGGTTTCAAGGCCATTCCGAGCGACTGTTATATCAGGGTCATGTGTCTTTCGGCGCGAGATTGGCCACGATTTTCTCGAAGCGCGGGTAGCCACGCAGCGGACCCCAAAAAGGCCTCAACTTCAACTGACGATAAGTATCGAGGCCGTAACCGGGCAGGGCGACGGCGCGAGCAAGTTGTTCGCAGGCCAGATCTTTTTCGCCAACCCAGGCCGCGACAACCGCAAAATACTCGATAATGTGGAAGCCATTGATGGAATCCTTCGTTACTGGCAACAGCTCAACCGCGCGCCGGCCTTCGGCCAGGGCTTCATCTTTCCGGCCCAGGCCGGCATCGATTAAGGCAAGCACACAGCAGGCCGGGTCGTAATCCGGCTGCGCTTGCACGATCTTCCGCTCTTCTTCGCGCGCGGCCGCAAACGCGGTCGGCGCTTTCGCGTCCTCATTCGTCATCCACGGCACCAGGCCGGCGCAAAAGCTCGGTCTCAACTCCACGATATCGGCGGTAAGATAAATATCGCCCAACGCGATCAAAGCATCCGCCGCGGCGGCCGGATCACGTTCCGCCATGGCAAGCGTAAACCAGTAATCGGCGATGTTATTGACCGCAGCGGGACTTCGGGCGCGAATCTCATCGATCGCTTGATGCAAAGGCCGGGTCTCGGCCTTCCAATCCAAATCGACCATGCCGGGCGCGGCTTTCGTCTCCGCATCATCCGGCTTGACCGTCAGGACTCGGTCGAGAGTTGCCGCCATCACCCGGACCCGATTCCCGGCCCGCTGCACACTTCCTTCCAACACATGTGCCACTCCAAGCTCCTGCCCGATCTGGCCCAGGTTGCGCCCACTGGTCTGGCGATAGTTGATCACGCTCGTGCGACTAATGACTTTCAGGTCGGCCACCTTGGCGAGATCAGTCAGGATCTCGTCCTGTACGCCATCGGCGAAGAAGCCGTTCTGCTGGTTGGCGCTGAGATTCTCAAAGGGCAGAACCGCGATGCTTTTTTCCGGGAACGTCGGCATAGCCGGCATCGCAGATTGCGACGCATCGGAAGCGAGCTTTTGGAAACGCGGATCATTCCGGAGCGAATCGAACATCGGATCGAGCCGGAGCAGTGCCGGAGTCAGCGGAAGGCTTTCGGCTAGCGCACCACTGCCGGGTTTCGACAGCAGTTTCCCTAAGGCGGCGATGGCGCGGTCGTGCTCTCCCGTGCGCGCCGCCACCCGGGCCAGGAAATCAATCGACAGTGGACCAACCAGTGAGTCCTTTTCGATCGGATTCAACGCCATGCCACGCTCGGCCTGAGCCAACGCAGTCGCTTTGTCTCCAAGACCCATGTTGGTCAGTGCGAGATCGCCAAGGAGTTGAAAATTTTCGGGCTGTTCTTTGAGGAAATGTTCCAATTCGCTGCGCGCTTCCCGCCAGGTTTCCTGGGCGGCAGCCTGATCGCCAGCGACCTCCTGGGCCCAGCCTAACCAGAAGCGTAGTTCGCCATTGACATAACCCAAGGCCGGATCAGGTTGGGCGAGTATTTCCTTTAGCCGAGGGATGACTGCCACGGGCCGCCGTTCCAGGATTGCCTGGTAAATTTGAACCTCCAACGCGCCCGACAAGTTGGCCGTCGGGCGGAGCGGAGCAAGAATCGCCGCCGCCCGCTGCAGGTCTCCCTCAGCCTGGGCAATGTTTGCTTTGGCCGCGAGGATATCGACATCGTCCGGTATAATGTCGAGAACCTGATCAAGCTTGCGTAGCGATTCCGGGAAACGACGACACCAAAAATAGGAAATTGCATGTCGGCTGAGTAGGTTGGCGTTGCGCGGGTCGAGTCGCTCGGCTTCGTGAAAGTAAGACTCACTCCGGTCCCAGTGACCGCGTTTCTCAGCCACAAGGGCCAGCGATTCAGGGATCAGGCTGCTATTGGGCAGGAACTGACGCGCTTGCTCATAGTAACGCTCGGCGGTGTCGTAATCCTTTAGAAGGGCGTAATGGAAATATCCCATGGCCTGCAGCGCCTCGCCGAGATTGGGTTCAAGCGTGAGGGCGGTTTGAGCTGCCTGCCGCGCCTCTTCGCGCAGGGCAACGGTTGGTTGAAGTAACAGCGACAGATAGCCGCTCGCTTCAACGCGTGAGAGCAGCGCCCAGGCAAGGGCGAACTTCGGGTCCAGCTGCACCGCTTCTCTGAGATATTTCTGTGCACCAAGGAAGCCCGCGGGTGTACCGGTATTTCGCAGGTCATAGGCAAGCCCACGCAGGTAGGCATCGTACGCCTCGGGATTGTCTGTCGGTTTGGCGGCCAGGATTTCTTCTTCCTGACCAGTGAGCTTCGCCTGCAACTGATCGGCGATAGCTTTCGCCACTTCGGTTTCGACTGAAAAGATGTCGGTTAGCTTACGATCAAAGGTATCGGCCCAAAGATGGGAATCATTGGCTGCCTTGATTAGTTGCACGTTTACGCGCACCGAGTTCCCGCTCTTCTGCACGCTTCCCTCAACGACGTTAGCCACGCCAAGTTGCCGCGCGATCTCAGTGAGGTTTTCTGGCGCGCTTTTGTAGTGCAGCGTCGAGGTGCGCGAGATGACTTTCAGATCGGCGATCTTCGACAAACGCGTCAGGACCTCATCCTGAATGCCATCGGCAAAGTAAGCGTTGGTTTTGTCTTCGCTCCGATTTTCGAATGGAAGCACCGCGATGCTCTTTTCCGGGGCCTTCGCGGTCGGCGCCGAGCCGGCTGGCGAAGCGGCGGTCTTGTCACCCAATTGGGTCGGCACCGATCTGGCGCGAAAGAGCCAAAACACGATTCCAGCCAGGAGCAGGACGACAGCAGCGTTCCCGAGCCAGCGAAGCGCACCCGTTTTGCCCCTTCTTCTCCAGCCAGGTCGGCCCGCTTTCTTCGTTCTTCCAGCCTGCTTTGCTTCCGCTCTCTTCGTGCTTCCGGATTTTTTGAACTTCTCCGGAGTTAGCGGATTGCCGAGTGCCTCAGTATAGAGATTGAAAACATGGAGGCGAACTCCATGCTTCACCTCGCATTCACCAAGGTCGTGCAGGCGCGACGACCATTGCCGGTATTGCGCGAGATCGTCCGCCACCCGCTGCGAAAGAAGAATGTGACCGGCATCGCCACAATCCATCACCCGTTGCGCCATGTTGATCCCAGCGCCGGCAATATTGGTCCGCCCGCTCACGTCGCTCACCTCGCTCACCGGGCCGCTGTGAATTCCCATCCGCACCGCGATCCCCGGATGCGCCTTGAGCGCCTGCGCGATCTCGAGCGCACATTGCGCCGGCTCCTCCGAGCTGTTGCGAAAGACCAGTGCCATGCCGTCGCCCGTCGGCAACCGGATCAGTTGCTCGTTAGGCGCCTCGCGCACCTGGGCGGTCGCGAGCACGATGTCGGTGAGCTGCCCCAGCCGCTCCTTCTGCTCCTCGATCAACAGCATGGAATAACCGACTAGATCGATGAACAAGACATGCCCGATCTCGAGCCGAAGATTATTCTCGGATTCAGGTGCCATTCATTCTCCAACCTTAAGGCGGATCCGATAACGACCGGCGGTCAACGGAGAGTCCGCTCATCATCGCCAATTTCTTCTCATAAGCCGGTCGGGTGATCGAGAAATTCCCATGGCAATTTGAAATGTGCCGCCAGCTCGGCCGCGAGCGCTTTCACCCCAAATGTCTCGGTTGCATAATGGCCGCCGAGGAAAAGGTTGAGGCCGAGTTCTTCGGCCGCGACCGCCGCCCAATGCGGCGCTTCGCCCGTGATGAAGGTGTCTACTCCCGCGCCCGCCACGGCGTAAATCTCGCCGCCCGCGCCGCCTGTCACGATCCCGATGCGTCTTGTTTCCATCGGGCCGGCACCGATGCAACGGACCGGCCCGCCTAACGATCGCTCGAGCTTCGCCAGCAACTCGTCACGCCGCAGGGTTGCTTCGGCCTTGCGACCAATCGGTTCGCCTTTCAGCTCGAGAAACGGCTCGGTATTGTCCAAAGCCAGGGCCGCAGCCAGGAGGACGTTGTTGCCAATCTTCGGATGCAGGTCGAGCGGCAGATGCGCACTGTAGAGGGCAAGATTTTTTTCCATCGCCAGCTTGAGCGCGCGATAGAGCGGGCCGGTCGCCGGCTGCAATCCGGCCCAAAACAAACCGTGGTGCACGAGGAGCAGGTCGATTCCCTGCTCGACGGCCATCCGGATAGTGCGGCCGGAGGCATCGACCGCGGCGCCAATCCTTGTCACCACGCCCGAGTTCTCAATCTGCAACCCATTTAAAGCATGCGGATAGTCTTCGATCTCGGGCAGGCGCAACAATTCATCGGCATGGGAAACGATCTCGGCGAGCGAACTCATCCCGCTATTGTGCAGCTTCCCGGCCAATTTGGAGCCCAAAAAAAATTCGACGCTTTAGCGGGCCGCTCCGGAAACTGAACGCAGCCTTGACGAAGACGCCCCCGCTGCCCACGATAGGCAGCGGATGACACCTTTGGAATACACCGACGCACCAGACATAGAATCAAGCGAACAACCGCTGCGGACGCCGACCGCGGCGAGCGGGTTGTTGGAAACCGCCGAAGGAAAGGCGAGCGACCTCGTGGCCGTAACGCTCAGCGTCGTTCCAGGCCTTGGACACATCTACAAAGGTTACCGCATCATCGGCGTGTTGCTGATGTTTATCGGAACACCCCTGGCCGTCGGCGCCGCGCTCTTGATCGCCACCGGCACAGCCGGCTTCGGATTCTTCCTTCTCCCGATCTACTGGATCGCCGTCATGATCCACGTCTGGGCCATCCCCGACCGAGTCGCGCCGACAATTAGCGACGAAGGCGAGCAATACTGATGTAACGCGGGCTTCCAGCTGCAAGGACCGCACAGGATGCCCGCTCGACATGACAGCCAGGATGGCTGTGTTACGAAATGATCGCCGCGAAAATTTCTTCCAGGATCTCCCGCAGGCCGTAACGGAAATTCCATTCCGGATAATGCTCCCGGAATTTTCGCACGTCGCTGATCCACCAGATGTGGTCGCCGACCCGGTTGTCCCCGACGTATTCCCAGGAAAGTTTGCGGCCGCTGATCTCCTCGCAAAGCGCGATTGCCTCGAGCATCGAGCAATTGCAATGGCGGCTCCCGCCAATGTTATAAACCTCCGCCACGCGCGGTGCCCTAACGAACGCGGCAAAGGCCTCGACCAGATCGAAGCTGTGAATGTTGTCGCGCACCTGTTTTCCCTTGTAACCGAAAACGCGATAAGGCCGACCGCTCACCGTGCACTTCATTAGGTAGGAGAGAAACCCGTGCAGCTCGGTCCCGGCATGCGCCGGACCGGTCAGGCAACCGCCGCGAAAGCAAGCGGTCGGCATTCCGAAATAGCGTCCATATTCCTGCACCAGCACATCGGCCGCAACCTTCGACGCGCCGAAAAGGGAGTGCTTCGTTTGGTCGATGCTCATGTTCTCGGAGATACCCGGCTCGTACTCGTGGCCCGGCTCGATTTCCCAGCGCAGCTCCAGTTCGCGTAACGGCAGGAAGTTCGGCGTGTCGCCGTAGACCTTGTTCGTTGAGGTAAAGACGAACGGCGCTTCCGGGCAAAAGTTCCGCGCAGCCTCGAGCAGGTTAAGCGTGCCATTGGCGTTAACGGTGAAATCCATCTGCGGATCGCGCGCCGCCCAGTCGTGCGAGGGCTGCGCCGCAGTGTGCACGACCGCCGCCAGCTCGCGCCCGTGTTGCTTGAAAATCTCGTTCACCGCCGCAGCGTCGCGGATGTCGATCTCGTGATGCTCATACCCAGGCACGCCGGCCAAGAGAGCGTCGCGTGTTTTGCGGGTCGAGGCTTCCTCGCCAAAGAACTGCTTGCGCAGGTCGTTGTCGATCCCAACCACCTGCAGATCCTCGGCCGCAAACCGCCTGACCGTTTCCGAGCCGATCAAACCAGCCGAGCCGGTAACGAGAACGACGCGTGCCTTCGACATCTCGTTAGGCGCGCTGGCCGATCATCCAGGTCAACTTGCCATTGGCCGGCGCGACAAGGGCGGCGGGGTATTCCGAAGCGCCGGCCAGGACGCGTTCCAGAAGCTCAGGATTCTTATCGCTACTGACTAGAAACAGGACCTGGCGCGACTGGTTGAGGAGCGGCAAGGTCATTGTTAGGCGCCAGCTGTTGAACTTCGGGACAAAATTCGCCACCACCCGCCGCACTTCCTCATGAAGCGCGGCCGTGCCGGGAAAAAGCGAGGCGGTGTGCCCGTCGTCACCCATCCCGAGCAGCGTCAGGTCGTGCCGGTAAATCATTTCGCCTCGCTGTGTTGCGAGGAGTGCAAGCGCGTTCTCGTATTCCTGAGCGGCGAGCGTCGGCTCGATCTCACCGCGCAGGCGCAGGATCGATTTTTCCGGGACGGCGGCGGGTGCAAAGAGCGACTCGTGTACCATGCGGAAGTTGCTTTGTTCGTCGTCCGGCGGAACACAGCGCTCGTCGCCGAAAGTGAAACGGACTTGTTCCCACGGCAGGTCGCGCGACAGCCTGGCGAACTCGGCATAGATCGGCCGCGGGGTATTGCCGCCGGAAAGCGCGATGCGAAATTCACCGCGCTCAGCCAGGGCGACACGGGCCTGCTCGAGAATAAATCCGGCGGCGTCCGCGATGAAATTGGAGGTGCGAATGATCTCAGGAGTCATTGGAAGTCGAAATGACCAAGCCCGGATGGCGACATCCGAAGGGAGTCCGGGCATAACGAGCGAAGCTTACAGAGTTTTGTCATTCGGGTTTGGGGCTTGTTTCCGTCATTCGTGCTTCGCTATTTTCCTCAAATCGCGCAATGCGTGCGCCCGTGTTTCCGCAGGTACTGCTGATGATATTCCTCCGCGCGATAGAAAGTCGGCGATGGCTCGATTTGCGTTACGATCGGCCGCCGGAAACGCCCGCTCTTATCCAGTTCGGCCTTCTTCGCTTCGGCGGCGGCCCGCTGTTCCGGCGAGTGATAGAAGACCACCGAGCGATACTGGGAGCCGAAATCGGGCCCCTGTCGATTGCGCGTCGTTGGGTCGTGATTGTTCCAGAACGCATCGAGCAGTTGCTCGTACCTCACCTGCGCCGGATCGAACTCCACTTCGACCACTTCCGCATGTCCGGTTTCGTCGCTGCAAACGTCTTCATATGTCGGGTTCTCGGTCTTGCCGCCGGCGTAGCCGCTCGTCGCCGAAGTTACGCCCTTGATGTTGCGAAACATTTCCTCGACTCCCCAAAAACAGCCCGCGCCAAAAGTCGCTTTCTCAGTCCTCATCGGGCAGCATGAAACGGGAAGGCGAAGGGCGCAACCTGCAGACGACGGCTCGCTATCATCGGTAGGGCGAGACTCCGTCGAGCCAGAGGAAGCTTTATTCCAGGTCGACAGAGTCTCGCTCCACCGTCACGCAGAGCGAAGCGCCCGAAGCTAGCGCTCGAGTTTTTCGATCTCTTCCACCCAGACCAATTCGCAGGCGCCGTTCCCGGTGTCGGTGCGGCCGAGCGAGCTGCGCCAGGTGCCGATCTCCGGGCCGGCCGCTTCCACGAGAAGACCGCGCAGGTGAATCAGTTCGCCCGTGCGCAGCGACTTGCATTGCGACTCGATCGCCGGGGTTGAGGGAATAAGATGCAGGTTTGTGGCGTGCGAAACGATCTCGTTCGGATTGATCGGCGGCTGATGCTGCCATTCGTACCAAAAGAAGCGCATGCTCTGGCTGATCGTCAGGTGATCGAGCAGCGCCTGGTCCGACATCGGTCCCTGGGATCGGATCAATGCGTCGATCACTCGTCCGCCGGGCGTTCTGCTTGCGGCCGATCCGGTGCAGGGCGATGTGAGCGATGAAGAAAGGGCGTTTTGTGCAGGCTTATCTGATGCGAATGAAAGAGGACGCTCCCCAACAGGAATATTCCAGACGAACCATATTCAATGCGGTGCGCTTAGGCTGCACGGGATGAGCGACGCATTCAATTATGTGGCGGCGCTGGTGTCGGTCCAACCCGGCCAGCAGCAACCGGAGAAGAGCACCCGGTGCGGGCACATCGGCCCTGACAAAAAAATAAGGTGGACGGTACACGAGTGAAGCGCGCTTACCCTCGGGGGCTGCATCCCCGTTTTGGCTTGACGGCCATCGTCGGTTTTTTGTAGTCGAGAACGTTACGTGTCGAAATTTTTTTATGATCATCTTTCTCAAAATCTTAAAGGCCACCCTTTTTACTTGTCTGCTTTCGCCATTTTTAATTCCGATTGCGTCGGGCCAGACTGCGCCACACAAGCTGCTCCCGACCGAGCCGCTCGAAAGATACGATAACCCGCCTGCTCTCCCCCGGCCGATCGAAGTTTCGCCGGGAATGCTATCGTCGTACGGGCCCTTCACGAGTTATCAGGTGAATGTCGATTCCAATGGCCATAACATCATCGGTGATGCCGCGAACGAGCCCTCTATCAGCGTCGATCCAACGAACCCCATCAAGATGTCAATCGGCTGGCGGCAGTTCAACAGCGTATCGTCCAACTTCCGGCAGGGCGGCTGGGGATACACAATCAATGGCGGCACGTCGTGGACTTTCCCAGGTGTTCTCGAAAATAACGTCTTCCGGAGCGATCCAGTGTTGAACTCTGATGACACGGGAAACTTTTTTTATCTCAGCCTCCTGCAATCATTTTGTGACGACATGTGGGGCTCGCTAAACAGCGGCCAATCCTGGACGCGCCTGACACCCGAGGGAGGTGCGGAGGGAGGCGATAAGCAGTGGTTCACGATAGATAAGACCAACGGCATGGGGCATGGCTTTCAGTACCAAGCGTGGAGCACAGCCGCCACTTGCGGCGGTGGGCTATTCAGCCGGTCCACAGATGGTGGGGTCACCTGGATGAATCCGATCAATATTCCCAACTCTCCCGTATGGGGAACACTCGACGTGGACACCAACGGCAATCTCTTTGTCGGCGGTACGAATTTTGGGAGCCAGTTTTACTGTATTCGCTCGAGCAATGCACAGAATGGCGGCGTCACGCCAAGTTTTGACCGAGTCACTACAGTCAACCTCGGCGGCAGCATAGATTTCGGCGACACGATCAATCCGGACGGACTGGCCGGGCAGCTATTCCTGGCGGTGGACCGTTCGGGTACCGGCACAAACAATAACATTTACATGATTGCGACCATCCAACCGACCGGCTTCTTCACCGGCACTGACGTGATGTTCGCGCGCAGCACAGACGGCGGACAAACCTTCAGCGCCCCTCGCCGAATCAATGACGACCCGATTAATCACAACAAATGGCACTGGTTCGGCACGTTGTCGGTAGCACCTAATGGACGCATCGACTCTGTCTGGCTGGACACGCGCAACGCCGCGAACAATACCGACTCGCAGCTCTTCTATTCTTTCAGCACCGACGGGGGCGTCACATGGTCGGCTAACGTCGCGGTGAGTAATTCGTTCAATCCCTTCCTCGGTTACCCTAATCAGAACAAGATGGGCGACTACATCACCATCGTGTCGGACAATACCGGAGGGAATGTCGCATATAGCGCGACGTTCAATTCAGAAGAAGATATTTATTATGTCCGGGTCGCTCCTCCCACCTCTGTCCTCAGCCTGCTAAGCGCGGCGTCCCGTCTGACGCATGGGGGAGCGGGTACATTCGATATCGCGATGCCGCTCACCGGCACCTCCGGGGTGGAAGACCGCAGCGCGAGCACCTACAACGCCGTCTTCACCTTTGATGGTGCGGTCACCTCTGGCGAGGTTCAGGTGGTTAGTGGCACGGCCACGGTTGGTGCGATCTCCTTCAGTGGAAACAGCCTGACCGCTCAGGTGACTGGGGTGACGAGTGCGGAGGTGGTCACGCTGCGGGTGCAAAACATCAACGGCGACGGGCAGCAACATGGCGACGTTCCCTTTGGTTTCCTCACGGCCGACGTAAACGGCAATCGCATCGTCGACAAACCGGACCAGCAACGAATTAAGACCGACAAAAATCAGGTGGTCAATGCCGGCAACTTCCGCGACGATATCAATCTGAGCGGCATAGTGGACAGGCCGGATCTGCAATCGGTGCAGACCAACCGGGGCCACTCGATCCCGTAACTCGAGAAAAGATATCGGGTCTTCGGGAGTTCGTCCGATCGTCATTCCTGGATAGGAGTAGGCGCTGGACTAATCTTTCTGCGAAGCAACCAGTCTATCGTAACCGGGCCAGCCATCGGAGCAGAGGACGCGGGTCGATCCGTCCCCGAATAATGCTCAAGACGCCGGAGACCGGGCTGCTTGAGCGTGCCCCGGCCGCGCCGCGGCCCCGGACTCGGCTCGGTCCGAAGTAACATTCATCCACTTCGACTCCTCCTCGGAATGCCCGGCGCTCGTTTATGAACTGCAACCAGATGAGCAGCCGGAAGCGCTGGTCAAGGGTGTTGACCGTCTTGCGCTTGAGCTTCCACAACCCAGCCGGTTGGGTCGCCGTCAGATCAGTTATGCGGCGAGGTCGCCACAGCTGAGCGCAGTTCGTCAATATCGAAAGGCTTTAGGAGAATCGCATCCACGTCCATCCGCTCGTAGGCTTCGCGAATTTCGGGGGTGAGCTGTGCCGATAATACGATGATCTTGCCCGGAATGCTGCGTTTCCTGATCGCGTCGACCAATTCCAAGCCCGTAAGCTTTGGCATCTTTTGATCAACAATGATCGCATCATAGCGCTCCGAACTTTCATCGAGTGTAGCGAGTGCGGCATAACCGTTCTCCACGCTGAGCACCTGATAGCGTGGTCCGGCAAAGACTTGCCTCAACGAAAACGCGACGGCCGGTTCGTCGTCAACCGTCAGGATTCTGAGCGGTGCAGCCATAGTCCAACCTGAAAAAGCAGCAATGAGCGTGCCGGGACCGGGCAGAAAGCCTTTCAACTAGCTTGTCCGTTGGGGCGACTGGCGACGCGTCGAGCCCGGCTTGAGACGCCCCGCAGGCACGTGAAAAAAGCACCCGCCGGGCGGAATCGAGCCGGTTGCTGCCGGTAGCCTTTCTCTATTTCGTTCTCGGCGGAGTCTTGAGGGCCGTGGCTAGCCCTCCTTTTTCTGAACTGCAGGCATGATTTTCGCCTTCTTGCGCGCTGACTGCTTCCGCTTCGCATGCGGAGATTTGTCGCCCATGATGGGGGAGGCTTCGCTCGCAATCGAGGATGCCAGGGGATCGCCAAGGGTGTTGGTGTTTCCACTTATCCTGACCTTCTGTGGCACGGGCCGCGTGAATCTGGAAACCAGGGAGGAGAGCGTCGTGGCGCTGCGAAACAACTTGGAGCCAGCTTCGGGACGAGCGAGTATTGCGGCACTATGGGAAACAGCCAGGGCAGAGATAACGTCAGGAAACGCGCCGCCCGGCGCAAAAAGACCGAACGCCTCGCGGCCGAAAAGAAGAGCAAGACGAAGCCGAAAAAATAACGCCGAGCAGTCGTTGCCTAAAAGCGGAGCGAAATGCGAAAAAAGGATCCAGATGCTGCCCGGCGGGCCAGAGTGCTGGTGCTGGTGGATGAATCCAATGTTGGCAGTTCCGTCCGGACGGCGGGGCGCGGGCTCAATTGGTTAAGGTTGCGCGAGTTTCTTGCCGGCCCCGAGACGGGGCGCGATCTGATCGAGATGGTCGTCTATGCCGGCTTGCCGCCGGCGATCCCGCTCTGGCAGGAGGAGCGAGAGAAGAAGAACAAGTTTGTCTATTGGCTGCGCTCAAATGGATTCATGGTCGTGACGAAAGATGGCGCGCCCGCCGAGGAAGGCCATTACAAGGCCAACGTGGACGTAACAATGGCGATCGACGCGCTCGAGTTATCCGTCGAGATGCAACCCGACGTGATCATTCTTGTCACGGGCGATGCGGATTTCGCTTATCTCGCAACCAAGCTGCGCCGACGCGGAATCCGCGTGGAGGTGGCCTCGGTAACGCAAAACCTCGGGAGCGTGCTCAAGGCGGCAGCAAACGCTGTGATCGATCTTGCTCCGTTGCTCCGAACATTCGATCTGATGCCGGTTCCGGATTCGCCCAGAGCAGCATCGCGCCGAGGCTCTTAAAACTGAGCGGGACATGCTCGACAACGAGATCTTGTTTCGCCTTTTCGTGCCTTCCTGGATTCCGGATAGACCGTGGTTTTCAGACCTGATTCGCCGCCGCAAAAGAAAAGGATTGTCGGCCGCGACTGGGCGCGCCAATCTCCGGCCGTGCGCCGGAGTGTGTTGTTCGCGATGCTTCTCCTATCTGGGCTAGGACTCTCCAGCGTCCATGCCACGACCAAGGGTCTAAGCCAGATCGTAACTCCCGACCTCCAGCCTGCGGGTGACTTATCGCTCAGCTTCCAGGTGCAAAGCTTCCAAATCGCTAATCCCTATGAATTGCAGGCAGAGCTTGGCCTGAATCGGTTCCTGGAGGTCGCGGTCTTCCAGGGGTTTCAACCCGAGGAGCAAATCTTTGGAACAGAGGTCGGTTTGCTGACCAAAGAGCCTTATCTCTTTTCGGTCGGCTTTATTAACTGGTCGCCCCATAGCGGGGTCAATCCGCAACCATTCATTGAGGGCGGTTACTATACCGAACATAACAAGTTTATCGCCGGTCTGATCCATGCCGGTGGCAAGGAGGAGGCACTCCTCGGTTATGCCTACGACTTTAACGCGACGTGGCGGGCACAGGTCGATTTCCAGAGCGGAAGAGAGAACTCTTCCACAATTGGTGTGACTTGGAACATTACCCCTGATTTTCAGGTGAATCCGGCGATTTACTTTCCCAATTACCATCCGGGCCGTGTGCTGGGTTACGCCGTTTTCACTTATACCTTTCACCTGTGGGGGAAGCCGTCCGCCGCCGGATCGACCGCGACATCGACCGGGCAATGACTCCGCCAGCGGGGGGATGACCTGATATTCACATTGTTGAAGGCGGGATGAAGCGAAGGAGCGCTTCGACCATTCGATAGAGCGAACATACGAAGCGTCTGGTTGCGCTGTCTTTCGGTCCCTGCCGACGAGCCACAGGCACCACGGGATTTCCTTTTCCCGAAACTCGCCCCATACTCGTGGGGTGAACCTATCAGATCGATCGATCGTTTTGATCGGCTTTATGGGCACCGGCAAGTCGTCGGTTGGCCGACGGCTGGCGCGGCTCCAGCACTGGCCAAGCTTCGATACGGACGCGATCGTAGCCCGCGAGCTGGGAATGCCGATCATGGAAATTTTTACGGTGCTCGGAGAAGAGCGATTCCGCGAGGAAGAGTCGGCGCTACTTGAGAAGCTCGATGCGACCCGACCCTCGATCATCGTGACAGGAGGGGGCACGGTCCTGAGGCCGCCTAACGTCTCCAGGCTCCGGGAACTTGGGACGGTCGTCTGGCTGACAGCGAATCTCGCCACGTTGCGCAGACGGCTGGCCCGGCGCTCCGATCGACCCCTTTTGCAGACGGAAAATCTCGCGGAGACAATTGAACTCCTGCTGCGCGAGCGGGAACCATTTTATCGAAGCGCAGCAGACTTCACGATCGACACTTCCTCGCTCACCCACGACGAAGTCGCGACATCGATTCGGCAATCCATTGCACTCGGCATCTGAAATAAAAGCCCTGCTGCATCGCCGGGCGCTCGAACTGGGCTTCGATGATTGCCGAATCGCGACGGTCGCGAGCCTACGGCACACGGAAACGTTTCGCGCCTGGTTGCAGGAGGGAGCAGCCGGCGAGATGGATTGGATGAGGCGCACGGCAGAGAAGCGGTGCGATCCGCAAAAGGTACTGCCAGGAGTACGGTCGGTCGTGGCGCTGGCAATGAATTACTGGCAGGGCTACCAAGCGCGCCGGCCAGAGGCGGACGTTACGAACTCGGGCCGGATTGCCCGTTATGCGTGGGGCGATGATTACCACGAGGTCGTAGAGGCAAAGCTGCGAGAGTTGGATGCGTTCCTCGCCGCGGCTGGAGGGCAGCAAAGGTTTTATGTCGATACCGGCCCGGTGCTGGAGCGCGATTTCTCGGCCGAGGCTGGGATCGGCTGGCACGGGAAGAGCACGATGCTGCTCAGTCGCGAGTTGGGCACCTGGTTTTTTCTCGCGGAAATTTTCACTACCCTCGAGCTGCCGGCCGATCCGCCGCAGGTGGCACGTTGCGGATCGTGCACGCGCTGTATCGACGCCTGCCCAACCGGCGCCATCACCGCGCCTCATCAACTTGACGCGCGCCGCTGCATTTCCTACCTGACGATCGAGCTGAAAGGCAGCATTCCGCTCGAGTTCCGACCGTTGATCGGCGATCGTATTTACGGCTGCGACGATTGTCTCGACGCCTGCCCATGGAATCGCTTCGCAAAGGTGGCACGCGAGAATGCCTTTGCCGCCAGTCCGGCGGTCGCGCACATGCATCTGCGCGATTTCCTCGCTCTCGATGACGGGCAATTCCGGGAAATGTTTCGGCGCTCGCCCATCAGGCGAACAAAGCGTCGCGGTTTTTTGAGAAATGTCTGCGTGGCCCTTGGCAACGTCGGCACGCAGGCGGATTTGCCCGCGCTCGCGGCCGCGGCGCGCGATCACGAGCCGTTGATTGTCGAGCATGCTCTCTGGGCGATCCAACAAATCCAATCGCGACTGGCGACGGGGGCCCGCAAAAGCCGGCAATTCTCCCGGACCGCTAATCTCGAATGCTGAACGGGAAAAATTTGCATTGGTCTAAAGAGCCAGTAAAACCTGAGTTTCATCAATCGTCCGTCAATGCATCAAGCAGCCACCCCCGCCACTACTGTTCGTCGCAAGCGCAAGTCCCGCCGCAAGCTTTATCTCGGCCTGGGAGTTGGGGGGCTCATTCTGCTCCTCATCATCGGTTCCGTTATCTCTGCGAAGCGCGAGCAACCGGTCCCCATCACGACGGAGAAAGCAGCCCGGCGTACGATCGTCGAGACGGTTTCGGCAACGGGAAAAATCCAGCCCGAGACGGAAGTGAAAATTTCTCCCGAGGTCGCAGGCGAGATCATCGAGTTGCCGGTGGAGGATGGGAAGGAAGTGAAAAAAGGCGACATGCTGGTAAAGATTCGGCCCGACTCCTACAAAGCGCTTCTCGAGCAACAACAGGCCGCGATCAGTACCGCGAAGGCTGTCAGCGACCAACAAAAAGCGGCGGTGGAGAAGGCGGAGGTAGATCTGAAACAAGCGAAGGACCTTTTTGAGAAAAAACTCATCTCGCAGACCGAGATGACAACCGCGCAGACGACCTACGATGCGGCCAAGGCCATGTACCAATCAGGCCTGCACGGCATCGAGGGCGCGCAGGCGAGCTCAAGCCAGGCGCGGGATCAACTTTCCAAAACAACGATTTATTCGCCGCTCGACGGGGTCGTGACCGTGCTGAACAGCAAATTGGGCGAGCGGGTCGTGGCGACGAACCAGTTTGCCGGTACTGAAGTGATGCGCGTGGCCGATCTGACCCATATGCAGGCGGTCGTCGACGTAAACGAGAACGATGTCGTGCACGTAAAACCGGGCGATTCCGCCGTGGTTTCGATCGATGCCTATGGCGACCGGCAATTCAAAGGCGCGGTCGAACAGATCGCCAACACCGGCAAGACCACCGGCACCGGCACGCAGGAGGAAGTAACCAATTTTGAAGTGAAAATCCGGCTTGATAATCATGAGATGCGGCTGCGGCCCGGCCTCAGTTGCACGGCCGAGATTCAGACCGCAATGGTGAAAGATGTGGTCTCGGTTCCGATCCAGAGCGTGACCATCCGCACTGGTGATACCAATCTCAGCCCGGAAGAGATCGAGCAGAAGAAGCAGCTGAAGGAAGCGAAAGAAAAAGCCGACAACAATGCCGACGTCCAAAACGAACGGCTCGCGAAACAGGCGGAGAAAGAAGAACGCGAGAAGTTAAAGAAAGTGGTCTTCCTGAAAGACGGCAATAAAGCGAAGATGGTCGAGGTAACGACCGGGATCGCGGACGACGCGGATATCGAAATCAAGAACGGCGTGAAACCGGGCGACGAAGTGATCTCCGGCAGTTACAGCGCAATCAGCCGCAAGCTCAAGAACGGCGCCAGAGTTGTGATGGAGAAGGCGGGAACGAAATGACGGGGGTTCTGTGAATCGAGATTCGTGAACCGGGAATCGTTAGGCCGCCACGACTGTAAACGATACCCGATCCACAAATCCCGGATCTCCATTCACGCTGGTCATTCCACCACATGAATCCGCGTCCCACTTGCAACCCCGGACCCCTCGTGATCGACATCGAGAACATCACGAAGGAATACGTGATGGGTGAAGAAATCATTCACGCCCTGCGCGGGGTTACGCTCCAGATTCGACGCAACGAGTATCTCGCCATCATGGGACCGAGCGGAAGCGGCAAGTCGACCCTCATGAACATGCTGGGTTGTCTCGATACGCCGAGTTCCGGACGCTACGAGTTTAACGGCCGGGATGTCTCGGAGATGGATGGCGATGAGCTGGCCGCCATCCGTAACCGCGAGATCGGTTTTGTCTTCCAGACCTTCAACCTCCTCCCCCGCTCCACCAGCCTGCGCAATGTCGAGCTGCCGCTAATTTACGCCGGGATTGATCCCGAAGAGCGGGAGGAACGCGCCGCCGCTGCGCTCACCGCGGTCGGCCTGGGCGACCGCCTTTCGCACAAGCCTAACGAACTCTCCGGCGGACAGCGCCAGCGCGTCGCGATCGCGCGTGCGCTGGTCAACCATCCATCGATCATCCTCGCCGATGAACCGACCGGGAACCTCGATTCCAAGACGGGCGAAGAAATCATGATGCTTTTCGAAAGACTGTATCGGCAGGGCAACACCGTAATCGTGGTCACCCATGAGTCCGACATCGCGCGTCATGCGCGCCGCAGCGTGCACCTGCGCGATGGAATCATCGAGAGCGATGAGGTGTCGCCGGTTCTACCGCCGCTCGCAGTCGAGGTCTTGGACTGAGGTCGTGAAGCGTTTCCTCTACGAACTGACGGAGAGCTGGAAAATCGCCGCCGCGCAGATGGCAGCGAACAAGACGCGCTCCGTCCTGACCGCGCTCGGCGTCATCATCGGCATCGTAGCCGTGACTTTGATGGGCACCGCAATCAATGGCATCTCGACTGGCTTCGACAAGAGCATGTCGGTGATTGGGGACGACGTTCTTTACGTTCAGCAGCGGCCCTGGACGAGAATGAATGATTGGTGGAACTACCGGGACCGGAAAAAAATCCGGACCGAATTCGCGGATAAGATCAATCACGCGATCGCTGCGACGCCAAACTCCAATCTCATGATCGCCGTGCCGACGATGAGCCTGCTGCGCTCGGTAAAATCGGGCGATAACAACGTCGATAATGTCTACATCCTGGGCACGACGAGTGACTACCCGCTGATCTCGACGGTCGATTGCAACGAGGGCCGCTTTTTCAACGAACTCGAGTCGCGCGGCGGCGCGGAAGTATGCGTGGTCGGGTACGACGTGGCGGATGCGCTCTTCGCCGGCCTGAGCGCGCTCGAGAGCAAGGTGTTGATCAATGGCCATGCCTTCAAAGTGATCGGCACGCTCTCGCGCCAGGGTACGTTCCTCGGGCTTTTCAGTCTGGATTCGATTGTGATCATCCCGCTGCCGGCCTTCAAAAAATATTTCAGCGCAAAGAGTGAGGCCGACATCCGGGTGAAAGTGCGCGACAAAACCCACATGGTGGACGCGCGTGACGAGCTGACTGGGATCGTGCGCCGGTTGCGCTCGCTCCGGCCGGAAAAGCGCGACGATTTCAGCATCAACGAGCAACAAGCTTTCAAGAGTACACTCGATGGAGTGAAGGCAACGATCGCAATCGCAGGACTTTTCATCACCGGTCTGTCGCTCTTCGTCGGTGCAATCGGGATCATGAACATCACCTTTGTGAGCGTGAAGGAACGCACGAAAGAGATCGGGACGCGCAAGGCGTTGGGCGCACGGCGGCGGACGATCCTCTTGCAATTTCTGATTGAGTCGACCGCGCTCTGTCTGGTCGGCGGATTGATCGGGCTCACCCTCGCTTACCTGATGTGCTTTGGAATGGCGGCGGCCTTCCCATCGTTCCCGATTCGCTTTTCATTCGAACTCGTGATCGCGAGCGTGATCGTCTCAGTCCTGACGGGGCTCGTCTCGGGGATTGCGCCAGCGTGGTCGGCCTCGCGGCTCGATCCGGTTACTGCGTTACGTTACGAGTAACTCGAACTCGACACTTCTCGCTTCATGCAATTCCGTGAGATTCTAACGATGGCTCTGGCGTCGGTCGGCGCCAATAAGCTGCGCTCCGCCCTTACCATGCTTGGGATCACGATTGGAGTGTTTTCCGTCATCTCGGTCATGACCGCGATCGGTGCGATGCAGAACTCGATCGAGAACGGGCTCACTCTTTTTGGTTCCAATATTTTTCAATTTGCCAAGTATCCGGTGACGGTGAACGCGGGCGGCAGAGGATCGAAGAAATATGAGAACCGGCGCGACATCGATTATCGCCAGGCCCAACGTTACGCGGAGCTAATGGAAGGCAACGCGGCCGAGGTTTGCCTGAAGGTATTCGATAACGGCAAGCAGGCCGTTTACAACGGGGTCAAGACCACGCCCAGTCTCACAATCGTGGGAACGAACAAGAGCTTCCTCGCGGCCAATGCCTACACCCTCGCCTATGGCCGCAACCTGAATGAGGAGGATGTCGCGCTCAGCCGCCGCGTTCTGGTGATTGGCCGCGCGATCGAGCAGCGGCTTTTTCCGCATGAATCGCCAATCGGCCGAGTGATCAAGTTGGCCGGGCATACTTTCACCGTCGTCGGCGTGATGGGCGAACGCGGCACTGCCTTCGGCATGAGCCAGGACGACATCGCGGCGATGCCGATCACGCGCTTCTTCGAGAACTTCGGCTCGGCCAACCGTACGATTAACATCGCAACCCAGTCCTTTTCCCAGATGGATTACAACCGCACCTTCGATCGGGGTGTCGGCGCGATGCGAATCGCGCGCGGCCTGCGGGCGGAGGAACCTAACGACTTCGAGATTTACACCAACGATTCGCTCAAGAGCGCCTTCGCTTCTATTGCCGGGGTGATTCGCATCGGCGCTTTCGTCGTCAGCACGATCGCGCTCCTCGCCGCCGGGATCGGAATCATGAACATCATGCTGGTAAGCGTGACCGAGCGCACGAAGGAAATCGGGGTGCGCAAATCGATCGGGGCCCGCAATCGCGACATCCTGCGGCAGTTTTTAGCCGAAGCGGTTTTCATTTCCGAGGCCGGGGGCATTGTCGGCATCCTGCTCGGAGTGCTTGGGGGCGATCTGCTTGCGCTTTGGCTGAAAGTGAACCTTGTTTTCCCCTTCGGCTGGGCGATCGCGGGCCTGATCGTTTGCTCGGCCATCGGGATTGGATTTGGTCTTTACCCAGCCTACCGCGCGGCATCGCTCGACCCGATTGACGCCCTGCGCTACGAGTAAAATCGTCCGGTCCTGACCATTTCGCAGCGGCGGCACGCAACTTGCGAAGGCGTTGCTTTGACATGCGCGCCGCTTCCCCTATTCTCGGACGCCTTACGGGTGCCTAACGTGTCCTCATCGCCACCAACCACCACCTTCGAAAAACTCCCACTCGGCATTCTTTTGGTCGAGGAATACAGCGCACTGGCGGTCGCGATCGCTTCGGTCTTACGCAAGCTTGCGCCCCTTCACAGCGTGCGGGTGGCCCATGGCTTTGCCGAAGCGGAGACGCTTGCCGCACAGATCCGACCGGACCTTTTCGTCCTCGATCTCGATCCCCCGCCTCTCGGCGAGATCGACTTTCTCAACAAGCTAAGAGTGCGCTATCCCGAGTCGCGCCTTCTCGTCATCGCGGCCGGGACTTCGAGGGAATTGCGCACTGAGCGCGGAACCGCGGGAGCCATTCAATTCATCGAGAAGCCGTTTGATCTCGCGGAATTCGGGGCCGCTGTCCAGGCGTTGGTCGGTCCATGGGGACCCGCGGGCAGCGTGCGCGGGACCCTCCGCGATCTCGGCCTCGTCGACATCGCCCAGGTGAAATGCATTGGGCTCAGTTCGGCCGTCGTGCGCGCCGAAACGCGGGATGGCCGGACAGGCGAAATCTATTTTGAGAAGGGCCAGATTACACATGCGGCAACGGGCGCAAAAATCGGACTGGCAGCATTGGAGGAGATGTCCCACTGGCCGGGAGGAGAGTTTCAAGAAACGGAACTGACCGGGGAAGCGCCACGGACGATTAACATTCCCTGGCCAGTATTATTGCTGCCGATCGTTCGCCAAATTGCCAGACGCGAGAAACAGAACCTGTCAGGCGTGACTGCCGGGCAGAGCGCACCGAAGGCGAAGAACGGCCGCAAGATTCTCGTGATCGATGACACGGAGATGCTGCTCGTTTTCGTCGCCGACGTCCTCGCGACCGCGGACCAGACCTTGCAGATCATGACTGCGCAAACCGGTAATGAAGGGCTTCGCCTGGCGGCCAGCACACGACCCGATCTGGTGCTCCTCGATTACAGCCTCACCGACATGACGGGCGACAAAGTTTGCCGGGCCTTGCTTGAGAACGAATTTACGGCACAAATCCCCGTCCTCATGATGTCGGGGCATCTGACCGAACTGGCGCGGACGGCAGAGGCCTACGGCAATGTGGTCGCCGCTCTGTCGAAGCCATTTCTCTCCGGCGCGTTGATCCGTGCGGTGGAGAAAGCGCTCGCGCGTGGGCCGCTGCCCAAGGTGCCGCTTTCCATGCCCAAGGCCCAACCGGCGCCTGTCGCTCCCCCACCGTCCACGGACATCCTCTCACCACCATTGCCTAACGGGCACGATCCAGAGACCGATGGCTCACCGACGAAGGCGCCTTCATCGTTCGCGTCCCTGGAGGGGCCGGTCGTGCCGGAACCAGAAGAAATTTGGCCGATTGAACCGCTGGCCAAAACAGAGCCGCTCACTCACGTTGCAACGGAGACAGCTGCTGCCGCGCCTCCAATTTCATCAGAAGCGCCGCCGCTGCTGCCCATGCAACAAACTCCGAGACCAGAAAAGAGAGACGGACCATCAGCCAGCTCTGCCAAGCAAGCGGAATTGAACGTGACGTTTTCGCTCGACGTCGCCGTGGTGGAATTGACGCCGCTGCTAAGCCTGGACGCGATCCGTCTGGTGCCTTTCAACCGGACTGTCGCACTGCAAATTAGCGAGCCAAACGAACCGACGAGCGCGCGACTTGAAGCGAGTTTTCATCTCGGTCCACTGCGGCTTGACAATAGTGGAAGGATCGAATGCGCCCGCCTGACCCCGACCCGGCAGCCCGGCCGACCGTCGGCCGCGGTCAATTGGCTCGCAATCAAGTCGATTGGTTTCCAGCCCGGGAATTCGCACCGCAACCTGCAATTTGTAGCGGCGCCGCAGGAATCGATGCGAGTGCAACTGACAGCGCCATTCGAATTCGTCCGAGTGGAACTCTCACCTCGATTTGAACTCGAGGCGATCTTCGCGCGTGCCCGTGGCACGCAGGTTCTCCTGCGCAACGGCGGCGCGGGCCCAGGCGCGCTCTTCGAGCTGGCGGAGGTCGAGCTCGATGCCTCGGGCGAGTTGCGAGCGCTTCTCGTTAGGCCGATGACCTAGCGTTCGGTGGATGGAGCGGAGGGAGAAAGAGAAGGCCAGAACCAGAGAAGAACCAAGACCCCGAGCAAACACACATCGAGCACGAGGTGCCAGCTAAAACTCAGGTTGCCGCTAGCGCTGCCGAAACAGCCACACGCCACGTCAATCCCGCGCGCCTTCGCGCTTACTGTCGCGCCAATAAAGATCAACATCAGGCCGCTGGTGAGAAACAACGCCCCGGTGAAAAGGCGCTGAAAAATGAGCGCCAATCCGCAGAGCACCTCGAGCCATGGAAGATAAAAAGCGAGCCGCACGGCAACCGACCAGGGGAGGATCTGGTAATTGCTAATATCGGAAGCGAAGCGCAGCGGGTCGAGCAGCTTGAGGACGCCGGCGTAAACGAAGACGGCTCCGGCCAGGACGGCGAACGTTCGCCTAACAATGACGAGCCAGCCCGGCGTTCCGCTCGCGTGATTGCTCATTTCTGCTGTGCCTCCCATTCCTCCCAACCGCCGGACAAGACGTAGACGTTCGTCAGGCCAGCTTCCTTGCGCAGACGCTCCGCTACCTCGTGGCTCGCGTTGCACGTTTGCCGGCTACAATAGACGACGACTTTTCTCTGGGGCGACCAGGCCGTCAGCATCCCGCGCAGCAATTCGTTCCAACGGTCCTCGTTCAGTTGCACCGCACCTGGAACATGGCCGCGCGCAAACTGCTCATCCGGGCGCGCGTCAACCCAGAGCACCGTGTCGCCCCACGCTTTCGCCTGGGCCAGGCTGACGGGCGCAGAATCGGCCGGCCGTTGCTCCCACGAGACACGCCCGCGATAATACATCGCCTGGCCGATGGCAGGAAGAGATGCCAGCCCAATGAGCAGGAGAAGCTGTCGGACTAACGCCAGGCGCACGAGTTATTTCGGCGGCATGACCGCCCGACTATCGACGCGCACGTTTGCATAGTACATCTTGGGCGACTCTTTCGGGAAGTCCGGCTCTATTTTCAGCGCAGCGTTGATCGGCCGTCCACTTTCCGTCGGCCGCACGATGATGCGAAACTGCTTCTTGTCCAGATCAGGCACGACCTCGGTGGCGATCGATTTGTCGGTCGGGGTCACGGTTAGCGTATGGACTGGCACGTCCGGACCAAGCGTAACCGTGATGGTCTTCGGGTTAAGCACATCCTTGGCCGACCAGTAAATGAAAGCCGGGGTGACCTGGAGGAGCTGTGGGATCGTCGCCTTCAGAGTCAGAACCTTCGTCGGTTCGGTTTGGTCATCCGTCATGACGCTGATCGTTTTCGTCTGCACCCCGGAGCGATCACCAATGTTAAAGGTGGCTGTGATCTCACCGCTTTCGTTAGGCGCGACCACGTCTTTGGCCAGCGCAGCCGTCGTGCAACCACAGGAAGGGTGCACGGAGGTAATCTTCACCGGTTTGTCACCGGTGTTCTTGTATTTGAAATGCGCCACCGCCGTCTTGTCGCTCAATGTTGGATGCAAGTCGACCTCGGTCGTGTCCCAGGTAAGGGCGGCGCTCGCCGAGCCAACGAGCCCGCAAATCAGACTGATGAGAGTGAAAACGGTACGAATTTTCATATTTTGTGGGCAGAATAGAAACCGAATCTCGGCTTTTCGCCACTAGAATCCGCGCTCAGTTTCGGTCGCTTGATTTCCGAAGCACCAGTTTACGGGGCGTAATAATCCCTTACATACTCCGCGACGGCATCGTGCCAGTCACGCGGGACGTTGCCGGTGAGCCGTTCATATTTTTCGGTCCCGAGCACGCTGTAGACGGGACGGCGCGCAATGAAGTTTTTCATTTCCCCTAACGAAAGAGCGTCGATGCCTTTCGCTTTCATCGCCACGCCAGACCGAAGGCAGCAGCTGAGCGCCCATTGCGCATACTCCTGCCAGCTGCACGCGCCACGGTTCGCGAGATGGAGGACGCCGGTCGCGTCCGTCTCAAGCAAGGGGCGGAGCAGCCGCGCGATGTCGCGCGTGTAGGTCGGAGTCGAGAATTTGTCCGCCACCGCCGCGACCACTTCTTCACTCCGCGCCTTGTGCAGAATCGCATCGACGAAGCTGGGGCGATCGGGCCCAAAGACCCAGGAAACTCGGATGACGAGTGAACCCTCGTTCGCCTCCAGCACCTGTACCTCCCCGGCTCGTTTTGATTCGCCGTAAACGCTGATGGCCGAAACGGGGTCCTCTTCCGTGTAGGGCAGGCGTTTCTCACCATCGAAGACGTAGTCGGTACCTGACATGGATGAACCGCGCCCCCTTCTCCCGGCATATCTCCGCGAGCAGTCGCGGTGCTTCGGAATTTAACTGCATCGCCTCGGCGCGATGGTCCTCGCAGTAATCCACCTTCGTTAGGGCGGCCGCATTGATCAGGACATCGAATCGCCGGGGCCCGAGGGCGGCGCGCATGTCGTCCGGTCGCGCCAGATCGAGTTGCTCATGATTGAAGCCGGTCACGTTGCAATCGGCGGTATATTCGCGCGCCAGCGTCGCGCCCAGCCGCCCCCCTGCGCCCAGCACCACAACCTTCAACTTGGAATTCACAAGATCGAAAAAGAAAGAAGCGTCGCGCTCATCAAACACAGGTAGGTCGCACAATCAAGGCACCATGAGACGCACCGCCGAACCCTGGCCGTTCGGCGCATGGGAATCTTCGTTAGGCTTGACATTTGGCCCGGTAGTAGCTGAGTTTTCCTGACCATGCGCGCGATCTGGAAGGGCAGCATTAACTTTGGCCTCGTCTACATCCCGGTTTCGGTTTACCCGGCGACGCGGGAAGAGAAAATCAGTTTCCGGCAACTCAGGGCCTCCGACCTCAGCCCTATCCGGTACAAGAAAGTCGCCGAAGCCGATCAGAAAGAGGTCCCGGCCGATCAAATCGTGAAGGGCTTCGAGTACGAGAAGGGCAAATGGGTGACACTCAAGGACGAGGATTTTGAGAAAGTGCAGATTGAATCGACCCATTCGATCGAGATCACCGACTTTGTCGATCAGGCGCAGATCAATCCGAAGTTTTATTACAAGCCATATTTCCTCGAGCCGCAAAAGGGTGGTGAAAAAGCCTATGCGCTCCTGCACAAGGCGCTCACAACTTCCGGCCGCGTCGGTGTCGCCAAGGTCGCAATCCAGAAACGCGAGTATCTCGCGGCGGTGAAGCCGGATGGACTTTTCCTCATTCTCGAACTGATGCATTTCGCCCAGGAAGTCCTTGAACCGTCCGCGCTCAATAGCGGCTCGGACCGGAACGTTTCCCCGCAGGAACTGAAAATGGCGACGGCCCTGATCGACGCGATGACGGCGGATTGGGATCCGAAGAAATACAAGGATCAATACCAAACCGCGCTCATGCAGCTGATCGAAGAAAAAGCACAGAAACGCGCGCCGGCGGCCAAGCCGATGGCGCCGCGTGTTCAGCCTAACGTGATCGACATGGTCGCAGTCTTGCAACAAAGTCTGCAACGCGCTGGTGTGAAAAGGAAACAAGGCGGAAGGAACGGGCGCTCACCCTCCGCGAGGTCCACTGCGAGCCTCGTCAAACGGAAGCGCCGATCCGTCGCCGCCTAGGTTTCTTTCTTGCCCTAACGAGTTTAGGAGAATCTGCAGGCCGACTCGCTGTTGGAGCTTGTAGACTTCGACCAGCCCAACGTCGGCACCACCGTCCTTCCCCGTCATGGTCGCGGTCCGGCAGCCGGAGATCAGGGGACTTTCAATGGCCGCTTCCAGGCGATTCGTCGGAGGAAGACTGCTGGCCTCATTTCGGCTTGCTGCTTGTCGAGCCAACGTCTTCAGGAAACAGTCCCCTTTCCGCGGCCAGGGGCAGCAACGTCAGCATCGTAAGGCAGAGCGTCCCGACAACCACGAACTCAGATGGTCCCAACTGGGTCCGACCATAAAGAAGTACCTCCGGCACCCAAAACATAATCTAACCCTTCTGTCGCCCGACTGTCAGGCGACAAGAGCCAAGTCGGATTCTTTCAACATCGTAATCCGGCAGTCATGATGGCGTGTTCCCACCGCACTTAGAGTCGGCCCTTCATCCCGGTTTTGCAGTCGTCATTTCCGCAAGGTAAGGTGTCGCAGAATTTGGCATTGCAGCCGGATAACCACCACACCATGCATATCCTGATTGTCGAAGACGAAAAAAAGATCGCGGCGTTCATCCGACGAGGTCTGACGGAAAATGGGTTCGTAGTGGACGTGGCGGAAGATGGCGAGCAGGGTCTCGAATATGCGCTGGCGCGGAAGATGGATCTCATCATTCTCGATGTTGTGCTACCAAAGCGCGATGGCTGGTCGTTAATGACCGAGCTGCGCCGCGCCGGCCTGCAAACGCCGGTTCTTTTCCTCACCGCGCGCGATAGCGTGCCAGACCGGGTGAAAGGATTTGATCTCGGGGCGGATGATTATCTCATTAAGCCCTTTCACTTCTCGGAGCTACTCGCCCGCGTGCGCTCCCTGCTGCGCCGGGCACCCGAGCGTCGCGAGGAGGCAATCACGGTGGGGGATCTGGAGATCGACCAGCGACGGCACAAGGTGACCCGGGCAGGATCGGCCCTGAACCTGACACCGAAGGAATTCTCCCTCCTGCTTTTTCTCGCCTCGTCGGCCGGCGACATCGTCTCGCGCACCGAGATTGTCGAGCAGGTGTGGGACATCAATTTTGATACTGGCACGAATGTTGTCGATGTCATGATGCGGCGTCTGCGGGCAAAAGTGGATGACCCTTTCGAGAGAAAGATGATCCAGACGATTCGCGGGGTCGGTTATGTTCTTAAAGCGGATTGACGCGCTCTTCGGCCACGACGGACGCGATAAGCCGCGGTCGTGGTCGATCGTTTTTCGCCTCGCCCTCCTATGGACCGTCGCGGCCGCGACCATGCTGTTCCTCGCCATGGGCGCGGCTTACTGGGTCGTCGTGCAACATGTCAATCACGACAACGATCGTTATCTGACCGACAAGCTCGCCGCCATCCGGGCCGACATCGCGGCGGATGCCGGGCCGAATTCGTTCAATCGCGAGCTGAGCATTATAAGGGCAGCTGACAAGACTTACGCGGTGCGAGTGCTCGACGAAGCGGGCAACGTCGTCGCGGAAAGTCCAAAGATGCGCGATGTCCTGCCGATCGACGCTTTCCCGAAGTCGGTTACGATGCGGGGGCAGCATCCAAAAACAGTCATTTACCACGCTCGCGATCACAATAGCTTCGCGCTCGTGACCTCCATCGCCGATATCGGAAAGCAGAGGCTGACGCTGCAGCTCGCTCAGGAACGAACCTACGACGAAAGATTCTCCGCCGGCTACGCCGCTTTGCTCACCGGAATGGTGGCTTGCGCTGTTGTGACTTGCGCGGGAGCTGTGTTTCTTGTGACCCGGCGCGTTCTGCGTCCTTTGCGAAATCTTGGGGAATCCATCAACCGCACCGGCGCGACGCGTCTGCACGAACGCGTTCCGATCGAGCGGTGGCCGGAGGAATTGCAACCGCTCGCAGTTGGCTACAACAAGATGCTCGCTCGCCTCGAGGATTCATTCACCCGGCTCTCGCAGTTTTCCGCTGATCTTGCCCATGAACTACGCACACCGATCGCCATTCTGCGCGGGGAAGCCGAAGGCGTGCTGACCAAACTGCGCAGCGCCGAGGAATATCGCGAAGTCATCGAATCGAGCCTGGAAGAGTTGGGGCGTCTCTCTGGCATGATCGACAACCTGCTCTTCCTCGCACGAGCGGAAACCACCGGATCATTTCAAGTCAGTTCCTTCGATGGACGCGCGGCCATCGAAAAGCTCCGCGAATTCTACGAGTTGGTCGCGCAGGAGCAGGGCGTGGAGATCGAGTGTCACGGTGAAGGAAACGTCCATGCCGAGCCGGTTCTCTTTCGGCGAGCGCTGATTAATCTCATCACAAACGCGCTCCGTTTTACGCCCTCGGGCGGACATATCAGCGTCTCGCTGCAGCGACGTGATGACGCGAGCGAAGTGGCGGTCGCTGACACGGGCTGCGGCATTTCTTCGCAGAATGTGCCGAACGTGTTTAATCGTTTTTTTCGCGGCGACGCCCCGCGCACTGCACAGGGCACGGGACTCGGCCTCTCGATCGTGAAATCGATCATGCAGATCCACGACGGCACCGTCTCAGTGCAAAGCGAGCTTGGGAGAGGAACGGTGATCACTCTCACCTTCCCTGATGCGAAAGAGATCGCCGCAACCGAACCCGCCCACACCGTAGAAGCGGCGATCGGCTGATCAGCCCAATTGTTGCCGGAATGGATATTCCGGCTTTTTCGGGCATAATGCGAAGGTCTTTTCGCCCGATGAAACTCAAGACGCTCTCTGGCTCCCTCCTCTTTCTCCTGGGTTCGCAAACCCTCTTTGGTTATGCCTTGGAAGGCGAGTCCTGGACCCGCGATCGCACCGTTGTCATGCAGCTCTCGCTCGGTGCTCCACGCGCTTTGCTCGACGGCTTTGCCTCCTTCAACGAATCGGCCCAGGACGCGCTCAACATCTGGAACCCTTACCTCGCGCATTTGCATCTGACCGCAGTTCCAGCGTCGCCCGTTACCGCTACCTCAGGCGATGACGAAATGTCGGTGCTCTTTTCTTCAACCGTCTTTGGCGATAGGTTCGGGTCTGGAACGCTCGCGATTACATTGCTCAACTATCGCAACAGCGTGATGGAAGAGACCGACACCCTTTTCAATACGGCCTATACCTGGGATTCCTACCGCGGCCCGTTGCTGCCCGATGTCTTCGATTTTCACCGGGTCGCGATTCACGAGTTCGGACACACACTCGGCCTCGACCACCCTGATAAGGCGGGACAAAACGTCGTCGCAATTATGAATTCGCGCATCAGCGACATCGATACCGTACAACCCGACGACATCGCGGGCGTGCAGTCCCTTTACAACAATGGCCCGGCCTACCAATCATCTGTTCCGGCGCCGGTTCTCGCGAACATTTCCACCCGGGGCTACATCGGCACGGGCGACAATGTCTTGATCGGCGGCTTCATTGTGCAAGGCACGGAGCCGGCCACGGTGATCCTGCGCGCGATCGGTTTCTCGCTTGCCGCCGTCGGTATCACGAACGCGCTCATCGATCCGACGATCACGGTTTACGATGCCAACCAGCACCAGGTGGCGATTAACGACGACTGGGCTTTCACCGGCACCGACGCCGAGAAAATCGGGAGCTATCATCTCGACCCGCCAAACAGCCGCGAATCCGCCCTTTATCTGACGCTGCAACCGGGCGCCTACACCGCGGTTGTGCAGGGGTATGCCGACGCACAGACACCCCCGACGACGGGTATTGGTTTGTTTGAACTCTACGATCTCCACACCACCGGCGGCCGCGCCGGCAACATCTCGACCCGCGGCCAGGTGCTGGGCGGCGATAACATTCTCATCGGTGGTTTTATCATCGGCGGGACCGACCCAAAGACGGTCATCGCCCGCGCTATCGGGCCGTCGTTAGTCGCAGCCGGCGTCGCCGATCCTCTCGCTGACCCGACGCTCGACTTGCGTGACAGCAACGGCGAACTGGTGCAATCGAACAACGATTGGCAGCAGGGACCCGATGCACAGTCGATCAGCGACGACAACCTCGCACCAGCCAATCCGCAGGAATCGGCGCTCCTCGCGACCCTGAATCCCGGCGCCTACACCGCTCTCGTCAGCGGCGTGGGAGGTGTGACTGGCATCGCCCTGGTGGAAGTTTACGACATAAGCCCCGCGCCGTAGGCGCTCCGCCAGCGTAGATGTTTCGCCCTGCGAAGCACGACCCTGCGCGTCGTCAAGGAAGTCCACCGACCTTCCTGCCCCTGCGCCGATGACCCGGAGGTCTCAGCGGGACGGGTTTAGAGCCCGAGCTCCCGACCGCGAGCGCTGGCCGCTTCTACCGCGGCCGCCAAACCCGCCGCGGTCGCACGCTTTTCCATCTCAGCCAGCCCGGCCGCAGTTGTCCCGCCGGGCGTGATGACCATCCGACGCAATTCCTCGGGCGAAAGCTCGCTTTCCAACGCCAGTTGCGCCGCGCCGCGCACTGTCTGGATGGCCAGGCCTAACGAAACCTTCGGCGGCAATCCGCAGCCCGTTCCCCCGGCCGCGAGCGCTTCGATCACCGTGTAAACAAACGCCGGACCGCTGCCCGCCAGCGCGGTGACCGGATCGATCTGCTCATCCTCCACCTCCGCAGCGAATCCGATCGCCGAAAAGATTTGCCGCGCTCGGGCAAAATCCTCCTCCGTCGTCCGTGCCCCGCGCGCAATCGCCGTGGCTGCCTGACACACCGCCGCCGGCGTATTGGTCATCGCGCGCATGAACCGCGCCCTTGCCTTCCCCTCCATGCTCGCCAGACGAATTCCCGCCGCCAGTGAGATCACCAGTTTTCCCTCGATTGCGCCGGCAATTCCGTTGATTACTTCCAGCACCACCCCCGGCTTTACACCGATCAGAATTACCTCCGCCTTCCCTGCGACCTCCGCGTTCTCCGCGGTGACCGCGACGCCCACTTCATCGCGCAGGACCTCGCGCAAAGCGTCGTTAGGTTCACTCACCAGAATCTCCGTCGCCGCGCAAAACTTCGCTCGTACGAGCCCGCGCACGACCGAGCCCGCCAGCTTGCCGCCGCCGATGAATCCGAGCCGATACCGCCTGTCGTTAGTTTGTAAACTCATGGGAAAAGCGGATATTAATCGATGGTAAGCGCTGGTCTAAATTTCGGTCTCGATCTTGCCGAGGAAATCAAGGCCCTCAAGCAGAAACGCAAGGCCGTTATCCTGGCCCACAACTACCAGGTGCCGGAAATTCAGGACGTGGCCGACTTCGTCGGCGACTCGTTAGGTTTGAGTTTTCAGGCAGCGAAGACCGATGCCGAGGTCATCCTTTTTTGCGGCGTCCACTTCATGGCCGAGACGGCGAAGATCCTCAACCCAACCAAGAAAGTCATCCTCCCGGACCTCGATGCCGGCTGTTCGCTTTCGGAGTCGTGTCCGCCGGAAAAGCTGGCCCAGTTTCTCGCCCAACACTCCGATAGGAACTACTACGTTATCGCCTATATCAATTGCAGCGCGGGCGTCAAAGCTCTCTCCGACGTTATCTGCACGAGCGGCAACGCCGAGAAGATCGTGCGCGCCGCGCCGGTCGATCGCAACATTCTCTTCGTTCCCGATCAAAACCTCGGCGCCTGGGTCATCGAGCGCACCGGGCGCAAAATGGATTTGTGGCAGGGCAACTGTTACGTGCACATCGAGTTTACGGCACGCAGCATCGCCGCAATTCACGCCGAGTATCCGGGCGCACCGGTCGTCGCGCATCCCGAGTGCCCCTTCGCCGTGCGGCTGCTGGCCGACGAGGTTTGCTCGACGGAGAAGATGGTCACCTTTTGCAAGGAGTCGCCCGCCAGGGAAATCATCGTTGTGACCGAGGCCGGGATGCTGCACCGGCTGAAAAAGGAAATTCCGGACAAGCTTTTCATCCCGGGCCCAACCGACCGCTGCGCCTGCGCCGAGTGTCGTTTCATGAAAATGAACACGCTGGAGAAAGCGCATACCGCCCTCGTCAATCTCGAACCTGAGATCAGCCTCCCCGAGCCGCTGCGCCAGCGCGCCGAGGCCCCCATCCGGCGCATGCTCGAATTGAGCCGCTAGCTCGGCATAGCCTTCGGAAGCTCCGCAGAGCCGGAAATTCTGCGACCGATTCTCGATCGAGAATCGGCAGCCAGAGAAACACCGGTTGTCGATGACCCCGGCCGAATGTCAAATAGAGGAAAGACGCAAATCCGTTCCGCACAAATCACATCTATTCTGACCGCGTAATGTCTCTTTGGAAAAACTTCCGCTATCGCCTCGAGCGGGGCGGCCTCGACCTGCTCGCCTGGTTCATCCCGCGACTGTCGCGCCGGCGCTGCGTGCAGCTCGGCCACCTCCTCGGCAATCTCGCCTATGCGCTCGACGGCCGGGGACGGACGGTGGCGTACGCGAATCTCGAATGTGCGTTCGGTGATCGCTACACGTCGGCGCAACGGCGGCAAATCGTTCGCGCTTCATACCGGAACTTCGGGCGGACGATGCTCGACCTTTTTTGGGCAAAGAATCTCACGCCTGCCAACTGCCGCGACTACCTGCGGCTGGAAGGTTTCGAGGCGTTCCGTGAACGGCATGCGCGCAACCCGGGCGGCTCGATCGCGCTTTGTGTGCATCACGGCAACTGGGAGTGGGTCAGCCTCGCTCTCGGCTTCGCGGGACTGCCCGCGACCATTGTGGTGGAGAATTTCAAGAACCCGCTCCTGACCGACATCTTCAAGGACCTGCGCGAGGTGAGCGGCCATACGATCATCCCGCAGCAAAAATCGATGCTTCGGTTGTTCAAGGCCGTGAAGCGCGGCGGCGCGACCGGCATGCTGCTTGATCTGAGTCTTCACCCGACGCAACCTGCGACGATCATTGAAGGCTTCGGCCTCATGCTGTGCGTGACTTTTCTCCACGCCATCCTGGCCCACCGCGCCGGCACCCTGCTCGTCCCGTTGGAGACCATCCCTTTGCCCGACGGCACCTGCCGCGTGATCGCCCATCCGCCGTTGGAATGGCCCGCCGGCGCGACGCCACATGAGATCGCGCAGCTTTGCTGGGATTTTTTCGAACCGATGATACGGGCCAATCCGCATAGCTGGCTCTGGCCATACAAGCACTTTCGCTATCGCCCCAGAAACGCCATCCGGCCCTACCCGGCCTATGCCAATGACTCATTGGAATTCGAGCAACTGCTGCAGGCCGCAAAAAGTGAGCAGCCGGCCACCTCTGTAGTTATCAATTAGCCGAAACGATGTCCCCGTTCCGGGGTTCCCCGAGCTCACTGTCTCTTGGCTGAGATTGCGGAGAGTCTCTTTGCCAATTCAGCGATTCTGCGCTCGGTAAACTTGATTTCCGCCAAGTTGGCTTCGTAAGGCGCAAGTGAACCGCCCTCGGATTCGACCGCATTTTCCGCAGCTTTTCGGCGCGCGACCAGCCACGCTTCTTGCTCCCGTAGCAGCAACCGTCGCTCCGGCCCACTGAGTCTCTCAAAGAGACGCACGTAGATCGCGAATAGCTCGGCGTCCCTCAGATCGGCCAGACAGCGACTGAGCTGGTTCATCCCCTGTTGAGCCTGCATTTCGGTCAGATCTTTTCCCAGCCATTCGGACGCTGCCGTTACGTCCGGCCGCCACTCTCGTGGTAGAATTGTTCCCTCGCGCTCGCCGGACTGCGCGGAAGGAGGAAAAACGACTGGAAGGATGCACAGCAGAAGCCAATGACGTCTAAACATAGGATATGTGGTTGGGTCCAACGAAAACAAGATCAGGTGCCGTGACCGGCGGCAAGGGTTGAAAGAAGTGGATTGGCCCAGCCCGCCGGGCAGGGTGCTTTAGCTTGCGCCGATGGCTAGGGCGACTTCTCGTAGTGCCGCATCAACTTGAAAAACCGAAGCGTGTCACGCACCGGGTGAATGCTGCTCACTTCATCGGAGTAGATCGTGCTGATCGGCACGGAGGCGATGCGGAAACCGGCCCGGCTGGCGATGATCAGCATCTCGGTCTCGTATTCGAATCGGCTAGTACCGTCGAGGAGGTATGGGGCCAGCGTCCGGTGGACCATGCGGTAACCGCATTGCGTGTCGGGCACTTCCTGCCTGCAGAGGCGACTGATGCGCCGGCTCATATAACGATTGACCGTCCGCCTAACGAACGGCATGTCGTGCACATTGTGCATGCGTGTGCCGACGAAGAGACCGGCCTGGGTTGCGGCGGCAGCGGCGAGAAAGCGACCGATCTCCTCCGGCAAATGCTGGCCATCAGCGTCAAGCAGAAGGAAGAATTCAATCTCGGGATGCACCAGCCAGTGGCGCAATCCGGTCTTGATCGACTCCCCTTTCCCACGGTTCTCGGGATGAACGATAACTTCGGCGCCACCTTCGCGTGCGCGGGCCGCAGTCGCATCGGCGGAGCCATCATCGATCACGACGACGCGATCGAGTTGCTTGCAAACCCGCTCCGCCACGCCGCGGACATGGACTTCCTCGTGATAGGCCGGGATGACGGCCGCGACGTTGCTGCGATCGAGCGGCCGACTGAGTTGCGGCGCTCCGCTCTCCATTCCTAGCGAACGACAGGGTGAAAATCGGCCGCGTGATAAGAACTGCGGACGAGCGGACCCGAGGCAACGTGGGCAAAGCCTTTCCGGCGCGCGATGTCGCCGTAGAGATCGAACTGCTCCGGCGTGACGTAACTAACGACCGGGAGATGGTTCGGCGTCGGGCGCAGATATTGGCCCAACGTCAATACCTGGCAGCCGACTTCGCGCAGGTCGTCCATCGTCTGGAAAAGCTCCGGCTCGGTTTCGCCGAGGCCGAGCATGACGCCGCTTTTCGTCACCACGTCGGGCGAAACCTCCTTGGCGCGCCGCAAGACCTGGAGCGAGGTGCGATACCGGGCGCGCGACCTAACGACCGGGGTGAGCCGCTCGACCGTCTCCATATTGTGATTGAAAATCTCGGGCGCGGCGTCGAGCACGAGCTGGATGCACCAATCCTGGGCGCGAAAATCGGGCACGAGCACTTCGATGATAACGGAGGGATCCATCTCGCGAATGGCGCAAATGGTGCGCGCGAAATGTTCCGCGCCACCATCCTTAAGATCGTCGCGCGCGACAGCGGTAATGACAACGTGCCTGAGCTTCAAACGCCGAACTGCCTCGGCGACCCGCTGCGGTTCGTCTTCCTCGAGCGCGAAGGGCTTCGCCGTGCTCACGGCGCAGAATCCGCAGGCCCGCGTGCATCGTTCGCCGGCGATCATCATCGTCGCCGTGCCCTGACTCCAGCATTCCCAGCGATTAGGGCATTGCGCGCTTTCGCAAACCGTATGCAGCCGCAGATCGGAGATGAGAGCTTTGGTCGAGAAAAAGACGGGATTGGAAGGGAGCCGCACCTTGATCCAGGGCGGCTTATGCGCCTGGTGCAACGCGGGATCGATTTTGGCGCAGGACATTTTTCGCAAAGCAGCGGAGGCTTAGAATTAAGTTTGGAAGGAAAGCTTGGCAACTCCCATTCACGAGCGATCGGTGGAAGCGGTGAAGAATGATTGCTTCTGGCGGGCAATTCTGACTATGATGCGGCCAAAGGTTTCGCAACGAAGTTTACCAAGACAGGAGCCATACCATGGAAGGACAGGATAACGAAACGACCCACCGACAGGAGAACGGGGCAATCGACGAAAGCGGCAATGTCGATCGTATCCGCAACATTCTTTTCGGCTCGCAAATGCGCGATTATGACGGCCGCTTCCAGAAAATTGAGGAACGCCTGACGCGCGAAGCTGGCGAGCTGCGCAGCGATCTGCAACGTCAACTTCAGGCAGTCGAGGCCTTCATGAAGGGCGAGGTGGAATCGATGACCAACCGCGTTAAAACCGAGCAGTCGGAGCGTGGCCAGGCCTTCGAGCACCTGGCGCGTCAGATGGCTGAAACCGCGCGCGGCCTGGAGTTGAAGATCAGCAACCTCGATAGCCAGGCCGCCAGGGACATTCGCGAACTGCGCGAGCAACTGCTCGAGCAGTCGAAAGCATTGAGCGCGGAGTTGAAGGAAAAGCACGATCACCTAAAGGGCCAGCTCGATCACGAAGCCGGCCAGATTCGCGACGCCATGACCGGGCGCGAAGCGCTCGCCGAGATGTTGAGCGAAGTTGCGCTCCGTTTGAAAAAGGAATTCCGCGTTCCAGGCGCGTCGTAAAGGATGCACCCACGGATGCGGAGCCCGCAACCGCGAAAATCGCCGGATGATCTGGCGGAATTGCGTCGGCTTCTTATCCATCAGGAGCGGGAGGAATTGCGCGGGCTGCAGGAGCGCCTCGACGACAAAGAGCAGCGTGCGCACGAAGTCGCGGAAATTCTCCCGGAAGCGCTCACCCTCAGTGGAGATCGCAGTGAAGAGCTGACACGTGCGCTGCGCCCGGCGGTCGAGGGATCGGTGCGCGAGTCGGTGGAAAAGCGTCCGCAGTTTCTGATCGACGCGCTTCATCCGATTATCGGCTCGGTCGTCCGACGATCGATCGCCGAGAGCCTGCGCAACCTCCTGCAAACGCTCAATCAATCGCTGGAGCAAAGCTTTTCCTGGCAGGGATTGAGGTGGCGCATCGAGGCGCTCCGGACCGGACGCAGCTTCGCGGAAGTCGTCATGCTGCGCAGCCTCGTTTATCGGGTCGAGCAGATCTTTCTCATCCATCGCGAGACGAGTCTTTCGCTGCTCCATCTGAGCGCCGATGCTATCGCAACCCAGGACTCCGACATGGTCGCGGGCATGCTAAGCGCGATCCAGGATTTCGCGCGCGACTCATTCAAGACCGAGAACGACGAAGGTCTGGACGAATTTAGGATTGGCGATTTGCAGGTCTGGGTCGCGCCCGGACGCCACGCCTATCTCGCGGCTGTGATCCGCGGCAATCCGCCGCGCGAACTGCGAACCTGCCTCGAGGATGCGATCGACCGCATTCATATCCTGCGCGGATCGGACCTGGCGGAGTTTGATGGCGACGCCGCCAGCTTTGAATCGCTTCGGCCCGAAGTGGAGCCCTGTCTGCGAGCGCAGTTTCAGCCAAGGAAAACCTCCGGGACCAAGCGGCGCGCCTGGTTCGCGCTCGCCCTCGGAGCGGGCCTGATTGTCGCCGCTCTCATCGTCGGAGTGCAGCGCGAACGGCATTGGCAGGATTTCGTCAGGCGACTGAACGCGGCGCCGGGCATTGCCGTCACGCGGGCGGAGAACCATTGGTTCACGCGCTCGCGGGTCGCCGGCCTGCGCGATCCGGCCGTAGCCGACCCCGCCGCGCTCGCCCGGGCTGCCGGGGTCAATCCCGATCGGCTTCGCTTCGAGTGGAAGGATTACCTCGCGCTCGACGATGCCAGCGTGCTGCAGCGTTTCGAGCATCGTTTCGGAAAACCGGCCGGCACAAATCTTAGCCTAACGAATGGCAGGTTGACGATCAGCGGCCAGGTTCCCTATGAATGGCTGAGCCGGGTCCGTGCCGAAGGCATGCAGTCGCCTGGCGTCACCTCGATCGATGAAAACACCGTTACCGTCGCCTACGATCCCGAGCGTTCGCTCGCCAGATTCCGCCGTGCCTTTCCCTTGCCGTCGGGCGTAATGGCTCGAGTGGAAAACAGAACGCTGCAGCTTTCCGGTACCGCGCCCTACGAATGGCTGGCTCCGGTCCGCACCGGCGCAACCAAACTCCCCGGGATCAGCCAAATTTCTGAAGAGCATCTGCAGATTGCCTACGACCCTAGACTGGTGCTCCAGCGTTTTGCCGATCGCTTTAATCTGCCGGACTCGGTTAACGCCAGCGTGAAGAACGGCGTTCTCGTTCTCGCCGGCGAAGCGCCGCACGCCTGGCTGATGCGGGTGCGCCCCGGCGCGCCCCAGGTGCCGGGAATCAGGACGATTGACGAAAAGAACCTGACCGATCTCGACCAGCGTACGTTCCAGCAATCGAAGTCGGTCATCGAAAGCGCGTTCGTCTATTTCCTTGTCAACAAAGACAACTTCGCAACCGAAGGCTTCGCCGCCCTCTCGCGTTTGCCGGACCAGATTCGCCGCTGTCTCAGTGCGGCGAGCCGCCTTGGGCTCGAACTCCAGATCGAGGTGCTCGGTTACGCCGACTCGGTTGGAAGCAAGCAAAAGAATCTCGAGCTCAGCCAAAAGCGGGCGGACGCGGTGCGCGATTTTCTGGTCAAGTGCGGCTTCGAGCCGTCGCTTTTCAAGGCCGTGGGCATGGGCGCGCCGCCAGTCACTGGCGAGGCGACTCCGGAGCAGGCGGAACGTCGCGTGGCGCTCAAAGTCGTGCCTAAGTCATGATCCAGAAAAAGATCTGCCTCCTCGGGACTTCCGGTGTGGGCAAGACGAGCCTCGTCGCGCAGTTCGTCCACAGCATTTTTTCCGACAAGTACCTCACGACCGTCGGAGTAAAGATCGACAAGAAGACCGTTTCGATCGATGGCTCGGAGGTCACGCTCGTCATTTGGGATCTGGCTGGCGACGACGATTTCCAGCGTCTGCAAACTTCCTATCTGCGTGGCACGAGCGGCTACCTGATGGTGGCGGACGGAACGCGGCGGGTCACGCTCGACCATGTCCTCGAACTGCAGAAAAGGGTGGCCGGCAACCTCGGCGCGATTCCTTTCATTCTTGCCCTGAACAAATCTGACCTGTCTTCGCAATGGGAAGTAGATGAAGGGCGAATCAGCGCGCTCCAGGCGGAGAATTTTGCCGTGATCAAGACAAGCGCGAAGGAAGGTGCTGGGGTGGAGGAAGCGTTCGCGCAACTGGCCCGACGCATGATTACGCCGGCCTAACGAAATGCCCATCCCCGCCTCGCCCGCTCAAGCCGTGCTCGAAGCGCTTGGTTTTGTCCTTTTCACGCGCCAGGAATCGGGCGCGCTCCGATTGTCGGGCCCGCTGCCCGCCTGGCTGGCCGCGCTTTGGCCGGCGCTCGAAAACAATGAGCATCTCCTGCCGCTGGCCGAGGCTTCGCCCTTCCTCGAGAACTTCCTTGTCGACGCCGAGGAATGCTGGAAAAAAAACGGCACCGAGCGCGCCAAATCCGGACCGTGGATTGAGCAGAATGACGACGGCGTGGAAGTGCAACTCGAAGCAACGGCGATGACCGCCGCCGGACAACCAATCCTACTGATCGAGCGGTTGGGCGAAGCGTTCGAAGCGAACAAGACGGTCCTGCAGCGTGCGCGCGAAACTGTCATCGCCCATCAGCGTTTAAATTCCGAAATTCAAAAAAAGGAAATCCTGCTCCATTGCGTGGCGGACGACATGACTGCGGCGCTGGCCAACGTCATCACCTCGTTGCGCCTGATCGAACTGGAAGATAACGGCCCGCGCACCAAGTTGCTCCTCGGGCTCGCCGCGCGCGCGACGCAGGAACAACAAACCTTGATCCATCGCATTCTCGGGGTTTTCGAAAAAGAATTACGCGCCGTATATGGCGCGAGTGTCGAAACAGAGGCCGATGCGGATTGGAGCGTTGTCCTGCGTCAAGCACTTGATTCCATTTCGCCACTCTTCGAGGAGAAAGGCGTCCGCATCCATGCGCCTGTTCCTGCCGCAAGTATCATGGTTCGGATTGATCCCACCCAGCTCGAGCGCGTGGTCATGAATCTTCTCGAGAACGCGCTCGAACGCAGCCCATCGGGCGCGACGGTGATCGTTAGGGCCGAGGAGGAAGCAGAGGCGTTGCTCGTGTCGTTTCAGGACAATGGACCGGCCATGGCGCCGGAAGTTTGTAAGGATCTATTCGGGAAGTGGGATCCAGGGGCTGGCGCGCCAACCTCCGCCTTGCGCCTGCATTTCTGTCGCATTGTAATCGAAAACGCCGACGGCGAGATTGGCTGCACATCCCTCCCTGAAAGCGCGCACCGCTTTTGGATTCGCCTTCCGAAAAACGGCGCGATGGCATGAAGACGTTGGTCCTGATCGACAACGACGCGCTTTCCCGCGCCCTCCTTTCCCAGTGCCTGACCGGCCAAGGCTGGCGTGTTCTCGAAGCGGAGGATGGCGAAACCGGCATGGAACTGGTCGCGAAAAACCGACCCGGCGCGGTGATCTGCGATCTGCGCACACCGAAGCGCAATGGCTTCAAGATTTGCCGGATGATTCGCGAACAGTCGCAACTGAAATCAACCCGGGTCGTCCTCACCGGGGTAAGCCGTTTCGCCAATGACCGCGATACCGCCTATGCCTCGGGCGCGGACGGCATATCTCGTGAAGCCGATCGTCCCGGCTGAACTGCTCAGTGCACTCGATCAATGTCGCGATCAGGAAATAACCCAAACCGAGCCCACGCCGGTCGTGACCGGACCGACGCGCATTCGGTTCTGGGGCGTGCGCGGATCAATCCCTACGCCCGGTCTGGAGACCGCGATGTTTGGCGGCAATACCTCCTGCGTCGAAGTCCGAGTCGGCGAGCAACTAATCGTTCTCGATGCGGGCTCGGGCATTCGGGCGCTCGGGCAATCGCTCATGCGCGAGTTTCGTGATAAGCCGCTCCGCCTCACGATGCTGGTCACCCACACCCACTGGGACCACATCCAGGGATTCCCGTTCTTCATCCCGGCCTATAACCCAAAGGTCGAGGTCCGCATCGTCGGCTACGAGGGCGCGGTCCACGGATTGCGCGGTGCGCTTTTCGAGCAAATGCAGAGCGCATTTTTTCCCGTCGGACTCAATCAAATGGCGAGCCACGTCACCTTCGAGGAACGGAGCGATATGGAATTTGAGATCGGCGCGGTCAGGGTGCGTACCATTTTTGCCAATCATCCCGGCATTTGCCTCGGTTACCGGCTTTCCACTCCGCAAGGCGATATCGTCTACATGCCCGACCACGAAGCCTACGAACGGCATGAGATCGAACGGCAAAAATTAGCCGGCGAAACTTCCCGGCCAAGCCTCGATTACGCGCGGTTGCAGGATGCAAAAGTGATTGAATTCATCCGCGACGCCGACATCGTGATCGGCGACACGCAATACGACAACGCCGAATATCCGACCCGCCTCGGCTGGGGCCACACTTGCGCGGACGACGCGGTCGAGCTTGCCATGCGTGCCGGCGTGAAACACCTCTTTTTGTTTCATCACGATCCGGATCATCACGATGACAAGGTGGCCGCGATGTTGCGGGAGGCGGAGACGCGGGTGGCCGCCGCGGGTTCGAGCATGATCGTGAGTGCGGCCCGCGAAGGCGACGAGTTCGTCCTCGAATAACTCCTTGGGAACGGATTGCCGTTCGGGACCTAATCCGTCCGCAAGGCCTTCATCGGGCTGACGCGGGTGGCGCGTTGCGCGGGGAAATAACAGGCGAGCAGCGCGGCCGCCGCCAACAACACACTTGAAACGGTCAGCGCAATCGGATCGGCCGGACTCACCTGATAGAGCATTTGCGCAAGCACCCGGCCGACACCGAGCGCGAGCAACACACCCACCCCGAGCGCGAGCGCCGTCTGAAGCGCGCCCTGTTTCATGATCAGGGTGAAGACGTCGCTGCGGTTTGCGCCCAGCGCCATGCGAATTCCGATCTCGTGCGTCCGCCGGGCAACGGCATACGCTTTCACGCCATAAACTCCGACCACCGCGAGGAGCAACGCGATTCCGCCGAAAATGCCGAAGAGAACCGCTCCGAAACGCACCGCCCAAAGTCCGACATTCTTTTCCACGATGTTCGCGAAGGGTTCGATCCGCAGGATTGGCATCGTCGGATCGACTTCGCGCAGCGTCTGGCGCAGTGTCGGAATCATCGCGCTGACCGCGGCCCGGTCGTCCCGCGTCAGGCGCACCTGCAGGAACACGCCGCCGTTGTAAGCCTGCGCCAGCGGCGCAAAGACCCGGCGCGGCACATCGTCCCCGAGGACCTCGTGGCGATGTTCGCTCACGATTCCGACGATTGTGAAGTCGTTAGGCGAACCGTCACTCGGCGGAAGCGTGTAGCGCAGATGCTGGCCGAGCGCGTCGCCCTTCGGGAAGAGCTTCTTCGCCATCGTCTCATCGATGATCAACACCGGCGGCGTGTTCTTGTTTTCCGCTTCCTGATCAGTGAAATCCCGACCGCGCAAGAGACGAACCCCGATCGCGTCAAACCAGCCCGGAGTGATTGCGGTGAACAATCCGCTCGCGCCCGGTTCCGGGGCATTCGGATCCGTCTTCGTCACTGCAGCTTCGTCCAATCGCATGACGCGCCGGGCATTGGTCAGGTTCCCGTAGGGCAGCATCGTCGACAGGGCGGCGGCATGCACACCCGGCAGTGTGCGGACTCGATGGAGGGCTGCAAACATCGTTCGCCGCGCCGCCACCTCATCTTCGTGTCGTAACGTAAAGTCCATCTCCGCCGAGATCCCGCCCTGGCGATCGAACCCCGGGTTCAATCCGCCAGCCTTGAGCGCACCGCGAAAGAATAACCCAGCGCTGAAAAGCAGGATGAGCGAGAGCGCGATTTGCGCCATTACGAGCAAATGTCGCGCGGCAAAGAAGCGGTTGAGCCGCCCGGCGTGCGCCGGCTCGCCGACCTGCTGCTTCAAGTCATTTACCAAGTCGGCCCGCGAAGCCTTCAATGCCGGACCGAGGCTGAAGAGCAGCGTCGCAATGAGGCAGATCAGGAATGTGACCGTAAGGACCGTCACATCCGGCCGCAGATGTACGACGATGGAAAAGTTCATCGAACCAAAGAGACTGCCTAACGAGCCGAGAAGAACATCGTTGCTCCAGACGCTGATGAACAAGCCGAGCGCGCCGCCGGCCAGGGCGAGGAGCATTCCTTCGCACAAAAGTTGCCTGACAATTCGCCAGCGGCTTGCTCCGAGCGCAAGACGCAGGGCGATTTCCTTGGCGCGATTGGCACCGCGCGCGAGCAGCATGTTGGCGAGGTTGAGGCAGGCAATGAGCAGAACCGACCCCGCCATTGCGAGGAGCAAGGTTCCGATGAGCCCGACCGGTCCGTCATCCGATGGTGTGGTGCTGATGCTGAAACGCGAGGGCGTCTGGATTTGCAATTCGCGAGCGCCGGTGGAATCAGGCGGCTGGATTGCAGTCAGCCGTTTGGCCAGCGCCGGAAGCCGCGCTTTTGTTGCGTCGATCGTTAGGCCGGGACGCATCCGCGCGACCAGGTTGAGCGTGTAATTCTTCGGCGCAGCCAGATCCATCTTGCCAACCGCGTCGCTAAAGGCCGACCCGAGCTGCGAGTAAACACCCAGCGGCAGCCAGAGATCGGGCGCGAGCAGGGCGTTCGTGCCGGCAAAGCCATCCGGCGTCACTCCGATCAGGGTGTAGGTCTGGCCATTCACGATCAGCGGTTTCCCGATCAAATCGGCCCGGCCGCCGAGTTTCTTCCAATACGGATAGCTCGCGACGACGACCGGGACGTTGGCGTCGGGCCGGCATTCGGCCTCATTGTAAAAGCGGCCCGCGACCGGTTTCACGCCCATGAGCGAAAAGAAATTCGCCGAGGTGAGGAAAATAAAACTCCGCCGCATCCCTTCCTCGCGTCCGATCCCGGCGAGGGCAAATGCCTCTGCCGCGACATCCGTAAAGACGTCGCTGTTCTCCCTCAGCGTGCTGAATTCGTTGTAGGAAAACGGACGGTAATCGTGCGCCGCGCCCTGCCGCGCGGTGAAAACGTTGACCACCTCATCCGCCCGCAAGGGGACGACCGGGCGCAACATCACGCCGTTAACGAGCGCGAAAACGGCCGAGTTAACGCCGATGGCGAGCGCAAGAGTAACGATTGCGATGGCGGTGAAACCCGGCGTCTTGATCAGCTGCCGGAAAGCGAACTTGAAGTCCTGTATCATCGCCAGTGAGATGCCGCTCAGGCCGACTTTGGATTCAGAAAAGGCTCCAGACCAGAAAATTAATCGCAGCCTCGGCCGAGCCTTCGCGGTTGCGTTGCGCCGCCAGCGCGGGAGCTTGGAAGCTGTCATGGGGATTCCAGTTCAAAATTTACATATCGGGATGCAAGTGCGTCACCCGCGCTACGGGCTTGGGACGATCAAAGCGCTCACCGAGCATACCGCCGACATTACCTTTGATGATGCGCCGCGGACGGTCGATCCGGCGACGAGCGACCTGACCGCGGCCGAGCCAACCGCCAACTTGACGGAAATGCAGATGCCGCTCTCAGCGCTTATCCGCGAGACGGCGCAGGCAATGATCGACGCGCTCGGTCTCGAAAAATCGGACGAACTGGTCGAGGGCTTGGCGACACGCTGGCAACGCGGCACATTGGCGTTGCGACCTGCCGATGCGTCACTTCAGGCGAAGGAGGTGTCGCTCGAGACCTTCTTTCACAAGATCGTGATGATCCGCAACAATCTGCGGGTGCTGGAGCAAAAGGTGAACGCGCACGAGAAATTGACCGACGCCGAGAAAGTCGAGCTCCAGCAATACATCACCCGCTGCTACGGCTCGCTCACGACCTTCAACGTCCTCTTCAAAAACAAGGAAGACCAGTTCGGCGGTTAGGTTTCCAGCCTAACTTCCGACAACCACGGTCTTGGCATTCATGAATTCGCGCATGCCTAACGAACCAAGTTCGCGCCCGTAACCTGATCGTTTCACTCCGCCAAAAGGCAATCGCGGATCCGATGCCACCAGCGTGTTGATGAAAACCATTCCGCACTCCAGCTCATTCAAGAAAAATTCCTGCTCCGCTTTGTCGTTCGTCCAGGCGCTCGCTCCGAGGCCGAATTCGCTCTCGTTCGCCAACCCGACCGCGGCCGCTGCATCCGCCACTCGAAAGAGCAACGCCACCGGCCCAAAAACCTCCTCGTGCCAAGCCTGCGCCTCCTTTGGAATCTCCGCCAGCACGGTCGCTGGATAGAAATTCCCCTTCCCCTCGATCGGCTCTCCTCCTACGAGCAATTTCGCGCCGGCCGCGACCGACTTCTGCACCTGCTCATGCACCCCGTCGCGGATCAGCGGCGTTGCGAGCGGTCCTATTTCCGTCGCCTCGTCGAGCGGATTGCCCACCTTCAACGCCTTCATCCGGACGATAAATTGCCTGACGAACTCATCGTAGATCGAATCCGCGATCAGGAATCGTTTACCCGCAATGCAGGATTGACCGTTGTTCTGGGTCCGCGCTTTCACCGCTGTCGTCAGGGCAATCTCCAGATCGGCGCTCGGCATCACGATGAAGGGATCGCTCCCACCCAGTTCCAGGACGCATTTCTTCAGCGCGCGCCCCGCGGTCGCCGCCACTGCGCTTCCGGCCCGGTCGCTCCCGGTCAGCGTCACCGCCCGGACCCGGCGATCCTCGATGATCGCTGCGACCTGCCCTGATTCGATGAGCAACGTTTGAAAAGTCCCGGGCGGCGCGCCCGCGCGGCGCCAGATGTCCTCGATCGCAAGCGCACACTGCGGCACATTCGCGGCGTGCTTGAGCAGACCGACATTGCCCGCCATCAAGGCTGGCGCCGCGAAACGGAAGACCTGCCAGAACGGAAAATTCCACGGCATGATCGCCAGCACCGCGCCGAGCGGTTGCCAGCGGACGGAGCTGCACGCGGCCGCCGTCTGGATCATTTCCTCTTCGATAAAGCGCGCGCCATTCTCCGCATAATAACGACAGGCGGAGGCGCACTTCCGCACCTCATCCCGGGCTGCGCCGATCGGTTTGCCCATCTCGAGAGTAACGGTGCGTGCGAACGCGTCCGCCTCCTGCTGAAGGAGATCGGCTGCGGTAACCAGGATTGCCCCACGCTCCTCGAAGGAGCTGGCGCGGTAGAAACGAAACGCGCTCTCTGCCGCCGCCAGCTTGTTCTCAATCTCCTCCTGCGTCAGCGCGGCAAACTCACGCAGAATCTCTCCGGTCGCCGGATTAACCGATGCTATTGCCATTCTTCAGTGAACAGCCAAACGACTACAGAACAAGCATGCAATCCCCGTAGCTGTAGAAGCGATAGCGTTCGCGCACCGCCTCCGCGTAGGCACGCAGAATGAACTCCCGCCCGGCAAAAGCCGCGACCAGCATGAGCAGCGTCGAACGCGGCAGATGAAAATTCGTCAGCAATCGATCGACCGTCCGGAATGCATAAGGTGGATGAATGAAGATGTCGGTCGCGCCGGATTGCGCCACCAGCCGCCCCTCGCGCCGCACGGCTGCTTCGAGAACGCGGACGGACGTCGTGCCAATAGCAAGGATCCGCTCCGCACGATTGATCGCCTCCGCCGCCTCTTGTGTGATTGCGAAACGTTCGGAATGCATCCGATGCTCCGCGATGGAATCGCCCTGCACCGGCCGAAACGTGCCTGTGCCAATGTGCAAGGTAATGAAGGTGTGCGCTAAACGAGACAGGATCTCGGGAGTAAAATGCAAACCGGCAGTCGGCGCCGCCACCGCGCCTGGCTCTCTGGCGAAGACCGTTTGATAGCGTTTCGCGTCCTCCGCATCCGCGGCACGATGCAGATAAGGCGGAAGCGGAATCTGACCTCCACGATAAGGATCGATCGCGCTCTCAAACCGGACGATTCGTTCGCCTTCCTCGCAGATTTCTGTCACGCATCCGGTTACACCGTTGAGCGATACCATTGCCCCGAGGCGCATCCTGCGGCCGGGTTTGACGAGACACTGCCACGTTTGCCGATCAATTTGCTCGAGGAACAGAAATTCAATCGCACCGTCATCGGAAAAATGTCGCGCCGGAAGAACGCGCGTGTCGTTGAGCACGAGCAGATCGCCTGGCCGGATAAATTCCGGCAGTTCGGCAAACCGTCGATGCGCGATCGTCTGGCGCGCCCGGTCGAGCACCATCATGCGCGCGTCTTCGCGATGCGGGGGCGGTCGCTGCGCGATCAGTTCATCGGGAAGCGCAAAATCGTAGTCGCCCAGCTGCTCGTTCATGCGCGGGAAGGTAGCGCAGGCTTCCCGTTTGCTCGCAAAGCAATCCGCACGGGGAAGCTTGCGCTACCCCGCTGCAGCAGATTAACACGAGATATGGACGATTTTGGCGAAGCCATCGACATCGCCCTCGGCGGCCTTGACCGCATCCGTCGCGAGAACGAGCATCCGCCCCGGGCAAGCCGCGCGGCGCTTGCTCGCCTCCGGGAAGTTCCGGCAATGGTCAGAGCAAACAAAGCCGAGCAGCTTGCTCCGTTGCGCGAGCGGGTAGCGATATGCGCGCTTTGCCCGCACCTCGCTTCCTCCCGCACCCAGACTGTTTTCGGCGTCGGCAATCCCGAGGCCGAGTTGATGTTCATCGGCGAAGCGCCGGGCGCGGATGAAGATCGACAAGGCGAACCGTTTGTCGGCCGCGCCGGACAACTGCTGACCAAGATCATCGCGGCGATGGGTTTTGCTCGGGATGAAGTTTATATCGCGAACGTTTTGAAATGCCGGCCCAACATGCCACCGGGCGCGCCCGGCAATCGCCCACCCACCCCAAAAGAAATGGCGACCTGCCTCCCTTACCTGACGAAGCAGATCGAAATTATCGGACCGAAGGTGCTGGTCGCGCTTGGTGCGACGGCGGTCGAGGGCTTGCTAGGCCGGCGCGAGCCGATGGGAAAAATGCGGGGGCGCTGGCATTCCTACGGCGAAACGCCGCTCATGATCACGTTTCACCCCTCGTATCTGCTCCGGAACCAGAGCAACACGGAGAAGCGTAAGGTTTGGGAAGACATGCTGCTGGTCCTCGAACGCCTCGGGCGGTCGATTTCGGATAAGCAGCGAAACTATTTTCGTTAGCTGAACGCGGATCACTCCGTTTCCGGAGAACGCGCCCCGCCTTATCTCTTCTTCGTTACCTCACGATCCAGAGATTGCAGGGAATCACCTCGGTCACCCACGAGATCTGTGTTGAGAGATTTGGTTCAGTCTTCGTCTCCATGGGAACGACGAGCAGATCCGCCTCGACCGCCTGGACGAAATTGGAAGCGCCGAAGCCCGTACTGCCGCGGATGCAACGGGCCTCAATCGGAACCTTCGTCTCCCCCGCGGCGAGAACGAATTCCTGGAGCGCGATTTCTTCTTCCTCCAAGGTGCGGGCCGTTCCCTTGCCACTCCGGCTGCGCCGCGCGGCACGAGCTTTGTCAAAGCTGGTATAGCTGCGGATGACATAGAGCCGTTCGCAATTCTCCTTCTCGGCCAAGTGCAAAGTGCGCCGCAGAGCATGTTGTGCAGCGTCCGAATATTCCGCCATGAAAACAATATGACGGAGCGGCTTCGGCTCGACCTCCGGCTTGGTGAAGAGCATGACCGAACAGGTTGCTTCGCGCACGAGGCGCCGGGCCACGTTGCCGAGGAACTGGCGATGGACCGCTTCCTTTTCCAACGCACCCGCAACCAGGAGTTCGGCTCTTAGTTTGCCAGCGGCAGAGAGAATCGCACTCGCCGGATCACCTTGTTCATAGTGCACCACCGAATCCGGTGGCAGCTTCAACCGCCCAATTGCCTCGGCAAACTTTGCCGTCGTCTCCTCGCTCTTTTCCCCGACGTAGATGATTCGTAGCTCGGCTTCAAAACGATCGCGGATGCGGTTGGCCTCGGCCAGGACCTTGTAAAAACGCGGGGAAAAGGTCGACGCCACCGCGATGATTCGATAGGGAGCTTCGCTCATGTCGTGGCGATTACTTTGGAACACGCCGGGCAGAGGGCAACGGGAAAGGGGCAAAGCAACAACTCGAGGAACTGCAAAACGTGGTGCTGAAAATCCTCAGCGCTTCAAGCTTTGCAACTCCCCTTTGCATCTGCGAATTTCCGCCACATGCGACGCGCGATTTATCCCGGCAGCTTCGATCCGGTCACGAATGGTCATGTGGATGTCATCGCACGTGCGCGGAGTCTTTTTGACGAAGTCATCGTCGCCGTGGCCTACAACGACCAGAAGCAACCCTTTTTCACGCTCGAAGAGCGGCTCGATTTTCTGCACAAGGTAACGGCACCGTTCGACGGGGTAAGGATTGCGCCGCTCGATGGTTTGCTGGTCGAGTTCGCCGTGCAGCAGGGCGCCCATGCGGTTGTGCGTGGCCTGCGTGCGGTCTCCGATTTCGAGTTCGAATTCCAGATGGCGCTAATGAATCGTAAATTGGAAGCGACGGTGGAAACGATCTTTCTTATGCCAAAGGAAGAGTACAGCTACCTGAGTTCGCGGATCGTGAAGGAGATCGCACGACTGGGCGGCAACGTGGGAAAATTCGTTCCACCCTGCGTGGTGGAAAGTTTTGCGAGGAAACTGGGCCGATGAACTTCGAAAGGTTTCGCGAGTGAAGATTCATTTGCGCCAGATCCCGGTAGAGGGACTCCACCTGGAAGGTGAAGAGGAATGTCCGATTCCGCAGATCGATCCCGGCGAGGTGCGTTGCGCAGGTCCGCTGCGCTACGCGCTCGATGTCGGGATTTCGGAGGGAGCGCTTTGGGCGAACGGCCATCTGACGCAGCCTGTTGAGCTGCGCTGCGTGCGTTGCCTGGAGCCGTTTCCCTTCGACATCAGAGTGGAGGATTTCACTGTGCATACCGATTTGACCGGGCCGGAAGAGATCGATCTCACACCCTTCATGCGGGAGGACATCCTGCTAAATCTTCCCGCCTACCCGCATTGCGACCGTGAAGGCGGCCGCGTTTGTCCGGTGCCAGTGACGCCAGCCGGCGAGGAAGATGGCCGCGTACTGGAAGCGCGCCCGCCGGACTGGAGCGCGCTGGACAAGCTAAAGGTCCGAGATTCGTGAAACGTGGAGCGAGACCCGTTACATCGTTTAACGATTCTCGAATCGCCCATTCTGCCAGTTGTTTTTTGCCGATTTACTGCTTACCTAGACCGCTCTTATGGGAGTCCCAAAACGCAAAACCTCAAAGATGCGATTGCGCACGCGCAAGGCCTCGCATCGCTGGCAGGCGCCGCAGCTCAATAAATGTCCGCAGTGCGGCAGCACGGTGCCTTCGCACACAGCCTGCCCTTCCTGCGGATACTATAAGGGCCGGCAGATCCTGACGGTGGAAGGGGGTTAATCTGCCCAACGTGGGATGGCCTTTGCGCCCCGATCTTCGCTTCCCGAATGATCCGGCCCTGCCTCCTCTTCGCGGCACAAAGGCCGCTCCCACATTCAAGGATTTTCGTTTTGCATTCGCCCGTTGAAAATCGCAGATTGGCGCCTCGATGAAAATCGCTCTGGACGCCATGGGTGGCGACTTCGGGCCGCCAAACCTCGTCGGCGGCGCAGTCCTGGCCCTGCGCGAATATCGGCAGATCGATAAACTCTTCCTCGTCGGCGACGCGGGACAGATCGAAACCGAACTAAGGAAAATGAGCTGCAACGATCGCCGGATCGAAATCGTTCATTCCACCCAGGTCGTCGCCATGACCGATGGCGCAGTCGAATCCGTCAGGCGGAAGAAGGATTCCTCGGTCAGCCGGGCGGTCGATTTGGTGAAAAAAGGAGAAGCCGCGGCCATCGTCAGCGCCGGACACACCGGTGCGGCGGTCGCGGCGACGACGATCAAGTTGCGCACGCTGCCGGGAATCGATCGGCCGGGGATTGCCGCGCTCTTTCCCTCCGAGACCAACATCTTTGTCCTGATTGATGCCGGCGCGAACAGTGACGCGCGGCCCGAGCATTTGCTGCAATACGGGATCATGGGCTCGGTCTATTCACGCCACGTCCTCGGCTACAAGAATCCCTCGATCGGCCTGATGTCGATCGGCGGTGAGGACATTAAAGGCACTGATTTGACCAAGGAGGTTTTCAAAATGCTGAAACGCAGCGCGCTGAACTTCCGCGGCAACATTGAAGGGCATGATCTGTTTGCTCATCCGGTCGAGGTCGTGGTCTGCGACGGCTTTGTCGGGAATGTCATTCTCAAGACCTGCGAATCGGTCGGCGACGCGATCTTCAAGTGGCTCAAGCACGAACTGATGAAAAGCAGGGTGCGGATGGCCGGCGCCTATCTGGCGCAGAAAGCCTTTCATGCGATCAAGAAGAAAGTGAATTACGAAGAGTACGGCGGTTCGCCTCTCCTCGGCGTCAATGGCATCTGCATCATCGCCCACGGCGCGAGCACGCCGCTCGCGATCAAGAATGCGCTGCGCGTGGCGACCGAGTCGATTGAACAGCAGGTCAATCCACATATCGTCGAGGAAATCCGCCGTTATAATGAAACGAACGCCCCGCTCGAGCCCGCGATCCGCTAAGCCACGGCGCACCGTCTCCATTGTCGGCACCGGCAGTTACGTGCCGGAAAGAGTCCTGACGAACGACGACCTCTCGAAAATTGTCGAGACCGACGACGAGTGGATCACCACTCGAACCGGGATTAAGGAACGCCGGATCGCGGCGAACAATGAGTTTACCAGCGATATGGGCGCGAAGGCCGCACTGGCCGCGATGGAGCAGGCCGGCATCACTGGCGACGAGATCGATCTCATCCTGGTCGCGACCGCCACGCCCGACATGGTTTTTCCCGCAACCGCCTGTTTCGTCCAAACCAAGATTGGCGCCAGGCGAGCCGCCTGCCTCGACATCTCGGCGGCCTGCGCCGGCTTCCTTTTCGCGGTCGAGATCGCGCAGCAATTCATCACCTGCCACACCTACGATACCGTTCTTGTAATCGGCGCAGAGAAACTGAGCTCGATCACCGATTGGACGGAGCGCAACACCTGTGTGCTCTTCGGCGACGGTGCCGGAGCCGCTATCCTGCGCCATCGCGACGGCGGCAGCCACGGCCTCATCAGCACACACATCGCAAGCGACGGGAACTACGCCGACATCCTCTGGATGCCCGGCGGAGGTTCTCGCCTTCCCATCACCCGCGAGAACGCGGACGATCACCTGCAGACGATCAAAATGTCAGGCAAGGAAGTCTACAAACAGGCCGTCATCGCAATGGTCGACGCCGCCAGAAAGGCGCTCGAGAAGGCTGGCCTAACGATGGACGACATCGCCTGCTTTATTCCACATCAGGCAAACGTTCGGATCATCGAGGCGATCGCCGACCGTTTGAAAATCCCGCTCGATAGATTTTTTGTGAATCTCGATCGTTACGGCAACACCTCGGCCGCAGCCGTCGCGATTGCCCTTGACGAAGCGAATCGCAGCGGCCGGATCAAGCCGGGCGATTACGTGCTCATGGTCGTCTTCGGTGGTGGGCTGACCTGGGCCGGCTCGGTCATCGAATGGTAGCGCGAGCTTGCTGCTTGCTCAGAAAATAACTCGCAAGCCGGAAGCTTGCGCTACCTTCTGTGATGCTGATCGACACTCACGCGCACCTCGATTACCCGGATTTTGCAACCGATTTTGACGCCGTCCTCGCACGGGCGACCGAAGCCGGGGTCACTCGCATCCTCACCATCGGAACGTCAATCGAGAGCAGCCGGCGTGCGGTCGAGTTGGCGGAGAAATATCCGAACGTATTCGCGGTCGTCGGAGTTCATCCCAGTTACGCCGAGGAAGCGGAGGACGACATCATGACTCCGCTGCGTGAGCTGGCGAAAAGTCCGCGGGTGGCAGCAATCGGCGAGACCGGTCTCGATTATCACAGCCTTCCGAGCACGAAGGTGGCACGCGAAAGAAAATCCCAGGTCATCAATGCCCTCCAAGCCGATACCGAGGATGAAATCGAGGGAGAGATCCACGATGGCGCGCTCAAGAGCAAGCAGGCGAGCCTGTTTCAGCAGCAGCTCGATCTCGCGGTCGAGCTGAAACTAAACGTGGTGATTCACCAGCGCGATGCTTGGGACGACACGCTCGAGGTGATGCGTTCATACGGCCGCACGGTGAGCGGCGTTTTCCATTGTTTCGGGGGCACGAAGGAGCAGGCTGAAGAGGTCATCGCGCTTGGCCATCTCGTTTCCTTTACCGGCATCGTCACGTTCAAAAACGGCGCGAGCGTTCGTGAGGTCGCCGCCTCCCTGGAGTTGGGCGAATTCATGGTCGAGACCGATTGCCCCTATCTCGCGCCGGTGCCATTCCGCGGAAAACGCTGCGAGCCCGCTCACACCCGGTTGGTCGCGGAGAGCATCGCGGCCGCCCGTGGCGTGAGCCTGGAGGAAGCGGCACGTGCGACGACCAACACCGCGGAGGAATTTTTTCGGCTGGGAGCATGAGGATTCACCTGAGTTCTGTCGCCCGATTTCTCGGTGCGATCGCTCTCATTTCATTGGGTGCCGCCTGCGCTTCGCGCGATCTGCGGCATCAGGTCATCGTCAGCATTCCCGAGCAACGGATGGCTGTGCTGGAGGACGGCGCTCCGGTCGCCACCTATCCGGTTTCGACCTCGAAGTTCGGACTGGGTGATTTGCCGGGAACGAGCTGGACGCCGCTTGGCCGGCTCGAGATTGCGAAGAAAATCGGCGACGGCGCGCCGAGCGGCGAGGCTTTCAAAAATCGACGACCGACAGGCGAAATCGTTCCGCCCGATGCGCCAGGTCGCGACATTATCGTCACCCGTATCCTCTGGCTCCGCGGCGACGAGCCGCAGAACGCGCGCGCTTATTCCCGCTACATTTACATCCACGGCACGCCCGAAGAGCGGAATATCGGCCTGCCGGTCAGCTACGGTTGCATTCGGATGCGCTCGCGCGACGTGATCGAGCTTTTCAACATTGTCGGCACGGGGGCGCAGGTGAAGATCGAGAACGCGCCGCTCGAATCCCTCGTTCCGGGAATAACGCCGGTCGAAGACCGTTTCGTCGCGACGCACAACTTTGCTCCCACGCAGATCCGCTAGGGCCTGACGCCTAACGAAAATCATGGCAGCTGACCGAGGCGCTGCTGCACCGTCGGTTTCGACAACAATTCCAGGTCGGCATCAACCATGATCTCGACCAGTTCGCGAAAGCGCACTTTCGGTTCCCAATCGAGAATCCTCTTTGCCTTGCCCGCGTCGCCGATCAGGAGGTCTACCTCCGCCGGACGCTCGTAACGCTCGTCGTGTTTCACGTATTTTTTCCAATCAAGATTGGCCCGTCCGAAAGCGATCTCGAGGAATTCGCGGATGCTGTGGGTCTCGTTCGTCGCCAGGACGAAATCGTCGCCCTCATCATGCTGCAGGATGCGCCACATCCCCTCGACATATTCCGGGGCATAGCCCCAGTCGCGTTTCGCATCGAGATTACCGAGGAAAAGCTCATGCTGCAGCCCGTGCTTGATGGCCGCAACCGCGCGGCTGATTTTGCGTGTGACGAAGGTTTCGCCGCGGCGCGGGCTCTCGTGATTGAAGAGAATCCCGTTGCTCGCGCAGAGGCCGTAGCTTTCCCGGTAATTCACCGTCGCCCAATAGGCGAAGACTTTCGCCACGCCATACGGACTGCGCGGCCAAAATGGCGTCGTCTCCCTCTGCGGCACCTCCTGCACTTTGCCGAACATTTCGCTGCTCGATGCCTGGTAAAAGCGTGAGCGGATGCCCGTCTCCCGAATCGCCTCCAGGATGCGAATCGTGCCGACGCCTGTGACGTCCGCGGTGTACTCGGGAATGTCGAAGCTGACACGGACGTGGCTTTGCGCCGCGAGATGATAAATTTCGTCCGGCTTCAGATCGTAGAGCAGCTTCACGAGATTCACCGAATCGGCCAGGTCGCCATAGTGCAGAAACAGGCGTACGCCGTTGATGTGCGGATCGGCGTAAAGATGATCGATGCGGGCCGTGTTGAACGTGCTGGCGCGGCGGATAATGCCGTGCAATTCGTAGTCCTTCGCCAGCAGGAGATCAGCCAGGTAGCTGCCATCCTGTCCGGTGATGCCGGTAATCAATGCCCGTTTCATCGCGAAGCCTTCGCTCTAGCGCATTCCGGAGAGCGCGGCAAACATTTTACCCGGTTGTGACTGAGGAGGTCGCGAGGGTCGTCTGCTGAATGGCGATCAGGTCGGCGACTCCCCTTTCGCCTAACGAAAGCATTTCCAGGAGCTGCGCATGTGAAAATGTCGCCTCCTCGCCCGCGCCCTGCACCTCGACCAGGGCGCCGTCTTCCGTCGCGACGAGATTCAAATCGACGGTCGCTGCTTTGTCTTCCTCGTAATCCAGATCGAGCAACGCGACCTCGTCGATCACACCCACACTAACCGCCGCGACCAGCTTCTTGATTGGAGATTCTGAGATTTTTTCCTCTTCCACTAGCCGCCGACAGGCGAGCGAGAGAGCGACACTCGCGCCGGTGATCGCCGCTGTGCGCGTCCCGCCGTCGGCTTGCAGCACGTCGCAATCCACCCAAATGGTGCGCGGCCCCAGCTTCTCCAAGTCGACCACCGCCCGCATCGAACGGCCGATCAATCGCTGGATCTCGCTGCTCCGTCCGTCGAGCCGGCCTTTGGAAATGTCGCGCGGCTTTCGTGTCAGCGTCGAATAGGGCAGCATCGCATACTCGGCTGTCAGCCAGCCACCTGTCACGCGCTGCTCTTTCATCCAACGCGGCACGGTTTCTTCGATCGTCACTCCACACAGGACCCGCGTGCTACCCATCGAAACCAGCACCGATCCGTTCGCATGCGGCGCGATGCCAGGCTCGAAATTTACCGGCCGCAACTGATCTGGCCGGCGGTCGTGGAGACGATTCATCCGACCAAACTAAACGAAGTAGAGGCGGACGCCTATCGCGAAAATTCGACTGTGCGCCAAGGGTTCCCAGGGAGTTGGCGCCCGATGCTGCGATTTCCTCATCTGGACCCGCGGATGGAGTCGACACAAAGATTTTTCCAAAAAAACGCCTTTCACAGTTGACGGCCGGCGGGTGTCGCTTATTTTCGTGATTCCGCCGGAAGCGGAGCTTCACCAGTCGAGAGACCGAGGAAGCTTGGTTCTCGCAATTTTTGGGACTGCAAATTGAACTCAATTTTGTCCCGGCATGATGAGCGGCAACCCGCCACCGCGGGCAGGCTGTGAATTATCGTCGGCGCCAGAGTTGAGTTTTTTGTCGCCCGGAAGCTGCGCAGGATCGCTGGTTCTTTGAAATCTACATACAGGGTAGTAAATACAACTTTTTAGAGCTGAGTCTGAATCTTAAATAGCTCCGGTCCACGGATCGGAGCGGAGAGTTTCAGTTATCAAAGATCTCTGGTCCTGCAGTCGCGGGACCGGAACAGATTGATCAAGCTACAAAGAGCGCATAATGGATGCCTTGGTGCCAATAGGCGATGAAGGACGTGGCTAACTGCGATAAGCCCCGGAGAGCGGTAAACACGCTTTGACCCGGGGATTTCCGAATGGGATAACCTGAGTGGGATAACACCTGCTCGAGTTCCTGTGAATACATAGCAGGAACATCGCGACACCCGGTGAAGTGAAACATCTCAGTAACCGGAGGAAAAGAAAGCGAAAGCGATTCCGTCAGTAGTGGCGAGCGAAAGCGGAAGAGACCAAACCACCAGCTTGCTGGTGGGGTTGTAGGAGCCCGATGTGGTAGTGCAACGATTAGACGAAGCGAATGGAAAATCGCTCCAAAGAGGGTGACAGACCCGTAATCGAAAATCCGCGCACACCTAGGGATTTCCTGAGTAATACGATGCACGTGAAACTTCGTATGAATCCACGCCGACCACGGCGTAAGTCTAAATACTAATTGGCGACCGATAGTGAACGAGTACCGCGAGGGAAAGGTGAAAAGAACCGCTGTGAGCGGAGTGAAATAGTACCTGAAATTATGTGCTTACAAGGTGTCAAAGCCGGGCAACCGGTGATGGCGTGCCTTTTGCTTAATGAGTCTGCGAGTTAGTGTCAGTGGCGAGCCTAAGGCGTTCTGCGCCGGAGGCGAAGCGAAAGCGAGTCCGAAATGGGCGACCATAGTCGCTGGCACTAGACCCGAAGCCGAGGTGATCTACCCATGAGCAGGTTGAAGGTTGCTTAACCGCAACTGAAGGACCGAACCCGTGAAGGTTGAAAACTTCTGGGATGACTTGTGGGTAGGAGCGAAAGACTAATCAAACCCGGTGATAGCTGGTTCTCCCCGAAATAGCTTGAGGGCTAGCCTCGTGTGCTGACCTGCGGAGGTAGAGCACTGGATGAACTAGAGCCCATACCAGGGTATCGAATTCAATCAAACTCCGAATGCCGCAGGGTGTAACACGGGAGTCAGTGCGTGAGGGATAAGCTTCACGCGCGAGAGGCAAACATGCCAGACCAGCAGCTAAGGTGCCCAAATACCGTTCAGTGGAAAGGATGTGAGGTTGCTTAGACAGTGAGGATGTTGGCTTAGAGGCAGCCATCATTTAAACAGTGCGTAATAGCTGACTCATCGAGCGATCTCGCGCCGATAATGATTGGCGATAAGCGGTATACCGAAGCTCTGGAAGACGTTCTGGTTCGCCAGAACGGATTGGTAGGGGAGCGTTGTAGCGACATCGAAGCAGGAGCGAAAGCAACTGTGGAGTTTCTACAAGTGAGAATGCAGACATGAGTAGCGACAAGCCAGGTTAAATTCCTGGCCGCCGTAAACCCAAGGTTTCCTGGGGAAGGTTCGTCCTCCCAGGGTTAGTCGGGACCTAAGTCGAGGCCGAAGGGCGTAGACGATGGAAAGCAGGTTCAATATTCCTGCACCGGCTGTGGTTAAGTTTAGTTGTGACATATGAGTAGAGACAGTCCGTCGATTGAAAGTGACGGTCCCGCAAGGGGACGCTGAGGCCTCTGGCCAAGGCGGATCTGTTAAAACTTGCATCAAGAAAAGCAACTAAATGTTTCCACGGTTGCCCGTACCGTAATCCGACACAGGTGGGTGGGTAGAGTATACCCAGGCGCGTGAGTGAAACCTCGTTAAGGAACTCGGCAATCTAGCCCCGTAACTTCGGAAGAAGGGGTACCTCCAGCAATGGGGGTCGCAGTGAAATGGGTCAACCGACTGTTTAACAAAAACACAGCACTCTGCCAAGTCGTTAAGACGACGTATAGGGTGTGACACGTGACCAATGCGGAAAGATTACGGTAAGCGGTTAGAGCGCAAGCTCGAGGCTGCGAGCCCAAGTCCCCGTGAATGTCGGCCGTAACTATAACGGTCCTAAGGTAGCGAAATTCCTTGTCGGGTAAGTTCCGACCTGCACGAATCGTGTAACGAGTTGACCGCTGTCTCAACGAGGAGCTCAGCGAAGTTGTAGTGGCGGTGAAGATGCCGCCTACCCGCAGTAGGACGGAAAGACCCTATGCACCTTTACTACACGCTGTTATTGTTGTTTCGATTTTGATGCTTAGCGTAAGTGGAAGGCTTTGATTCGTACCTTTTGGGGTGCGATGAGCCGCCAATGAAACACCACCCTTCGGAATTGGAACAACTAACCTTTGCCCGTGAAACCGGGAAAGGAACACTGGCAGCCGGCTAGTTTTACTGGGGCGGTATCCTCCCAAAGAGTAACGGAGGAGTACGAAGGTTGGCTCAACCTGGTTGGCAATCAGGTGTCGAGTATATGGATAGAAGCCAGCTTAACTGTGAGACACACACGTCGAGCAGGTACGAAAGTAGGTCCAAGTGATCCGGTGGTTGAATGTGGAATTGCCATCGCTCAACGGACAAAAGGTACGCTAGGGATAACAGGCTGATCCTGCCCAAGAGCTCATATCGACGGCAGGGTTTGGCACCTCGATGTCGGCTCATCACATCCTGGGGCTGGAGAAGGTCCCAAGGGTCCGGCTGTTCGCCGGTTAAAGTGGTACGCGAGCTGGGTTCAGAACGTCGCGAGACAGTTCGGTCCTTATCCACTGTGGGCGCAGGAGAATTGAGGGGTTCAGACCTTAGTACCGAGAGGACCGGGTCTGACGAACCGCTGGTGTTCCAGTTGTCGTGTCAACGGCAGTGCTGGGTAGCTATGTTCGGAAAGGATAAGCGCTGAAAGCATCTAAGCGCCAAGCCTATCCCAAGATGAGTTCTCCCTGAAGAGTCGTGGTAGACCACCACGTTGATAGGTCACTGGTGTAAGTGCAGTAATGTATTGAGCTAAGTGATACTAATAACTCGTTCGGCTTGGTCATTTACTTTTCTATTAACCCGCCGCGTCGGTTTAAAAGCCGACACGGTGGCAAATAGAGGGGAATGACTTTAAACAAAACGAAGCCTAATCTGTTGGAAAGCTTCCTGTATGTAGATTCCAGAGAATCAGTGTTCTTTGATACGTGAATCAGTAAATTATGAATCGGCCATTTGGCCAGTCACAAGTTTATCGAAATCACGCACCAGAAATCTGCTCCGAGACTAGCGGGGCAGCTTTCTGGTGACCGTAGCGCAGTGGCCCCACCCGTTCCCATTCCGAACACGGAAGTGAAACGCTGCAGCCCCGATGGTAGTGCATCTATAGGTTGTGCGAGAGTAGGACGTTGCCAGAACTTTCGCCCGGCATCTTGGAAACAAGGTGCCGGGCTTTTTATCTCTTCGGACCCCGGCATCCGCGTTTGGATCCGGTTTCGAACCTGGCTGGCGCCGAGTTACCTGCGTGCCTTCTTGGCGGTCGGTGAAGGCGTGGCCGTCGATGTCGGTGTCGGCTTGGGCGCGAGCAAATCGGCCCGATTTTTCTCCAGTTGTTCGATGCTAAACTTTGCCATGAGAAATGGACGCCCCTCAAATCCTTGTTCCTTCGCCAGTTTCTTTTCCAAAGCCTCCCGCTTGGTCTGAAATTCCTTATCCAACTTCGCTTTTTCCTCCGCCTTTTCTTCCTTGGTGGACGCACGCGTCGTTGGAATGCTCCCGCTTACAATAACCGTAAGCGGGTAGTGTTCGGCCATCTCTTTGCCGACCTTGAGCACATAGGTAAAGCCATCCTCAGTCGTAACGGTGAACGTTGTCGGCTTGTCCAAGCCCGTTGTCTCAGGTTTTGCGTCAGGTGCCAGCACGTCGACAAATGACGAGATGCTGCCAATGGCGCTCGCCAGCTGCTTCGCCTTGGATTGATCCAGTTGCTCGTCTGATTTGGCGTCAGCCAGTTTCCACTCCGACGATCCCCGGTCGCGTTCGAGCGCCCAGTTCATGGCCGGGTTCGTTCCCGCGCACGTGATCGAGATCGGCTTCTCGATCTTGATAAAGTCGCGATCCAGCCAGCGTTCGGGCTTGTCATCGACCTGGGCAAAGGCATCAGTGACGAGGCTAACCCGGTGCGACCCGTCCTCCGGCATTACGTAGCGCCCCGCGGGAACGCTTCGCGCCTGAGCGAAGGACTGGTCGGATTCGCGCAGATATTTCTTCCCGATAAGAAGAGCGGCGAGACGTTTCCCCTTCGCATCTTTGAAATCGACCAGGGTGCCACTATTCGATCCGTGACCAGGTTCCAGAAGATCAAGTCGACCGAGCTGCGAAGGACCTACTTTCACTTCCTGCACCGGCTTCAAATCCCACACCTTGCGAATGAAAGTGCCAATCATCTCGAAGTTCGCCGGATAATCTGCCCGCTCCGCTACGACCCATTTGTCACCCTTCTTCAGCAGATCTACTTTCCCACCGGGCTGGGTGATTGTGATCTGAGCCACGTCGTTGATTGGCAGGTGAACGACCTTATCGGGCAGATGACCAATGCTGCTCTGCCAGGAATTCGTGCTGCGCCTTACCAGCAGCAGAGCCGCAGCCCCGAACACAACGACAAGCAGAACGAGGATCGCCAGTTGAGTGCGCTTCATTGGGCTCGCATTTGCCTGCGTTTCAGCAGTGCCAGGCCCAGACCTGAGAGCGCGACGACCGCGGGCATGGCCGCGATGTTAAGCCATTCGACACGCGTCTCGAGTGAGTCGATCTCGGACCTGACCTGTTTGCGGACGGTCTTGAGCTGCGCTTTCACGTCGACCTCCTTCTTCTGGAAATTCGCCAACTCCTTCTGTTGCTCGGGTGAAAGGATGAAACGTTGCCCGGTTTCCTTGCCCTTTTGCAGCTCACTCATTTTGCGCTGTGTTTCGGCCAGGCTCCCTTCCAGTTCCTTGATCTTGTTTCGATAATTCGCCTCCGCGTCGGATTGAATTTTCTTCACCACCGTAAACGGCCTTTCGCGCGAAGCGCGACTGCGCACGGCGATGAGATCGCTGTCCCCGCTGAGTTGTTCCACAATGCTTTGCGCAAAGCCGAGGTTCCCGTTGGTCGGGAGAATCCAACTCTGGCCGAAAGGATTCTGTACTTTGCGAACGGCGAGCGGGTCCTGAATCATATCGGTGTCCCCCACCAGAACGACCGTCGTGTTCGTAGCCGATTCCTTCAACGCAGGCACGGGCTTTTCCTCCTTCTCATTCTTGTTCTCGTCAGGCTTCTGTTCGCCTTTCGGCTTGCCCGCGGGGAAAGCGGTTTTGAACTTCCCAGTCAGGCGCACAGCGAGCGGGAACTCCTTGCCTGATGGTGTAAAATTCGTTGCGATCGATTCTCCGCCAAACTGCGCCATCATTCCATCGACCAGCTCCGAATCTTTGGACGATTTGATCAGCACCGTTTCCTTCAAGCCCGGCGCCGGCGTACCCGAGAATGTGCCCGCCAGCGCCATCACCAAATTATCCGCGTCGGCAGTCACAATATCGTCCTTATTCATCGCCTTCTCGGTGAGGGCCAGAATCGCCGGAGCCCGCCCCTGCCGGGTGCGCGCGACGTAATTCATGTCCGCGACCACCTTGCTCGTATCGAAGGAAATGCCCCACGCCTTTAACAGTTTGTCCAGCCCGGACGCGCTCCCCATCGCACCCATGCCCTCGCCGCTTCGGTCCAAGACCGCCTTGGGATCGAGAAAAGCAAGCAGTCGGCCGCCCCGAAGCACGAATTGATCGATCGCAAACTGGGTCGCGTCGGTAATCCCTCTCGGATGAATGACAACGAGCACGCGCACGTCATCCGGGATCTTGTCCGCCGTCATCGGGACCTGCTTGAGATCAAAGTCACGTTTCAGCTCAGTAATAAGAGCCCAGGGTTCCTCGCCACGCTGCCCCATTTGCATCATTGGATTCGGCATTCCCATGATTGGCAGTGAACTCATAATCCCAATCGTCGGCTTCTTAGTCGCGGAGACCCGTGCGATCGCGCGTGAGATGTCGTACTCGAGCAACCGCTCGCGATCTGGCGCGAGGAATGGGATCGCTTGTTTCTGATCGAGCATGGTGACGCTTATGCCCAGATAAACTCGCTCTCCATTTGTCAATTGCTCACCCTGCACACCATCGAGGCGGGCCGAATCTTCCGCGTCGGAATCGGGCTCAGGGTCGAGCTTCTGGATTTCAATCAACCCTTTGGACGCCTGCCGATATTCGCCAAGGAGATCGTCCACGCGCTGTGCATAGGTTTTGAGAGCAACCGGCATATCGGTCGCCCGTTGCGAAACGTAAAACCGGATCTGCACCGGCGTATCCAGTTTCGCCAGGATCGCTTTCGTTCCAGCGGAAAGCGTATAGGCCTTTTCCTGGGTGAGATCGATCCGCTGCTTAAGACGCGCGGCGATAAAATTAATCGCTACCAGGACGATGAACATTGCGATCACGCCCGCAGCTGAGAACAACAAAACTTGAAAAGATTTCTTTCCCATTACCAGATCACATTCCCATCAGCCGGCACGGTGGTTGCGCAAGATCACGCTCGTAGTAAAAAGCGAGAACCCGATGACGGAGAGGAAAAAGAGGATATCGCGCGAATCGATCACGCCCTTGCGAATGCTCTCGAAATGCGTCACCACGCTGAAGGCCGAGACCGCCTGGACCAGCCAGGGATTGACCCATTGCACGAGCAGATTTGTCACCGGCGAATACCCGACGAGGACGAGAAAAAGGCAGATCACGACCGAAAGGATGAAACTCACCACCTGGTTGCGCGTCAGGGCCGAGGTCATCGCCGAGATCGACAAATAAGCGCCCGCGAGCAGAAGACTCCCGATGTAGCCGGCGACGATCACGCCATTGTCGGGATGCCCAAGATAATTGACCGTGATCACAATCGGAAACGTCAGGACGAGAGCGAGAGCCAGCACCAGCCAGGCGGCGATAAATTTTCCAACGATCGCCTGCCACGGTGTGATCGGCATTGTGAGCAGCAATTCCATCGTACCGGAACGACGCTCCTCCGACCACATGCGCATCCCGATTGCCGGGACGAGAAAAAGATAAAGCCACAGATGCCAGGCGAAAAAGGGCTCCAGATTCGCCTCCCCGCGCTCGAAAAAACCCGAAACCATGAAGGTGAAGAACCCCACCAGGAGGAGAAAGATGACGATAAAAACGTAGGCGATGGGCGACTCGAAATAACCGACGAGTTCGCGCTTCGCGATCGTCACAATGTGCCGTAGCGCGCCGGCCGGTCTGGGCACGGATTCCTCTGCGACCGCGGTTCGCGATGCGGTAATGGTGGCCTCTGTCATGGCGTTCGCTTCGTGTCGGGCAGGGTGATAGTGCGAAAGACCTCGTCGAGCCGCCCTTCCTCAGTATGCAATTCTTCTAGCGCCCAGCGCTCGCCGGCCGCCAACTCGCCGATCGTGCGTGCGAGATCGTGCGCCGCCGCGCGATCCTGTGGGTAGACGCGCAGGGTCAGCGGCAACTCAGCAAGAGTCACGACCCGCTCTGCCATCGCGAGCTGAGACAACTTTTGCGCGATGGTTGCGTCGCCGTTCGCGAATTGCACCCGGACGGCGCCCGCATATTGCGAACGGAGCTTGAGCTCCGCCGGCGTTCCGTTGGCCACGACCTGCCCGCGATCGATGATGATGGCACGCGAACAAACCGCCTCGACTTCCTCCAGAATGTGTGTCGAAAAAATGATCGCCTTCCGTTCCCCCATCCGGCGGATCAACGTCCGTACCTCGTGCTTCTGATTGGGATCAAGTCCCTCGGTCGGCTCGTCGAGGATCAGGACCTCGGGATCGTGAATGATCGATTGCGCGAAACACGTCCGATGCCGATATCCTTTTGAAAGGGTCTCGACCGTCTGATGCGCCACCGAATCGAGAAAACACATCTCGATGGCCCGCGCCACCGCGGCCTTCTTCGCCTCGCCTCTCAGTCCGCGCAGCTCCGCGACAAAGTGAAGAAAACTTTGCACCGTCATCTCGGCGTAGGCCGGCGCGCTCTCCGGCAGGTAACCGATCAGCTGTTTGGCCCGGAGCGGCTCTTCCACGACGTCGAAGCCGCCAACCGAGACCTCGCCCTCCGTCGGCGAAATGAACCCGGTGATCATCCGCATCGTGGTTGACTTGCCGGCACCGTTAGGCCCGAGGAATCCCAACACTTCGCCCTTCTCCACTGTGAACGAGACGCCGTTCACAGCCCTCTTGGGCCCAAAAAATTTCTTCAAGTCCTGAACTCGGATCATGCAGAAAAAAACCGTCCGGCAATCTCGGCCGGGGAAAGAACAGACAACCGACCTCGCCTAACGTTCAACGATTTTTTCTTGTTACCCGGTCGTGGTTTCCAACCTTGCCGCGCAAGTCGGAGCAGACCTCGGCCAAATAAACTGGCAATTCGCGCCCACCAATTTGATGCTTCGCTCAGTGGCCGAAACGCTTACCCCGATGATGCAACAGTACCGGCGCCTTCGTGCGAGCGTGCCGGCGGATACTCTCTTGCTTTTTCGGCTCGGCGATTTTTACGAACTTTTTTTTGAAGACGCAAAAGAAGCCTCCGGTCTGCTCAATCTCGCGCTGACCAGGCGCAATGACGTCCCGATGTGCGGGATGCCCTATCATGCTGCGCAAGGCTACATCGCCAAGCTCATTACCGCAGGGAGGCGGGTCGCGATCTGCGACCAGACGAGCGAACCGCAGCAAGGAAAACTGGTTACGCGCGATATCACACAGATCATCAGTGCCGGGACCGTGAGTGATCTTGACCTCCTGGAATCGAAGCGCGCGAATTATCTTGGTGCGGTCTTCATCGACGACGGCATTTTCGGTTTTGCCTACGCCGATCTCAGCACCGGCGAATTTCGCCTCATGCAACTAGCCGATTCGCGCGGTCTGCTCGATGAACTGGCGCGAGTCGCACCGTCCGAGTTGCTGATCAGCGACCGCCAGGGAAATGAGTTCAGCGAATTCGAGCGCGCGTTGCCCTACGACCATTATGCGTTCCTGCCGGAAAACGCGCGCTTCACCCTCTGTGAGCATTTCAAAGTGAAATCCCTCGACGGCTTTGGCTGCTCCGACCTTCCGCAGGCCATTGGCGCAGCGGGCGCGATTGTTCATTATCTCAAGCACCAGCTGCGGAGAAACATCGATCACCTCAGCTCGCTCCGTTGCGACACGCTCGCCGATCACGTTCTGCTTGATGCCGCGACTCAGGCCAATCTCGAACTGGTCAGCTCGCGTGGTGTCCGCGATACCAGCCTGCTCGCCGTGCTCGATCGCACTGTCACACCAATGGGCGGACGGCGTTTGCGGCAATGGATTTTACAACCAATCCGCGATCTAAACGAATTGCACTCCCGGCAACAATTCATTGCCGATCTTCTTCAGGAGTCCGATCTGCTTGCATCGCTACGAGACGCTCTGAAGGGAATTCGCGACTTGGAACGCGCTTCCGGTCGGCTCAGCCAGGCCTCGGGGAACGCGCGTGATCTCGTCGCGCTGAAGACATCACTTCAACAGATGCCTGCCCTTAGGCAGGAGTTGCAAAGACTTCTGGACCGGCTGGCATTTGGCGCGAACCGCCCTAACGATTCCGCCTCGACGGAGATGCTCGCTCAGCGTCTGCAAAACGATCTGCACGAGATGCCGGAGCTGGCAGCCAGGCTGGGTAATGCACTCCTCGATGATCCCCCACTCGCTCTCAAGGAAGGCGGCATCTTCCGCGACGGCTTCGATCCGCAGCTCGATGAACTGCGCAAGGCGTCGCGCGACGGAAAGAATTGGATCACCGAGCTGCAGGAAAGGGAGATCGTCAGCACCGGGATTAAGTCGCTCAAGATTCGCTTCAATTCCGTTTTCGGCTACTTCATCGAAATCACGAAGTCGAATCTGGCCAGCGTGCCGGCGCATTACACGCGCAAGCAAACCACCGTCGGGGGCGAGCGTTTTATCACGCCCGAGCTGAAAGAGGTGGAAGCGAAAATCCTCGGAGCGGATGAACGCGCGCGGCATCTCGAATATCAGCTTTTCCAGACGCTGCGTGACGAAACGCTGGGCGAACTGGCGCCCATCCAGCAAACGGCCCGCGCGCTCGCGACTCTCGACGTCATCTGTTCGCTCGCCGAAACCGCTCGGCTTTTCCACTATTGCCGGCCGGAGCTCGACGACTCACTGCGCCTGCGTTCTGAAGGATGCGCGTCACCCGGTGCTCGATCAAAATCTTGCGGAAGAAAAGTTCGTGCCTAACGACACCGATCTCGACGGTGAAAAACTGCGCCTTGCCCTTATCACCGGACCGAACATGGCCGGAAAATCAACCTACATCCGCCAGGTGGCGCTGATCGTCCTGATGGCGCAGATCGGCAGTTTCGTACCCGCGGCGAGCGCGGAAATCGGGTTGGTCGATCGCATTTTCACCCGGGTCGGCGCAAATGATGATCTCTCCCGCGGCCAGTCCACTTTCATGGTGGAGATGAACGAGACGGCCAACATCGTGAACAACGCCACCGCGCGCAGCCTCGTCATTCTCGACGAAATCGGCCGCGGCACCTCCACCTTCGACGGACTCTCGATTGCCTGGAGCGTGGCGGAATTTCTGCACGACAAAATTAAAGCGCGCACACTTTTTGCCACGCATTATCACGAGCTGACGAAGCTCGCCTCCGAACGCAGCGGCGTCGCAAACTTCAACGTCGCGGTGCGCGAATGGAATGAGCAGATCATTTTCCTGCGCAAAATCGTTCCCGGCGGAGCGGACAAGAGCTACGGCATTCAAGTGGCCCGGCTCGCCGGCTTGCCGCAGGAAATATTAAATCGCGCGAAAGATATTTTGTCTCACTTGGAAAAGCCAAATGGCGCGACCGAAGAGAAGCGCGTCGAGCGGAAAAGGCGATCCCGCAAGCTCCCGCCGCAAGGCGGGAAACCACAGTTGGATCTGTTTTAGCCGGCGGCGCCTCAGCGCGATTTTTCGCCTGACGAGTCAGGCTGTGGCTGTCTATAACCAACTATTTGCAACGATGCCGCTAAAGCATGAGAAGGATTTGAATGACCAGTCGCGCGGCTATTGGCTCAAGGCCATGGCTGCGATCGAGCGGCGCAACTTCGGTTATGCGATCGAGCTTCTACAAAACCTCCTCAAGCAGGAACCGGAATTCCTGACCGGACGCCGAATGCTGCGCCGGGCAGAAGTGACCCGAGCCAAGAGCGAGAAGAAGGGTTTTTTTAACATCTCGACCGCTCCACTCGCGGTCATGAAAGCGCAGCGCGAGCTAAGGAAGGATCCGCGCAAGACGATCGAGTTGGTGGAAAAAGTTCTCGAAACCGGACCGTACAACTCGCAGGCCAACATGCTCCTGAAGGATGCGGCAATAGCAGCCGATTACCCGGAGATGGCGATTTTCGCGCTTGAAACTTTACTCGAGAACGAACCCAGGGACGTCAAGCTTTTGCACGAGCTCGGCCGCCTTTATCATCAGTACGATCAGGCCACCGAGGCCGCCGAAGTTTACAATCGGATCTCAGAGATTGATCCTCTCGACCTCGACGCGGTCAAGCTGGGCAAAGACGCTTCAGCGCGTGCCTCGATGAAGAAAGGCGGTTGGACCGAAGCGGAGAGCTATCGCGAGTTGATCAAGGATAAGGAAGCGGCGGTCGCGCTCGAGCAGCACGGCCGAATGCGACTCAGCGACGAATCCCTCGAACAACAGATCAACGAAATCTTCGCCCGGCATGAAGCGGAGCCGCAGAACGTGGATCTTGCGAAGCAGCTCGGTCTTCTGCACGACCAAAAGGACGACCTCGAGGGCGCGATTGCCTGGTATCAATACGCCGTCGCCCTAACGAATAAACATGATCCAGGCCTGACCCGCAAAGTATCCGATCTACAGACGCGACAGCTCGATCGCCAAATTCGCGACGACGAGCAGTATCTCGCGAGGCACGGACCGGATGATCCGGAGTTTCCCGCCAGGATGGCGCAGTTCGAAGCAATCAGGAAAGAACGCGCCGAAACCTTGATTGACGACGCGCGCAAGCGCGTTGATCGCGATCCGACCGATCTGCAATTGCGCTATGAGCTAGCCGAGCAGCTTACCAACGCCGGTCAGTATCGCGATGCACTCCCGGAATTGCAGCGCGCTCGCCAAAACCCGAGTGTCCGCCTCAAGGCGATGAATCTGCTCGGCCGCTGTTACCGCGAACTCGGGATGCTCGACCTTGCGGCCAAGCAACTGGATGACGCCGCGCGCGAAATGGCGGTGATGGATTCGCTCAAAAAGGAAATCGTCTACAACCTCGGACTGGTTTACGAGCAGATGGGCGACGCCGGCAAGCATATCGACGCGATGAAATCAATTTACGAGATCGACTACGGTTATCGCGATGTCGCGCAGCGGGTGGAGAGTTCGTACGGCGCGGGCGTGGAAGAAAGCTAAATTGCGCCTCACAGCGTTGTAGACCCATCCCATTTCATCCCGAAAGCCGGATTTTCACGTCCAACGCAGCGGGGTTTCACGAAACATATGTTTGTCGGGATGCCCGGCAGACCAAGTCAATCAACCTCAAACAAGCCAACTATGAAGAAACATATCCGATTCACATCACCACTCGCGATCGTCGCGCTTTTTGCCGCCAACCTATGCTTTGCCGCCAGCGTGAAGGCAGCCGACGAGACCAAGATGCAATCCCAGTCCAAGCTGAGTGCGAACGACAAGAAGTTCGTGAAAAAAGCCTACAAGGGCGGATTGGAAGAAGTCGATCTCGCGAAGATCGCGAACGAGAAAGCCAAAAACGAGGCGACCAAGGCGGTCGCCGAACGCATGATTACTGATCATGCCAAAGCGAACGAAGAGTTGCTGAACATCGCCAAAGAGGAACACGTTGACCTCTCGAAGGTGCACGTAAAACCGGCGAACCTGTCAGGACCCGACTTCGACAAGGAATACCTTACCCTCCTGAAGACAGACCACGAGAAAGACATCGCCATGTTCGAAAAAGAAGCCACCGATTCCGGAACAAAGGAGGACTCAGACGTGAAAGCCTTCGCAAAGAAAATGCTCCCGACGCTGAAAGAGCATCTCAAAATGGTGGAAGACGCGCTGGCCAAGGAGAAGTAGCGCGCTCCTGCATCGATTCGCGGATGCGGCGTCTTCGCGTAAGGCGCCGCATTTTTCTTTTGCGAAGGCGAAGAATGGCGTGATGGAGTGTTGCCATGTCGCATCTCCGTCACCGCACTCCAACACCACGTCGCCCCATCGTTAGGCAATGAAGTTTTTCAAGTCGCTCATTCAAAAATTTGCCGGCAAACCCGTCGATTGGGATGAACTCGAGGAGATGCTCATCCGGAGCGACCTCGGCGTCCCGATGAGCCTGCGGATCGTGGAGGTGCTCCAAAAGCGAGCCCTCACTCAAACGATCACGGCCCAGGATGTGGTGGAAGTTGCCCGCGAAGAAATCCTGCGCGTCCTCCCGATTCAACCGGCGCCGATTCGTCCCCTGCCGGCAAAGCCGAAGGCAATCTTGATCGTAGGGGTGAACGGCACAGGCAAGACAACTTCGACCGCCAAGCTCGCCTCCTACTTCCAGCGCAACCGCCACACTGTGCTGCTCGCCGCGGCCGACACCTTCCGCGCCGCGGCCATCGAGCAACTCGCCATCTGGGCCGAGCGCCTGAAGATCGAAATGATCCGCGGGCAATACAACGCGGATCCCGCAGCTCTCTGTTACGAGGCCTACCAATCCGCCGAACGGCGCGACATCGAGTTCCTGCTTTGTGACACCGCCGGACGCCTCCACACCAAGATGAACCTCATGGCAGAGCTCGAAAAAATTAAGCGTTCGCTCGCGAAGCATGATCCACAGGCGCCGCACGAACGCTTGCTTGTGGTCGACGCCACGACCGGGAGCAACGCGGTCGCGCAGGCGCGCGAGTTCCACGCCGCGGTCGATCTCACCGGCCTCATCGTCACCAAGCTCGACGGCAGTGGCAAAGGCGGCGTTGTCATCGCGATCCAACACGAGCTTGGCATTCCCACCCGTTTCATCGGCACGGGTGAGAAGCTGGAGGATTTCGCGGTCTTCGACTCGCGCTCGTTTGTGGAAAACCTGTTGTAACCTGAATGGCGAACCGGCGCCGTAACGCAGCCCCGCAGGCACGCGCGCGACCGGGCTTTCAATTCGCTACATCGCACTCGTGGTCGGTTGTGAACCAGGCGGGTGAATCTCGTTCTAGCGGGCACGACAAGGAATCCAGCCCGTTGCGTGAACGCAAGGAGAGAATTGGTTGTCTGTTAGGGTATGAAATTATCATATGCCTTGCTCATCACGGCGATTGGGTGCGGTATCGCGGCTGGCACAGTCCGGGCGGGAGACGATGAAGTAGTGCCCAAGGCGTCGTCGCAGGCGACCGCCAACGCGCGCCTGGTGATCAGGCGGGCAGCGAATTTCGGCAACTGGGAGCACTTCAATATCTATATTGATGGTACCCGGGTGGCCAATCTCGGCTATGGGGAGACCTACCGCGGGCTGGTGCCACCTGGAGATCATTTGATCAGGATCAAGCAAATGCCCCACTGGAACGGTGCGTATCCGTATTCCGAGCAACGGATCAGAGTGGCGCAGAATCGACCGAACGTCTTCACCGCAACCTGGACGGACGCGGGCACGAGAATTTCGCTCCTGTAACCCTAAAGGCGGCACAGAGTCGAAATCGGCTTCGCACCAAAAGCGGGTGCGGTGCAGGCGGTTTCGACTATCAAATCCGATTCGCGCATTTTGCGTGGGCTGCGCATTCGTCCTGGGCTGCGAATTGCTTTGGAGGCATGGCAATCGGTATGCCACGAAAAGTGAGCAAGCCCGTTGGCTGTGGTAAACGTATCTAGCAAGACAGGGCGCGCGTGACCGCCAAGCGTGAATCGTCTTCGCCTGCGGCCGATGCAACCAATCACTCTCGGGCAAATAGTTGTGAGATGGCTCTTCCATTCCGATCAATTCCGCTGATTCTTTTCTCCGGTGATTCCGACGACGAAGGAAAGCGCGGCCGCGGAGGTGGGCGATCCGCCGCTGGTGAAGACGGGACTGGCTGGATTCTTTGCCAAGTTCGCTGTGCTGAAGAGCGCACAACGCGAGCTGTGGCTCACGTTCCTGATCAAGTTTCTCATCTACACCGCCTACTCGATCACGAACAAGACGATGGTGCTGTGGCTTTCGCGGGACCTCGGCTACAGTGATCAGGCGGCCGGGGCATTGGTCGGCTGGGTTTGGGCGCCGGCCATGACGGTGTTTACGTTGCTCGCCGGCTCACTCACCGATGCGATCGGTTTGCGCCGGACGTTTTTCCTCGGGGTCACGATTTGCACCTTCGCCCGCAGCGTGATGGTCGTGACCACGATTCCATCGCTGGCGCTGATTTGCGGCGTGCTTCCGCTCGCGGTGGGCGAGGCGCTCGGGACGCCAGTGCTCCTGGCGGCGACGCGGATTTATTCGACCACCCAGCAGCGCTCGATCGCATTCTCGATCATCTACATGGTGATGAACATCGGTTACGTCGCGGCCGGATGGATTTTTGACTATGTCCGGCAATTGGATCTGCGAATCAGCTTTTTTGGGTTCCAACCAACCACGCACGAGCAGCTCTTCTTTGTCAGTCTTACAATCGAAATCCTGATTTTCCCCGCGATCTATTTTCTCCGGCGCGGTGAGGAGGAAAAAGCGCGGGAAATGCGCATGATTGCGGCAACGTCCGGCTTCTGGCAACGCATTGCCGGGACGGTCCGGCAAAGCGCAGCCGATACCGCCCAGCTCTTCCGGCGTCTCGTCGGGCAGTCTGCTTTTGCCCGCATCCTCGTCTTCTTTCTTCTGATCGGATTTCTCAAAGCCATCTTCCTGCAGATGGATTATGTCTTCCCGAAGTTTGGCGATCGCGTGCTGGGCTTTCATGCGCCTGTCGGGAAACTCGCAAACATCAACGCGATCCTGATCATTTTCCTCGTGCCCACGATCGGGGCGCTGACCCAGCGGTTTGCCGCCTATCGCATGGTCGTGATCGGTGGCGCCATTTGCGCGACCGGCGTCTTTATCATGGCGTTGCCGCCGGTCTGGTTCGGGCCTTTGGCGAATGGCCCGTTTGGGCAATGGCTCGGGCACGGTTATCTCGGGCTCGAGGGAAGCATCAATCCCTATTACGTCATGACGGCGCTATATCTGACGGTGTTCTCCGTCGGGGAAGCCTTTTATTCACCACGCGTCTACGAGTACGCGGCCGCCATCGCACCGGCGGGCCAGGAAGCCTCTTACGGAGCACTGGCTTACCTTCCGTTTCTCATTGGCAAGTTGCTCGTCGGCACCGCTGGTTGGATTCTCGCGGCCTTCTGTCCCGCGGAAGGGCCGCGCCGCCCCGCTGTGATGTGGCTGATCTTCGCGCTCGCGGCCTCGGTTGCGCCTGTCGGGCTGCTGCTTTTCAGCCGCTACATCCGCGTGCCGGAAGCCGGTCGATCGGAAGCCGCCTAGCCATTCGGCGTGAGCGCGCGCGCGTTGCCACGGAATAAAGGGAGCGTAAATTAATCGTACCTCCGATGAACGAAACCTCACTTTATCGACAGACCGTCAACCAACAGCGTAACCGCTCCGCCATCGGGGTCGCCGCGGCGGTCCTTCTTCTAATCGCCGGTACCTCGCTTTACATCGGCCGCGCCGGTGACGCGAAGGATAACGCCCGAAATGCCTCCCCCGCGCCTTCCACAACCGCCCATCCGGTGGCAAATTCAAACGACAGAAAAACAACTGGAACGAAAACCATGTCCGACACCGAATTGCAAAAGAAACTCACCCCGGAACAGTATTACGTCACCCGCGAAAACGGGACGGAACCGCCCTTCCACAACGCCTATTGGGACAACCACAAGCAGGGCATTTACGTCGACATAATCAGCGGCGAACCGCTCTTCGCTTCGACCGACAAATTCGAGAGCGGCACGGGCTGGCCGAGCTTCACCAAGCCAATCGACCCGTCGCACGTTGTTCAGAAGACCGATAAGACGCTCTTTATGGACCGCACGGAAGTCCGCTCCAAGGAGGGCGACGCGCACCTCGGCCACGTCTTCGACGACGGACCCGCACCGACTGGTCTGCGCTATTGCGTCAACTCCGCCGCGTTGCGTTTCATCCCGCGCGAAAAAATGCAGGAGGAAGGCTACGGAAAGTATCTTTATCTCTTCGACGGGAAAAATAACGGATAACGGAGCTCCTCAGCCTGCCTCGGGGTTCGCTTAACGCTGGCATTATTCCTCCCATCCGAGGCGGTCACGAACTTCGATTACTCGTTGAGGCGGTGATGAAAGTTCCTTTCTCTCTTGGCACGGTCGGTCATTTCGGTCTGGCGGTGCGCGACCCAAAGAAGAGCGCGAGGTGGTTCGAACGGGCCTTCGGCTTGACGAAGCAGTTCGAGTTCGAGAACGGCATTGCAGTCGGGAACGACAATGTCACCATCGCCTTGCACACGGGGAAACCCGTGCCGCAGACGCTCGGCCACATGTCGTTTCATCTTCCCGATATGGCGACCCTCCGCAAGGCACTCAAACACCTTCGAAGCATCGAAGCTGATTTGGAGGATCCGGGAAACGAAATCGGCCCGGAAGCGCCTGGTTCGCCGCATATGGGACTCTGGGTTCACGACCCCGACGGTTACCGTTGGGAGCTCTCGGTCCAAGGCGGCGGAGAATAGCTTCTCTTGAAGCTTGAATCACCGGCCAGCCGAGAAAAAATACATCGCAACAAACGCAACGATCAGGATAAGGGCAACAATCCACCAGAGCGGCTTGATTGCGACTGCCTTCAGAGACGATCCAAATTCCTGTTGGACGAACTCCGCATAGTTGAAGTCCTCATCCGGCAGGTCAACCGCGTCAATCCGATCGGCGTCCTCCTTCCAGCCTGAGTTGTGATCCGCTCCACACTCGGGACAAGCCAACGCCCTAGGCGGAACATCCTCACCGCAAACCGGACATACCTGAGGCGCTGCGAGCGGAGTCGTCTTCTTTAAAGCCACTGGTTATTTCGGCTTAAATTTGGGAATAAGGCACGCTGCGGACGGAGGTCAGTGGCAAAGGCGTTTGCTAGGGTTTAATCCTTACAATTTTGTAAAGCGCGAAATATTTGCCTTACTGGCATAAGAATATTTCGTGACCGGCTTCAAGGTCGGTGCTAGCCTCGGCGCCAAGCTAAAAGGTTTATTAGCTGTAGTTACTCCGATCCACATGAAATCCAAGCCAATGTCAGTTAACAAAGTACGCCTTCTCGCCTTCTACGGGTGCAGCGTGCTTGCAGTTACGTCCACCCTGGCGGCGAATCCTAATCGTGTCCAGGTGATCTCCTCCTACCACAACGACGTCTCGCGTCCCTTGCGCGAGATGGCCGCCGCGGATAACCCGGTCAGGCAACAGGAACGGGAGGCCGCTGAGAATCCGAAGATCCCTAATTCTCACGTCGATAGCCCGGACCCCGTTATCGAAAAGGGTTCGATTCTTCATCTCCTCGCGCCCAGCATTCCCGCGCCGATCCTTAATTTTGACGGCATCCCCTTCCCCGGTGTCGGATGCAGCTGCGCTCCGCCTGATCCCAACGGTGCCGTCGGTCTAACGCAATACGTACAGATGGTTAACGAAGGTTACCAGGTTTTCGACAAAGCCACTGGTAACTCCATCCTGGGCCCGAATAGCATCGTCTCGCTTTGGAGCGGGTTCGGCGGTGCCTGCCAGACTGGCGGCTTTGGCGATCCGATCGTGCTTTATGATCAACTGGCCAATCGCTGGGTGATCAGCCAGTTCGCCAGCCCGACCGGAGGCACGCCGATCACTGATGAATGCGTGGCGGTTTCGACCTCGGGCGATGCCACCGGCACCTATAATCGGTATGGTTTTCACCTAGGATCGAATTTCTTCGATTATCCCAAGCTCTCCGTCTGGCCGGACGCGTACTACATGAGCATGAACGTGTTCAATTCCGCCGGCACGGCCTACCTCGGCCCGCAACCGTTCGCCTTCGATCGCACCTCGATGCTCGCTGGCGCTCCGGCCACCTTCATCAGTCCGATCGGTCCCCTCGGCGGCTCGGTTCCGCCCTTTCTGCCGGCCAACCTCGACGGCTTCACCTTGCCGCCCGCCGGTGCGCCGAACACTTTTCTCGGCTTCCCGAGCAGCAACAGATACACGGCCTATCACTTCCATGTGGATTTCGCGATACCGTCCAACTCGACCTTCACTACGTTCGCTACTCCCACGGCGGCGGGCTTTACCCAGCTTTGCCCTACCACGCGCTCCTGTGTGCCGGAGTCGGGTGTGACTTCGTCGAACAAACTTGATGGTATTGGCGACCGGCTGATGTTTCGACTGGCGTATCGGAACTTTGGCGATCACGAATCGTTGGTCGGCAATTTTACGGTAAGCGCGAGCGGCGTCGCGGGCATTCGCTGGTTTGAACTTCGGGGAGTGACGGCTGGGCCGGTGACCGTCTTCCAGGAAAGCACTTACCAGCCTGATACGACTTGGCGCTGGATGGGAAGCGCGGCGATGGATGGCCAGGGCAACCTGGCGATCGCCTTTAGCGCCTCCAGTTCATCGATTCATCCGCAAATTCGTTATGCGGGGCGACTGGCGACCGATCCGATTAACAGCCTTGCCCAAGGCGAAGCCCATCTTTTTGATGGCGCAGGCAGCCAGACTGGCACGGGCAATCGCTGGGGCGATTACAGCGCTCTGACGGTCGATCCGGCCGACGACACCACCTTCTGGTATACGAACGAATACTATTCGTCAACGACCACCTTCAATTGGCGCACGCGCATCGGCTCCTTCAAGTTGGGTTCGGGTAACCCGACACCAACCCCAACACCTACTCCGACCCCAACACCTACTCCGACTCCGACACCAACGCCTACTCCAACACCGACACCTATACCAGACTACTCACTCTCGATTAGTCCGTCGTCGGTCAGCGTTGGCCGCAACGGCGGCACAGCCGTCTACACCGTCACCATTAACCCGGTGAACGGCTTTAACTCGGCCGTATCCTTCTCCGTGACGGGTCTGCCGACTGGGACGACCGGCGCCTTCAGTCCGAACCCCGCTACAACCACCTCCACGCTGACCCTCACCGTCAGTTCGTCGACAAGGAAGGGTACCTACGTCTTTACCGTCACCGGCGTGGGCGGATCTCCGCCACTCACGCGCACAAAGACGGCAACGTTGGTTAAGACAACCAGGCGATAGCGAGAAACCATTAGTCAATTGCGATCGGCGTGTTTGCAGCCGAAAGGCTGCCGACACGCCGTTTTGCGTTTCCGAACTTGTTTGTGAATTGCAACAAGGTGACTGGAGCTTCCCCCAGAGCCTGAATGGACGCCGAGCGCTTCGGGCGGTCAGACTTCTGCAGCGTGGTTCGAGGCCCGTGCCGCACGCGCATTCTTCGCAGGTGTCTGCCGAAGGATGAGCGGATTAGGCCGAAGCGCATGCCCCATCACGAGCGCAACCAAGGCATCCCAAACCCTGACCGCCATAATGGACACGGCGGCAAATGGCAGCGCTATAAGCCAAAACGCAGCGGCGGCGATAGCCAGAACCGGTTCGAGTAGAAGCATCTTCGATTCGGAAAGCTCGGAGGTAAGGGCAGAATCGGAAAGAATCGTCGTAGTCATGGCAGTTTTCGGTGTTTGTGTCGGCTCTGATTCGATTGCCGCCCCTATTTTTTAGCAGATCACATGCCGCGGAGGGCAAGAGATCCTCGATCGCCGGGCGTTCTCTTTTTGCACAGGACGATTCTTCGTCTGCCACAGGGTCTAACCGCTTGGCCCGGAGTTGCGGTCATCAACCTTGGTCGGGGTCTCCCCCTCGGAATGCACCTATCAAACACGGTCCAATCAGACACAAATCGCGTCGCTTCTCCTATGAGATTTCCGAGTCCTTCGCTGTGGCACATTTAGATTGCTGGCCTCCGCTGGACCAGACTCGTCGTTTCTTGATTTCGTAGATCGTCCCTGGAAGATTTGGCTCGACCTCTACTGAAAAATCAGAATAGGACACCGACTCAAGGATCTTCTCGCTTGACTTTCAAACTCCACACCACCACTATCGCTGCGGTGCGCGAAGCCTTAATATTTTCAAGCCCCGAGCATCCGGGAGGTATGGTATTCGCCACACCAATAAGAGGGGTTTCACTATGATCGGAAAACTACGATTCGCGCTTGGCCTATCTCTGCTCACTGTCGCCGGCCTCGCACCAGCTCAAACGCTTCAGAATTTGACTCACCAGCCTCCAGGCGGAGCGTATCTCAGTTTTCAACTCACCAACGGCACGGTGATGTGTCAGGCCAATAACTCTGCCAACTGGTGGAAGTTGACTCCCGATATCAACGGCAGCTATCTCAACGGAACCTGGACGCAGCTCGCATCTCTTCAGGCTGGCTATTCACCCGATGATTTCGCCTCCGCCGTCCTCGCGGACGGTCGGGTGGTGATAACAGGCGGAGAGTACAATTTCGGATCTTTTACTCTCACGAATCTGGGGGCGATCTACGATCCGCTCGCCAACACTTGGACTCCCCTGAGCGCACCGCCGGGCTGGGATTTTATTGGCGATTCACCATCGGTCGTGTTGCCGGATGGCCGCTTCGTCGTCGGGCGGAAACTCGACATGCAGGTGGCGTCGCTGGATCCTGCCACCCTTACCTGGACCTTGCTTGGTTCGACCGGTAAGAGTGACTTTAACGCTGAGGAAGGTTGGACGCTATTACCCGATGGAACCGTCCTTACCTGCAATGTCCTGAACGCACCTAACTCGGAGCGCTATTTTTCGTCGACCCAAACGTGGATGACGGCTGGAAGCACTTTCGTGGATTTGCATTCGCCGTCACCCTTTGGTTGTATACCCTACGGCAGTCAGGGTCAGTATTGCTATTATCCACCGGGGGAAATTGGACCAGCTGTCCTGCGCCCCGACGGCACAGTTTTCGCCACTGGATCTTATTCCAATGCCGGTCCGGGCCACACCGCCATCTATACACCGCCGGCAGTTATCACCGATCAGGGCACGTGGGAAGTCGGTCCTGATTTCCCAAACAGCGACGACGCGGGCGACAGCTTCGCTGCCCTCCTACCCAATGGCAATGTGCTGGTGCTGGGTAACTCGGGTCGGTTATATGAGTTTGATGGAACCAATCTGAATCAGACACTCTCGGCCTCTGGCTGTCTAATGGTCCTGCCGACGGGCCAGGTGCTCGTGGCAGGGGGATCGACGGTCAAGATTTATACTCCCTCTAACACCACCTACTTGCCGGACTGGGCGCCAAAGATCAAGCGCTACCCAAAGAAGGTGCGACGCGGCAGCACTTACGCCATCTCGGGGCGGCAGTTCAATGGGCTATCGCAGGCGGCCGCTTTTGGCGATGAGTTGGAAACGGCGACGAACTATCCGTTGGTCAGGCTGACGAATGCCGCCACCGGCCATGTCTTTTACGCTCGCACCCACGACCACAGCACGATGGGGGTGGCCACGGGCAAACAACTCGTCTCGACCAGCTTCGACGTGCCCGCGACTATGGAGACAGGGAGTTGCACGCTTGAAGTGGTCGCAAACGGGATCCCATCCCCGGCGGTCACAATTACCGTGCGCTGATCTACCAGGATCGAATAGCTCGCGCCGACCGCTCCCCGATTTCGCATCGACAACCTCGGCGCGCGCAGGCAAAGTTTTCCGCGTGAAATGGATGAATAAAGTCGCCAGCGTCCGGCAAATCTATTCCCAGGCTGAATGCGATACGCTGCTTTCGGCTCTTAGCACCTCCGATCTCCGACTTCTTCCTCTGCTCCATGTTTTCCAACGCTGAGCTCCGCCAGTTGCGTTCGCTCAAGACGCCCGCTGGCATCCAGCGCTTTCTCGACGCGATGCCGTATCACCTTGCGCCCACCGCCTGGTCGCCGCGCGTCGTCCTGCGCGAACGCACCGCCCATTGTTTGGAGGGTGCGATCGTCGCCGCCGCTGCACTGCGCGTGCTCGGCTATCCCCCGCTATTGCTCGACCTGGAAGCGGATCAAGACACCGACCATGTCCTCGCCATCTTCAAAGAGCGCGGGCATTGGGGCGCGGTGGCAAAATCGAACTTCACCGGTTGCAGATATCGTGAGCCTGTCTACCGGACGTTGCGCGAACTGGCCCTGAGTTATTTCCACATCTACTTCAACCTGCGCGCCGAACGCACCCTGCGTCGTTACTCACGTCCGGTAAACCTGGCGCGGTTCGATCGCGACGGCTGGATGACGTCGGAGAAGAACATCTGGTTTGTGCCGAATCATCTCTGCGACATCCCGCACACACCGCTGCTTCGTCCGGCCCAACGGAAAAGCCTCACGCGCGTCGATCCTCGCACCATAGAGGGCGAAATGGTTGGGCATCGACGGAAAATTGGTGCGCCGCTACCGCGCATCCTGCGAGGGAGCTAGCATCCCCACATTTACGGTTGGATCTCGAATCAGGATTGCAGCAAAAAAGGCGGACTGACGAATTTCCTCTGCTACGCAGCGGGCGGTGATGAACTGACCGAGTTATTCGGCGAGATCACGGCGAATTGAACTGCGACACGGTGGAATGCCATTTTCCCCTCCCGGGGGCCGCGTATTGGTTACTCGATCCGATTTCAGCGATCTGCCGCGAGTACAATTTTCCCAAACGCACCCGGCTCCAGGACCGCGAGGTGCGCCTGCGGGGCTTCCGCCAGCGGCAGTTCCTGACCGATGACCGGGCGCAGCGTCCCGTTTTCCAAGCCGGCGCCGAGCGCCGCGTGAATGCTCGCCAACTCGCCCGGCGGCGTGTTTGGCAGCACCATCCCGCGGATGTCGGCATCGCGCGACATCGTCTCTCTCGCGTCTATTTCCACCCGGCCCCGGTTTCCAATCACCACCACGCGTCCGCGCCCCGCGAGGATTGTGAGATCCTTCCCCAGATTCAAGTTGGCGAGCATTTCCAGGATCACATCCACGCCCCGTCCGGATGTTGCCTTCATTATCTGCGCCAGATAGTCCATCGCGTGATGATCGAACACCTCGTGCGCACCTTGCTCGCGAACCAGTTCGCGTCCACGCTCGCTGCCCGCGGTGCCGAGCACGCGCAGTCCATGTGCCCGCGCCAGCTGCACCGCCGCCGTCCCAACCCCGCCGCTCGCGCCGTGCACAAGGACGGTTTCGTTAGGCCGCGCCGCCGCTCGCTGGAACAGCCCTCGGTAGGCCGTTGCGTAAGGCGTGCCCATCGCCGCGCCCTGGGCGAAGGAAGCATTCGCCGGCAACCGATGCAGTTGGGCCGGGCTGCAAAGCGCATACTCAGCATAGGTCCCACTGCTTGATCCGGCGATGTAGACCCGATCTCCCTGCCGACGTTCGGTTACACCTTCGCCCACCTCCTCGACCACGCCCGCGCCATCATTACCCGGCGTGAAAGGCAGCGCCGGCTTCCTCGCATACGTCCCGGCACGTATGTAAGTTTCGACGGGATTGACACCCGCCGCGTTGACCCTCACGAGCACCTGGCCAGGGCCGGGCTGTAACCGCGGCACCTCGATCAATTTCATCACCTCCGGCTCGCCAAACTTTTCCACACGGATCGCTTTCATCACCTGCATTCTGCTTTGCCGATCCGCTTTCGCCAATCCGAAACTCTCCTCTGCCTTCGGCGTTGATGAAAATCGGGAACAAGAATCAAGACAACTGTAGAAAGGAGCGTTTGTGTCCCAAATCCGTCCCCGTGGTGCGTCCGGCGGCCGCGCCTTTGCTCCGACCGGTTTACTTGATACGGGCTCGATCGGCAACGACGACGTCCCGGCCAAGTGCTCGCGAGGCGTGATCCGAGGATGTGGCAGGGCTGGTTGGGGTAAACGGAACAACAGCTGGCTCCACCATCTGGGAGCGTTTGTGCTCACCAGACCACCGGTCGAAAGTTGTCGGGGCGCTTTGAATCCAAACGTGAAGCATTGCTGTTCCGAGAGACGCGAGGAGCAGCGCGCAGGTCGAAATGAACATTACCCGGCGGCGGCGCTGTGGCGGATCTTCGAAGCGCAAGGGGGGCGCCGCCGCCTCATACTTTAGCACAGGGAATAGTTCGTCGATCGTTTGCCACCTCGCTTCGCCTTTTGGTTTGCAAGCCTGTCGACCGCTAAACTGCCCTGTGCGGTAGAGCCGGGAGATTTCCCGGTAGTTCAGCGGACAATGAAAGCCTCGCGCCTTCACGTCGTAGAGATCCATTCACTCTGCCAGAGCAAAATGGGTGCCGATGCGGCTTTGCTGGATTGCTGGCTCAAAGGATGGGATGATCGGGCTTGGGCGGGCGCATTTCGCCTCGAATTGTCGAGCTCCTTATCGCTGCTTTTCTGCCGACAATTGCTGACCGCTTCCACAAGTCTCAGTACGACGCAGTAATGGAGTGCATTCGGGATGGAAAGCCCGTCCGATCACCTGATTGTTCATTCGAAAAGGTTCTACCTTGAACCTTGGCTGGTTCTGGACTCGTCGACCCTGTGGCAGCTTGTGCTGCCTTTCGCCGGGCCGGTTTGAGCCGGCACGCTTCTGGCAGGCGTACTGACTCGAATTGCTAAAGAATCAGCGCTCCCCGGACTGGTGTTCCAAAGGAGTGGCTGAGCACAGAACCTTTGACGAATCATTTCCGGGCTATCCCTTCCTGATCTCCGCGAGTAGTTTCTTCCCGCCCGCGGTTGAAAAGCCCGAATTGACGAGCCCGACGCAACATTGAGATCTAAATCGAGTATCTCGGGCTCCAGCCACGGGTCTTCGTTCAGGCACTTGTACACGGCTCAGGACTGAAGAAAGTTCCGCCTTTCTTCAACGATTTCGCTCGGCACGCCGCCGCAGGTTACGGGTCTGTGACATGTTATTCCCTGCTTATTCGCCGACTGACGGACCAGCGGGACCAGTTGCAAATCTGGAAATCGGTCCTCTGGCCCGGCGTTTTGGTTTCGACCGCCACGCCGTTTGCAATAATCTTGATCCCCGCGGGAACGGAGTGTGCGGGCACGGCAGGACATAGACGAGGCCCGCAGGGTGAGTGAGTGCGCGAGCGAATCAATCGAACCTGCGCGTGGAACTGTAATAAAGCGCGTCAGCAGGCGGCACGTTGGACCATGTCCCCGGCGGGAATCGAACCCACATTTAAGGTTTAGGAAACCCTCGTTCTATCCGTTGAACTACGGGGACGTTGTTCCGGCGGTATTCATGGCCCAGTGCAGCGAACCTAAGCTCCACGCATTCGACCAATCTTCTAGTTTGTCCATTCTGCGTCCGAATTCTTCCACGAAGACAATCGTTAGCAACTGAGTGAAGCAGATCGCATCGGATTTCCTCATGGAGGAGCCGCTTGCTTTGCCACTTAGGGAGTAGATGGTATGCCATCGAAATTATCTATCTCTTGAGTGTCATTCAGCCATATACTTTAAGGTTCGTTCATTTTTAGCGAGTCCCGGCGGATTCGGCGGAATCGCAAAGATTCCCAACGATTTTGAGAGGGACCGGTACGGAAATCCGACAGTCTCTAAAAAAAATCACGGATGCGTTGAGGCGGCCAGCGCTCGTTTTGCCTCGGCTGCCAAAGGGTCTTTCAGACCATGCGCCAGGGCTTGGTCCAAGGTCTGGCGTCCGGCTAATTTTTCGTTCGCCGCCAGTTGGGATACGCCCAGATAGTAGAGGCCGGTGGCGTCCAGCGGCTTGCTTCGCGCGCTTTCCTGCAGGAGCTGGATCGCGTGGGTGTAGTCCTTTTTTTGATAATTGAGTTGACCGAGCAGTTGCGCCACTTCTGGATCGTCGGGCAGCGCCTTCCTCGCTTTCGCCGCAAGATCGAGTGCCTCCGCGCTGTGAGCAGGATCGTCGGCATAAATAAGCGCCAGTTGCTTCTGTGCCGGGGCGAAATCGGGAAATTGCTGCAAAACTTGTCGGTACTGGTCGGTCGCGGCGGCTTTATTGCCCGTTTGGAGGTCGAGGGCGGCCGCGGCCATCAATGCCGGGACGTATTTCGGATCCGTTTTCAGCTTTGCGTCGATCTGCGCCTTCGCGCCGGCGAGAGACGCGGGGTTCCCCTCCAAGGCGATTAAGGCAAGGAACGACTTCGCGTCCTCGGCGTTCTCGGGAGTGGGCGATGCCTTGAGGCTTCGCTCCATCGCCTCGCGGGCGGCGTCTATTTTGCCGAGGCCATAGGCCGCCCAGGCAAGGTCGTGCAGCACTTTTGGGTTGGATTCGAGCTGGCGGGAGCTTTCCTGGAGAAGGTTGTAGGCCCAGGAATAATCGCCGGTGTCGAACGCGACCCGGCCCAAAACCGCCGTCGTCTGCGGGTCGTTTGGGGCAAGAGTCCGCGCCGTCTTGGCATAGGAAAGCGCCTTTTCCTTGTCCGGGACGGGTCCGCTGTAAATCTGGGCCAGTTTGAGCGCGGCGGAAGCGAGCTTGGGATTGACCTTGATTACCGCTTCGTAGGCGTCGACGGCTTTGGTCCAGGCGTTCTGGCGTTCATACGCCTCCGCGAGCCGCATTCGAGCGACTAGATCGTTCGGTTGCTTCTGGAGCAACTGTTGCAACTGGTCGGCGGTCAAAGAGCTTGCCGTGCCGGACCCGTCGCCGAGCAAAGCGAGCCGGCTCTGAGCTTCGGCTTTGCTCGGAAAATCTCCGGGCGTAGCGATCGCTCTTTGGAAGGCCGCACGAGCCGCATCCACCTGCGCCATCATGTAGTGAGCCATGCCAAGGTGATATTGAATTTCGGGGTTGGCTCCGAGCTTGCCCGCGCTTTCCTGCAACAGGGCGAGTGCCTGTGAATAATCGCCGCGTTTGTAGGCGGCCCAGCCGAGAGTATCGGCGACGGCCGCGTTGCCCGGATCGAGGGTCCGCGCCTTCTGCGCCAGCTCATAAGCTTTGTCCGGCTGGTTGAACTGTTCAGCGTAGAGATAGGAAAGATTGTTCAGAGCCGGTACGAAGTTCGGGTTGAGCGCGAGCAGTTTCTCGTAGGCTTCGCGCGCTTTGGCGTAGTCCTTCTGCTTCTCCCGAATGGACGCCAGGGTCATTAAGGCACTTCGGTTCTGCGGCGCCTTCGACAGCGCCGCCTCGATTTCTTGCGCCGCTTCCGGCAGCTGGTTCGTGGCCAGATAGCTCGCTACCAGCATGTCATAGGCGGGTCCGGAATTCGGGTCCAGCTGGAGTGCCTTCTTCAGGACCACTTCCGCCTCCTTCCACTGCGCCTGAGCGACGCGAACGCGCCCTTCCAGAATATACGATGCCGCGCGATCGGGATGTTTTTTCAATTGCTCCTGCACCCGCTGCGAAGCGGCCGCAAAATCCTTGGCTTTGAGGTCGAGATTAACGAGCTGCTCGACTGCCAGCAGATTGTCGGGCGACAACTCGAGGACCTTCTTGAAGGATTTGCGGGCATCCTCTGTTTTGTCCTGCTGCAATTGAACCAGCCCCAGGAAAAAATACGGATCCGGCACGTTAGGCGCCACCTTGATCTGTTCGCGAAAGATATTGGCTGCGTCATCCAAACGACCTGTCGCGCGGTAGGCATCGGCGAGGAGGAATTTGGCTGGTTTCAGGCTGGGATTTTTCTTCAGCAATTCCTCCAGCGCACTGACGGCCGCCGGGGCGTGACCGGTTCCCATGTTCAGCTGGGCGCGCAACAGAATCGCTTCGGTGTAATTGGGATTGGCAGCCAGCGCCTGATCCAGGGCGGTGGCGGCCTGGGCTGGCTTGTTATCCTGCAGATAAGCCTGGGCGAGTCGGTATTTCGCCGGGGGCAACCCCGGAAAGGCCTTGTCGAGTTTGTCCAATTCCGTCATCGCCTTTTTCGTCTCCCGCCGGACAAGCCAGACGTCACTCTGAAGCAGGCGCGCATCGACGTTTTCTGGATCGCGGGAAAGAACGTTCTCCAAGTCGCTCAGTGCTTGATCGTATTTCTTTTCGGAAAAGGCCATCCGCCCGAGCAAGTTCCAAGCGGGCAGATAATCGGGCGCCTTTGCGGTGAGACTTTTCAGGGAAGCGACGGCTGCTTCTTCAGCCCCAGTCTGCCTTTGATAATCCGCATAAGCCATCCGGATGTCGGAACGGAGCGGAGCCAGTTCGGCTGCGGTCTTGAATTCGTCGGCCGCGCCTTTCGAATTCTTCTGGAACAGATAGATAATTCCCATGGCCTGATGGGCCTCGGGCGATTTAGGGGCAAGTGCGAGGGCTTTGGAGATCGCCTCTTGCGCGGCAGGCAGATCTTTCTTGTGCAAGGCAAGGTTGGCATTGGCCAACTGGCAGGACACCGTTTCTTTGTTCGGGAATTTCTCAACCACCTGCTCCGCAGCGGTGATGAGCTCCGGGGCGCGAGCCATCTCAGTGAGTAAAACCAATGCTTTCCCATTGGCGGGTGACTGCTCCAAGACCGCGAACACTTCCTTCCTTGCTGCCGCAAATTGTCCAATGACAACGTAAACCCGGGCCAGTCGCAAACGGTTGTCGAGGTCCTTGGGCGCGAGCTCCGCGGCCATTTTAAGGAAGGCTCCGGCGCGCAACGGAGCCCCTTCTTCCAACCAAATCTGCCCGAGGCGCGCGAAGGCGGTGGCATTGCGCTGATCGAGTTGCAGGACCTTCATGTATTCGATCTTGGCCTCGTCGTAGGCGCCGGCTTCAAAATCCTCCGCGCCCTGCACGAGATGACGATTTTTTCTCGCCTCCCGGGTACACCCAGGCAGAGACGTCGCCAGGAGGAGAATCACGCCACAAAAGAAACAAGAACGGAGAGTAACATTCATCGCGGTAAAGTAGTTGGGTTGCCGGCGGCGGAATTCGGGTCGGAAAATAAGTCTTGGTTCTGGGCGAGAGAACCCGGTGTTTCCAGCGACGTTCCGAGATCGAATTTCCGCGCTGATCTTATCACTCGTTCACTTTGCCGAAGGAGTAGTCTCTCGTCGCGGAAGGTCAACTCAATTCTGTCGGCATCGATCGGCCGGGGATCGCGAAAAACGCGCATGATGCGATTTGGCGATTGTCGTGCAGTGCACATGTGAATCGATTTGCTTGCAAGTCTCACTGGATTACAGAATTGAACGTTATGGAAGTTCCGGGGCCGATCTGAGATCAACTTCCGCCAAGGCTGACGGCGGCGCACTTTGCGTCTACCGGTCCTTGGCCCAATCACGTGGGATCCCGAGCCTGTCCATCAGTTCGTAGAAGGTCGGACGACTAATACCTAGTTCGAGTGCCGCTGCAGTGATCTTGCCGGCGTGGCGTCGCAGCGCCTGCTCCACCAGCTCCTTCTCCACCTCTTCCCGAGCCTCGCGCAAAGTCGAAAGAGGGAGCGGTTCGAGACCCTCCAGTTCCAGATCTGCCACTGTGACGCGCTTGCCCCTCGCCATTATGACGGCCCGTTGGATCCGGTTTTGCAGCTCGCGGACGTTACCCGGCCAGGCGTGGCGATTGATCACGCGCAGCGTTTCCGGAGTAAAAACCAACCCGGATTTGCTGTTTCGAACCGAATATCGCTGCAGAAACTCGGTTGCCAGAAGGCCAATATCGTCGCCCCGTTCCCTCAGCGGTGGCAGCGCGAGCACAACAACAGCCAAACGATAGTACAGGTCCTCGCGAAACCTTCCCTCGGCGACAGCCTGTTTCAGGTTCAAATTTGTGGCCGCCACCACGCGGGTGTCGATCTTAATTTCCTGGCGACCACCCACTCTTTGGAAGGTCTGATCCTGGAGAAACCGAAGCAGTTTCACTTGAATCGGCAGCGGAAGATCGCCGATCTCATCGAGAAAAAGCGTGCCGCCGGCCGCAGTTTCGATCAACCCTTTGCGCTGCATGTGCGCGCCGGTAAATGCGCCCTTCTCGTGGCCGAAGAGTTCGCTTTCGAGCAGGTTTTCGGGAATTGCATTACAATTGATCGGGACAAACGGGCCTTTTTTGCTCGGACTGCGCCGGTGGATGGCGAGGGCTGCCATTTCCTTGCCAGTCCCGCTCTCACCCAGGATAAGAACGGGTGCAGTCGACACGGCCACCTTGCGGATGAAGGAGAAAACCGCTTGCATTTGGGGACTCGATCCCAGCATCTCCTCAAAATCTCGCGGACGGCGTCCGGTTTGGAGTTCCTGGTATTCGCGCTCCAGACCGACGACCCGCAAACAGCGTCGAATGAGAATTTTTAGCTCCTCGACCTCGACTGGTTTACATAGGAAATCGTAGGCGCCCAGGCCAACCGCACTGAGGGCGTTGGCCTTTTCACCCTGGCCGGTAATAATGACGACCTTCGCGTCCGGATCCAACGCCAGAACGCTGCGCAACACCTCCATCCCTTCCTCCGGCGAGTTCGGATGCGGAGGCAGTCCGAGATCCAACATCGTAAGGGAAGGACGCTCTGTCCGAAATGTGGTTAGCGCGTTAGGACGATCCTCGGCCAGAAGAATTTCATAGTCGTCGGCCAGCGCCCATTTCATTTGGGTCCGGATCGCTTCGTCGTCATCCACGATGAGCAAGCGGTGTTTCATGAATCTGCTTTGGGGATCGGGAGAGCGACGCGAAAAGTGGAACCCCTTTCCGATTCACTTTCAACCCGAATACTTCCCCGATGCGCCTGGACGATGGCCTTAGCCTGGAACATTCCGATGCCAATCCCCTTGTTCTTGGTCGTACGAAACGGCCGGAACAAAGAGTGACGGAGGAATTCATCACTCATCCCGCAACCATTGTCGGCCACCGTCAAGATGGCTTCGTTCTCGCTGTGATCGGTCGCGATTACGATCCGGCCCGTGCCATTGACGGCATCGCGGGCGTTCAAGAGCAGATTGTTAATCACACTCTGCAGCTGCTCGCGATCACCCATCAGAGGCGGCACTGGGACGAGGCGCACCTCTACCTCCACTCCCAAAGCGCCGTTGAAGCCGGCCAGCGTTTCCTCGACCAATTGATTGAGGTCCAGCTCGACCGGCCGAATCTCAAACTTGCCACGGAGAAGGCTCAGTCTCCCTATCAGAGAATTGATCCGCTCCACCGTCCCTGCGATGCCGCGCAAAGCATCCGCACGAAAAGCCGGGTCGTCAAAATGAAGCGGCAAATTCTGCAGGGTAAGATTGAGACCGGAGGCAGCGTTCTTCAGGTCATGGACAAAAAAGGCCGACAACGTCTGGAAAGCCTCCAGCTCCTTGGCGCGCAGATTCTCGTCCGCCAGCCGGAGATTCAGCAGGCTTGCGGCTAGTTGGTCACCGATGCATTTCAGCAGTTCAAACTCTTCCACCGTATACGACAGGCCCCCTACCCGATCGGCAACTATGGCCAGACCGAGCCATTGATTGCCCGAAAGCAAGGGAACCGCGATTCGATTTCCACCTTCATGAAACTCGCTCGGGTTCGACTGTCTCAAAGTTTCCGCCCACGGCTCCGGCGCTCCCTCGAGATCGAAGGGAATCGAGTGCTTGCGTACACTTTCGATTTCCAACCCATCGCCAATGGTCAGTGCTTGCGACTCGCCTTTCTCCTGACGCGATTTTGAAGTCGAAGCGCCGATTACGATTTGATCTCCGTCATCCTTAACCAGCCAGATGGTGACAGATAAGGCGCCGAACGTTTCGCAAAACAGCTTTGCAGCCACCCCGCACAAACTGCTTTCATCAGAAGTGTTCGAGAGCCGCTCCGTAACCAGGGTCCAGACCTGTCGAAAATCGTGTTGCGGACGCCGCAGATGACGGCTGACAAAACGGCGGCTCTCCTGTCGCACCCGGTCGGAGAGGAGAAGCATCGCCAGGCCGGCGAGCCCAAGCAGAACGAGAAAAGCTTGTGCCTGGAAATGGCGGACTCCACCTATTGCGGTCACGACCTGAGCCAGGACGCCGACCAGAAACAGATAGCCGCCGGCGATCAGGACGGTGATTGAACCGCGCAGTATCGCTTGCGACGGATAGATATCGATCTCCGCAAAGCCGCTCCTCAAATAACCGACCGTCATCAGACCGCAGCCGATGATCAGCGAAATCATTTCGACTTGGATCAAAGAGATGTCCTGGGTTGAAAAAAGCAGCGCCTGGCTTGAAGTATAGATTCGCGTGCCGAAAATGACTCCCAACCCCATGACGAGGAACTTGATCCGCCAGCGCATCGTGCCAACCGCCGCGCGAAAGGTCTTTTCCAGGTTCGAGAGGACCAGCACAACCGCGACCAAAACGATCGCGTTCAAAAGCCGGGCTGGCTGACCAAACATGATCCACGTCTGGCCGGAATCTGCCTGCGCGAGACTGAGAAGCTCCCCCCAAAAACCGACGGCTATTCCAACCGGTAAGACAAACGCGGTCAGCAATAAGAGGCGCCACTTGATCAGAAATTCGCGATAATTTCCACGCGCGTAACTCAGGCTGAAGCAGAGCCAGAAACCGGGCAGGAACGATTTGGCCACGAGAGCGAGCCGCTGCCATGAGATGGCTTCGGGAGCGGAAAGGGAATTGAGGCTCAGTTGGAGAAACGCGGTTGTTGTCGCAAGACTCAGCATCCCGGCAGCAAAACTCCAACTCGCCACCGACCGCCACTTGCGAATCACAGCGGCGACGACCAGCGACCCGCAGAGAATGATCGCGACGAGGGTTAAGATGGAGTCAGAAGTCACGGATCAGATGGAGTGGAAGGGGGACGATTCCCCAAAAACGAAGCCCTCGATGCCGGGCGTCGTAGCCAACGGACGGAGTCGATTGCAAATTTCCCCCGACCGAGTTCGCCGGCTAAAACATGCTCTCGGGCACGTAGATGACGTCCCCATTTCTCACATAAACTGCCCGCGTCACCTGCCCTTGCAGCGTCGATTTCAAATCAAGGGTCTGCGTCGTCTGCTGACCATTGCTGGTCCGAATGAGGTGAACATCCTTCAGATTGCCAAATTCATTCACCCCGCCAGCCTCCATGATCGCTTGAAAAACCGTCGTGGGACGATCGAAAAAAAGCTTCCCTGGTCTTTGCACCGCCCCTGAAACCACCACCGGAATCACCGCGCTGTCCAAAGTGACAACCACCTCGGAGCTCTCCAGTTGAGGCTTGTAGCGGGCGGTCAGCTCCGCCTGGAGGCTCGTGATGGACCTTCCCGCCGCTGAGACTTGACCGATCATTGGCAGATTGATCTTGCCATCGGTCTGAATTTTTTGTGCCTGGTTCAGATCCGGGTCGCCCGGGAAAGTCAGTTTCACGACATCGCCCGGAACTAACGAGACTGGCGCGGAAGCGCTGGCCCGCTCCCCAATGTCAGAGCGAGCGGGAGGAGTTTGACAACCGCTAACGACGATAAGAGCAAGCAAAGAAACGCCGGCGACAAGGCAGAGGAGATCAGAGCGCCGCGGGCGACGATGACGAAATTGATTCCCGGACCTCTTGTTATCTCGATTCAGAGACTCCGGGATTGCAGTGGTTTGGGTATTGGATTGTAGCATATTTGCCTCGCTCGCGAAGGAGTTGAGCGATGATGGGTTTATTAGGTGCGGGGTGTCCAGTAGAAACTTTTGAAAATTCTGAAAATGCGCGGCGGAAGGCATTGGTCGCTTTTCGCGGGTTGGATGGCCGTGACAGGGCGCGATCATTGGGGGTCCAAGGGTGTGGGCAAAAGGAGGATGCGCGGATGCAAATCGACGGAATTTCTTACGATTTCTTCAAAGTCGCGGTTCGGCCGAAAAAGCCGACATATTATTTTAAATAGTTTAATATGATGCTCTTGCATCGTAAATCTGGCAATGCAATACGAGCGTGGCATGGCTGTTGCTTAGTGTTTTCACGAAAATCCAAAACTATGATGAATAACAAAACTAAATTCTTCCTTACGCTGGTAATCGGTATGGCCTCCTTGGCGATCCTGCAGCCGTCGACCGTCTGCGCGACGACGGTATCGATCGGCAATACCTACGGACCTTATGAAGTCAACCCTGGCGGTGAATTCACCTTCTTTTCGACTGATCTGAGCAGCATGATTGCGAATTACAATTCTGCGGCCAAAAACCAAATGGGTGGTTCGCTCAACTTCCAAACTTTCTGCGTTGAAGGGAGTGAATTCATTTCCACCAATACGACCTACAACGTGGCGCTTAACGATCACTCGGTTCTAAGTAACAATTATCTTACCTTGGGAGCTGCGTGGCTCTATTCGCAATTCGCTCAAGGATCCCTCAGCGGCTACAACTACGGTGCCAACCGCACGACTACGGCAGATCAGCTTCAAAGAGCGATCTGGCACTATATGGGAGGACAGGAAGGTCAGGGCGGCTACGATTCAAGCAATCCTTTTGAAGTTGCCGCAAAGAATTTCTTCGGCAGCGACGCCAACGCCAACGCCACCGCGGGTTTGAATAACTTTGGCGTGTGGGTCCTAAACCTCACTATTGGTAGCAACAACTACCAAGACCAGCTGATCTATAATCCGAGTGTTCCAGATGGCGGAACGACGGTGATGCTGCTCGGCCTTGCCCTGGTCGGTCTCTTTGCCGCCCGGAAGCTTCGCATGCTCAAAGCGTAAGCAGGCCTCACCGAGATAACGCTCGCTCGTCGAGCGACACAGATTGTTTCGACGCCCTCGGCAAAAGCCGGGGGCGTCGCTTTTTAGCCGCTAATTTCAGTATTTCGCGATTTCAGCTTTTGTCGACCGCTCCTCGCTTCGTTTCATCCACCAAAGCAGGAGAAAGAGCGGGACCAGCGAAACGACAAAAAATAACGGGCCACCGCGGCGGTGAATGGGGCTGTTAATCATCTGGGGGCCCACGTGGACACAAAGCCATCCGATCACGAGGATTCGGAAGCCGTTCCGCAAAATCCCGAGCGGAATCACAAATGCGACCAGAATGGCGCGCCGCCACGGAGTGCGCAGAAAAAGATTGGCAGCGACAAGGCTCGTGATGAGCAGAACCCAGCTCGATCGAATGCCGCTGCACTCCTGAGCTACCTGGATGGCAATGTCCGGCAATTGAAAAGAAGTCCCGTCTCGGAGAAATGTCATACCGGAGGCGAGGAAGAACAGATTGGCCGCTTCGGCGGAGGCCAGTTGGGAAGCCGTTTCCAATCCGTCTACCATCGCGTCTGGCATCGGAATTAGGAAGAAGAGGAAGGCGACCGGAAATGCTGCCGCGGCCATCCAGCTTCGGCCAAGAAAAAGAAATCCGCCCGCCACCAGGAAACAGAGAAACGCCAGGGTCATGACGCCGAGATAATCGTTTTCGCTCAGTGGCTGAATCGGAGTGCCTGGGAGGCAGGCAACCAGGAGGGCAGCGAGACTCGCGATCGCCGCGACGAGACCCAAGCCGACAGACGTGGAGTAATCCTTCGGGAGCTGGTTCCGCCGGATGTAGATCAAATAACCCGATAGAAACGGGATCAGGAGGATGTAAGAATGGAGCTCGCTGTGGGCGACGTGTATCGCCAGTCCGACAAGCGTGGGCGCGAACGCCAGGATGAGGAGGCCAAAGCACACCGCCCCAGCAACCATGCGGGATCGCTGCGTTGTATTCGGTCCAACCAGAGGGGCGACCGCTTTCTTTACCGGTTGGGATGGAGGCATGGGAAGATTGAGGACCGTGGACGGATGACGGACTTCAGCTTTCAGCCTTCCGTTGTCCGCTTAACTTTGATTTGCGATCTCGATTGGCAATCCGGCACCATTTGTCGGGATCAGCCATCATGGCTCCGAGCATTTGCCCAATCTTGCGCACTTTTCGAGCAGCACAGCTTGCTCTTTTTCCGCGAGATAGTTACACGCCATCGCCGTGGCTAACCAGTGCTGCACTTCGGCCTGTTCTCCGTCAGCATCGGTCAGTTTGCTGACGAAGTGAGCGACATACCACCGCTTTTGCCAGGCTTCCGATATGTTAGCGCCGACGGATCTCGCGGCCCTGCGGAGTTGATCGGTCAACGCATAGCGTTCTTCGGCTGGAAATCGTCTTGTTATCTCAAAGACTTCTTGCTGGACCTCAAACGCCAGCTTGTACACGCGCAGATCCTTGAAGCTAAGAATTCGTTCGCTCACAGTTATCGCCGTCCACCGTCTTCAGCCGTCCGTCCACCGTCCTCCGACCTCCGAATCTCCGTCATCCGTCGTTGCCCCTTGCCCTCCGTTCTCGGCAAAACTACGCCTTCCAAACTTTGCCGGGAGCAACATCCGTGGACGCGATGGCGTTACGGGTATCAACGATGAGCGGCGCCCAATCGGCCAGTTGCTGGTAATTGATACAGGCGTGGTTGGTCGCGATCAGAACGACGTCAAAGCTCCTGATGCTCTCCCGGGTCCACAAAACCGACTCCTTGCCCGACCAGTGCGAATGCTCCCGGGTCGGCTTGATCGCGGCGACGTACGGATCGTGATATTGCACCGGGGCGCTCAAAAGGTCCATCAGGACATAACTGGGCGACTCGCGTTCGTCATCGACGTTTGGCTTGTAGGCGAGGCCGAGAATCAGGATTCGGGAAGACTTAAGAGCTTGCGCTGGGAGTTGAGCGCTCCAGCGACCCGGTGGACCACATGCTCAGGCATGGAGGCATTGATCTCGCCAGCCAGCTTGATGAATCGCGTATTCCGGCCGTACTCACGCGTTTTCCAAGTGAGACAAAACGATCAATCGGGAGGCGATGACCGCGGAGGCCGGGCTCGGGATAAAACGGCGTGAAGCCGAACGACTTTGTTCTGGCGGCCTCGATCACCTCCCAGGCATCGATTCCCATCGCCTCATAGACGAGCTCCCCTTCGCGAGCTCGGCGATGGCCAAAGCTTCGATATTCCTGATATAGCTCTTCCCCTCCTCTAGCAGTTCCACCTTGCGAGAATCGACGTCGATCCCGAGCACCGTCGCGCAGGAGCTGGCGAACTGAAGAGACAACGGTAGCCCGACGTAACCAAGACCTACAATCGCGATTTTCATGCTCATTTACCAGAGTTAGCTAATAGTTGCCACGTCAGTCGGTTTCACCCAGCATGTCCTCTGCCATCTGACATCTGTCCTCTGATATCCGTCCTCTGACCGCCGTGCCCCCGAGTCCCCGGTTATCACGTAAATCCACAGTCATGATCCCGGGTGTTCGGCCAGGCGACGCAGCAAACCGGCGGCGGACAGCCGATCGGCGGCACGCTTTATGACAGCGAACGGTATCTTTGCCCGTTCGGCGATATCGAGGAGTGAAAAGTCGCCATCGGACAAATTCAACACCCAAAGCATTGCCATGATGTCGTCCTGCGAGCCGTCGTAGAGGCCACGTCTTCCCAGTTGCGGCTCTCCACGAGGACTAAGGTTAAGATATCTTGCGTCGTGCTCGAGCACATCGATGATTGCGCAAAGCGTTTCAAACGACCCGTCCAGCGCTTCAGCGGTAATGAAATCCAGATTATCGTCGCTCGTGTGGTACTGCTCGTAGCGTCCGTTCGGTGTCCGCATCAGAGCGCCCACTGGGAGTTTGAAGCCCGGCGAATTATACTGCCGCTCGTCATAGCCATACGGGATAAACTCTTCCACGGATTGCGGAACTCCGGAGCGCCTCAAGACATGTTCGGCGACCCGGTCGATGAGAGCGTCTCCGAGGCGCGTTTTCTTATAGGTGAACGCGCCGGGATCGCCCAGGCAGCTCAGCACCAGGCCGTGTCGAATGCGGCTTGAGTCGTTCAGAGCCAGCCACGTGATCGAGCCGATCGTTCCTGGAATGAATAGAAAGCGATAACTGAGGCGCGGCTGCGAGTTGAGCAGCCGTTTCGCGAGTTGCACCGCGAGACCAATGCCAGACAGGTTGTCATTGGCCATGTACGGATGACAGCAATGCGTTGAGACAAGGAATTCATCCTGGCGTGAGCCGGGAATCAGCAGTTCACCATAGGTTAATGTTCCCGGCTCGATCGAGCTGTCGATGCAAATCTCAAACGGACCGTCACCGAGTTGATCGCGTTGCTCCTGGCTCAGACAGAACCCCCATGTCTCGCAGTAATACGACGTTCGGTATGGGATGGCCAGGGGACGGCTGGGCAGCGAGTGCAGGTGCGGTTCCAACTCGCTGCGCGTCATCATGGCCTTGACCGGAACGCTGTAGTTGACCACATGCAAAGGACACGCCTGAAAGTCGATCAGCCGATCGCCCTTGGAATTCTTGATGCAGGCATCGCGGATATTCCACTCTTTCGGCACCGTCCAATCCAAAACGGGCGTGCCGGTAGGAACCTCGTGGAGTTCGAGCGGGATTTCGCGCTTGATGATCTGCAAGGTTTGGCGCAGACCGTCTCCCGTAATGCTTCGGCAGATTGGTTGGAGTTCCCGGGCCAGGGCAAGGATCGCCTCGCCCGTTCCGGCAGCTGAAGGTTTTGCCTCAGAGACGCTCGTCATCGAAAGTCCGGCCAGGTTCGGTCGCGCTCGCTCACGATCGGATTGGGGAAGGGCCATGTGATCCCGAACGCCGGATCATCCCAGCGAGCGCCACGAGCACACTCCGGCGCGAAGAATTCCGACATCTGGTAGAAAACTTCGGTCTCATCCTCGAGAGTCTGAAGACCATGTCCAAAACCCTTTGGGATATAGATCATGCGTCCATTGCCGGCCGTGAGTTCGACCGCGACATGCTGCAAGTAGGTCGGCGAATCTGGACGCAAGTCCACGATGACGTCATGGATCGCTCCGCGGGTGACACGCACAAGTTTGTCTTCGGATTTTGGGGGAGTCTGCCAATGCACACCTCGCAACGTGCCTTTGCAGCGACTGAAGCTGATGCTGCACTGCGCCACCGCTGGATTGAGGCCATTGGCGCGAAACTCTTCGACGCAGAACACTCGGGCAAAAAAGCCACGCACATCCTCTCTGCGATCCAGATCGATCAGATAAGCTCCACCCAGTCTGGTTTCGGAAAAGACCATCTCAGTCCGTTTTGTCGAACCGCCAACCGACATGTCCCATGTGCCAATGCAGGAGATCTTCCATTGTTCAGCCTCGCCTGCTGCGACGCCTTTCTGCTTTCACTTCAATATGCCTGCAGATCCTTGGCATGGAGTTCTTCGATGCCCTTCCGCGAAAGCGCTTCCGCAAGCCGATTCGCCAGTTGAATATTGGTCAAAAGAGGAATGCCGAAATCCACCGCCTTCCGGCGAATGTGATAATCGTTCGTCAATTCGGTTTCCTGGTAGTTCTTTGGTATGTTGATCACCAGATCCACCTTTCGCTCTTCGACGAGTTCGGTGGCATTCGGAGAAAGGTCCTCGCTTGGCCAGTGCACGAGTGTGCTGGCGATGCCAAACCCCGCTAGAAACTCCCGGGTGCCCTTAGTCGCGTAAAACCGAACCCCCATGCTCTCCAGCAACCTTGCACTCTCTACAAATGCCACCTTGTCGGCCAGCGGCCCTGTGGACAGCAGGATCTCTCTGACCGGAAACCTGAACCCCACTGAGATCAGCGCTTTTAAGAAGGCCTCATCGAAATCATCTCCGAGACAGCCCACCTCGCCCGTTGAAGCCATCTCGACACCCACGGTCGGGTCCGCACCTTGCAGCCGCGTGAACGAGAACTGCGGCGCCTTGACTCCGACATAATCAATCTCATGCACCGAACGCGAAACTCTGCCGATAGGGACTCCGAGGATCGCCTGCATCGCAAGCTCGATGAAGTTCAGTTTGTAAACCTTGGAAACGAACGGAAAGCTTCGCGATGCGCGCAGATTACACTCAATCACCTTCACATTGTTTCCGTGCGCTAAAAACTGCACGTTGAACGGACCGCTAATCTTCATTGCCCGGGCTATCCGCGCCGCAATGCGTTCGACCTGGCGCGAGGTTTCGAGATAAGTGCGTTGCGGGGGAAAAACCAGCGTTGCGTCACCCGAGTGGACACCGGCGTTCTCGACATGCTCGATTACCGCCAGGGCAACAATCTCCCCTCCCGCCGCGACCGCGTCCACATCAATCTCCTTGGCGTTCTCAAAGAATTTCGAAACTACGACTGGGTGCGCCGGAGAAATATCGGCGGCCTTCTTTAGAAACACGTCGCATTCGCGCGCGTTTGTGGCTACTCCCATCGCGGCACCGCTTAGGACATACGATGGGCGCAGCAGGACCGGGTACCCAATTCGGTCCGCGAAGGACACCACTTCGGCCGGCGAAGTCACCTCGGACCAGACCGGTTGGTCCACACCGAGGCTGTCGAGGAGCTTTGAAAACTTGTGACGATCTTCGGCACAATCAATGTCGACCGCGGAAGTCCCAAAGATTGTCACCCCCGCGTTATGAAGCTGAAGTGCCAGGTTATTCGGAATTTGACCGCCAACGCAGACAACGACCCCGAGACATCGCTCTCGTTCATTAAGGTCCATCACCGTCTCGAAGCTGATCTCCTCGAAGTAAAGCCGATCGCAAACATCAAAGTCCGTACTTACTGTTTCGGGGTTGTAGTTCAGCATGATCGAAGCATACCCGTGTCTTTGGAGGCTGCGCGACGCATTGACACAACACCAGTCAAATTCTACCGAACTGCCGATGCGGTATGCACCTGACCCTAAAACAAGGACACTCTTCACTCCATGGCATGCGACGTCATCCTCCGTAGCGTTATACGTGAGATAGAGATAATTCGTGCGAGCTGGATACTCGGCCGCCAGGGTGTCGATCTGCTTGACGAACGGGCGTATCCCCATGCTTTTCCGGAGCCTGCGAACCGCGTCTTCATCCAGGCCCATGACCCGGGCAATCTGACGGTCTGAGAATCCGGCCTGCTTCGCTTGCAGAAGCAGTGCTCTGGGACAAGAACCTCCCCGGCAGGCTTCAAGTTTTTGTTTGAGCAGCACGAGTCGTCCGATCGCGTGAAGAAACCACCCATCGATGTGCGTCAACTTGTGAATCTTCTTGATGGGTACGCCATCCTCGATGGCCCGTGCCACCGCGAAAAGCCGCTCCGCGTCGGGCCGAGCGAAGTCCTTCACGGCCTCGCGCTGATCGTGTTCGCAAGAGGCAACGATCCCGTCGCGCCCTACCTCAAGCATGCGAACGGCCTTCTGCAGAGCTTCCTCAAAGCTTCTGCCGATCGACATCACTTCGCCGACGGACTTCATTCCCGAGCCAATGATCAACGAGACATTCCGGAACTTTTTCAAGTCCCAACGCGGAATCTTGACCACGACGTAATCCAGGGCCGGCTCGAAGCATGCCGTGGTGCTTTGCGTCACCGCGTTCCTCAACTCCGGCAGGCTGTATCCGAGAGCGAGTTTTGTTGCAATATAGGCCAGCGGATACCCGGTGGCTTTGGACGCAAGGGCCGAACTCCGGCTCAGCCTGGCGTTAACTTCGATGACCCGATAACTGCTCGATCCCGGAGCCAACGCGAACTGCACGTTGCACTCGCCCACCACCTTGAGATGCCGAACAATGCGGATGGCAACCTCTCTCAGGCGATGGTATTCGCCATTGGACAGGGTCTGACTGGGGGCCACGACAATGCTCTCTCCCGTATGTATGCCCAGCGGATCGAGGTTTTCCATGTTGCAAACCGTGATGCAGTTGTCGAACTCATCGCGCACCACCTCGTACTCGATCTCCTTCCAGCCCTGAAGATACTCCTCAATCAGAACCTGAGGAGAATCCGCCAGAGCGGGCTTAACCCGTTCTTCAAGTTCTGCCTCGTCAGCACACCTGCCAGATCCCAATCCGCCCAGTGCAAATGCGACTCGAATCATGATGGGGTAGCCAATCTCGCGGGCCACGATCTTCGCGGCCTCCAGGCTCTCCACCGCCTGGGACCGCGGCACCTCAACACCAATCTCAGCAAGTCGCTTCACGAACCGCCGGCGATCTTCCGTATCCCGTATGGCTTGGATCGGGGTTCCCAGGACTTGAACTCCGTAACGTTCAAAGACAGCGTGATCTGCGAGGGCAACGGCGCAGTTCAGTGCCGTTTGACCGCCGAAACCGACAAGAATCCCATCCGGTTTCTCTTTCGCGATCACCCGCTCGACAAAGTCTGCGTTCACCGGCAGCAGGTACACTCGGTCCGCGAGCTCCTCTGTCGTCTGGATGGTCGCGATGTTCGGGTTAATGAGAATACTGCTAACCCCTTCTTCCCTTAGGGCTTTAAGAGCCTGACTCCCCGAATAGTCAAACTCTCCCGCCTCCCCGATTTTCAGGGCCCCGCTGCCCAGAACGAGCACCTTTCTGGCCTTACTTCGCATGGGCGATCGCTTCCGCAAAGAGGTCGAAAAGTAAACTCCGTATCAACCGGGCCCGGCTGCCCCTCGGGATGGAACTGCACGGAGAAAAATGGGCGTTCCCGGTGCCTCATTCCCTCGTTTGTCCCGTCATTGGCATTGAAAAACCACGGCTGCCAGTCTGGCGGGAGGGTCTGATCGTTGACCGCATAACCGTGGTTCTGCGAGGTGATGTAGCATCGCTTTGTCCCCACCTCGACGCAGGGCTGATTCTGGCCGCGATGACCATACTTTAACTTGAACGTTTCGGCGCCCGCCGCCAGACCAAGCAACTGATGCCCCAGACAAATACCGAGAATCGGCCTGGTTTGCTCAAGCCCGCGACAGATGATGTCGAGAGCCGGCACGCATTTCTTTGGGTCGCCCGGGCCGTTCGACAACACGACTCCGTCCGCCTCTTCACGGGTCCAGTCGTAGTCCCATGGAACCTTCAACACATCAAATCCGCGCCGAAGAAGCGATCGAAGAATCCCCAGCTTGCAGCCGAAATCCACCAGAATGATTCTCTTTCCTCCGCCTCCCGGGAACAGCCTGACCCGTTGCTCGCTCACCTCGGCAACGACGTTACGCTCGTTGGGATCTTCCCACTGTGTGTCCTTCCCATCCATGACGATTTTGCCCAGCATGGATCCCTGCGTGCGCAGCTTCTTCGTTAATGCGCGAGTATCCACACCGGAAAGACCGGGAACACCGTGGTCTCGCATCCAGGAGTCCAGCGAACGCGTCGCCGACCAGTGACTGTACTCCGATGACAGCCATGACACGATCAACCCTGCGACCTGGATCCGCCCGCTTTGGAACACCCCATCCAGGCTCAAAATCGCAATTTTCCCGCTGCGGCCGTTCGCTCCCCGCGACTCCATAATTCCCAATCAACGGGTAGGTCAAAGCCAACAACTGCCCTCGATACGAGGGATCTGTCATCGCCTCGGCATAACCCACCATGCCGGTATTGAATACCACTTCGCCCGCCGCGGCCCGGACGGCCCCGAAAAGCTCCCCCTCAAAGTGGCTTCCATCCTCAAGGATCAAACGCGCACCGATCATGGGACATTCCTACCGGCTTCCCTTTTGCCATCCCTTGCAGTCCTCGAAACGTGGTTACTGATGGACGGACCAGAACGGGCGTTGGTTAAACCAAATAGCAATTCCAGGGACTATCCGTCGAAGCCGCGAGGAGATCGAACAGTCCAGCACCCACTTCGGGACGCACCGGATCCGGCACTCCCGTTCTTCCTCTCAGCACAAAATATTTCTTCAAGTTCAAAAAGTGCTTCTCGTAAAGGTTCCAACTGAGCACCGCTATGAGTAACGATACAAGCATCGAGCGCCAGAACGTGGACCTCCAGGCCAAGCGGCCTGGAATGCAAATCCAGCGAAAGTCGCTGCACTGGAAACCACCTGTCGAAGAGGCTGAATCAAGGGGATAATGAAAAACATAGATTGCGTAACTATAAAGGCCAAAGACCACGAGTATCGGGCAACTCAACAACCAGGACAGAACGTTGTTTTCGGCAGCATCGAGCGAAAGAAGGGTTATTCCTCCAAAAAAGAAGGCCAGGAAAGTGTACCCGATGGACTCCATGAGCGGGTTGTAATCATCCGATCCTCCCCGATGGGCCAAAATGAATATGAGCCCCGAGCCCGCCAGCAGTGTGGTCAAACGCGCCGCTTTCAAGAGCTTGTTCGTATCTAGATCGGTCCGAACCAGCAACGCGCAGAGTGCGCCGACTGCCAGGCTATCCATCCGACAAGGCGTGAGATTATAGATGGCGGCAGAGCTCACGTGATCCGCCTCGAGAAGCACTCGCAGGATCAGTGCTGTCCCGATGCAGATTGCGCTGATACGGATGGCAGTCTTGGGCTGACAGAAAAAGATTACGGCCGGCCAAACCAGGTAAAATTGCTCCTCCACCGCCAGGGACCAGAAGTGAGCCAAATGAAAATCATTGATCAAAGGGTGGGAAGTGAGAGCGTAGTCAAAATTCGTCAGGTAAGACCAGAACCAGACTTGCTCGCCCATTTGCTTCCGAATCAATGGCGAAAATTGGTGCTCAACCGGCACAAGCACGAAGAGCACGAGCAGGAACCCATAATACAAAGGGAATATCCGAAGGACTCTTCGCATATAAAAGTTCTGAAAATAGTGGACCCCATCCTTGGCGTCGCAAAGGATGCCCGTAATCAAGAAGCCGGACAAAACAAAGAACAGGTCCACCCCGCACCAACCAACGTTGGAAACTTGATAGAGAACGCCATGAAAAGCGCCGTTGATGTAGCCGCGCGTAAAGTGATAAAGCATCACGACGAGGATGGCAACACCTCGCAAGCCGTCGAGGGCACGAATATGTCCGGGCACTGAAACAAATATCGAGTCACCCTTTTTAGTCCTGGTGGAAACGCGTGCGATGGGCCCATTCATAAAGCCACCTTGAGTATTGTTAGTCTAGTCCTTATCGTCAATCCTTGTGCCTTCGATCAAGCTACGATACGACTCCGCATAACGTTTTCCTGAAGCTCGAGATTGAACTTTTCGACGACAATTCGACGGCAGTGGACGGACATTTCGGTTAGGCCGACGGAGTCTTGTAATAACTCCGCTATCGCTGAGCGCAATGCCTCTCCACCCGCAGTGGGAACCCTTCGCCCGCTGAGGCCGCACGGAATCAAATCACGGATGCAGCCGATCCCGTCAAATCCGATCACGGGCGTGCGACAGGCCATGGTTTCGAGAGCTCTTTGACCAAATGTTTTCTGCAAAGATGGAAAAACAAACACATCGGCTGCACTATAAACGATTGAGAGCATGCGGCTCATACCGCTTCGTACTGGCGGTTCGACACATTCGATCAAGAGCCGTTTGATCAATCGTTTGGCTTTCTTCTTCAAGTTGTGTCCTTATCACTTGGAATCAATTTGGCTCGCTAGCTGCCCGGACGGAGACGAGCTGGCTCTTCTGATTGCCATTTGGTTGGTTGCCTTTCAGAATCAAGCGTAATGGGCCCCTCATGGGGCTGTCGAATCGCGATCCCTTTAACGCTTCGCTTGCAAGAGGCATTCTATCTCACGAAATGTGTCTCGTGCCGCCCGCTGCCAGTTATAGCGTTCGATGACGAGGCGCCGTCCTGCTTCACCCAGGCGACGGATCCGATCCCGATCCGACGAGAGCTTCAAAAGGATTGCAACCAGCGCATTGGCGTCGTCCGCGGGAAACAGCAGATCCAATTGACCGAGCTGCTCAAAAACCTGGCGGACTTGGGATTGATGTGTCCCTGCGACGGCCAAACCGCTCGCCATGTAATCAAACAGTTTCAGGGGCGAATTGTAGTCGGCCGGACCTGATCGATAAAGACACAATCCAACCTCCATGGCGGCGAGCCACCGGGGTAACGACTCGTAGTCCTCCGAACCATGATACACAACGTTAGCCGGCATCTCGCGCATCCGCCTCAGCCCGTTTCCGATGATGTGGAATCGGATTCGTTCACCTTCTCCCCGGGCCCAGAGAGAATCGGCAGTTTCTCGAAGCAAGTCAAAATTGTTGTAGTTCAGATCTGCGCTCCCAATCCACACGACATTCAATCGATCGGGACTACGTTCCACCCGCCCCACCGGGGCCACGTTCGGACGAAACAGTTGCGGATCGGAACCGTTTGGTACGGTGATCACCCTCTTAATGCCGAGATTCGTCCGCACATAATCAGCCAGGGCGTCTGACACGCAAACAGCAAGGTCGCATCTTTTGCCGTAACTCCTAAATTCATGAATGCTGTTGTCAATTTCCTGCCTGGAACGACCAATCACAGCACCATACTCAGGTGAGACATTAAATTCCCAAACGACGATCGGTGAGCCACACATTTGACGGTAGGGGAATACGGTCGCTCGGAGAGCGCGTGGCGCATCATCTTCCAGGCGAAAGTAAATAACATCCATTTCTCGCAAGGCCAAGAGGCGTTTTACTCTTTCCGTCGACAAATGTCTCACTCCTGGGTGCTGGCTTCCGGACGGCATCCAGACCTCATGTCCCAACGCAACGGCATTATCTATAAACTGTTTTACGTGAACGTTCCGTCCTGTGACACCGTCGAGCAAGTAACACGCGTTGGCGTAAGCGATTCGCATCCCAATGTCTCTTTCTCCAGCGCAGTTCGACTGATCAACCAGCGCCTTTAATTTCTGGACCGTTCTGTCTCAAGTCGCGCATGGCGGAAACCATGTTGCCCAAAGTCTTCAACGGATGAAACAGATAAGCCCTTTTGGACCCAAGAACACTGGTCCGGACCAACCGCCAATAGCTCAATGGAACGTCAAGTCCATTAAACACGCGCCGATGGAATTGCCAGAATTCCACGTTCTTGCCCGTAACCGCACTTTTGCCCAAAAAGCGATAATAGTCATCTAGACGAGCCTTGAGGCATTCACCGCGTTCGGCATCACTGAGATAAATAGGCCCGTACCTTTGCAGCATCACTAAGTGTGCCGGGAGGTAGCTGTTGTACGCCTGGGCTTTTGGCGTGTCGGTCGCGCCTTCATGCCTTCGGGTGAAGGTAAGAACCTGGTGAACAAAACCAAAGTCTGCCTTCATCAAAATCTCATGACACGTCGCGGTGTCACCGTGCATCAAAAAGCTCTCATCATCAATGAACTGCTCTCGGCCGCGAACTAGATCCGTACGAATCAGAACGGAGGAGGGAGATCCGAAGACGAAAAGTCCATTCAGGAGAAACTGGCGACAGATTTCACGGCCTGACACTACCGTGCTCGGGTAAGGTAGGCCATCCAAATTGACTTTTCTATCGTCCAAGCGATATGAGCTGACAAGTCCGACCAAAGGATTTGCGACGGCGAGATCAACCATACGCTCTAAACACTCGGGAAACATGAAATCGTCGGCGTGGAGTACCTTACAATAAAGGCTCGTTGGCGCGATAAGACTGATCGCAATGTCATGATTAGGTCCCATTTTAACCAATTCTTGATTTTTGTGAATTCTAATCCGTCCGTCCTTTTTCGCATAACTCTGAGCAATCTCTTGGGTTCGATCGGTGCTACAGTTGTTAACAATGATGTATTCCCAGTTCCGATAGGTTTGGCTTATCACGCTCTCAATACATTCCGAAAGATACCGCTCACCGTTATAAACCGGAGTCAGGACGCTTACCAATGGTGATGTTATTCTATTCATCTGGACGCTTTATCCGGACCTCAGGGCCGGACGCGAGGGATTGCTTGCTCACGTTTTGCTTGAATTACACGGGTTCTGTAGCGCTCCATTTTGAGGCGCCTTTGAGCTCAGGTCTCGACGAAACCTCCGTGGAGCGGGGCGAACGTCTTTTTGTCCCGCGACAGCACTTGAGCGACGTCAGCTTCAAATCTTCGATACAGGTCGTCAACCAAATTCGCTACCCTTTGACTTCCTTTTACGTTCCAGTGAGTCTCAACAACCCGATAGTGCTCCAAACCCAACTGGCCTCTACCGGCAACGAAGGGCAAGGCTAATTTGGCGCAAATTTCAGCAAGTTGGCTATCCGGATAATTGACGTCAAACCGGGATGCATCACAAAGACAACTTTTTATTACTTGTTCTCCTTTCCGAGTCAACATGTCCTTGAATGGTATGGACACCACAGCCAACCTGCCGCCCGCCTTTTGAACGACGTCAGCGCCGTTCGCGATCAGGTATTCGCATGCCGAAAACATCCGGTCCGACGACGGGCCCGGTACAAACATCTTTGCGCGCCTCTCGGAGAAGGTGCTCAGCCAGTTTCTCGCACCCGACGGCCATGGAGACGCCCGCAGGTGACTTGTTACTATTTCCCAACTTTTTGCTTCCCGGACTTCTTTGAGAAAGGGAATCCGATAGCCTTCCATACTCGCTTCAACGTTGTCCGCCAAGTCGTTCCCAAGATAGATGAACCACACGACCAATTTCCCGCGCATTCGCGCTGCCAATTCTCCAATCCACAGATATTCCTGCACCATGTTGTAACCGTTTGCGCCAATCGCCTTCACGCGGAGATTGGGATTTACATCCGCAAAAAAATACTGGTCGCTGGAGGCATGGCCGAACGCATATGAATCACCGAAGACTAGTACGTCGCTGCCATCAATCGACGCTGCCCCGCGCCAACCGTCCGAGTCCGTTGTGGTGCGATACACGCCATCATCAGCCAAATGGAACCCAGATATGTTTTCCCGGTTTTTCCAACCAAAGTGTGGATCGAATTGAATAACTTCCCGCCATGATAGATATGGAGGCTCAATCCACCTGCTGGCTAGACGCGTTGCCAGTAGAACAAAGATCAATGGCAGTAGCAGAATTACTAGCGGCAGGGCTACAATTGCCGCGACTAATCCCGCAATCAAGGCGACGAAGAGCCGAAATTCATTCATTTCAAGGTATTAAAAGAGAGTGTAAATATTCGTCGGGAGCGTGTCGTCCTCATCCTTAGCCAAGAGAGAAAGAAGCGACAGAAACGGAATCAAGACAATAGCCCACAAGTTGCCGCTCCGACGAGCCCAGCGGACGTAGGCGCGCAACCACGCCGCCTCGTTAATTCCTCTTCGCGCAGAAGGCGCACTATTCTCCTTTCCAGTCTGCGGCCCACGCCGGGTCCACCCCGATAAGGGTGAGGTCGGTAATTTGCGGCTATATCGCGCGCCAGCCAGTCCCACCGCGCCAAAAGCGATGAAAAAGCAGATGCCCATTAGAAGTCGACCTGTCACACGAGCTACCAAGCGAGCCCCTCTGTTCCAGAAGGTATAGAAAGGCCGAATCCAGTCCGTCCCGAAAGCATTTGCTCCTAGAAAAAGAAGGACGGTGACTGAAGAGATTGCTAGTGAATGAGGTACCGCCAGAACATACAAGCAAATCGCCGTGCTCATTCCGACGATCATCGACAGAGCCAGCCAAAACGATCTCAGATGAGCTGCTCGCGGTGGTTCGGGTAATGTCAGCATTTCAGCTAATCCAAGGAGTACGCTGCCTTGTAACTTTCCACGTCGAGAAGCGAGTGGGATGGTTGTTCATCTTTCAAGAGAACATGGTTCTCGAGTACCAGGCACTCCATTTCGGTTGCCAGAAAGCAACGATAAGCATCTTCCGGTGAGCCTACGATCGGTTCACCGCGAATGTTGAAGCTGGTATTCACAATAACTGGACACTCGGTTAGCTCGCAAAAGCGCCGCATCAGTCGATAAAACCTCCCATGTCGCTCAGCATCCACTGTTTGAATTCTTGCAGAGTAATCCACATGAGTGATCGCGGGAAGTCTTGATCGAGGCACCGCCACACGAATCCTCAGGTCAGGATCCTGCATGCGCAATTTGTCTTCGGAGCTCAGGGAAGTCCGCCACTCCTCCCTTACAGGCGCCACTTGCAACATATATGGACTCTCTTCGTTCGGACGCATCTCGAACACTTTATCCACGTATTCCTGCAGAACACACGGTGCGAAAGGACGAAACGATTCGCGGAATTTGATCTTGACATTCATCTTCTGCTGCATGCGGGGCGAACGCGGATCACCGATGATGCTGCGGCAACCAAGGGCTCGAGGTCCGTACTCCATGCGTCCCTGGAACCATCCGATGACTTTTTCCTTAGCCAGGAGATCCGCGACTCGATTCAAAAGTTCACCTTCGTCCAAATAGTTCTCATAGCTGGCACCAGAGGCATCGAGAAACGCTCTAATATCGTCCTTATGGAAAGACGGTCCGAGAAGGGAACCTTTCTGGCTGTCATGCGCCTCGGGCTTCCGGGGCTGGCCGAGCATGTAATGCCAGCACAGCAAAGCCGCGCCGAGGGCGCCGCCGGCATCTCCTGCAGCCGGCTGAATCCAGATATTTTCGAACGGCCCTTCCCGCAGCAAGCGCCCGTTGGCGACACAATTGAGCGCAACGCCGCCGGCCATGGCGAGGTTTCGTGATCCGGTCAGTCGATGCGCATGGCGTGCGGCTTTCAAGACGACTTCTTCGCACACCTGCTGGATGGAAGCAGCCAAATCCATCTCCTTCTGCGTGATGAAACTTTCCGGTTCGCGCGGGGAACGACCAAAGAGTTTGTGAAACTTTTCAGAGGTCATCGTCATTCCGTGGTCGTAACTAAAGTAGGACATATCGAGCCAGAGCGATCCGTCGTCCATCACCTTGGCGATCTTTTCTGTTATCAACTCGGCGTACTTAGGATGGCCATACGGAGCGAGCCCCATCAGTTTGTATTCACCTGAATTGACCTTGAACCCCGCGTAATAAGTAAACGCGGAGTAAAGCATTCCCAAAGAATGCGGAAAACGCATCTCGTAATCCACGCTAATGCGATTTCCTTCTCCCTGACCGATTGAACTCGTCGCCCATTCACCCACTGCATCCAATGTTAAAACGGCTGCTTCCTCAAACGGCGATGGAAAAAAGGCGCTGGCCGCGTGCGACTCATGGTGCTCCACGAAGCATATCTGTCCGCGGAATTCACTTCCGAGTTCGGTCTGAATTCTTTCCGGGAGACGCAATTTGAACTTCGCCCATGACGGCATGGCGCTCCGAAAAGATTCAAACCCCCGTGGGACATGGGCAAGCGAGGTCTCAAGGATTCGCTCGAACTTCAGGAGCGGTCTCTCATAAAAGACAGCATAATCGATGTCCGAGACATTAAGCCCAGCTTCCAGGCGACAATAAGTGATCGCGTTGCGCGGAAAGCCGGGATCATGCTTTCGTCGCGTAAATCGCTCCTCCTGGGCTGCGGCGACGATGTCCCCGTCCTGGATCAGAGCGGCCGCCGAGTCATGGTAGAAGGCTGATATGCCCAGAATATTTGTTGCCATCAGCTCTAGATCACTCGACGACGTGTACGAGTTCCTTGTCCAGCCGCACCATTTTCGAGGTGAAGGACAAATGAACTCTGCCATGATTACCCAGCGTGCCATGAACCGTTAACGAAACCCGACGCTTCCAATCAAACACTTCCCGGGAATCGGGGTCGAGCAAGCAGATAGAGAAGAACAATCTCTCGTTATTTGCTGGCACAGATTCGAACATGACGTCGACGTAGCCCCGGCCGCTAAGTTGCTCGCATTTTATCACATTTTGGTCGTGGAAAAAGCTGCCGCTCCGGTCTTTTATGCTGATGTCCACGGCTGCTGATACTGCGTCGCCGGAAGCACACTCGTATTCCAGATGTAGTGTGACCGGATCACCCGCGTGCATCTCGGTGATTTCTTTTTCTTTTTGATCCAGAAAGGCTACGCGCTTTATCATGACCTTGCCGTTACCGCAGACGCCTTCGCTGCCGTCGTCAAGCGCTTCGCTTTCTAAAAGCATATCTTGCGTGAATGCGGCTATCCCTTCCTCTGTCTTTCCGAGATATGCGGTACGGCCCTTTCTCAGGTAGAGGACCCGATCGCAGAAATAGTTGATGTTGCTTAATTGGTGCGATACGAGGATGAATCCAACTCCTCGGCTTCGAAACTCACTTAAGGCATTGAAGCATTTGGCCTGAAAGGCCGCATCACCCACGGCCAAAACCTCGTCGAGAAGCAGGCTGTCCGGCCGGCAATGAACCGCCACCGCGAACCCAAGGCGAACAATCATGCCGGAGCTATAACTTTGGACTGGTGCATCGATAAATTCCCGGATTTCGGCGAAGTCTATGATGCTCTCCAGCTTGGCGTTAATCTCGGCCTTCCTCATCCCAAGAATGGATCCATTCACATAAATGTTTTCACGCCCGCTCAAGATCGGATTAAAGCCGGCGCCCAAAGCGATGAGAGCGCCCATTCTACCCTTCACGGTGATCTGTCCTGCATCCGGCTTAATCAACCCATTCAACATCTTGAGCAGCGTTGTTTTCCCAGCGCCATTCCTTCCGATAAGGCCGAGGCATTCCCCAGACCGAAGTTCGAATGAGACGTCGTCGACGGCGTAGAATTCCTTAGGTCGCAACCTGGTGTCTGAAATATGCCATCCTATCAGGTCAGTGGCGATATCTTGAACGCCGTACCGCAGAGATTTGCGCAGACTCCGGCAAAACTTCTTCTTAACGTTTTCTACCTTTATGAGCGTTTCATTCGACATCTTATTCCCTATTGCAATTCGTTCTGAACGATCGAAGCAGAGGTTGGTCGGCTCAATTACCGATGCGCGCGATCAAATGCGGGAGAGCGACTCGATAGGCAACCCATCCTGCAAACAACATAATTAACGACATGAACGAAACAAACAGAAATTCGGGCAAAAACGTCGTCGTTCCCAAGGTAAGCCAGTCCCGGCCAACGATTATCAACGGACTGACCGGATTCCAGCGCGAAACCAGCCCGGCCAAACCGGTTGCTCGTGCTGGATAGACCACGGGTGTCAGAAACATCCAAAAGGTGGTAATAATGGCCAGGCCCGACGTAACGTCCGTATACAACACTCCAAAGGGGGTAACTACGAGTCCTACCATGAAGCCCAAAATGATCAGCGCGACGACGACAAATGGAACCAAAATTGCCGTCGGAGGAGGCATCAGACGATACCAAAACAAAACTCCGACCAAAAGTACCAGCCGGATCAGGAAGCCAAATAGGACATCTCCCAGGCCGGCCATCACGATTGCCTCCGGCGGAAACTGGATTTTTGATAACATTGGTTTTGCCGCAATCACGGACTTAAGGGGAGATTGAACGGAATCAACAAAAACCTGCCAGAACAGCATGCTGATCATGACGTAGGCCGGATACGGGATGGCAGTTGCCCCTGTGCTAAACAGACCTTGTGATCTAAGAAACACAAATGGGATTACCGTCGCCAGCGGCGGCACAAACGCCCAGACATAACCGAGAAGACTTTGTCGATAACGCGCACTAAGATCGCGCATGAAAAGCCGCCAGGCCAATTCCCGGGAGACTGCCAAATCCCGAAACATCGACAAGAAAAATCGCCCTGGATGGTGCAATCCCGATCGTTGTGTATACACCACCTCAGTAAGATGCTCGGTATTCATTGGCTCTCAAAGTGACTTTTCTTATTCTTGCTCTTCTCTCGGCAAAATCCGACTGATTACGGGCACCTCGGCTGGGAATCTTACGAGGCAACGTACCGTTGTACCGGTTGTTGTCCGAAAGGAGTTGCCCGCCATTCGTCAGCCCTCCAAGTGAAACGCAGCGAGTTCGTGCCAATCTTTTGGATGCGGAGAATCCGCCCTTATGAGGTAAATGGTCTTCGCTTCGAAATCGGTTTTCAGATCTTCCGGGAGGTCCCGGATAATCAGCTTCTTGCGCTCTTCGGGTAGATCGCCATAGACGAGACTGACGTGAGGCTCGTAGATTTCCTGCGGTCGTTTGAAAATGCGCGCCGGCACAGGCATTCGCATTCATGACGGATTGCGTTTTCTCCACCCGCAGAAAAACGCATTTAAAGTATTCGTCCTGGTACGCCGGCTCAGTCAAAAAGATCTTGAAAGGCTTGATTTGGCCTGAAAGTTCCTCGCCGCGCTCAGCAAGCTCCTGCTCACTTCCATCGAGGTTCGCCAGAAGCGTCACGTGAGGCTCAAACACCACCGTGTTAAGTTCAGTCGCAAGTTTCCGAATTGTTCGCGAAAGAGTTTGGAATACTTCGCCGGATGGCTTAATCCATAAAACGTAGAGTGGCATTTTCACGTTTATTAAAGTGTCAGCGCTGACTGAATAACATCAAGGGGCGCCAAACCACTGCATGGATTGCCCGTTCGGAGTAACGAATTACTCTAAAATCTGAAAATCGCACTGTAACCCCAAATCCCTAATTTGGCCGAGGATCTCCGGGGCGTAGTTTGGGTTTGTCGCTATCACAATGTCCGGAGCAATTTCACGCAGTTCAGCCGGAGCTACGACCCTTTGCCCAGCTCTTTGGCATGTATCTTCCCTGTCGCTGAGGATTCACATCAACAACATATTCTACCCAGGAGGCGGCGGATGGCACATTAGCGAGCAAGGAAATGGCCCGCATCCCTGAGGCCCAAAGAACAACCTTTTCCTTCTGTTTTCGATGTCAAGTCGAACTCTTCTGACCACTTCTTGACCTGCGTGGCGTATTCTACGGCGAACCCAGCTACCTGTTGGATCGATCTCGGCTATTAATTGAGGGTCTTCCGAACGATGTTCCCGAGGCGAGGGTGATGGCCTGGCCTCAATTTCCAGCCGAGAATCGCCGAAGGCCGAGAGAATATCCAGCACTTCAAAGCCGCACTCCCGAAAGATGCGGGCGAGTGAGGAAGGAGAGAAGAAACAGCCTGCCTCATACATGACATACCAAACATGCTTCTTTCGGAACGCCTCGGCAGCCATTCGGCACTTCGAAATAGACTACAGTGTCGAGCCGGTCTTCAAGGGCTGCCCGAATGCAGCGCAGGAGGTCGCGCGGCTTCGGAAAGTACTGCAACACACTTCGACACGCAACCAGGTCGGGTTTCAGCGCGCTGTCTTCCGGACCGAAGTTCTTTCGATAGATCGTGATGTGCCGGCGCGATTCTTCGCTGAAGCCCGCTTCGACAAAGGTTGGATCAAAGCCTATCCCTTTTGCGAAACCTGCTGCAATCAGCATTCGCAGGTAGTCTCCCTTGCCACAGCCGATCTCGAGCGCGGTCTTTCCGGTCAGCTTGTAGCGTGATTCAAGCCGGTCGATTGAGCTGCTTACGTACTCCCGATAGGTGTCCGAGTAATACTCCGACGAATCATAATCCGGGCCAAAGGCAATTTTGCCCGGATCGAACGAACTATTCCAAACGTGTCCGCAATTTCGGCAAAGCTCAAGTGTAATATCTCCAAGTTCGCAGTTGAGCGCCTGCAACCGAGTAGGGGCCAGATAGCCGATCTGTGTGGGCACTCCAAGTTGGGAAAAAAAAGAATGGGTCTGCACGGACTCGCAGACCGGGCAAGCTGAAGTAGCGATTTTGGGCTTCACAATCTGTTAGCGGTGCGCTATCGACAGTGGACCGTCGTTAATTCAGCTACAGGTTGCAAGGCAACACCTCTGACGGCTTGAGGATAACATGTCCTGTTTGACGGAAAGACGGCCGATCCGCGGAGAGGGCGACCCGGGCGATCTTAGATCCATTTTCATCGCTGTAACAATTCTCGATAGGGTTAGAAAGCGATGCTACCTATTCGGAATCCGTCTAGTTGAACTGGCGAAACACTGGCTTGACCGGCCTCCCGGCCAAATGACGATCTATCCCGTCCTCCAGGGCCCGGCGATACACACCCAGCGCCGTCGCGATGCCATCAATCGTGCGCTGAATGTCGGAATCCGAATGCGAATAGCTGACGACGAGGGAAGGCATGAGCAAACCCTGACGCATGGTTTCTTGCAGGAAGAGCGTGCGGAAGGCTTGGGATGGCTCTCGCTTCTGATCCAACGTGGCGTAGAGCAGGCAGCAGGGCCGACCTCGCAATTGAAAGTAATCATCCAATTTTAACTCGTGGACCACTTGTCGGATGCCGTCCGACAGCTGCCGACCCTGGCGCCACAGCGTTTCGACGACCGGCTCTTCGCGATAGATGCGCATCGTCTCTATCGCAGCGGCGAGACCGGGATTTTCGGCACCATTCGTAGTGGACATTAGGAAAACCCGCTCCCGATCGGTCTTCAGTCCGCCGCGCTCCATTATTGCACGCCGGCCGACGAGGGCAGAAACCGAAAAGCCGTTGGCAAGCGCCTTGCCGAACGAGGAAAGGTCCGGGGTAACGCCGTGGAACCGCTGTGCACCACCGTTGTCCCAGCGGAAGCCTGTAATCATTTCGTCAAAAATGAGCACTGTGCCCTCCTGCGCGCACAGCTCTTTCAGGGCCGCCAGATATCCCACAGCCGGCTCACACTCGCGCTCCGCCTCGAGGATGACGGCAGCGATGCGCGCCGGATATTGCGCAAACAGTTGGCGCAAGCTATCCAGATTATTGTATCGGAACTTCACCGTCAGCTGCTGGACCACTTCTGGAACGCCCGCGCTCATGGCAGTCGAGCCGATAAACCAGTCTTCCACGCAAAAGAAAGGATGGTCCGCACATATGGCTACCATATCCCGGCCGGTGTGGGCGCGAGCGAGTTTGATCGCCCCGCTGGTCGCATCCGATCCGTTTTTCCCAAACTTGACCATTTCAGCTCCGGGAATGAGGTCGCGCAGGGCTTCAGCGCATTCCAGCTCTATGGGAGACGGACGGACGAAGTTGTTGCCCAGTCGAATCTGGCGACAGGCAGCTTCAGCTACCGAGTCGTAAGCATGCCCCAGGGTGACCGAGCGCAAACCCATGCCGTACTCGATGTATTCATTGCCGTCCACGTCCCAGACATGGGACCCTTTGCCGTGGCTGATGTAAACCGGCATGGCCTCGGGATACTGGTCATCGCCCTTGGCATAGGTATGTGACCCCCCAGGGATAACGGAATGAAATTTGGTCTGCAGTGCTTTGGATTTTGTAAACTCCATTTGGCTGTGTTGATTTAGTTCAAAGCGAGCCGGTTGGCCAACCTTGAACTTACTTATTAGGCAACGCTCTTCGACTGGATTTTCGACTTTTTCCCATGGGAGCCTTCACGTTGAAAGTTGTCCGGATGTCTTTCGAGACAGAAGAGTTTCCGCGTCAGTTTACGACGATCAAACAGTCGAACACCTCGGTGCCACTGAGAACCTCGCGCATCTCAATCGACGAGGGCCACGGTTTAGCGCTGATGGGAAAGCTTAAGAAATTCCGTCACACTCTGAGCCACCGCATCGGGGCTCAGAGCGTACTTGGCCAGCATGTAATCCTGTGCACCGATGTGCGGCGAGAAGGCATTTGGCACGCCGAGTCGCTTGAATGGCACCTTCAGGTCGAATTGCTCGGCAAACAGTTCCGCAACCGCGCTGCCGAGCCCGCCCACGATGCTATGCTCCTCCAGCGTCAGCACAGCGCCTGTCTCGCGCGCAGCGGCGAGCAAGGCTTCATCATCGAGTGGCTTGAGCGTGTGCATCGAAAGCACGCGCGTCTCGATTCCATTGGCGGCCAGCTTTTCGGCTGTTTGGATCGCGGTCCATAGCATGCCGCCCGTGGAGACAAGTGCTACGTCACTGCCTTCGCGGCAGCGGATTGCCTTGCCGATCTGAAAGCTGATTTCGCCCGGATGAACCACCGGCTCACCGGCTTTGCCGAGGCGCAGGTAGACCGGGCCCGGATGCGCGATCATGGCGCGCGTTGCGGCTCGCGTTTCCACAGGGTCACCGGGAGCTATCAGCGGTGAGATTCGGCAGGCAACGCATCACGCCGAGGTCTTCCATCGCATGGTGCGTAACGCTCATCGCGCCGTAGGCAAAACCACCGCCGACGGAGACGACCTTCACGTTGGCGTCGTGATAGCAAATGTCGTTGCGGATCTGCTCGAGACAGCGAAGCGTCGGGAAATTAGCGATCGAATAGGTGCAGCAGATGCGCCCGCTGAGCGCCATGCCCGCGGCGATTCCGGTCATGTTCTGCTCTGCGACGCCGGCATTGAGAAACTGGTCGGGCCGGTTCTCCATGAACTTTTCCACTACGCGGAAGCCGAGGTCGCCAGTGATAAACATGATGCGCTTGTCGTGCAGGGCGAGTTCGTAAAGCGTGTCGAGGAATGCGTTTCTCATCGGGCTGCCTCGACTTCCGCAAGCGCCTTCGTCAGGTCGTCCCCCTTGGGCGCGCTGTAGTGCCACAACAGCTTGTCTTCCATGAAACTCACCCCTTTGCCCTTCACTGTGTGGGCCACGATGCAGCTCGGCTTGCCCCGCTCAAACGGCACGCTCAACAACGCGTCGTCAAGCGCGGCGAGATCGTGTCCGTCGAGTTCGCGCACGCCCCAGTTGAAGGCGCGCCACTTGTCCGCCAGCGGATCGAGGTCGATGACCTCCTTCACCCGGCCAAGGCTCTGAATTTTGTTGTAGTCCACGATGACGGCGAGGTTGTCGAGTCTGTGCTGCGGCGCGAAGAGCGCCGCCTCCCAGTTTGAACCCTCGTCGCACTCGCCGTCGCTGAGGATGACGAACACGCGGTGACTTTTCCCGTCGCGCTTTCCCGCCAGCGCCATGCCACACGCAACCGGCAGGGCGTGTCCGAGCGAGCCGGTAGAAAGCTCCACGCCCGGAGTGCCTTTGTGCGTCGCGTGCCCGGCGAGGCGCGTGCCGTTTAGATAGTAATTGTCGAGCCAGTCCTTGGGGAAGAAGCCACACTCGGCCAGCGTCGCATAGAGCGCGGCGCAGCCGTGGCCCTTACTGAGGAGAAAACGGTCGCGGTCCGGCCAATCGGGATGAGCCGCATCGAAGCGGAGCACCTTGCCGTAAAGCGTGGCGAGGATGTCGGTCATCGAGAGGCACGAACCGATGTGCGAGGAGTTCGCGCGGCTTGTCATCGTGATGACGTGCTTGCGAATGCGCTTGGCAAACTCGGCCACAGAGATTTTTTCGGGATGGTTCACGAGAGAACTCCGTCAGACCGCTGAGATCAAGCTTTGCAAATGACGCTCTTCATTCATCTGGCGCGCGATGGATTCGAGCACTTGCGCGGCCAGAACGCCGTCCGCCACCCGGTGATCGAAAGTCAGGCTCAGCCAGACTGTTGGCATCTCACGAATGACGCCGCCATGAGACACTGCCCGCGGCAGAATGCGACCTATGCCGAGGATGCTCGACTGCGGCGGATTAAGTACCGGGGTGAATCCGTCCACGCCGAAGCCGCCGAGATTCGTAATCGTCGACGTGCCGCCCTCAATCTCGGCGGACTTGATCTGACCCGAACGTGCGCGCGCGGTCAGCTCGCGGATGCGTCGACCGATCTCGGTGATGCTCACGGTATCCGCATCCCTGATCACCGGCACGACAAGCCCCCCTGGCACGGAGCAGGCAAAGCCGATATTAACCTCGTCCAGCAACACCAGTTCATCGCCGCTGATGACGGAGTTCAACTCTGGCCGTTCGCGCAGTGCGTTCGCCAGGAATTTCACAAAGAACGCGTCGAACGGAACGGAGGCGCCGATCTTCCGTTCGAGTTCGGCGCGCGCCACGGAAAGTTGCCCAGCGCGGACCTCGCGCTGGAGGGTAAGGGAGACGGCAGCGTTCTGGCTCTGCCTCAGACGCTCTGCAATCACGCGCCTGATGCCGGTAAATGGGATTCGTTCGCGCACGCGCCACGGGATGGGAACGATCGGAGCCAGCGCCGGTGCGCGCTTTGACGCTGCCAGGAGGTCCGCTTCAACGATGCGCCCGCCTGGGCCTGAGCCGCGCAAAGTGCTAAGCGGAATGCCGCGCTCGCTCGCAAGCCGACGCGCAATGGGACTCGCTTTGATCCACCCCCCGTCAACGGCACCGGCTGAACTATTGTGGCTCCGGTCTTGCCCGGATGATGAAGATTGCGCCCCTTGATCTTGAACGCTGCCACGGTCAGAGACAGCGCCGATCGTTGATGCCGGATTCGCCGGCTGTGGAGTGCCAGTTTCCGCCGGAGCCTGCTCCCCCTCCGCCAGCACATAACCGATGATCATCTGTTCCGTCACTCTTGTGCCGACACGCAGGACGTGGTGCAGCAGGCCGCTTGCAGGCGCTGGGACTTCTTGCGTCGCCTTGTCGGTTTCGATTTCGAGCACTGGCTGACCCTCGTTAACGACAGTGCCGGCCGGGTGCAGCCAGGAGACAAGCGTTCCGTCGGCGGTGTACATCCCGAAACTCGGCATGACGATGGGTGAAGCCATCTCTTAACCGATCTGCTCCTTTACCGCTGCGGCAACCTTGTCAGCATTCGGGGTGTAATGCGCTTCGAGCACGGCCGCGAAGGGCACGGGCGTATCTGCGGCCGTGACCGCTTTCACAGGTGCGTCGAGAAAGTCGAACGCCGCATCGCCGACGCGCGCCGCAATGTCGCGGGCCATCGAACAAACAGGCGTGTCCTCGTCCACCACGACACAGCGATGCGTCCGCCTCACCGACTCAACGATGGTTTCCTCGTCGAGCGGATTAATGGTGAGCACATCCACCACCTCCGCCTCGATGCCCTCCGTGGCAAGTGCGGTAGCGGCTTCGAGACAGACGTGGGTCATGCGACCGATTCCGACGAGGGTCACGTCCCTGCCTTTGCGAACTAATTCGCACTTGCCGATCGGCGTAGCGTAGGCGTCTTCCGGCACCTGGCCTTTAGCCGAAAGACCGAGAAACTTGTGCTCCATCACAATGACGGGGCCATTGTCGCGAATCGCAGAAATCGTCAGACCCTTTGCATTGCAGGCCGTGCTGGGCACGACGACCTTGAGACCGGGAACATGCGCGAGCGTCGCGTAGAGCGTCTGCGAATGCTGCGCTGCGGCGCCGCCACCGTAGCTGCGTTTGTCACCGCGCGTGCCGTAGGCGGTGCGGATGACGATCGGCAGGTCGACCTTGCCACCCATCATGTAATGCATCTTGGCAGCCTGATTGATGATCTGGTCGTAACAAACACCAATCAGATCAACGAACATGATCTCCACCACGGGACGCAAACCAGTCATCGCCGCGCCCACGGCCATGCCAACAAAGCCCATCTCGGCGATCGGAGTGTCGATGACACGCTCGGGACCGAACTCCCTGATCAATCCTCTCGTCGCACGCATCGGACCGCCCCAGGCATCTGTGAGCCCAAGGTGCGCACGGCCGGCGGCGCCCGCGACGTCTTCGCCGATGACGATGACCGTCGAGTCGCGGCGCATTTCCAGACGCAATGCTTCGTTGATGGCCTGGCCGAAATTGAGTTCGCGAACTGGGGCGATCTCGCCCGCAATTTGGGAAGCGACCGTCCGGCGGGAACGACCGCGCTGTTGAGTTTCGATGTCGGTTTGAGAGTCCTCATCGGCCGCCAAAGGGGATACCAGCACCATGGTTGCCGCCATTGCAGCCTTCCTGATCTTTCCCTGTTTTCTCTTTTTCATAAACGGCCGTTCGCCAAATACGGCACTGCTGCAGCGGTTCGCTCTGGAACGTCTCCCGCGTGCCTCAGCGGGACGTAAACATCGGTGTAAAGCTCGCGCGGTTCGGGCACCGGGCTCGACCTGGCAAAGTCAACCGCATGATCGATCAGTTTCTTGTTTTGTGCGTCGATGGCGTCGAGCCTCGCAACCTTGAGCGCCCCGCTCTCTTCCATCTTTGCACGAAATTGCTTCAGGCAATCGCGGTCGCGCGCGACCTGTTCTTCCTCCTTCAAGCGGTAGCGTAACGTGTCGTCCCCCTGATGGTGGCCGTAGTAGCGATACGTCTTTGCCTCGATCAACGTCGGGCCTTCATCGGCACGCGCGCGCTTCACGGCGGCCTCAGCCGCCTCCCACACCGCGACCACATCCTGGCCATCCACGGTGACGCCCGGCATGTTGTAGCCGGGGGCGCGATCGGAGATCCTGGCGGTCGAGGAGGCGTATTCGACCGGCGTGGCCTGCGCGTAGCCGTTGTTCTCGCAGACAAAAATCACGGGCAACTTCCAGATCGACGCCATGTTCATACACTCATGCGTGATGCCGATACCCGCGCCGCCGTCGCCGAAGAATGCAACGGCTACTTGCGTGGTCTTGCGCACCTTGGAAGAAAGCGCCGCGCCGAGTGCGTGGCCGACGCTTGCGCCAACGATGGGGTTCACGCCGAGGATGCCCTTGGTGATATCGGTGATGTGCATCGAGCCACCCTTGCCCCGGTTGGTGCCAGTGACCTTGCCAAACAACTCAGCCATCATAGGCGCGACGTCCACCCCCTTGGCGATGCAGTGGCCGTGACCCCGGTGATTGGAAGCAATCCAGTCATCGTCCTTGAGTGCGGCGCAGACACCGGCTGCGACCGCTTCCTGACCAATGTAGTAATGCACGGCGCCGACGGGCACGCCGGTCTCGACGAGCCACTTCAAGCGCTCCTCGAATTGGCGGATGAGCGACATGCGTTCATACATCCAGAGGAGCTTCTTCGCCGTCAGTGTCGGTTTCAATGTGATGGAGACGTTTGGACTACGCGACCCGTTTGGCATTACCCAACGAAATCTGGCCGGCTGCGATCGCGGTCTTGCATGATCGGGTCAAGATCAGGAAACTGAGCCTTCGCACTTCCGCCCGCGGGATTCACGCTGCCGCTGCTTCCATTCAACTCGGCCCACCCAACCACTCGCACTTCGGGAATCGGCACGACGAATTTGCCACCCCATTCGCGCACCTTTGCCATCTCGTCGCTGATTTCCTTCTTCAGATTCCACGGGAGGATCAGCACGTAGTCCGGTTTGGTCTCAAAAATCTTCTCGGGGCCGTAAATCGGGATGCGCACCCCCGGCATAAAGCGGTTCTGCTTGTAGGGGCTCTTGTCCACCACGTAGTCGACAAGATCGGCGCCAATGCCGCAGTAGTTCACCAGGGTCACACCCTTGGCCGCGGCGCCATAGGCAACGACCTTTTTGCCCTCGCCCTTCGCCGCAATGAGAAACTCGAGGAGCTTGCGCTTGGTCGTCTTCACCTTTGCACCGAATGCATCATAGGTCTCCATCTTCTGAAGACCGAAGCTCTCTTCCTTCTCCTTCATCTTCGCGACGCGGTTCGTCACAGCCGCGGCTTCGCTTCCATTCTCATTCTGCCGGCCAAAAATCCGAAGCGAGCCGCCGTGCGTTCCGATTTCCTCGACGTCGAAGAGCGTAAGACCGTGGTGGGAAAATATCTTCTCCACCGCCAGGAACGACAGGTAGGAGAAGTGTTCGTGATATACCGTATCGAACTGGTTCTGTTCCATGAGTCGCAGCAGGTGCGGAAACTCAAATGTGATGACCCCAGTGGGCTTGAGCGCAATTTTCAAACCCCCTACGAAATCATTGATATCGGGAACATGAGCGAGAACGTTGTTGCCGAGGAGCAAATCGGCCGATTTGCCATCGGCGACAAGTTCTTTCGCGGTCTGCACGCCGAAGAATTTCACGACGCTGGGAATCCGCTTCTGCTCCCACGCCACCCTGGCGACGTTGGCCGCCGGCTCGACGCCGAGGACGGGAATGCCCTTCGCCTTGAAGTGCTGGAGCAGGTAGCCATCGTTGCTGGCAATTTCGATAATCTGGCTCGCCCCATTCAACCCGAAGCGCTCCGTCATCATCTCGCAGTAGCAGCGAGCGTGCTCGACCCAGGTGGTGGAGAAACTGGAGAAGTAAAGGTACTCGCTGAAGATGGTCTCGGGCGATTCGAACTCTTCGAGTTGCGAGAGGAGACAGCGGTCGCAAACCCAGACTTTGAGCGGATAAAGTTTCTCCGCCTTCTGCGCGTCCTCGAACTTCACATAAGAGTTCGCGAGCGGCGACATGCCAAGGTCGCACATGACATGGACGAGCGGCGCCCCGCAGAAACGACATGCAGGCTGGCTCATTGATCAAACCGCAGAACAATTGGGAACAGGGTCATAATCTTGTTTTCCAGAAAAACCTCTGATCGAGCTGACCCGTGCCAATGAGATACTGAAGCTGCTTGAGACGCGTGAAAGCACGGTATTCGAAGGTCTCAGGAGTAAAATCAATCTGGCCAAAGAGTTGGTAGAACTGCTCCACGCCCTTGTCCGCATCCCAATCGCACTGGAAATCCGGCAGGTGCTTCCGGACTTTGTCAAAGTTGACCCGATAACTCCGATTGTCCGCACCTTGCGAACCGAAGATCAGTCTGCAATCGGGAAAAACTTTGGCCACTTTCTCGGCGACTTCCTTCACCTGATAGTTCTGGCCATTGCTCCCGATGTTGAAGATCTCGTTGTGAATGGCGTCGGCCGGTGCATCGAGCGCGCAGGCAATCGCCCGCGCGATGTCCAGTCCATGGACGAGAGGTCGCCACGGTGTGCCATCCGAGATCATTTTGATTTCCCTGGTCGTCCAGGCGAGACCGCAGAGATTGTTTAACAGCACATCGAAGCGCTGTCGCGGGGACGCGCCAAAGGCCGTCGCGTTGCGAAGATAGCACGGAACGAAATTCCTATCGGCCAACTGCTTGAGATCCCGTTCGCATAACGTCTTGCAAATTGCATAAGCGGTTTGCGGATTCGGTTTGGTTTCCTCCGTCACCTCGTGATCGGTCGCGACGCCATAGACGGAGCATGAGGACATGTAAATGAAACGCTTTACTCCGGCAGCCTTGGCAGCTTTCGCAAGGTGCATTGTCCCCTGATGATTGATTTCGTAGGTGACCCTTGAATCGAGTTCTCCGAGCGGATCATTGGAAAGCTCCGCCATGTGGACGACGGCGTCGTTGCCTTTCAAGTCATCGCAGGTCAAATGCCGAATGTCCTTTACGAGGGTTGGCAGAGTGTGTCCGTTTGTGCGATAGAGGCAGCCATCATTGTAGTAGCCCGTATCCAACCCTGTGACGTCATGACCATGCTCTGACAGGACCGGTCCAAGGAGCGAGCCAAGATAACCTTCGCTTCCGGTGACAAGGACTTTCATGAAGCGAGAGCGACAGTTGTTTCGCGGGACGGTTCTGGAATTTCCTTCACAATGGCTCTGGCAATCTCCAGCGAGGCCGTGGCGGCGGGCGATGGGGCATTGCAGACATGGAGCGCATTGTGCCCTCGGATCATGAGAAAATCGTCCACGAGATTGCCGTCGTTGAGCAAGGCCTGGGCGCGCACGCCGGCCTTGCACGGAACCAGGTCGCCGGAGTGAATCTCCGGGATGAGTCGCTGGAGACTCCGCACAAAAGCGGCCTTGCTGACGGAGCGATAGATCTCCTTCATCCCTTCGGCGAGATTCCTCCGGGCAAGCTTCCAGAACCCACCGAACGAGATGATTTCGCAAAAATCGCGCAGGTTGAAATCTGTCTTCTCATAGCCCTCTCGTTTCAAAGCCAGGACCGCATTCGGTCCGGCGTGGACTGAGCCGTCGATCATTCTCGTAAAGTGCGTCCCGAGAAACGGAAAATCCGGGTTCGGGACAGGATAGATCAGCGCCTTTACGAGATCACGCTTGTTTGCGGTCAGTTCGTAGTATTCGCCCCGGAACGGAATGATCTTCGCACCTGGGTCCGTGCCGGCGAGCCGCGCTACCCGGTCGCTCTGGAGGCCCGCACAACTGACAAGAAATTTCGTCTCGTATTCGCCCGCTGTCGTTTCAATCAAGTGTGTTCGGCCGCAGTCCGTGATCTGCCGGACCTTGTTTCCGAACTTCGCCTCACCACCCTTTTGCTGGAACAATTCGAGATACTTCCGCGAGACCTGGCCGTAGTCAGTGACGCCGGTGTTCGCTACATGGATCCCAGCCAGACAACGGACGTGCGGTTCGATTTCGTTGACCTCCTGCGGCGAGATTTTCCGGACCGGCAAACCATTTTGCTGGCCGCGTTGGAAGAGGCTGTCCAGCCCTGGCAGTTCCCGCTCCTGCGCAGCCACGATCACCTTGCCGCAAATCTCGTGCGGAATCCCGTTCTCTCGACAGAACTCGACCATCGAACTCGCGCCCGCTTTGGCAAAACGGGCCTTGAAGCTGCCCGGCTTGTAGTAGATGCCGGAGTGAATGACGCCTGAGTTTCGGCCGCTCTGGTGGCGCGCAGGCGCGTCTTCCTTTTCCAGCATTACGATGCGAGCCCCGGGATATCGCTCTCCCAAATGCAGGGCAGTCGAAAGCCCAACGATGCCGCCGCCGATCACCGCGTAGTCGTAGGGCTTCACGTCAGACGAGCCCGATAACTCTGCGAGTTGATTATCATCGCGTGGTCTGTCATCTGATCTTCTCGTCCTTCCAAATTCTCCAGGGAGCCTTGTTGTTCGCCCATAACTCCTCCAGCACGATCTTGTCCCGCAGTGTGTCCATGGGCCGCCAGAATCCAAAGTGGCGGAAAGCCGAGAGCTGTCGTTCGCGGGCGAGACGTTCCATGGGCTCCAGCTCCCAGACGGTTTCGTCGCCGTCGATGTAACCAAATATCTGGGGCTCGAGAACGAAAAATCCGCCGTTAATCCAGGCCCCGTCTCCGGTCGGTTTCTCGCTAAAACTGGAAATAAAGGAATGCTCCTTCTCCAAGGTGAAAACTCCGAAACGTCCCGGCAGCTGGACAGCTGTCAACGACGCAAGAGTCTTCTGTTCCCGGTGAAATTCGATTAGCCCGCGGATATCTACGTCGGCCACACCGTCCCCATAGGTCAGGCAGAAAGTTTCATCACCAATATGCGACTGAATTCGCTTGATGCGTCCGCCGGTCATTGATTCGTCTCCGGTATCGACCAACGTCACGCGCCACGGCTCTACGGAGTGTCGATGAACTTCCGTTTTGTTGCTCTTAAGATCGAAAGTAACATCTGCATTCCTTAAAAAGTAGTTGGCAAAATACTCCTTGATGATGTGCCCCTTGTAGCCGCAGCAGATGACGAAGTCCGTTAGTCCATGGGCCGCGTAGATTTTCATGATGTGCCAGAGGATCGGTTGATGACCGATTTCAATCATCGGCTTGGGACGCACTGCACTCTCCTCACTAATCCGCGTGCCGGATCCTCCTGCGAGAATGACAACTTTCATGACCAGTCTCCCATTGTCTTGTGCTTCCTAATCTGATTCCGTCGCACCTTCGCCAGGGAGCGCACCCTGGCGGCAGCCTTTCGCAGACCTTCGGGGGTACCGATGTCCAGATAATCGTTGCGGCGGAAAACCACGCTTTGCGTTTGCAGCCCTTCCCGAACCGCCGCCTGAATCACCTCTCCCACCGTTACCTCGACCGGCAGGTCCGAGCCAGGGCGCTCTGCCGCGACCCTCGGCCCGCCGAGATATTCGTGCATAAACTCGGTAAATTTCGATGTCCAGACAGCGAACACCCACGCCAAACCGGATTTGGTTTTCTTCGGCTCGATCAGTAGTTCGTGCACTCGTCCGCTACGGTCAGTGGTGACTATATCCCAGATGCGAATGTCGTGTGCCCGATACAATCCTAAAACGACGTCTGCTCTCGTCGCATCCAATTGTTTCAGCGCCCGTCGAAAGGCGTGGATTGGCTCAAAGAGAATATCTGGAAACCCGACGGCAACGCGCGATTCCTTCACAAATGGATAGGCTTGATCGAGGGTATAGGCTGGGCCATGAGGCCGCCCCATCATCAAATAGCCAATATCCATTCCAAAGGAAGCGCCATCCCCATAATACTCCGGGATGTCCCATTTGCCCTTCCGTATGATGAAAAAGGTCTTGTGAATCCCGCCTGCGCGCATCATCTCAAGAAGATAATGCGAAACCACCTTTGGGTCGCAGAGATCCGTCCGATATCCGGCGAAGTCCCACAGGTAATATCTCCTTGCTGCATGGCAGCGGGGAAATGCGGCTGCCACGGCCGGCGCAGGGAATGAGCCCGATCACTTCGTTCGTTCGCATAACGCAGAGAAGTCGTCTTTGGGGCCCGTTGCTCAAAAGGGATGTCCCAATCGACCTCTCGATCAGGACCGTGGAACGATCGTCAATTCAAGAGAAGGATGCGGCTCGATCCCACGGGCGGCGTTGAAGTAGCGGGCTTGCAGACGTCGCAACACGTTGGATTTTTGTGGGAGTGGAAGGCCTTCGATGCATTTTGATCCCGACAACTTCGGCCAGGGTTCCACATAAAGCCAGCTCATCAGCGACAAGCAACTCAGTACCGATCAATCGGGCGCCTCCTGAATGGGACACCGGCGGAACCAGCCAGCGCTTCGATGATATCGACAGTTATGCTTTCAAGTGCCCCCTCGCTGGCAGGAGGTGTGTAGACTTTTTCATCTCGGACCATAATGATGCAGTAACCGGTGGCCTCGGCGACGCGCCCGAAGTCATTTAGCAGAACCATATCCTGGCACCCATGCGATCGGCCTTCGATACGCGCAAGCCGCGCCGCTTGATAATTCGCCCCCGCCTTAACGCGTGCCGGAAGAGAAGTATCTGGGCTGCGGCGCCATGTGCTAATGCCAACGTTGATGGGGTCGGGAACGCACTTGTCCTGGTGGTAAGCGGTGATAACAAGATCAGCGACCGTGTCCTCCCCCGAGTATCCCTCGATGGCATAAAGCGTTGTGCGAAACCACATGTCACGGTCGGGTTCAAGAAGTGCATTCGCAAGCTTGATTATAGCATCTCGATAATCTTCGAAGGAAGATTCAAACGGGATGTAAAGCAGACGAGCGGATCGACGGAAGACGGTCGTAATGCTGGCGAACCTGGGCTATTCCAAAGGATCCAGCCGGGCTCCAGTAGCCCTTAAGGCCTTCGAAGACATTGACGCTGCGGGTAAGAGCTTCACAGCCAACATGCAGAGTAGCCTCCTTCCACAAACGGAAGTCTCCTCCCATGTAGACGTATTTCGGTTCTTGTAGTTTTACCATAGGTTCTTGCCTGCGCTTTCAGGATCATGCGCGCAAATGATGACGGAGATCGGAAGTCGGGAACAGAATGGCTTCATATTCGTTGACCGCTACACGTGAAGTTGCTACTCAACATGCTCGCATTCAATGACCGTGTCCGGCACGGTTCTCGTCGGGTGACAACTCGCGTCCGCCATGCTGTCCATCGGCGCATTGTGGAAATGCTTTGAGCCGATTTGATAAAACTGCCGTGGCCAGAACAACAACTGAATGAGCGACGACAGGCGACCGCCTCCTCGAATCCCGTACAACCTCCTTATCAACCATCCTTCGACGTGATGGTGACCGCGACATAGTCCGAGACTGTAAGCCTTGCCCCAGATTCTGTCTGCGTCTCGCAGGTGGCCGGCGGTGTGCCAGCGCATCGTCAACCACCAGAATAAGCCTGCCAGACGAGAACGCACTTCGTCGTCGAACAACCCGACTTCATGAAGCCGGGCCACTGTGTTAGCGAACATGCGCTCATGTGACTTCAAATGCTCCGGGCGAACGCAGGAGACGGTGCTGATGGCTGACGGATTGTCAGTGCCGTTCCGATAGAAATTATCCCGAACGGGCTCCTTAAAGTATTTGATGCCGGCTATCAAAGCCCGAACGTGCAACTCCCAGTCGTGAAAACTTGCCAGTTCCTCATCGAATCCGCCCAACTCCCTCAGCACGTCTGTTTGCCATATCGGTCCCGTCGTGTGCCAGACGACGTCTTTGCTTAAGAACCGATGCAGATCGGGGGTTTCCGTATAGATATTCCACAGAATTTTCCTGTCTCCTGCCTGACGATAAAACATTTCGGTTTGATACACGCCATATCCGTATTCAGGCATCCTGTCCATGCACGCTACGCGATGCTCCAAACACGTACTCGCTAACAAATCGTCTGAATCGAGAAAGATGACGTATTCGCCGACGGCCCTGGAAAGCCCCTGATTGCGGCAAACGCATGCCCCCTTTTTTTCGCCGCGCCGCAGCGAAGCACGGATCCGGCTGTCCTTTGCGGCATATTTCTGCGCGACTTCCAGGGAACGATCCTGAGAACCGTCATCGACCACTATTGCCTCCCAGTCTGGATACGTTTGAGCTATCACCGAGTCCAGGGTTTCTGCGAGCAGGTCCGCCCGATTGTAGGAGGGAATTATGACACTTACTCGAGGCATGGAATCTCGGACGAGCCGTTTATTCGAGGGGTGAACGCCTTTTTCGCTCCTGATTGATTCTCATCTGCTTTCATCCGTGGTTGGAATCGCCTTTCCCTTTTCAAAATTCCGTGTCGTCAGCGCTTGAAACGAGGCAGAATGCTAGTTCGTATCTATTCGTGTTCATTCGTGGTTCTCATTTTCTGATTCTGACGGCCAAAAGAGGAACCTCGCGCAGATCGGTCCGTAGAAACCTCTTGACTGTCAGAGTTTTAAAGGATTGGAACCTTCAAGGATCAATCCGGGGATTTCGCAGATCGGTTGCGTCGATGGTTGAGGCGGGTGCTCGATGGGACGCAACCCGTTCTCCGAGACAAATCGCGCTGCGCGAGTCCGTCCCTTCACAGCGGCCCACTCGCAACGCATTGAGAAAGCACCATTCTTGATCCCGTGCAAAAGCAAGCGTACACATTGAGGCGCAGAAAGGCCTTGTCGTGGCTCAGTCCCCGTCAACATGTAGTTTAGAACTCCGTGCGAGAACGCGCTGTCGCCGATTAGACGCAGAAAATATCGCCGGTTCAACCGCCCTTCCGAAATCAGATGGGTGAGCCGCAATTCAGGAAAGAGTCCAAATCCCTTCCCGTCGCGAAGGGCAGCCCATGAAAACAGATCGTCTCCCCCACAGGTCAACTGCCGTCCACGCCGATCCAGAACATCTGTCACCTTGAGCCTGGCCAGCAGCTCCTGATACACCGATGAAACCCGGCGCGAGACACACAACCCTGCTCCCCAGGGTAGATGATCGTAATCTTTCGTATTATTACTCCATACTGGGCTTGGTACAGTCCTCAATGCCAACAGCGCCAGCCGCGAAACCAGCTCCGGCGATGGAGGAACTTGGAATTCCGGCTCCAAGGCTCCGCAGCCAAACACCCCCAGCCACGGATAGCGTGCGGGGATGGCTGCGGACAGCTCTAGATAGTGCGGATCGAGTACGTTGTCATCATCTACAAAGACCAGCAATTCACCCGTCGATTCCCTGATGCCGCGCAGCCTTGCCGCCGTCAACCCGATCTCGTGTTCTTGGAGATGACGGCCGTGCGGGTGCCAGGAGATGTCCCACTTGTCGGCCAACGAATCCTTTGAAGCATTATCCACAAAGAGCAATTCCCACCGATCGTAGGGAAGCGTCTGCCCGCACAAAGCGTCCAGAGTGCGCCGAAGGCAAGCGGGCTGCGGATTGTGGGTGCAGAGAATGACTGAAATTGACATTGGCATCAATCCGAAACCTCCTCCGCCCGACTGATCTCGTTGTCCTGACGCCCCGACTGATTCATCGTAACTCATTGCAACCTCGTTCTGCCGTTACCGATGCTCGCTCTCCGCGCCAACCGTCAGCCGAACAGTGTTCCACATTTGCTTCCGAATTGTAAGCACATCACTGCGTGCGGCCCTGTGCGGAATGTGCCTGGCGGTAGCATTCCACGATTTGCCCGGCCACCGACCACAACCTTAGTTTGTTGCGAAACCGACGTGACGGTCTAACGGCCAGCATCCATCGAACTGCCCATATGACAAGTCTGCGAAACAACCGCAGCGGAACGCCGCCGAGGAACAAACGAAAGTCGGGAGGAGACCCTCGCTCCAGAATATCAGCGCGGGCCTTATCAAACCACCAGTCCAGGTAGTACCTGCTTTTGGAGGCGATTTTGCGGCACCGGGTGATAGACAACCGCCGATGGTTCATACCACAACTGCTCCCCTGCCCCCAGCAACCGCCTGCCAAATTCGGTGTCCTCGTTGCGAATTTCGCTTCCCGGTTGCGGGCCCAAATCTGTTCTAAAACCGCCATACTTTGCGAACATCGCCTTTTGAAAAGCCATGTTCGTACCAAATGGGGGCTCTGCCAGTCGTTTGGCTTCAAGGCCAAGGTCGAAGAGAGCGAGCGGCCCCAAAAGGTAGCGCTCTTTGTTGTCTGGCGCCAACACGTCGTTGTCATCTCTGTCAGGCAGCCATCGCGGCGGCGCGGAATTCCACTCCGGAAGGACACGGCCTCCACAACCGGCGGACTGGCCCTTGAGCAAAGCAGCCGTTAGATTCTGCAGCCACATCTGCTCAACCCTGACGTCGTCGTCCATGAAAGCGAGCACGTCGCCCCGGGCTTCCGCAATGCCACGGTTAAGAGCGTGCGATTTCCCTAGCTTTGATTCGAACAGGTAACGAAAGCGGCCAGGGTATCGGACACAGAACTCCGCCACGACATCGCGCGTCTGATCGCGCGAGTTGTTGTCAACCACCAGAACTTCCCACGCGACTGATTGCGGCATCTGCGACAACGCGACGCTAGCCAGGGCCTGCGCCAGACTCCGGCATCGGTTAAACGTGCACAGGATCACCGTTATATTCATGCGATCATCTTTGGGCCGAGACGCAAGGAGGCGGCGACGGGCTCAGAATTCTCAGAATCGTAGCCACCATCGCGCCTCTGCTGCCAGGCACTACATTTGTCATGTCATCGAGTTGCCTGAGAAGTCTTCGCAGCTTTTTCAACATCAGAGATCCTCTACGGGTAAAATAGAAGCCGGGCGTAGAGATACGCAATCCCTTCACCAAAGACGTTCTTTGCGCCCTCGCTATAACGCCACCAATGCTTTGAATTATAGTCTGGATTAGGAACGGCAATGATTCCCACTGTGACATCATCACCAAGGGCTTTCTGAAAGAGGAGGCGTGTGCGGCGCGCATGTACATCTTCGGTCAGGACGTTGATTGTGCGCACAGGCAACTTGTGGGCATGAAACCAGTTCCGCAGCGCCACCGCTGATGCGTATGTCCGATCCCGGTCCATGACACGAGAAGGGACCATCTGCACCGAGCCGTTTGCAACGCCGTATTTTCGCAGGAGATCGGCACTCACACTGGCCGAAGTCTGGTAATCATTAACATAACCACCGGTTCCCTCGACCGGTCCGCCCGTCGTAAAGACGCGCTCGTAATGACTGCCTTGGAATTCTCTTGCGGCCGCCTGAATCGCGTATTCGTTGATCCATCCTTCAACCACAAGAATGTTTGCGTCCACGCGGTCGGTTACGGCCAGGAACGGGTAAATCCACGAACGAAGTGCGCCAAAAACCAGGAGGACCGTTGCAAAAACCACCAGCCATCCCCGCGCCGTTAAGCCCCAGCGTTCTTTCCGCGCGAGGATCCCCCAGAACCTTCGCCGGGCAAGCATTGGATGGGACTTCGGCACTGAGGCTGATACGATCGGAGATGGTGGAGAGTCATCTTGCACTCGGGCGAAATCCACAAGATTCCAACAGTTCCCGCAAGACAATAACGAGGTTCGTAGCGGCGCGCCGGGAAGGAGCGTAGACACAAAGGAAAGCGAATCCCGACAGCAGTCCAACCGGTGCGCAGATGAGCAACTGTTCTAGGGGATCGAAATTGCTGACTCTTACACGAACGAACCAGGTTGCAGCGACGACGATCGCCCAAAGCGGCAAGTGCGCGAAAAACCGTCCCCACAGATCGAGCGTTGTCACCGGCCCTCGCCGCCCCGCGATACGATATTGGACCGGCATCTGGACCAAGAAGCAGGAAGCCGAAAACGCCAATGCCACGGCCAGCGGTCCGAATTGCACACCTATGAGAAAGGCGACGACTGTCACCGTTGAGTTGATTAGACTGAGTTGCAGGAAATCCCTCCCGCGGGCCTGACTGGTGAGCAGCCAAGTCGAAACGCTGCCCAATGGGAAATGAACGGCCGCAAACGTCAACCCGGCAAAAATAGGGGCGGCTTTTTCCCAGTTGGAGCCGAGAACCACAAGCGTTAAGGGATGCGCCAAGACGAAAAGCAAACCACCGAAAACAAAACTCACGAGTGCGACGCTCTCATAGGCCTGCAAGACGATCCGGCGGTAGCGCGCAGGCTCACCTTGGAGCCGGGATAATGTCGGGATAAAAACCGCCTCCAACGGGGGCATGAATTGGTCGATAGGCCGCATGATCAACGCCGCTGCCCTGGAGTAGATGCCAAGCGAAACGGACCCATAGATCCTGCCGATCAACAGTCCATCCGACCCGCTGGCGAGAGACCACATAAAACTGCTTACCGTAAGATGGGCGCCAAAATGCAACAGGGATCCTGTTCCATCGCTCCGTCGGGGCCCCTGCGGCCGCCAACCCGAGAACGACCATGCGAGAACAAGGGCAACCAGCGGAGTGGTCACCTGCATGCCCACCAGAGACCAATAACCGGATCCTTGCCATGCCATGACAATGCCGGCCAGAACACCGGCAGCAGTAGACCAGAGCTGCACCGCTGCAATCAATTTGAAACGCATCTGGCGCTTGAGCAGTGCAAGGTGTTGTACAGCCGAACTGCTCAGCAAAAAGGTAACACAAAGAGCCAGAGTAATACCGACCAGCCTCGGTTCCCGGTAGAACCAGGCGATCGTGGGGGACAGGAAGGCCAAAAGTAAACTGACTGCTGCGCCCAAAGCAAGATTGGTCCAAAAAAGATTGGAGACCTGCGCATGAGTGATGCCCTCCCGCTGCACCGTGGCCGTAGACAGGCCCGCGTCATTAAAAATCCGCAAAAAACCCATAATCGTTGTCACCATGGCCACCAAACCAAAGTCCAGCGGCGGCAACAGCCGTGCCAGGATCATAATCGAGATCAGACTCAGGAAAAACTTTCCGCCTTGAGCGAAGATCGTAACCGCACCGCCCGAGATGGTGTGCAGCTTGAGATTGGCTAAAAGATGACCGGTTTCGAAGGGCTCTTCTTTGCGATCTTCTTTCGCCCCTAGAAGACATATCGCCACCGAGCCGTCGTCGACGATTTTGCTGTCAGAAGGGTCGGGCTTTTCGATTTTCATGCAAACCAGTTCAAACAGCCGACCTCGAACCACAATCTCCTGTCCGGCTGACAACGCTTCGACCTTCCATGCGAAATAAGACCTTGTCCCAGGATCTGACCAGATCTCCCATGAGTTGTGGCATAAACAAAGAGGCTCGTCTGGCACGTCTCAAAGCTGAAGAGGGCTTCGATCCAGGCATACTCCCAACGCAAGCGCGGAGTTTCCAATCTCAGCGATCTGAGCAAAGTAGTCGTCCAGACGACGTCGCCGGTGGCGCCCAATTTTGCAATCAACACGTCCATAAACAACGCGCTGCTAAGCGCAAAAGGAATTCACGACCATTGAGAACTCAACGGCGCACTGCCGGTTTCCGTCGGGCAATCTCCGCGGAGTATAGGAGTCTGTCCCACGCTCTGACTATCGAAGACTTATGTTGGTTATAGCGAATTTGAACCTCTTTGCGGACGTGTGGTCCGAAAAGTCTTTCGATCCAGGCGTATTTCCATCCGGTCCGAGGAATCTCAAGATGGCCGCCGAGATTTGCGGCCAAGGCCTGCACCTGCTCCACGATGTCGGGCCGATCCGGGTAGAAAGAAGGCAGCCACGTCTTGAGACAGTTGACGCACGCCGCATGGGCACGGTTGTCGTTCGCAAGCGAAACGAGATAGCCGATCTGCAACTTCAAGCTCAAAAACAGTGCCTCGATTTTCTTTTCAGAACGACCGATGTTTCCCAGACTTGATGGCGCGCTGCGATAAAACACTTTGGCTTCCGGCACGAACCGGATGCCACGTGCTCGCGAAGACGACCCGAGAAAAATACTCTCCATCATCAGCCCCGCCTCCCAGCAGTCGCGTATCCCAAGCGCTCCGGCCGCCTCGCTTAATTCACGACTGACCAGCCAGGTTGCAGGGTTCATATGGAGATTCTCCTCCCACCGTCGCAGCAACCATTCAATCGGCGACAGATCACACCAGAGCGAGGTCGGAACAAAGCGGGCTTTGTTCGGTCGATAAATGAAGTATCCCCAGCCGCATGAAAGAAGTGTTCGCTTGCTTTGACTTTGCTCTGCTGCCTCCATTTGTTTTGCAATCTTGTCGGCGGACAAGATATCGTCGGCGTCCAGCCACTGAAGGTAGTCTCCCTGGCAAAGCTCATAGGCTTTATTTCTCGCCGCGCACACGCCCTGGTTTTCCTGAGTAACCACGCATACCGTTTTGGATGCAAACTTCTGCGCAATCGAGCGTGTTTGATCGGTGGACCCATCATCCACGATGATGATTTCCTTCCGCGGCCATGTCTGGTCGAGAGCCGAGCAGATCGTTTCAGCGATCCAGGGCTCGGCATTGTAGGCCGGAATGAGAATTGAAACCAGTGGTTCCATGTCGGAGGTCAGAGGATCAGAGGACATCGGATCAGCTTAGGAGGTTACGATAAACGGCCGTCGTTATGGCCGAGACCTTGTCCCACGAGTAGCGCTCGTTCGCGTACCGTTTGATTTCCGGCCGCCGCGTTTCCAAATTCCGGAACAGGTCGCTCCGGAAATACCGCTCAATCTTGAGCGCAAGATCCGATGTATCCTGCGCTCGAAAGACAGAGCCGGTCTTATCTTCGACGATTTCCTCTTTCAAACTCCCCACATCGGCGGCAATGACAGGCAGACCAAAACTGTATGCCAGGAACAAAACACCGCTTTGGAAAATGTCGATATAAGACACGATCAGAACGTCCGCCGCCTTGAAATACAGCTCTACTTCGGCATCCGGGATATGCTCGATTCTCCTGACTATCCGGTCAGCGACGCCGTTTTCACCAATTAGCTGCTCGATCTGCTTCCAATAGGTTTCATTCCACTTGGGCTTACCCGCGATAATTAGACGGTAGCTCCTGTCCTTTTTGGAAAGTTCAGTCAACGCAGCAACCGCGTATTCCAGTCCTTTGTAAGGCGCAATTTGACCAAAGCAGAGCATGACTTTGTCGCCGTCGTCTACCCCCAGCATTCGCTTTGCACCGACCGCCGTGAGCGCGCTGTCCGGGACTGTATTGTTGATCCCGAAGGGAATGACACTGATTTTGCTCTCCGGAACGCCAAACTCGGCGAAGAGTTCACGCTTCATTCTCTTCGTATGAACGAAAATATGGTCGACCAGTCGGTATTGCATTCTGAGCGAGAACCGATTTAGCCAGGTGTCCGTGCGATCCCGTTTGCGTATATTGACGTTGTGCGCGGTGAGAACGACATTCCTTCCCATCACTTTGTAGTAAACAATCAACAAAGTGCGATCGAAGAGCTCGAACTTGTTGTTCCAGAGGATGTGAAAAATCTTTGGCCTGGCCGTTACGGCATACCGGACAAGACGCCAGTAGTAAACCAGGACTCTTACTATTTTCTTTGCCAGACCGGTTTTTGGACTCTGATCCCCTCGCAAATTTAGAAAGTTCACCCGCGGATCCTGCAGCAACTCTGGCAAGTTCAACTCGTCGCTGCCGATAAAATCAACTGATATGCCTGCTGAGGTGAGCGCCGATGTCAAACCAAGCGCATACGGCCGGTCTGCGCCGCCGGTGAGGAGGGAGACGCGAAGCGTCGGAGGACCGAGGACAGAGGACAGAGGACGGGTCTCTGACATCTGATCTCCGCCACAGTGAATCCTTCCGCTACCGGATCCGGCCTCTGACTTCTGACCTCTGACCTCTGATATTCGGTTCATGTCGCCGAGATTCGGGTCGCGATTGAGCTGGGTGCCTCCAGTTGATTCATTACAGCGTTAAAGACTTCATCAACGCTAATCGCGGTAGTGGCGCGCCGATCGTAGCCCCGCTTATAAAAAAATTCCTCGAGGAGAGGCGAGACGATCTTTGTCTGAACCCCGTAATCGTAAATCTCCCAAGGACTCGTGCAGGTAAAGAGCGAGACACAGCGTGTTTTGGTTCCGAGTGCGAAATGCATCGGCAAACTATCGCCGCCAACCAGGCAGCGATGATTCCGGACGTCTGCCAGATGCCCGAGCAGCGAAGACCTCTTCGGCAACACGTTCACGGTCAGCCCTTCCTCTTCGAGTCGCTGCTTCAATTCGTCGTAGTAGGCCCATTTCTTCATCGGCCACACTGGACCGGAATCGGCCGCAATCGCCACGTCCCCGGAAAGTCCTGTTTCACTCGGTTTCGGCAGCAAATACTCCTCGCCGGTGAACTGCCATCCCAGCCCCTTGAAAACAAGCTCCTGATACGTCTTTCGATTTCCGAATTTCAGCTTGTCAGCTTTCAGCTTTCCCTCAGGTACTAATGAGGCTGAGATCAAACCAACGCCTGCGAATTTTCCGTATAACCCAATGAGCCATCGGAATTGACGCAGGCGCCGAAGGTCTTGTCGCATCGCACCCTTCTAAAAAACTGTGCAACATCCACTGTGTCTTCCAAATTAATCCCAAGGTCGTAACGGATTCCCAATGCCTTTTCTCGTTCTTCCCAGGAGAAACAACGGACGCCCTTCTTCAAGCCTTTCAAGAGGACAGCGTTCTTTTCCGCGGTCACCCATGTAATATCGCCACTCAAAGTCGTGATTAGCGGCGTGGTCCGAACCACATCGCCCGTGGCACCGAGTTTAATGATCAGGCAGCTCACGAAGTGTAAGTTATGGCCAGCTCGACGGGTCCAACTAAGGGTATTAAATTCAAGGTCGCTTTGCCCGCAACCGAAACGACCGCCATTAGCCTGAAAAACGAATACCGCATCGCACAGACCGATCGTCAAAGCAACGCGCATTCATGCAGCGTCGCCATAATTCCCTTCGATCAAAGTTCTTTGGATGAGTTCGAGCGTCAGGATCTTGTGTATCTCGAAGGCATAGTTCCGTGAACCGCTTGTGTGAGCTTTCAACATCTTTTCCAAAGAATGCGCCCGAAGATAGGGCCGGCTCCGCGCCCTGGAGTCGAGAAGCATCTCTTTCACGCTCCGAGATAGTTCATCGCGGTACCAGACGCGAAAATGGTGAAACTTGTGCCGACCGATGAACAGCTTTTCCAGGCGAAGCGGAGCAACGGCATGGTCAAGTCTTGCCAGCCATTGCGGCATTCGATAATCATAAGCGTATTCCGCTTTAAAGGTGAACTCCTGGAAGGCGTGCAGTATCGGGGTAACGCCAGGAATTGATCGCGAAACAAGGCCGCGATCCGTTCCCATTTTTCCCAGGGCCTCGTTACCGTCAGCAATGAGCCGTAGTGCGGGGCCATTGCTCAATAGGTTCGCCGGCGTTTGGTAGGCGAGCGCAACCAGGTCGTTATCAAAATACGGCGTTCGATAGGTGACCTGCGATCGCTCCAGCGTGAACTTGCTGGCCATAAACCACGGCACCTGTTTGAAGGCAGTGAAGGAGAGCCGGTGTCCTTGCAGCTCACTGGCGTAGGTTAGAGCCGCATCCTGAATTGAGCGCACGAGTTCGGAGTCGAAAAAGTCTTCTTCAGGAGGATCCGGCTTAAACATTACCAAACGCCTCAAGATCTCTCCGCCGCACACTCCACCTAATCGAACCGGGGCGATCTCTCGGGCCAGTCTTTGCACGTAAAGGTCGATCGACCCGGTTACATCCATGGTCCCGTCGCTGACGTAGACCGCTCTTTCGGCCAGTTCTGAAAATTGCGCCAGGAAATCGTCGCCCACCAGAATCGTCCTGTGGGGTTGATGCGATATTTCAGCCGCGCGCCGCGCGATCTTGACGTCGGCGCAATCGCGGTATGCGCCGCCCCACGTATAGCAGGGAAGTGCGCCCGGCGATCGAGGCGCCCAGGCCAAAATCATCCGGCTATCCACTCCGCCAGTCAAAGACAAACCAACGGACTGTTTCCCCCGGAAATACTTCGGAAGAATTCGGCCCCAGGTTTCCTTCAGCCTGTCGTAAAAGTGAGATTCACTCAACTCTGGCTGATTTTCCCAAGCTTCCGACTTAAAATAAGTCGTTTTCCGGACTGGCTTTCCCTGGGAAAAGACCCAGGACGAACCGGCCGGAAGCAAGGAGATGCCAGAAAAAAGGCTTCTGTTTTGCAGAACCGCATCGCAGGAAAGCAGCTCGCCCAGACTTCGAGGATTTAGTTGGCGAGTGCCGGGCAGAATTTTTAGAAGCGCCTTTGCTTCAGAGGCAAAATACAGCTTATCCGTCTCTTCGTGATAGTAAATTCGGTTAACTCCATACCGATCGTTAAACAGCACGCACTTCTGCTCCCGAAGATCCACCAATACGCCGCTGAACCATCCATTGAGTCCCTCCAGAAACTTGCAACCCCTTTCTTCGTAGAGGTGGACGAGATAACTTGCATTTTCGCACCCAAATTCGTGGCCGCGGCCTCTCAGCGCCTCGATGTCTGTCTGGTCGGCAAAATCCTCGCCCGAAAAGAGAAGGCAGATGTCCTTCTTTTCATTCCAAATCGGCAGGCAGTCGGAGAAAGATCCTTCGTGATTGACCCAGCCGAGCCAGAGACCTAGCTCCTTGTCGATATACGTGCCATGAGTGTAAAACGGCTCATGCACCAGGCACTTAACCATTACGGTCAGCGCAGCTTCATTCTCGACACGAGCGTCTGCACCGACTATTCCAACAATTCCGGGCATATAAGGTCTTTCAATCCGTCGATCTTTCTCGACTCTAAGGTTACTCTGATGCCACAACGCTAAATCGGGTTCCTTGAGTACTACGACCTGCGACGAGTTTTGCTCTCACGATTCAAAGTCGTTTTACCAGCCAAATCACAGATAAACACATCCCAATCCTATTCTATTCGTCGTGCCCCGACAGTCTTCCCGGTTAATGCCTCTTTTGATGGTGTCCCTTCGTCAAGCCTCGATGATGGTGATCAATTACTGTGATTCCCGTCCACATCCGAGACCGGCGATGTCCTGGCCGGGATCTCTCCGCGGCGCCCGGCCAAAACGATGGCAGAGGCATTACACCGAGTTCTCGGACACAACCTCCCGCCCGAATCCGGCCGCCAATATTGGAACTCAGTTCCTCTGCGAAGCGGTGGCAACGCGGGCACATGCCTTCAGCGCAGCTCCGTTCTATTGGCAGCGTCGCTTCCCCACGTGCTAACTCAGTCCCTGGTTTCCGACCGCCTTTTGTTTCATCCACTGGTCGATTCCAATGCCAAAGACAATTGCCAAAACTGGAACTGTATCAAGCGAAAAACGGCCCCACCCAAGCACGAGGCTGTGTTCAGCCCACAAGGTGAGAATTAGGAGTAGACCGAATCTGATCAGGCGAAGCTGGCCATATCTGATTGTTAGCCCCAAACCAAGCAAGGACGCTCCCAGAAAGACCGCCTGCATGCTCGCCATAAGCAGCGTCTTTTTCAGGTTTTCCGCTCGGACCCAAAACCCCCAGATATTGCTCGTCACGTTCCTGAGAAACTGTGTCGGCTTGCCTCTGATCCACTCGACGACTTGATCTCTGAAGACCCGTTCGCCGTACAATTCCCTCCTCGGGCCGTTCAGTTTTACTACGGACGGGTCCTTCGCCCTGCCGAATAGCTCTGCCCTTCGCGCCAGGATGTAATCGAGGGTCCTACCATCGGAGCGGTATGCTCCCTCGGTTGCGTCTAGCTCCGAGATCACGTACTTCTGCCAGACGAGTTCCCAAAACATAGCCTGAACAGGAACGATAGCCCCCTTAGTGACAACGTAGTTGCGATACGTCCAAGGTGCGACTACAAGAACTGCGGTGACGAGAACAATCGAGACTTGTCTGAAAATCGTCTTTAACTGAGATTCATCGCGCTTTAACCAGACTATGTAGACTAATGAAACGAGTGTGACCGGAAGATACACTGTTTTGTTAAGCATAAGGGCACCCGATACGAGTCCCAAAGCCCACGGAGTCCACTTCTTCGCGAAACCCAGGTCCCAGGCGGAAAACAGGTAGAACCAGAGAAAGACCAGTGGCAGAGCAGTCGTGAATTGCTGTATCGTGGCCGTATAGTAAATGATCGGTAGATGAACACTGTAGAACAGACCAGCTAGCAACGCTGGCCTGTAACCCCACAGTTGCCGTGCGAGAAGGACAAGCAGAAGGCAGGTACCGGTATCGAGGAGAAGCAGCGCGATGCTCCAACCCGCATAGTTCTCCCCAAACAGCAGGTAGAGAGGAATCTCCAAGAGCGGGAAGACCGGGCCTCGCTGAATAGTTGGGACATCCGGTGCAAAGCCAAAAATGCCGTGATTAACCCAGTTGATTGCCAACTGGTTCCAGGAGTCCTGTACATGACCGGTGTGCCAAATCCAGGTCGGCCAAAAGCAGAGCAGCATTCCTAGCCTCGTGAGAACCGCCAGCGCGACTACTGTAGCAGCAAAGCGACCGAACAGTCTCGGTTCATTCGTACTTTTCAAAGTCGAGTCCAACCAAGGTGCTAGATTTCTCATAAAAACCACGCGAGGCCTACGTCAGATAGAGCAGCAGGTGCTATATCTCCCTCGGTTCTGCGGCCAATACTCTCCCTGCGCCGAGCCCGAAGCCAGACTTCGCTCGTCAGGGCGGATATCGCAGGGGCCACCATCCCCGGCCCGCTCAGGTTACGTGATTTGCTGATAGCATTTTCGACCGATATAGCCCAACTTTGCCGAGACGAAAAATGAGCGCGGTTTGCAAGCACCCGAAGCCATACCTAACGCTACGCCTGAAGTTGATTGACGAAGCTTCCTCGTTGTAATCTGTAGGACAAGTAACCTCTGCGATCGCATAACCGTGCCATATAATTTGGATAAGCATCTGATTGTCGAACACAAAATCGTTTGAGTTGTGCTCCAAATCCAAACGCTCCAATACCTGTCGGGAGAAGGCCCTGTAACCTGAATGATACTCGGATAACTTAGCCCCGACCAAGATATTCTCCGAGAGCGTAAGAAAACGATTGGCAAGGTACTTCCACAAAGGCATTCCACCGCGTAAGGCATACCCTCCGAGGATGCGGGACCCGATCACGCATTGGTACAGGCCATTCCCTATAATTGCGGCCATTGCCGGTATCAGTTTCGGTGTGTACTGATAATCGGGGTGCACCATAATAACGATATCGGCACCGGCCTCCAACGCCAGCCTGTAACAGGTCTTCTGATTAGCTCCGTACCCCTTGTTACCTTCGTGCACGTGAATTCTAACTGCGGGAAGACCTTGGGCAACGGCAACCGTGTCGTCCCGACTAGCATCATCCACAACAATCACCTCATCGACGATCTGTTGGTCCATCACGTCTTCATAGGTTTTCCTGAGTGTTTTTCCCGCATTGTAAGCAGGCATCACCACAACAATTTTTTGTCCTTTAAACATTGATCACCTTCGTAACCAAGGTCCCGAGATCGAGCCGCACCAAGGCCATGCCATTTAACTTAACAAAAGGGCCTATTTTTTTCGCCCGGGCTACTACCCGGAGCCAGCGGCGCAATAGATAGGATGATCGCCACATGATCAGTCCCACTCAGCTTGGGAATTTCACCCAGGAAGTAAGAGTCCAATATTTTCACAGCGTCCTCCCTACGGGTCAATATTGTAAACCTGGAGCCGGCGGGAGGAATCGAACACTCCATCTCCTGATTACGATTCAGTTGCTCTAACGTTGAGCTACACCGGCAAATTTGTCGTGTAAAATTCGGTTTGCGGAGATCGTTTTGTAATACCAGGTCCTCAAACTTAAAAGGGGTTCCAGAATGGGCTCTGGAATCAATCCGCTAAGGCCTCTGTACAGGCGCATTCGGACGAATACTTGACCTTTTAAGTTCAAGGGAATGTAATATCTGGGAAAATTAATTTGCTCGAAACCGTTCCGGCGCTTGAATTCAACAAGCGAGCTCCGACGCTTATTGCCATAAATAAATTGTCCGTAGACCAAATTCGAAATCGCCTTTTGCTCACAAACCTCCGCGGCTTTTGCAATCAGTGCGTTCATTGGCCGTTTATCATAATGCTCATTCATCGAGATGATGTGCATAAGCATAGCTACGTCGTCAACATAAACGATCTTGATGAAGCCAATAAGTTCTTCATTCCAATACGCGCCGATAAATTGGCTTCGCTCCAGATAGGTTGCGAGTTCTCGTTTTACCGTGTGAAGGTCTTTTCCGAAGTGCCAAAAGAGTCTTCCGTCTCGTACGGGGCTGTGATTATAAATCCTGTGGACGCCATTCACGAAATCGTCATCAAATGGAACAATATTCACGGTCACGCCGCGTCTGGCGGCGCGCCTCACATTCTTCCTTGACTCCTGGGGCAGACTTTCCCACCAGCCCTTGAAGGAAGTCGTAGGTATTGCAGCCCAATTGTCCCATTCGCAGTGATAATGATATTTTGGGGCGATCTCGGGTGGCCTTTGCGCGAAGGTAAAGACATCAGCTCTTAGTTCACTCTCTTTTAATCTGGTAATGAATAACTCGGGATCTTTGACAATCACACCTTCCACTACATCTTCATCCTTGACTTGCGCCGTCCTGAGCCATTTACCGGTCACGACAACGGTCTGGTCACAGATCTCTGCTGAAGGCACATAAAGAGTCTTTCCGGCGATTCGAATTTCAGCCACTTTAGCGGTCGCGCAGGTCGTCATTATGTTTGCCTAGGATATCAGGTGGGCCGCGTGCATTTTTTGTCGAGCTGCAGACACAAGCCGCTCTCGACCTGTCTGAGCTCCTCGCAACCATTGCTCTATCATGACGAGGCTAAACAGGAGTTTGTGATCATCCTGGCGGCCGGACTGGTGGCTTTCGAGAAGTCTTCGCACGGATTTAGGGTCAAGTAAACCAAACATAAGTGAACTTTCATCCAAAAGCATTTTTGGGAGCTCGCAGTCAAGCGACGAGCGAAACCATTCGTCCACCACGTTGGCGGCAAAACCGCGCTTCCTGCGTTTGAGAATGCGCCGCGGCAGGTAGCTTTGGCAAACTTGCCGATGCAGCCATTTGCGAGTGCCGCGCCGGATTTTGAAACTGGCGTCGAGCCGCTGGACGTATTCAACTACGGTGCGGTCCAGATAAGGCACGCGCACTTCCAGGCTGTGCGCCATGGAGAGTTTGTCGGCGTACATGAGCAGCTCGTCGGGAAGCGAGGAACGGATTTCAAGGAGTTGAAACCCGCCAAGCTCGTCGGTGTGCTCCATTTGCGACCGAAGCGCATGCCAATACTCGACCAGTTCATAATCCTGTCTCTCGGGAAGAACATCGTCACGAAAAAGCCCGTTTATCGTCCCGGTCGATGCCAGGGAAAACACGTCCTGATAGCGTTTCAATCGGTCTTCGCTCGCGAGTGAGCGAACCCCGCGTTTCAATGTTTCGTTGCGCGGTAGCCCATTAACAGCGGAGCCCAGGATCGAGCGGACGCCTGCTGGCAGCCCCCGCCACCACTCGCCGTAATGCATACCGAGGTGCCGCTTGTAGCCGCCGAACAATTCGTCCGGGCCCTGACCAATGAGAGCAACTTTGACATCCTGCCGCGCGCGTTGGGAGACGAAATACATCGGGACGATGGAGGAAGTGGCAATTGGCTCTTCGAGACATTCCACGATCTTTGGAAGCGATCGTTCAAATTCGGCCCGGTCGAGCTTTACTGGGACATGGCGAGCACCCAAAAGAGCGGCCGTCTCCTTTGCATCGGCCAGCTCGTCGTCTTCAAACGTCTCTCCATAACCTACCGTGTATGCAGGCCAGGGACCGCCCTGTTCATTCATTAGCGCCAGGAGCAAGCCCGAGTCGAGGCCGCCGCTCAAAAGTATTCCGACCGGCACATCGCTGAGGAGATGCCGCCGAACAGCGCCCGATATAGCTCGAGCAGCTCGTGGGTAGCTTCCTTGTCTTCTTTCGGGCTCGAAAAAGGGACGGGCGTATAGTTATACCAACGCTTTTCGCGGCATTCTCCCCCTTCCACAATGAGCATCGTTCCGGCGGCCAATTTCCGGATTCCCTTGTAGATCGTTAAGGGCGATGGCGTATAGCGAAAGCGCAGAAACAGGTTGAGTGCGACGGGATCTACTTCCGGACTCGACTCATCGCTAGCGAGGATCGGGCGAATCTCCGACCCGAACGTCAGTCGGCCGTTGGCGATGCGGTAGTAAATCAATTTGATCCCCATCGCATCCCGCGCCACGATCAGGCGCTCTTTCCTCACGTCCCAGATCGCGAGTCCGAACATGCCGTTGAGATGGTTAAGGACGTCGGCGCCCCATTCCTTGTAACCGTGGATGATGACCTCGGTATCGGAATTCGTTCGAAAATGATGGCCGCCCTTCTCGAGTTCAGCGCGCAGCTCTTTGAAATTGTAGATCTCGCCATTAAAGACGATCCAGACCGTTTCGCCGGGGTCAGACATCGGCTGATGGCCGCCTGCCAGGTCGATGATGGAAAGCCTGCGAAAGCCAAGTCCGATCGCGCCAGAGACGAAGTATCCTTGATCATCCGGCCCGCGGTGCGCGATCGAGTCGGCCATGCGCACGATCGTCTCGCGTTCGACCGGCTCGAAGCGCTGGAAGTTAAATTGACCGGCTATGCCGCACATGTTCTGATGACTGATGACTGAGGGCCGATGACTGAAGGTGGATCAGGTGAAATGCTTGCAAAACTTTTCTGGTTTGGCCATCATGGTACCAAGCATCCGACCAATTCTCGTGCATTTCGCCAGCAGGGCCACTTGTTCTTTCTCGGAGAGATAGCCGCAAGCTGTGGCTGTGCCCAACCAATGCTGTGTTTCAGCCTGTTCTCCGTCGGCATCTGTCAGTTTGCTAACGAAGTGAGCGACATAGCGGCGTTTTTGCCATGCTTCGGCAAGGTTGGCCCCGACTGACCTTGATGCTCGTCGGATTTGATCAGTCAAAGCATAGCGCTCTTCCGCTGGAAACCGCTTCGAAATTTCGAAGATTTCCTCTTGGACTTCGAATGCCAATATATAGACGCGCAAATCCTTAAAACTCGAAATTCGCTCTATCATTTATCTTTACTACGCTCTCTCTGCCCGCCGTCCTCTGCTCGTCCGCATTCCGTCCTCGCTTCATACCGCCGTCCTCTGTCTTCCGTCATCAGTCCTCTGATCCCTGGCTTTCATCTCCTCCCGACGTGACCTCGGAACATCTGTCCTCCGTCCTCTGTCCTCCGTCCGTCTGATCCCGCTCACCTCAGTCCTCCATTTCAGCGTTACAGCTTTCAGCGGTTCATGCGTTTCCGCTGCTCAGCATTTCACAAAGATAAAGCAATCTCCGGAGGCGCCAGATTGCGCCGGAGACGGTCGAACTCTGCGAGGGCCATTCCGACAACCTGGTCCATGTTGTAGTAACGGTAGGTCGCAAGACGGCCGATGAAGCTGACGTTTTTTTCCTGCGCCGCGCGTTCAGCGTATCGTTGGTAGAGCGCTTTCGCATCGGGAGCCGGGATCGGGTAGTAGGGCTCGCGACCCGGACCAGAATCCTGCGGGTACTCGCGGACGATAGTTGTCGATGGCAGCTTCTGACCCGTTGCATGCTTCATTTCAACGATGCGAGTGAAGTCGTGATCGTTGGGATAATTCACCTGCATGACCCGTTGGAAAAATTCCTGCGCGAGCGTTTCTGGCTCAAAGCGCAACGATCGATACGGCAAATGGCCGAAGCAATGATCGTAGTATTCATCAATCGGTCCCGTATAAATGAGGTGTTTAAATTGCACCTGTTCGCGCGCCTCACGATAGTCGGTCTTGAGTCGTACTTCTATTTTCGGATCCGACAGCATCTTTTCGAACATCGGTGTGTAACCATTTTTCGGCAGAGCCTGAAATTTCTCGGAGAGATAACGATCGTCGCGATTGGTGCGGATCGGAATGCGACCGCAAACACTTGGATCGAGATCCTTCGCGTCCCGTTGCCATTGCTTGCGCGTGTAGTTTTTGAAGAACATTTCGTACAACTTCCATCCCACCTGCGAAACGATCACCTCTTCGGAGTTTTTCGGATTGTCGATCTTAACTCCCCACTGGGCGAGCTGAGCCTCCATTTCCTCACTGGTGGAGGGCTTCCCGATGAGTTGTTCGAACGTGTTTAGATTAATCGGGAATTGCCAGTAGCGGCCGTGCGTCCACGACAGAATCTTATACTCGACGGCATGCCACTCGGTGAATTGGCCAAGGTAATCAATAATCCGCCTGGAGTTGGTGCGGAAGTAATGCGGCCCATAACGGTGGAGGAGCACGCCGGCGGTGTCGTAATGATCGTAGGCATTGCCGCCGATGTGATTGCGTTTCTCAACAATAAGGCACGTCTTGCCAAGTTGGCTCGCAAGTCGCTCGGCCAGGACCGAACCCGCGAAGCCCGCACCGACGATCAGGAAATCAAACACATTTCCAATTTTCAATTTTTCAGGCTTTCAGCGGTTCGACTCTCATTGTCTCACGTTTCGGGCGTGCCCCCCTCTCCATAACCGCAAATAACACCTCAGTGTCAGATTCAGTCCGAAAGGGATGACCGCGTTGTTCGAGTTTAGTGCGCAGCTCTTTGTAATTGTAAACCTCGCCGTTCAACATGACCCACACCCTGTGTGCGCCATCAAAAAAGTAGTCTTTGTCGTCGGGATTGCGATGCACCACCGTTTGGGTCATCCGCCGAATCGTGACTGGTTCGACCGGCTCGTTCCGGATGAAACTAATTTGGTCGCAGATGCCGTGCCTGTACATTGGTCAGAGGTCCGCGTCGACCGCGCTCCCCGCCGAAAGCGAGATCGGCGGCATTGAAAATCGTCGTCGAAGACGGAAACCGATTCAGCAACAGAACAATCGCTCTTATGAGCAAAATGCAGTTCGATTTCATTTTCGCGGTGCATTGGATTTAAATCGTTCCGGCGTCCGCCAAAACATTTCCACCGCCGGGTCCCCGCATTGCTCAAAAGCACGGACAAACTCATTTGACGGCTTCCATGACTCGCCCGCCAGACCGCGCCGGCAATCCGCGGCATAGTTAAACTCGCCTTCGGAATTCAATTCGGTAAGTATCCGAATACATTCCATCCCTTCTTCTCTAAATTCCGGCAAATTGACCTCGAATGAAACGTAGGGAACGGATTGATTTAGTCCGCGCAAAACGTTTTGCTCGTGACCTTCCACGTCAATTTTTATGTAGAACGGAACCCCGTATTCTTCGATGAGTTTTCCGAGCGTGGTGGTTAGAACCGTCTTTTTTTGCCCAAAATGCAGAGGCTGGCCGAAACGGCTGCTGTTGTATCGCAACGTTTCAACCCATTTCGGATTGAGCGTATTCAAGGCCGAACCAGGTGCGTCAATCCACATGGTCATTTCACCGGCGCGATCACTGACAGCCTTGCCGGCAACTGTCACCGGCCTTCGGAAAATTCTCTTGTCCAAAAATTTTCCATTCAGAATTTTTATGTTCGTGTCGTCCGGTTCAACGGCGACTACTTTCGCGCCCAATCTCAAGAAAACATCCGTCTTGCAGCCGTCATTTGCGCCAATATCAAAGATGACGTTTCCTTTTTGGAAACCCGTAAGCGTCGTCCGGTAAAAGTCGACTTCCTTGTCACGGTCGGTCAACCAATGCGGATCGACGAGCGACCAATAGAAATCATAAACACGCGACGCTTTCAAACGCTGATAAAGGCCGACGCGTTCGAGAAAAAGCTGCGCCGAGCGCTTCAGCCGCAATGAAGCGATCAAATTCATACGATGCAAATGTTCAGAAACTTCAGCGCGCCTGGAGGTGTATGTTGACAAGTGTGCCGCACTCGGTGCCGTGCCAAATACGAGGAGAAGCCGGGAACCGGTTTCATCCTTCACTTTTCACGGATAATTGAAAATCAAGCGTCAGAGGTCACAGAGCAGGCGCGGTCAGCGCTCCGGATTCCTTTGTTTGCTGCTGCGGCATCTCAGCTTTCAGTTTTTCAGCTTTCCTTGCTTCGCGTACGTAAAACGCCAAACTTCGAAACATCTGCGACTGGCCCCAGCGATGCATCGGGACGTTGTCCCAGCCGAAATGGAGGCGGCGTGAACGAAATGAGCCGTCCGGTTTGATCCAATCTCTAAGGACTCCCTCAATCACCGTCTGCAGTGTCGCTTCCAACTGCGGGAAACGATCACGCAGCAGCAGACACAAATTGATGCATTCGGCGCAATCATAGAGCTCGCGCTTGTAAACGGTCAGACGCGGGGCTTTGGAAAACGGCTTGGGAAGCCCATCCTGCTCAAAAAGATTCGTCAGATAATATTCCATGCCTCTTGTAAGAGCTTCGACGCAACCTCTGTCTCCGGTTAAAACGTGGATTTTGGCGAGTGCCTTCATTACGAAGCAGGTGTGAAAGTGATCAACAAAGTCACGCACCCCATCGACTGCGTAAAACCACGATCCATCGGCATTCTGGTTTTCCAGGACGAAATTCAAGTTCCGCTCAGCGGTTTTCAAATACTCATCATTGGAAAACATCCGCGAAGCGTTCGTTAACAAGAAAGCCCGGTAAGCGGCCGCGTTGACAACTCCGCCTTCATCAAACGGGGTGTAGGAGCAACTGCTGGCAGCTTCCGATACTCTGAAGTCCTTAATGTCGTTCGCGGCATGGCGAGCGATTGATTCCGCGACATCCATCGCGCAGAAGCCAGAGGTCAGAGATCGGAGGTCAGAAGACGCTGCCTCGCCCCGAAGCAGCTGCCCTACCTGAAGAAACGCCTCATAGGCATAGGGGGTCGAGGTGATGAGCGGTGTCTGCGCTTTGATGACGCCGCCATGCCAGACCCAATCAAAAGGATAGCCCCAGCAATATTCTCTGAAATCGTGGACAACGCGATGCAACTAGCTCATTTAGAAAGTGCGTCGCGCGTTGCAGATGTCGGAGGTCAGAGGTCAGCTCATATAAAAATGCGAACCCCATCGCATAATGAGCATCTGCAATCGGGAATCGCATCGGATGAGAAAACAGCCGTCGCGCCGCCGGCACCAATGCTTCACAGAAAATCATTGGAGCAACGGCAGCCGTTCCAATGAGTTTATGGCGGTAATAAAGGGCTTTGGCTCGTCCGCCGACCGGTCCGGCAAAGAAGCTCTGAAAATCCCAGGACTTTTCGCCGTAATCATCCAGCCAGTCGGTGAAATCCGTCAGAAGATCGGAGATCCTGGCTGCCAGTGGATCGGTTGTCTGTGCTACTTGCATGTGACGAAGGTCAGAGGTCGAAGATCGAAAGTCAGAGGCTGGCTCTAAACTTCAAGCCATTGAAAAGTCGCGAAAAGCGATACCTACCAGGAACAACATAATTGTCGCGCGCTTCGCAGAGATGCCGTCTAAGCGCTGTCCCTGCCCTGCGATATAAAGTGCTCTTCTGGTGTCTGGTTACTTTCGGCCCGCGAAATCGCACGGACAGCACCTTGCTTTCACCGGGATTGAGGGCCACTTCGAAATCGATGTGGTCCTTGACGGGTTTCCAGGCAATCTCTTGGGCGTCCGCGCAAATTTGCCGAATCGCTGAAGGCTCACACTCGCGCCTTCTTATCGCGAAATGCTTTACCCGGTCAGAGCGGTTCTCAATGCGTAACTCCGTTCCATACATCTCCACTTCCACCTCCCCCGGTGATATTTCTCTTTGACGGCAACTACGTCGAACTACGTCGCCCAAACCACGCCAGGTTGGCGCACATGGCAAAGCATTGAGCCGCTCGATAAAGTCGACCAGGCGCGCGCAGCGATCGCTGCAATAATCGTGATGGATCACTGCGATCGCGGGTTTGCCCAACAGAGCGTCGAAGGCAAAGTTTTCGATCCCCTCCCATGGGTATCTCCGGGTAAAGAGCGGAAAGCCGTAACGCATGACTGCGATGTCCCACACATCGGAGACTGTGATAGCCCGCGGGTTCGGATCGGCGCTAATAATGTCGTTGTTGACAGCGGCAATAAGATCGGTGCGCCTTAGCGCATCCATGGCCGCCTCCGAAAAAATGCCTTGAGGAAATACCATGACGGGATCGTAATCAATTCCGGTAACCGATCGGTGACGATTCATACGGTCGAGCGCCTGTTGAGTCTTCCAGAAAAGGTGTTGCGGATTGGTGCTGCCGAACTCTGCACGGGTATGATCGCAACCGTGAACCGAAAGCGAGTAATGCTCGGGGTTTTCTCGGAACAACCGAACCACCTCCGGAGCACTTCTCCGCCAGTTCCAGGGGATGAATGCGATGTTGGTACTAAACTTGAATCGCTTCATGAGAGACAGAAGTTCCTGAAAATCCACAAAGCCGTGCGTGGTCTTTAGCAGAGGATCATCAATCACCAGGCACGCGTTGATTTCGGGGGCGTTCCAGCAGGTCTTGGCAAACGCCCATTTAACATAAAGAACAAGAGGAACTGCGGTGAGGAAGTGCTCACGAACATCAAAATTTTGCGTCGTGAGTTCTGCGTCGAGATCGATGATTTCTCTCGAGGTTGAGAGAAAGACGGGCACCCCTTTGTATTCAAGCTTGAGGAAAATCGCGCCCTGATCGAGTGAAATAATATTGATCGCACTTTCCGCTGCCATGTTCACAACGAGGCTGGCATTGATTTTTGCCTTGGAAGCCGAAACTTGCATGCCGGCCATCAGCCCGCAGAAATCGTCCAACTTGCCCGAGACAACGAAATCTCCGCCGAAGCGATTCATTTGACTAATTACAACTGCCTCGCCTCCAGTGAGCCGCTGCATTAGCTCCTGCAGAACCGCAGGAACGTTGCCTGCGTAGACAAAAAACGAATGCATGCGCTCCCACCATGGCTGAATTGCCTCCGCAGTGTCCTCCAACTCACGAATCAACTCGAAGAAAGTGTCTGCTGAACACAAAGCTCTGGATTTCGCAGGGCTCTCATGGTTGAGCCCGGTGTGACTGCGAAACTCCGTTACCGTCACAGCACGCGAGGGAACGCCAAAGAAATGGAGCGCTTTGGCTATATTGCCGGTTTCTAGCGACAAGTCGTCCCTGCTCAGGAGCAATGCTTCGTCCTTCAGGGCGTGAGTGTTTTCAGATTGCCTCAACGGTGATCTCCCGTTACCGGGGCCTTCTCGATACGACCAACGACCTCATCGCCCGGGACTTGGCAACTCTGTTCAGCAGAGGTGACAAGCTTTTTGAAAGCGCGCACATTAATCCGCCCGCTGAGTGCGGAACCCAACAGAAGTGCTCGCTTCGCAATATCTCGAAGCCTGCTTCCACAAATGGCGCAGTGTACCTCTTCCAGCGACGGCACATAACACTGTTTCTCTTTCTTCCAGCGAAGTCCGTTTTTTAGATCGCTCCGGAAAACCGGGAATCGATTGTTCATGTCGATCACAACACATACTCCTCCCGGAACAAGCAGGTCGAAAATGTCGCGGGCGTTATCCATCTCCGTTTTCGCATCATGGCAATATCGAATTGTGTTGACCCCGAGAATGAAATCGAAAGACTTTTCCAGTTTTGCTTCGTCCGTCCCGGCCGATGCCGAAAGGTTGCTAATCAAAGTTTCATTTTTGGCCACGTGGAATTCAAGCCTATGCAGATCCCGCTCTGAGAGATAATTCTTAGCCTCGCGCCTGGCCGTCTCAATCATCACGGGAGAAAAGTCGGTCCCAATCGCGCTTTCCACTTTGATCCCTTCCTGGTGCAAAACGGATATCAAGTGTAAGAGATTCATCCCACCTCCGCACCCAAACTCCAGCATGCGGATGCCACGTTCCCTGATTTCCTGAGGCAAGACGGCGAGCGCCTCGAGGTAGACCGCCTTATAATCATGATCGAGAAGATAGCTGATCCCCAGGCCCGCCGTGGCCTTGGTGTATTTCAAGATCTCGTCGTGTGAGGTGTATTGACGGAAGAACGCATCCGTCTCCATGGATCCGTCTCCGGCGCCTATGCTCTGTCCTCTGTTCTCTGTCATCTGATTTGTCATTCTACTTTCTAATTTAGTGCTCCACCTGCCCAGTTCCACGCCGCTACCTTCGCGGCGTATTCTGACAGCTGACATCCGTTCTCTGATCTTTGACTTCTATCCTCCGAAATTTGTTATCCGTTACTGGCGCAAGGCGAAAGCTGTCCACTTTTTTCAGCTGCAAAACAGAACGCAGGATGCTCTTCAATTTTCTCATTTGGTCCGCGCGGTGGAAGCGCATCAGTTCGTCGGACACAGAACGCTTCGCGCGTCTGATCACCGCCCAGAGGTAACCCAGGCCCAGCGCCAGCCCTCCCGTAAAGTAGGGTTTTTTGGCTAAACGATACATGGCGCGGAACAATTGCCAGACTGGCGAGCCGCCAAGATAATAATCCTTTTCCCCATAGGAAAAAAGCGCGCGCAAAGCCCCCTTCCCAGCCGTGCCCAGCGTTCGATGGTGATGATATCGTTTTTCAGGGAAAGCTCTCACTTTCCATCCCTTCATCCGTGCCGTCATGACCGCAATCCAATCCAATCCCCCTGCCCGATTCGGGACGTAGCCGCCAATCTCCTGGAAACACTCACGCCGGAAGAGCTGACAGGGCCCGGCGACGTAGTTCTCGCCCTCGAAACTATCCCTGCTTGAATCATAATGGCCCTCCTGCGTAAAAGGCGTCCCCGCGATACCCAGGTCTGGGTCTTCAGAAAATCTTTGCATTAGGAATTCCATGTAATCGGGCCCGAACGAAACGTCGGCGTCGAGATTGCCCAGTATCTCAAACTGAAGTGAGCTCGCACGCTTTAAGCCGGTGTTAACGGCGTGCGCTTTCGAAGCAAAATTGCGGTCGCTCTCCTCCATTCGGCGAACCAGTTCAATCCACGGATGTGCCGCGGCGTAACTTTCGACGATTTCCGCAGTGTGATCCGTTGAACCGTCGTCCACGATAACCCAGTGCTCTGGTAAAACCATCTGAGTAACCACGGAATCAAGCGTCTTTCCGATGAACGCCTCTTCATTCCGAGCCGCGGTAATGAGGATATATCGCATATCCGAAGTCAGAGGTCAGAAATCGGAGGGCGGAGGACGAGTCAGAATACAGCGCGAAGGTAGCGCTGGATAGACGGCAATGCCGCGAGGGGTAACGGTACGGAGCTAGGCAGCGGAGCATCAATTCCGGTGAGCAAAGTCTAATCAGCGATATCCGCGTAATCCACGGTCTCCTTTGATCCCTCGCAAAGCCTCGTCTCCGACATGGATAAATCTGAGCGGAAATTTCGCCCCTGCGGCAGATTCTAACTCATCCCTCAAGTCGGCCCTTGGGAAGTTCCTGCAACCGCGGGGCAGCGTTGGATTGTTCGGGACTGAAATTGCCTCGCCCTTCGACTCGGGAATAGGAACTCGTTATGGTCCCGCGATACGAAGATGGGTAGGCGCACGGGGCGCCCCCGGGGTCGGAGTCGGGGTCGGATCATTCCGCCCGCCAGCGGATGCGGGTAGGTGTAGGGTCCGGTGTAAGCGACGCCATTGAGCGCAGCAACATAAACAGCTTCCGCAGCGGACTCCGAACTGCTGTTGTAATAATCTCGCCCTGAGACCAACAGAAGGTGGTTATACATCCCAGTGCCATATTGGTAATGAGCAACCGCAGTGCTCGTCGGTGTGTAGACGTTGTTCCACTCGAAACATGGTTCCAATGCTTCGTTGGGCCATGCCGGAGTCCCTGTCGGTGGTTCTCCAACAATCAAGTCGCCCTTGCCGCGTCCCGGCTGATCCAATGAGATCGCTACCCGATGGATTTGGTAGGAGTTGCCCGTTGCCCACGTTACGCCACCCCCCTGCTCTGCCCGGTAGTAGCCTGTCAGGGTGTTGCTCGTGTTGGAGATAATGGACATGATGCCATTATCCGATACTCTTTTGGCCGTGTATCCAGCCCACTGGTTCGTTGACCAACTCTTGCTGGTATCGGTCAGGGTTGTCGTTGATCCGCTTGTGACTGTGCCGCTCGAGAACAGATAGGGAGAATGTCCGTCGATGTGCGTTACTCCGTCAGCCTCCGTTACGTTTACATCCCACGGACCGTCACCGGACGATGATCCCAAAGTGTTTCCAGGAAACAAAAAGAAGGTTCGATAATTTTGCAGATTCATTCCGCCCGTCGGAGCAAGACCGTCCCATGTGTTGTCGTGCATCAGTGCCGATCCAGAACGCCAGCCTCCAGCATAGTTCGCCGTAGTCTGGTGAAAATCGTTATTGTATACTTCTGCGCAGCGCATTCCACGAAATCTACCTTCGCTCCCATGGCTTCCGATCAAAAAATCATAACAATGATTGTATCTAAATACGAACCGTCCTCCATAGTCGCTGTCAATGTCACCGTTAAGCTCGTTCCCGCTTGTATTGTTGATGCAGTTGTCCTCGATAAAGGCAAACTTTTCGGTCCCAAAATATGGATAATCAGCAAAGGAGCCGTCCCCAATTCCCAGTGAATTATTGCCCCAGTTTCCCATTCTAATAATGAACGACTGTAGAAATCCATTCGGGAAATCAAGCAGACAATGATCCACCACTCCGTATTGCTGGGAGTACCATGCAATCTGCGCAATTCGATTCAGCGGGATAAAGTGGCAATGGTCCAGTCTGCCGCCTCCGGTTACACTGCCGCCGCTAAAGGCTACCGCTGCTTGATAATTAGTGCTGCCCGGATCGTTGGTGCCCGGTCGAAAGGAAATCCCGCTTACGCGAACCGTTTTCCCGGCAGCCGGCGCCAGGGTAATCGCAATCCCGTTGACGCTATCGGTGATGATGGTCTGGTCGTTAGCAGTCTTAGCAACCGGATTAGTGGTGGTCTGGCCTATTAACGAAACACTTTTGGTGATCGTAATGCCCGGTGAAGTCCAGGTGGCACTGTTCCGGCCGGAATGATTACGGTATCGCCGTCCGTGGCAGAGTTTATGGCAGCGGTAACATCAGTAAGGGAAGGGCTGGCCGCGTTAATGGTGCTCGCTTGCACCGCGCTCGAAACAGCGAAAAGCAGCGCGGCAAGAAGCCAAACTCCTAACCGCATAATTCGGCCGCGGCCGAAAGAGCGAATCGGAACCGGAAGGCCGATGGCCGCCTACCTGAGCCGCGGCATCACAACGCGCGTGCAATTGCGTCCAAAACCGTTGGCGAATCTCCGACTGCATCGGTCCTATATCCCTCACAATTCCCGTAATATTCCATATTCCCAATATTTCACGCAAGATCCGTGCCAAAGACTGCACCCACCTCAGGCTTCACCTTCAGCGTATGCGAATTCGCGGTTCTCCTCTGATCCCCCAGCCTTGGCGCGTGGTTGCCCAGTCGTCAGGTCAGGTCTTGGATAGTCCATCGCAATCAGATAGAACACAAACGAGATCGGCGCAATCGTTTTGAAGCCCGCTTCCGTCCAGTTGTAGAGGACGACTGCCACGAGGAAGCCCAATCGATATCGCCCCCATTCAAAATTGCGAAAAAGCTCCCGACGTGCTTTCCAGAATGTCGCAACGAAAAGCGCAATCAAGATGAACAGGCCAATTAGCCCGAGGGTCAAATAAATCTCCAAATAGCCATTGTGGGCTTCGTTTAGGTCATAATAAAAAAGTCCTTTCAGCTGCTTTCGTGTTTCTCCCAGCCAAAAGCTTTCAAATCCGGTCCCAACAAGTGGATTGGTATGACATCTTAGGAGGGCCGTCCAGATCAGTGTTCTCCCCGACATGCCGGAACCCCTGCCCAGAGCCTCGGAGAAATCTCCCACCCAAACACCAGTTCTGCTGCGGCAAGGAGAACTAACGCTGCTAACAGATACGTTCCGATAAATTTTTTATTTATCGGAACGAATGCCGACAAACACGACTGTCAGCGCCCCTATAAGAAGAGATAGAAAAGATGTGGCACTGTGCGCCTGTGCAAAAAGCCACCAGATACCGAGCAAGAACCCGGCGATCAGCCAAAGCTCGTGTCGTCGCCAGGTGGTCCGCTCCGTGCGCCAGGTTTGCAGCAAATGCCAAAAGAAAAAGAAACCCAGGATCAGAAGGTCCATCCCCAGCATGTTTTTGTTCTCGGTGATACCGGTGTTCATTGCCCCCCCGCCCCAGGGATCGAAAGATCGACCCCACTGAGGATAGTATTTGATAAAGAGAACCGAGACAGGAACGACCACATAGGCGCATCTTTTCATCAGTCTTCTTACCGCTTCTTCGGGATCCCGTTCCGTAAGGACCACGAGCGCCATGATCGGGAGACCAAGAACTTTGATCCACCGCTTGAAAGCGACGAAAGGAAAGTCCGACCAAAAAATGGAAATAAAGCAATAAAGGAAAAAGATCGTGAGCCACTGGTTGTTTCGGATAACTTCCGAAAGACTGATTTGCCTCTGGCGCAGGACGTAAAAACCGGCCGCGATCAGAACAAAGAAAAACAAGGCATCCACGGGACTTCCCTCTTCCACTGATGCCGCCCCAGTCACAGGCAGGCCGAAGATGTTGAGCCACCAGGAAATGGCTCTTGAGCAGGTGATTACCAGCCAGATAAGCGGGAGCCAGAGCGCGCCGCTGACATCGGGCTTTTGCCGAATATCTCGCCGGAAAAGGAAGACGATGAAAGCGACCGTGAGGAACGACGCGACGGCCGGTGGCAAATGGAAACCCATGATTCGGTCTGCGTGAAGTCGTTTATCAGTTCAGAACGCTAAAGCGAGGAGATATGAAGGCAAAGATGCATGTCCACCATGGCCATCTCCAAGCCTCTCAGGAAATCCGCCATCCGCGCGTTCCTCGGAAGCGTTGAGGTGCAATGCAACATCCAATTCCCTTTCTCGGCCAGGCTGGGTGGCGCGTTCGAAGTCCCGCTGCAACAGCGTTGTCTAATAGCCGGAGTTGAACGCGCGCGTGCGCTTGAGCGTGAACACGGGGATGATCATTTAAACAGCGAGACCAGGGTAAGTCACGAACTGTTCTCCGCGGATTTCCTCCCGCAATGATCTTCGCAAAAAGTCGCTCATTTCCCGGCCAGGAGCGTCTCATACGCAGTCAGAAGATTCTTGCCGACCACGGACCATTGCAATTCGTCCTCAACCCGGCGGCGACCACAAGCCCCCATTTTTCTTCGCAGCTCAGGTTGATCCATCATTTGCACGATGGCTTTCGCAAACTCGGCTTCGTTGTTGGGCTGAACGTAAATGGCGGCGTCTTGCGCGGAAAATCGTGTTTCTTTCAGATCGAAGCTAACGATGGGCTTTGCGAACGCCATGTATTCCATGACCTTGATCCACGTAGAGACGTCATTCAGCGGACTTGACGGGTCGGGATCGACGCAGATGTCGGCCGCGGCCAGGTTGGCCTGCAGTTCTTCCTCTGACACGAAACCGGTCAGCTCCACAAAGCCATTGAGCGCCCGCTCCGAGGTGAGAGCGCGTAAATCGCCCAGCGAATCGCCCGATCCCATAATGACGCAATAGAAATCGGAGCGTTTGAGAATATTCACGAGGTGCCACAAAGATCGGATCAGGTAATCAACCCCATCCTGCGGGTTGAGACTGCCGACGTAGCAAAGAATGGATTTGCCCATGCCTCTTAGGCGAGGACTGGGCGTCACCGAAGCCATGCGGGCTTTGTTTGGCCCGTTCCTGACTATGAAGATCCTTTCCGGATCTATTTTCCCGCGCTCGACCTCCACCTTTTTATAAGATTCGTTGGTGGCGATGATCACGTCCGCCATCTTAAGACTGCACCATTCAAACAGCCTGAGAAGCCGGCTGTGAAAGCCTTCTCCGGTCGCATAACGGGATCGATAAAGCTCCGGGCAAAGATCGTGGTGATCAAAGACAAATTTCCTTCCGAAGAGCTTAAAGGGCAGGACCACCAGAAAAAGGGTATCGGGCGGATTATGAGCATGAATGACATCAAACCCGTGCCTGAGGAAAACATAACTGGCAACGGCCAGACAGGCGGCGGTAAAATAGCAATACTCGACGAGGTAACCGAAGGAGGATTTCAGTTTCAGAAAGAGCCGGCCGGCTCGGCCAAGTCGCTTCGATGAGGTCTTCTTGAACAGCTCCAGCCGTGGCACACGGTAAACCATGACTCCACCTACCATTTCGGCAGCCGCCTGACCGGTTTCCCGAAGCGCGACGACTGAGACCCGGTAGCCGGCGGAAGCGAGCAAATTTGCCTCGTTCCTGACCCGCGTGTCCTGCGGATAATGATTCTCCACCAGCATAAGAATCCCGACCGGAGATTTTGGCATTCGTCGAAACGAGAGTTTACCGGAGGCTACCAGCAGATGCCCTCGTAAATCGTCGCGCCATTGCGCGCCTCCGGCGGCAGCCGGACAAGATCGATGAGAATCTTTGAATCTCCGTCAAGGGCCAGGGCTTTTTGAATTTGCGGATTTTTTCTCCCCGCCACCAGGACGTCGCTGGCGCCGATCACTTCGGCCGGAGAAGACATCATGAGGGATGAAATGTGCGGGATGGCTTCATCGATGTAGCGCTTGTTTGCGCCGACCAATTTCGCAATCGCGACTTCTTCGTCGTAGATGGCGACTTTGTAACCCTTGCCGATGAGGGTTTCGATCAAGGTCACGATCGGACTTTCGCGCATGTCATCCGAGCCCGCCTTGAAACTCAGACCCAAAACACCGACGCGTCTCCGGCCTGATTTTCGGATAAGATTAAAAGCGGCGTCGATCTGCGCCTGGTTGCTTCTGGCGAGAGAATTCAGGACCGGCATTTCGACGTCGAGTTGTTTAGCCTTGTGAAGAATGGCCCGAAGGTCCTTCGGCAAGCAGGAGCCTCCAAAAGCGAACCCTGGGCTAAGGTAATAGGGGGAGATATTAAGCTTGGTGTCCTTGCAGAAGATCTCCATCACACTGTGACTATCGATCTCCAGTCGTTTGCTCAGGTTCCCGATTTCATTCGCAAAACAGACTTTCAGGGCGTGAAAAGCGTTCGAAGCATACTTGATCATCTCCGCTACCCGGATGGGCGTGCGCTCGACTTGGGATTGGAGGGAAGAATAGAGGGCGGCAACCTGATCCGCAGAACGGTCATCCTGGGCCCCGATGATGGTGAAAGGAGGGTGGTAAAAATCATCGATCGCGGTCGTTTCGCGCATGAACTCGGGGTTCATACAGACGCCGAAGGCACCTCCCGATCGTTTGCCGGATGTTTCCTCAAGCAGAGGCAGAACAATGTCTTCCACGGTTCCGGGCAGGACAGTGCTGCGGACGACTATGACGTGGAACCTGTCAACCTTTCGGAGCAGCTCGCCGATTTGGGCGACGATTCTGTTTACCTGTCCGAGGCCCAGGCTCCCATTTTCATTGCCAGGTGTTCCGACGCAGATGAGGGACACGTCGCCGAGCGCCTCTGCTTCCTGAAGAGCGTGCAGGCGCCCCGACTGAACTTGTCGCCCGATGAGGGCTTCCAAGCCAGGCTCGACGATCGGGCTCTTGCCCGAGTTGATGAGAGAGACCTTGATCTCCTGCAGGTCAACGCCAGTCACCGAATGGCCCATTTCGGCCAGGCAGGCGGCTGTGACACAGCCGACATATCCCATTCCAAAGACGGTAACGTTCATACGGAAACAAGTCTGGTTGATTAGATTTAACTGCTGAGCTTTACACCATTGAGCGCACCCGAAAAGAACCGCGCTACCGCGCCTGGAGTTTGGTTCCAAAAAGCTCCTTCGTAACGCTGCCTGACGTACTGCAGGAAGGCCTTGTAGTGGGCGGACGGGTATTGCCCATTGGGCGCACTCCCCTGCCCAAAGAAGACGTAATCCGGATGAACGTTAACCAGCGCCATCCCGCCATATTGGACGATCCAATCCAGTTTACGCAACCAGATGTCCGGACTTCGTTCACGCAGAAGAAGGAAAAGGGTGGAGTCCTGAGGCAAGGTGTAGGGGAGTTCGACGTATCCGTCGGCCCGGCCGGCGGAATGACGAATTTCGAAAGACGAATTTCGAGGCGCAGAACTTCCATCCTTGGCGGCCGGAGGCCGCGGGACCCAGAAGGGAAAAATCGTGCCCTGGCCTCCCGGCTGGGGCTCGAACGGGTCGGTATCGAAGGTGGACATGTCGTACTCAATGTCGAGGTTGTGGAGCCAGTCGAGGTTGTGGAGCATGAACCCGGATCGGAATCCGACTGCGTTCCAATCGCGCAGATAATCGTTAATGCGCGTTGCTCGCGATCGAAACTCAGCGGCCGAGAGGAAAAGCAGGCCGTCGTGTCTAAGATCGTGCACTCCCACCTCGAAGCCGTTTCCGGTCAGTTCGTCGCGGAAGGCAGGGGGGACACGGTAGGTTCCCTCGGGGATAAAGTTGAACGAGGAGCGAAAGCCCAACTCCAGTTCGAGTTCCATGAGTGGGCGGCACTGGTCCAGCCCGCGTTGACCCTCGACGTCATGAGTCAGCACGACCGAGAACTTCTTGCCGCCGGGCCAGCCGGGCCAGCCTTCGGGGGTATATTCGGACCCCGGCATGATGGGCCAGACGTCTGAGACGTGCGGTCGGCGCCGGACAGCAAGCCGGCGACGAACAGCCATTCGCAGGCTTTGCGGAATGAGCGGCTTTAGGCCGTAGTAGATTCGGTTACGAAGCAAGTTCTAAAAAGCTGAAACGCGGAAATCTGAAAGCGGAAAACGGGGGGATGTCGGATGATTCACGAGCGCATTTGATTTGCGAAAGCGGCGAACATTGAGAAAAGCTTTTCCGCCTCGCCGCGCAGCAGTGCCGCGCGGTCCGAGGCGAGGTAGTTCAAATCTTCTGCCAGGTAAAACGTGCTGCGAGCCTCACCGCAGGACCCCTTCGCCAGGTCAAGAAAAATGTAAGAAATCGCGCCGCGTCTTTCGTTCAAATCGTTCTGCAATGTTATTCATCACAGATATCGCCGCCCGCTGCAAATTGCTCCCGAAAAGCAAAGTCCCGGTGGCCAATGCTGCCCTTGGAAAAACAGGACTAGACTCTCTCCACCTGCTCCCGAGCCTCCCGCCAAATTCGAAGATCCTCAAATCGCTTCGCGAGGCTCATGGCGCGATTTTTTCACCTTTAGACCTTGGAACATTCACACCTCTCGCCTGGATCGGGGCAAATCGGCGAGAAGCCCAACAATCTCGGAGGCGAAGCGCTCCGTCCGATCTCGAATGTCGGTAGACGCGCGGCCGGTCATTTGTGGAAAAATGGAAAACGGAAGGCGGTCCGCTTTCGCCGTTTGAAAGCCCGGCCGTTGCTCCGCAGCCGTTGCGGCAGCCTATCCTTCTTCGGTGGCATCTGCTCCCTCCAGCCAGCGCGGCGTGTAGGAGCGGGCTTTGTTGAAGATCACGGAAACGTTCTTCCGCTCGACAACCAGATGCCGGTAGCTGCGTTTGACCAGATCGCGACTGGTCTCATCCGCCGCCACCACCATAAGCATCTTATCCATGAAGCCGGACATGCCCAGGGTCGGACTGGTCTGAGTGAGAGGTGGCATGTCAAAGATAATGTAGTCAAAATCGCTCGCCTTGAGATTTGGCATCATCTCAAAGAATTTCTTCAGGCCGAGTTGGGCCAGGCCGGCTGTGCTCGATCCGACCGTGGCCAGGTAAAGGTTTTCGGAAGCCGACTCGGCGCCGCCATTGGATTGGAGGACCGCGGGAAGGGAAAGAGCAGGGCGTCCTTTAAAAAAGGGATGGACCTCGCCTGGTCCCAGTTTCACATCGACAAGCAAGACCTTGCCGTCGTGAACCTCCGAGAGTGCCGCCGCGATCCCCGCAGCGATGGTGGAAGTGCCGGCGCCACCAGTCAGACCGGTAACTCCAATCAATTTCGGTTTGTGCGTCATCTGATGGCGCTCGAAGTAGAGGTTGAGGCGGTCTCGGATCGCTTCGGCGTAAGGCCGAACAAAATGGCTAGTGTCCCATGGCGCGATCTGGAGCCCGTTGGGTCCCGGGGCCAGCGCCGGCGGGCTGTCGTCCTTGGGGGCAGGCAACGCGGACCCGCCGCCATTCCTATATGGAATGGAAAGTAAGAGTGGAATCCCAAGTTGATTTTCCAATTCCGAACTAACCTTGACGGTGCGATTGAGAATTAGCTCGAGCAAAAGCGCGATCGCCGCACCAACTGCGAGTCCGCCCACAGCGAGGCCCCCGGCGAGCTTGTCGCGACTCTTGGTCTCAAGAACCGGCGGGGAAGCTTTCTGGACGGCGCTGATGTTGGGCATCTTTGATGGGTCGAGCGCCTCATCGATCCGCGCTTTCTCGAGAGTCGCCTGAAAGTATTTGTAGTTCGCTTCTTCCAATTCTTCCTTGCGTTCCAATTCCGCGATTTGCGGTCGAAGGTCGGAAAGCTGATCGATCTTCTCCCGCACATTGTGCAGCCGCTGCTTGAGGGCGGTGACCCGGGCTTCGAAGCCGGCAAGGCGCGCTTTTTCCAATGCGGGATCCAACCCTGCGTTCCCTCCGCCGCCGCCACCACCGCCGAGGCTGCGCACGGTGTCGGGCAGGGAGGGATAGGTGGCCTCCATGTCGCGCCGCTGCTTTTCCAGCTCTTTGATCTGGCGCTGGTTGGCTTGGACGATCGCGTTCGCATCCGTGTATTTGGAACGGAGGACTCCCTCAGTTTGATGAAGCTGTTGCAATTGCCCCAGCAGAGCCTGGTATTGCAGGATGTCGCTGTTGGTCGCCTGGGGCTTTGAGGGAGGCGTGGAGGCCGGTTGCGCGGAGGCGGCTTTCTTCTCGGGGGCCGGCGTGGCTTTTTCCGCTGCCTTGCTTTCCTTGACTCGCGCTGCTGCAGTAGAAGCCGGCGCCGGGCTCGATGCCGTCGCTTGCTTGCCCGAATCCGTCCCTATTTCCTGAACTCGGGCCTTTTGTTCAGCCAGTTGCGCCTCCGCATCCTGCAACTCATCCTGGGTCTTGGCCAGTTCCGCATCCAGCGCGGCCGTACCACTGGCAAGGGAAATAATTCCCGCCTTTTCCCGCAGCGGTCTGAGGGCGTCCTCGGTTTGATTGAGTTGGGCGCGGACCTGATCGGTCTGCTGGGTGACAAAATCAAACGCCCCGGCGGACCGGTGCACCTCCAGGTGTTTGATGAAATAGCGCGTAATGAGTTCGTTCAAGACAACTGGGGCAAGCGCGGGATCCCGGTTCTTGTAGGAAACAAAAAGGATGTTGTTTCCTGGTTCAAGATTGACAGTAAGACCCTTGCTGATCTGAACCGCAGCCTGGCTGGCGGTTGGATTGCGGGCGCGCGGGAGGAGTTTTTGGGGCCCGACCGCCTCAGCCGTCTGGACCGCGAGATCCCAGCTGTCGAGGATTTCCACCTCCGAGGCGATGACGCTATCGCTGCTCTGGGAATTCCGGACGGTCGTATCAATGCTTGGATCGACGCCGCTTCTCTCGATCACGTAGCGGACGAGCAGCTTGGCCTGCGAGACGTATTCCGGCGGATAAAAGAAATAGACCGCGACCGCGCCAAGCAGGCCGAGCGCTGTCAGGAGCAGGACCATGCGTTTGTGCTTGAACAGCGCGCGCAGGACACCACTGAAGCTGAGCGCCGACGGCGGCGGCTGGGCGATTTCTGGCATAAATGAACCTCTAGTCGAGGTGTGGGTAAAGCAAGTGGCCGGCCACCTGGTTTGCGACCGCGGGCATGTGGCTGAAAAGGCGGCTGGAAATACCGGGATGATGGGGACTGACCGCAACGCACGCCTGGCTCTTCGTTTCGAAGCGACAGTAGGTAATTGTTCTCTCGGTAGTCCCCCACCCCAACTTGAAACGGCGGAGGCCCTCGTGTTCGAACGCGGTCCGGCCAAAATCGAGCTGCTGCACGCCGCTTTGGGCGAGAAAACGAATCGCCTCCCACATCACCAAATTGTTCCCTCGCAGACTCTGTTCCGATTGATCAGAGGCACCGAACTTATAGATCGCTTTGTCACCCCAAACAAAGAAGATCGCGCCCGCCACCGGGGTTGTGCCGCGTCGAGCGAGAACGACGAATCCCAGACCCGGCCGGATGATTTGCTGGTAAATCTGGGTAAAAAATCTGCGCGGCTGCGGTGGAACACCGTGGCGTTTTCTGGTGAGGACGTGCAGCGAGGTGAACTCCTCCAACGCCTCGGGAGTGCGCTCGACGTTTACGGTGAGACCGCTGGCCTCGCCCTTCCGAATCGCGCGGCGAACGGAGCCAGTGAACCGGGAAAAGAGCCCTTCGGCTCCAGCCCGCAAATCAAGCGCATGACCATAAAATGTCCCCGGTAAACGGACCTCCGTGGCCAGTCGGAATTCGCCACGAAACTCGGCGTGCCGCCACTTTCTTTCCCGAGCCAGCGCGCCCACCGTGCGCCGCAAGGCCAAAATCTCGACGCCTGGAAAAAGGAGCGGCGAACACGAATCGCTGAAAGGCAGGCAAACCCCTCGGCGACCGGTTAGAGCGCTGGCCACTTCCAGCAACGGAAGCAAGGCAACCGTTTTTCCATCCTGGGAAAAGCAAAGATAGAACGGCTTATGCTGGTAGGTGCCAGCCAGCACCTTCGCCCAGGCAGAGCTATGAAAGAAGCCGGCGTCCGGATGAGTTCGCACCAAATGGTCCCAGTCCGGTCCAGCGAGTGGATTAACCGGTTCGACGCGAAGATGAGAAGGACCTTCGCTGTCCATCCAATCGGAGAGATTCATACCTTTTGACAGGCCCAGATCATGGCTGGTCGGAAGCGTACTACGGTAGCGGCGGTCAGTGACCGCAGAAACCGCCATCGTCTTTCGGCATCTTTGATGTCCATTGAGTGCTTCAGCAAAGCGAAGACGGCTTTCGCTTCCATTCTCCAGCGTGGCGGTTTCCGTGATCATGAGCGCGACCATGTCCCTTTCAAGGTAATGCAGCAACGCCGAGTGACTTTTCCACGGCCTCCACTACCCGCTCGATTTGATGCTCCGACAATTCGGGATACATCGGAAGAGAAATGAATTCGGCCGAGGTGCGCTCCGAGACGGGAAAGGTGTTCTTCTGGTAGGCGAGATGCTGGTAGGCAGTCTGAAGATGAATCGGAACGGGATAGTGAATGCCACAGCCGATTCCCTGATCCTGTAGAGCGCCTAAGACGCGATCGCGTTCCTGGACCCGGATGGCATAGATGTGATAGACATGCCGGGCGTAATCGGCCTCCGACGGAAGGTCCACTCCGTCGATCCCTGCGAAGGCTCGCGCGTAAAGGGCAGCGTGGTCACGTCGCTTCTGGTTGCCCCGCGCCAGATAGCGCAGCTTGACCTGAAGGACGGCCGCCTGGATGCCATCCATCCTACAGTTCCAACCCACCATCGTGTGCTGATATTTTTGGACCTGTCCGTGATCACGCAGAATGCGAATCTTCCGGGCCAGTTCAGCGTCGCTTGTCACAACTGCTCCCGCCTCGCCAAAGGCGCCAAGATTCTTGCCGGGATAAAAGCTAAAGCAACCGGCATCGCCCATTGATCCGGCTTTTCTTCCCCTGTATTCCGCTCCGTGCGCCTGCGCTGCATCTTCAATCACTTGCAAACCATGGCGGCGAGCAAACTCCATGATCGGATCGAGGTCGGCGGTCTGGCCAAAAAGATGAACTGGTACGATGGCCTTTGTTCGCGGCGTCAGCGCCTTCTCGAGCGCGGCTGGATCCATCGTGTAGGTGCGCTCATCGATGTCGACAAAGACCGGCGTCGCACCACAAAAACTGATCGCCTCGGTGGTGGCGATGAACGTGCTTGGCACGGTGATGACCTCGTCACCCCGACCAATCCCGCAGGCCAGCAAAGCCAGCCAGAGCGCATCGGTGCCATTCCCGACGCCGATCGCGTGTTCGCAGCCACAGAAGGTGGCAAAGTCGTCTTCAAATGACTCGACAAAAGGGCCGCCGGCAAAGGCGCCGGAGTCGATCACCTTCGCGATGACTCGATCCAGCTCGGAGCGAAGCGGTGCGTGCTGCGCCTCGAGATCAAGAAATGGAACGTTCACGAGAATCTGTATTTGCCGCGCCCGGGAGCAGCCGGGCCGGGTTCCCAGCCACGGTGGCGTTAGCCGGCACGTCTCGAGTCACGACGCTGCCCGCTCCGACCAAAGCATTTTCTCCCACGGTAATGCCACCGAGCAACGTGCTACCGGACCCGATCGAGGCTCCACGTTTGATCACTGTTCTTTGACACGACCAATCCGCTTCACCCTGGAGTTCGCCGTTTGCATTCGTGGCTCGAGGCCGCCGATCATTGATGAAAATGACTCCGTGGCCGATGAAGACCTCTGTTTCGATTACCACCCCCTCACAGATAAAGGTGTGACTCGATATCTTGCAGCGGGCGCCGATCGTCGCCCCTTTCTGGATTTCGACGAAGGATCCAATCCTGGTCTCGTCGCCGATCTCACACCCGTAAAGGTTAACGAACCCGTAGATGCGAACATCGCGCCCCAGCCTGACATCCGGCGCGATCAGCTGGTGAGCCGCGGTCGCGTGACTCATCGATTGGCGACGATGGATCGCCTCTGGTCGCCGCCGGCGCGCGCGGAAGAGAGCGGCGCTCGGTGCCGAGGCCGAACAACTTCGACCGGCGCACCATTCGATTTCAGGGAGAGGCTTGCCGCCTCAAGAATTCGGACCAACTCCAGCCCTTCGCGACCGCCGCTCAACGGTTCGAGACCGAGCTCGATGCACTCGAGAAAGTGCTCGCAAACCGATTTGAGCGGCTCCTTCTGGTTAACATACGGGATGTAGCTGTCCCCGTAATGGTAAGAGTACTCAAACTCGGCGTAGGTGTCATAATGCGGCGGACGCTCCACCCGGACATCATAAACCTGAATCTTCTCCCGCGTTTTCAAATCGTCGTAAATGATCATTCGCTGGGTACCGACAATGGTCATTTCGCGCACTTTGCGCGGCTCGAGCCAGCTGCTCTGAATGGTGGCAAAGCGCTTTTGCCCGAAGGTGAGCGACATATTGGTGATATCCTCGATGTGCGGCGTAACATGAGCGTTGCCCTGGCAGTTTACCAAAGCAGGAGACTCGCCGAGAATGTGAAGGATGATCGAGATGTCGTGCGGCGCGAGGTCCCACGCCACATTGATGTCCTTTTGGAAAAGCCCAAGGTTCAGTCGCCGGGAATTTATGTAACGAATGTCGCCGAGATCACCGGCCTTAATAATCTGCATGATCTTTTCGATCGCAGCTGAGTAAAGAAAGGTGTGGTCGATCATGAGGACCAGACCCTTTTGCTCGGCGATCTCGATCAACTCCTCGCACTCAGCCGAGGATGCAGCCATTGGCTTCTCAATCAAAGTGTGTTTGCCAGCCAGCAAGCTCGCCTTGGCCAGGCGGTAATGATACCGGACCGGCGTGGCAATGATGATGGCGTCCAGCTCCCCATCAGCCAGAAGAGTTTCATCATCGCGCACGGCCTGGATTTCTGGATAAAGAGAGCGCAGGTGGGCGATGCGCGCTTCATTGGCATCGCAAATCGTTCTCATGTTGCAGTTCGGAAGGGTGCGGAAATTGCGGACCAGAAGTGGTCCCCAATAGCCGCAGCCGAGCACTCCAATCCGAGTGGTTTGCCGCGGTCTCTGGCCGTTTGTTTTCATATTCTTTCGCCAGAAGCCGTTCCGGATGCTGTCGATTCTGCCGAACGCCCAGTCCACGATCGGAACAACTGCAAGGTGATAACAGGAAGCGTCTTAGCCATGATCCAAAGATCGAGCCAAATCGACATCGTGCGCGCATAGTGGACGTCCATGGCAATCATCTCGTTGAAGGTGGTTTTGTTTTTGCCGTTGACCTGCCAGTAGCCCGTGATCCCCGGGGGCGCGTCGACCCTGTTTTTCTGCCATGGTCGATAGCAGGAAAACTCAAGATCGGTACAGGGGCGCGGGCCGACCAGGCTCATTTCCCCGCGCAGGACATTAAAGATTTGCGGTAATTCATCCAAGCCGCTGGCGCGAAGAAGGCGGCCAAGAGGAATCAGACGATTATCGGAGGCATCCAGCTTGGTCATCGGCGTCTCTTCACGGATCAAGCGCTTGAGGTATTGTTCGTGACTTTGGGTTTCCGCATTCACTTTCATGCTCCTGAATTTGTAAATCAGAAAGGGCCGCCCGCGGAAACCGATCCGGCGCTGCCGGTAAAAGATGGGACCGGGAGAAACTATCTTGATGCCGTACATGATCGCGACCATCAACGGCAACCAGATAATGGAAGTGGCGCTGATTAATAACAGGTCGGAGATCCGTTTCCAGCGCGGGAACGTGCGATGCGATGCGCCATAGGCGCCGGCACGAACGGAAACGGCGCTTAAGCCTGTGTCAGTTGCAGGCGAAGAATTGAGCGAAGCAGTCGGAAACAGAATACGAGACATCGGAAGAGAGAAGTTGAGGGTTTGGCGAAAGGAAAATCAGAAGCAGATTTCGGGGCCCGGGCACGCGCGGAATAAATTCCGGCCGGGCTTAAGGAACCACATTTTTGGACAGCTCTGCCCAGCAGCGTACTTTAAAAACCCGGCAACCACCGAGTGGCCGGAGCGGGGAGCGGGGCGCAAGTTGCGCCCTTAAAGGCGAAGGATACATATTCTGGGGACGGGGCCCGGTCCGTCCTGGCTCAGCGCCACGAACCCGCCAACTGCAGCTGTCGAGCCACGCTCCGCAGCGTTTTGGAACCGGACGGCCGATCAGGGCAAGCCTCCGCCATTGGTCGTTTGCCCGTTTTAGGCGGAGGCATCACGGCAGTTCCGTTCCAGCAATGTTACTCGTTAGGCGAGCGGTCCCGAAGAATGAATGTTCCCCGTGACCCCAAGTCTTCCCGAGTTAAGGATTTAGCGTAGGCTTTTCGTTAGCTGCGCGTCAAGAACAACAGTGTAAAGGTTTTTTGTCACTTTCGGGCTTCCGCGCGTCCCCGACCGGATCTGACGGAGGAAAGAAGGGACAGGTAAGGAAATCGCGGCAAGGAGGACGCGAGGGACCAAGAGTAGCTTTTTCCGAAAAGGGTGAATTTTGTCCACGATTGCCAACGCGGGGGCTCCCCGGCGATTTTGATTTTTGCGGGCCCATTTCAGATTTGCGGTCGTCTGGTCGGGATGACGTTCAAAATTGGCGCCTCAAGCTCCACGGTCCGGTTTAGCAGATCAAAAAGAACGCGGACCCTTTCCTTCGCGGGGAGCAATCCCGTGACAATTGCCTCCAGCCCTTTGAACGGACCGTGAGTAATCTGAATTGGTTCGCCTATTTTTATTTCCTGATCGATTGTGACCAATTCCGCTTCTCCGGTCCGCTGACGCAGAACAGCCATGATTTCAGGGTCCATCACCGCGACCTGGTCTCCGAACTGGACAATCTGATGGACGCCGGCGGCATACCGGACATCCCGATGCCTTTCCCGATAGACGAACTCCGCAAAAAGGTATCCCGGGAACATTGCCTCAACGAACCACATCGGGCCGCGTCGGGTCGGCCGGCGGAAGCGAAGGCGAGGTGCAAAGCAGTTCACCTCCAGATCTTTTCTCAACCCAAGGGCCGCAAAGTGCTCGCGCTTCGGCTGCGTCTTGAGACAAAACCAAAGAGGCTCTGTCTGCAGAAACAGTTGCTCGGGAGTTAGAGTCACGAAATTCTGGAACTGTTGTCAGAACGAAGGCGCGTCGGGAGCGGCATTCGGCGCAAGATTCTTGGGTGTTCACCGAGTCCCAAGGCCTGTCCCACCAGTCGAATAGAAGTTTCTGCATTCATCCTTGATCGCGGACTCAAAGTCGATTCGAGACTAGAAGGTGAGGGTCGCCCCGATCGAGTAGCGGTTCCGCGAATAACCCGCGCCGGGTTGTGGTGAACTCGTGTCGGAGCGATCGTAGCTTGTATCAAAGGCGACCCGGGAGTTGAATTGGTAGCGCACGCTGAGTGAGGCATAAAAAATATCTTCGCTGAACGAAGAACCGATGGTTGCGAAGGAAGTTCCCTGCTGGTTATCCTGGTGGCTATAGCCAAACGATAACGATGAACTGATGCGCCCCGTGAAGGCGTGGCTGAGTTGCAGGCCGGTGCGGAGGGCTTTCTGAGTGGCAACTCCCTGTTGTTGGGGTTGTTCCACCGAATAGCTCCCGGTCCAACTCAGCGCACTATGGCGGCCCAGCGCGTAGTCCAGCGAACCTTCGAAGTTGGGGTTGGTCTGGCTCCCGCTTGCCCCGTTGTAGGAGCGAATCGAGGCCCCGGCCTGAAACTGGGCGCGCAAACGGCGGCTGAAACTGTGCTCGATCCCCGCCAGGAAAAATTGGGTGGTCGAATCGAGCGGGGCCGTGACGTAGTTGACCAGGAGAATACTATACTCGCCAGTCAAAACGGTCGTTCTCGTCAACCCAAATCGAAGCTGCTCTCCAAAGGTATTTTCCTGTCGATCGGTGAATGCAGCCGTCGCCTGGTTTTCATAACGAACAAGCAGCAGAGAATAGCTGCTGACGAGCGAGAGGCGACGGGTCAACTCGTAGCTGGCCCAGATCTTGTCGCTCGTGTTGAAATAATTGCCGCTGAATTGATTTGTCCCGACGTTGGTTTTGAGATTTGGCTCGGACAGGTAGGCGGCGTCGAGGCTGGCATTCAAGGTGAGACGGGGCGTGAACCTGTGGCTGAGCGAAAGATCGAAGAAGCCGTTCGCATCCGTGCGCTGCCCGAGGTAATTGAAGGCGCCGCCCCCGGTTACGATCCCCAGCTGGGTGGTCTGACTCGGCATCTGATACGAAAGAGTGATCTGCTCGTTGGTGAACCAGGCGCCCACCGCTGGCGACCTGGTGAGGAAGTTGTCGTCGTAGCCGGTGTGGAACTGCGTGTAAATCTCGACACGCGGAATCGACCGCAGCCAGTTCGCCACGGTGTCCGTTGCGGAAGGCGAATTGTCCTGAGGATTAATTTCGACCGTCGGATCTGCCCCACGCGCCGGGAGCTGTGAACCGATCAGCGCAAGAAGGGAAAGGATTAAGGGCAACGATCGATACCTCCGTGGTTTCGTCACCCGCGCGCCCATACCGGCGTTCTCTCGAATCCGGAGATGTCGGCACAGTCGACAGCCTGCCTCTGGGAATTTCAGACTTTTGAACATAAAGATGTCGATCACCAGCGTCTTGAAGAGCGTCACCTCAAGCGACGGGCTTTGTGGAGCGCCAAACGCACTTGGTATAGCAAACGGTATGCGAAGCAAGCCACAAGATTCTGGAGGGAACCATTTTGCTTCTTCGGACGACCGTCAATCCGCCGCTCAAGCTGAAATAGCGGGCTGATTCCGAATCGTCGCTTTTTTTCGGAGCGGCCGGAGCGTCCAAGAGAACAAGACGCGATCCGTTGGAATTTCGTTCCAACCAATCCAGCGCGCGGCCCGTCATGATCGTTGCCCGGTTCCAGCGAAATAAATCGAGCGCTCCGACCACCCGCTTCAGGAGAACGAGCGCGGTATGAAGGTTGCTGCAATAAGAGCCGATGATCTTCATCGGCATTGGATTTGCGGTGGCGTCTCTGTCCCTTCTGGCACGCGAACTATTTCGGGCGCCGGAGGCGTTCGAGGACAAGACGGGACTGACAATCATCCGATCAACACATCGTCACGGGACGAAAACTGAGAGTCAATCCGGTCGTTCGATTTGCAAAGCAGCCTGAGCCTCTGGCTCCGGTCAGGTCATTTCGTCTCCCGCGAAACTCGGCGCTTCCGATCCAATTGATCGAATTGCGCCGTGGTCGCGATTCACGGGGATTTGATTTCACGTCGCCCCTGGAGAAGGTGATTTGATTGGGGCAGCAATCGCAAAAGATTTGCAGGGTCGCGACATTGCGCTACCTGTGGTCGCGGGATTCAGCGAAAGGCGCTGAATCATAAGGAGACGAAGAGAAACAGCGTTTGAATTTGACTTCCCGGTTCACTTTTCCCCTCTCGAATTTGGGCACGCGAAAGAACTGAAGCCTTCCTGATTTTTGATCGTCGTGGTTGGAATGCTGTGTCTGCAACGCGCGCGATTTCGCGGCCCTGACGACAGGATGCGAGTTGCGACGAGAAGATGAACACGGCTTTTTTGAAACACGCCCGGTTACCCCTGATCATTACACTCCTGTCGCTTTTCGCGACAGAGGCGACCGCGGCGAGTGCCAGGCTTTCCTGGAGCGCCAACTCCGAGCCGGACATCGCCGGATACCGCCTTTATTACGGCACCGCGGCAGCACCGTACAACACAGTGATCGACGTGAATACAACAACGGCGACCGCCTCGGATTTGGTCGACGGCGTAACCTACACGTTCGCCGTAACCGCCTACAATACGGCCGGGGCGGAGAGCGCCTTTTCGACGCCGGTATCCTATACGCCCGGATCTGCCAGGGTGATTCCGCCAGCGGTTCTGTTTAATGTCTCCACCCGCACGTTCGTCGAGACGGGCGAAAACGTCATGATCGGGGGATTCATTCTCGACGGAATCGTGGCCAAAAAAGTGGCGTTGCGGGCAATCGGTCCTTCCCTGGGAGCGGCTGGAGTAGCTGATGCGCTGGCCGATCCGTTTTTCCAGCTATTGGATTCCAATGGATCCATCCTGGCCTCGAATGACGACTGGAATTTCCCAGGTGAAGAGGTCAGCGCGCTTGGCCTCGCTCCCAGCGATCCGCGCGAAGCAGCGCTCGTCGCGACGCTCTCCCCCGGGGCCTATACCGCGATCGTGATCGGCAACGGATCGACGACCGGCGTGGCTCTGTTTGAACTTTATGATCTGGCTCCCGCAACCAGCCGGATCGCAAATATTTCGACGCGAGGTCGAGTCGAATCCGGGGACAAGGTGATGATCGGCGGTTTCATCCTGGGCAGCACGACGCCCACCGAGATGATTGTGCGTGCGATTGGGCCGTCGTTGGTCCCAGGCGGCGTCATGGATGCGCTGCTCGACCCCAGGTTGGAAATCTACGACAGCAACGGCACTCTCCTGCGCTCGAATGATAACTGGCGAACGGACCAAGAGGCTGAAATTATCGCCAGCACAGTTCCGCCAACGGACGACCGCGAAGCGGCGATCGTCGCAACGCTCTCTCCCAACGCCTACTCGGCCGTGATCCACGGCACGAATGGTGCCACCGGCGTCGCGCTCTTCGAAGTCTACGCGCTCAACCAGTAAAGGAATCGCGCCGCGATTCCATTGCCGGGCACAAGGTGCGCGCCTTGGGTGGCTGAACGAGGTGCGGTCCAAAATTGCGAGAAAAGCCCGGGACTGGCCGCCGGAACCAACACTTCAGACGCCGAAGATCACGTTTCTTTTGTCTGCTTTTTTGTCAATTGTCCACCGACCGAAGCAATTCGTGTCCTGAAATTCAGCGCTGGCACGGGAGTGCTCGATCAGGCTCGTTAGGGGACGCGAAGCGTGCGTCCACTAGTTGAGAGTCGTTTGAGGGGGACAAACCCGCGTCGTCTCTTGGAGTGATGGCGCGGGTTACTTTGCTTCGAGGGCAAACGCCCCCCGATTTTAGTTCCAAACTACCCGGATCTCGCCAGCGATGAAGCTAAACGGCTATTTTCCTTCCCGCATCAGAACGGGCGACGCGGGCAGCTTGTCGAGAACAATGTCGCTCCTGCCATCATAGCGACCAAAGGCGAGAACGCCGGTCGGGCATTGCTGGACGCAGGCCGAGCAGCGCACGCACTCCGGGTCTTCCATAGGCATGCCTTTGTTGGCAAAATTCATGATGTCGATGCCCTGGTGACAGACCGACGTGCAGACATTGCAGGAAATGCATTTGTGCTTGTCAGCGAAAATCCGGTAACGCGAGAAGCGCGTATAGATGTGCATGAGGGCGGCAAGCGGACAGGCAAAGCGGCACCAGACGCGGCCGCTAAACCAAAAATACAATCCCACCCCAAGAATGCCGGCCATGAAGATGTCAACGCTCCAGGCATAGTTGAGAAACGGGATGCCCTCGAAAAGCTTGTGATACCAATGCGTCGGCCACGACTCCTCGCCGAGCGCCCAACCGGCGATGCGCAGGCCGAGGATGGCAAAGGCGAACAGGAGCACGGCCTGGCCAACCATGTTGAGCCGGTTCCAGAACGGACCGTGCGGCATCTTCGTGCGATAGGAATCGCCCATCGTCTCGGCGAGTGCTCCACAGGAACAGATCCAGCCGCAGTAGGCGCCCTTGCCCCAGCGGAAAATAATGAGCGGGATAATGACGAAGGTCTGGACGAAACAGATCGCGAGCCAGAGCCACATCGGGTGATCGGTAAAGACGTTGTAGACGTTAAGCGGGAAGGCGAGAATGAAACCGTAGGCCCGCCAGTAGGCACGCTCGTGGCCCAGCGAGCCGTCATAGCTTTCAAAAAGATGGTCGGCCAGCCAGCGCAAGGGATGGCCGGTTTCGAAGAAACCGTTATGTCCCATCCAGGGCAGAATGATTTCCGGCAGGATGAAGAGCGGGATGCATTGCGAGCAGATGAGGACAATCGTCTGCCACTTGACGTAGGGCGTACGCCGCCGCCGGATGCGCCGGATGCCAAAGACAAAAACGCAGGCGCAATAGGCCAGCGTGTAATAAAAGGAAGGATTCCCGAGGCCGCGCTTGATCGTGTAGAGGAGGTTCGTCTCGCGGCTCGACCATTGGGCGATTTTGCCACCGGTTGCATCAATCGCTTTCGGCACATTGTAGGGAAAGGCGTGATGTTGGCTCACCCACCGCTGCACCGGAAACTCCTGCGGATGGTTGCTCTTCCAATGGTAAAGCACGACGCAGAAGAGGAGAAAAGCGAGACAACTGATCCAGGTGATCGGGCGCCAATCGCCGCGAACATGCAGGCCGCTGCGCCGGAAGAACTCGAGCGGCGCTTCGCGGCCGATCATGGAAAAGACCGCGTCGTTAGGCAGCGTCACCTCGCTGCCATCTGCCTTTTTCAGTGTCACCTTGTTGGGCTCGATGCGCGCCACAGTCGTAGCCATCGCCAAGGTCACCGACCCGGGCGGTGCGTCCTTCATCATCTCGCTCGTAAAGGCCGTCGTGACCCGCTCCGAACTCGGTCGCTCCACCTGCACGTTCGCTTTCGGATCGTGCTCCAGCATTTTCAGCTGCTCGACATTCTCCGGCTTGGGGCGGGCGAACTCCGCTTTGCGATAGCTGAGCGTCACCCTCGCGCCGGAGCCGGCCAGCGCGATCGCAGACTCGAGCGCGCTGTCGCCCCCCCCGACAACGAGCACGTCCTGTCCGCTGAAATCCTTCGGGTCATAAAGCCGGTTATAGACCCTGTCCATATCCTCGCCGGGACATCCGAGCTTGCGATGATTGCCGCTGCGCCCGATCGCCACGATCGCCCGGCGCGCCCGCGTGACGCTCTTCGCCTTGTCGCCATGATGGAGAAGAATCTCTTTCCCCCGCGCCTCGATCCGCTCGATCCGCGCTTCAGAAAACTCAATGCCCGCTGCCTTGCGCTGCTCCTCCATTTCCTCGAGCAAAGCTTCCTTGACGTCCGTGGTGAAACGGAGACCGCCCTCGAGCTTGAGGTCCGTCGGGTAAGTGTAGATCGGTTTCGCCTTAGGAAAATTCACGACGGTCGAGAACGGCTGCGTCGCCTCGAAGATCTTGAAATTCAACTCTGCCTTTTGCGCTTCGATCGCCGCCGAGACGCCCGATACGCCGCCACCGACGATCGCCAGATCGAGCACTCCATCCTTCGTCCTTCCGCCTTCAATTTTCCGAAAATCCGGCTCGGCCAAAATCGCGTGGACCGCTTCCGCCCCCGTCTTGGAGGAAAACTTCAGCAGCGGAATGCCGGTGAGATCGCCCACGATCCGCACACCCGGAATATTAGTGACACCGAACTCGCCTGACTCCGGCAATTTCTCCACCGCGCCGGCGGGCCAGCGGGTGTGCAGCCAGCGAGTATATCGCTTGATCGGGTTAAACATACGGTCTGCGGCGGCGCAGTCTTATTGGAAAACAGAGAATGCCGGAAGGCAATTATTCCCGTCCCGGCAGGTAGAAGGCTGCCCGGCTGCCTCGCGCAGGTCTGGGACCTGACCGGCTTCTCGGGCTGCTCACGGAAAACTCGCCCTGACGAACTCCATCCGCGCCGCGGCAGGAAGAGCCACGCTTCGTGAACATCGGATTCGTTAGGCGAATCATTCTGGCCTAACGAATCCAGTTCGACTTCCGGTTGACTTGCGCACGCCTCGCGATAGCCTTTCGCAGGATGATAAATGTGACCGATCGCGCCGTTGCTCACCTCCGCACGCTGCTCGCCGAACAACCGGCCCCGGCCGGCAAAGGCCTGCGCGTGCAGGTGGCGAAAGGCGGCTGCTCCGGCCTGCAATACGAGATGTCGCTCGGCGAACGTGAGGAAGGCGACGCCGTCGTGCAGCGCGAGGACGTAGCTTTTTTCGTTGGTCCCGAGAGCGCAGATTTTCTCCGCGACGCCACCCTCGACTTCGAGGACGGGCTGACCGGCGCCGGTTTTCGTATTGTGAATCCAAATGCCGCCCGGACCTGCGGCTGCGGAACTTCCTTCGAGCCGGTCCATCCGGCCTAAACGAGCGAGGGCGGGCGACTGGCGACGGCCTGGCATGGAACCGGATCTTTTTCGCTTTGACGACCATCCCGCCTTTGAGCGCAAGCGAACCAATTTCTTTGGTTGGACGATTCTCATCCTTCTCCTCTGCGGAGTCACCCTCGCCGCCTGGCTCGGGAGTTTCTACATCATCGGGCAACCGGAACGACCGGAGAGTTATCGCATTCTGCAAAAGCTGCACAAGATCGAGCCGCCCAAACGCTTTGCCTTGACCGCGGCGCCGGCGGGCGAATTCCTCAATCCGAAACAGCTTTACGAGCGCTATCAGTCGATGGGGCCGGCGGAGCTGGCGCGCAAGGATGCCGAGCTGACGCGCAATTTCATCCGCAATTTTCAGCAGGTGCACGGATTGGTTACCTATGTCGTCGGTCGGTTCAGCATCATCGGCGCGCGCCAGCTTACACCGAACGATCTCTTTACCTCCGGCGCGGTGGCGCTGACGCGCGCAGTCGACCAACCCGCGTTACTGATGGAGCATGCCTTCACAACAGCGAACGAGCATGACGCCAAGCTGCTCGAGGAGCGGCTCGTGATGGGAATGGATGTAAATCTCGAACGCAGCCACGATCTTTCCGCAGTCGTGCATGCGGAACGGCTTCCCGGATGGACGCGTCCTGATCACGGCCGTGCCGCTGCTTTATGGAAGTTACGCGGTGACGCGCGGAACCGGAACTTTCAGCCTCGAGCCACCAGCCGATCTCAACCTCGCGGCCGGCTGGCCGCTTTTCAAAACTGAAATGCGCCGCACGGCTGAGAGCCGTTATAACAGCTATCGCTCGCGCCTCGCACCGGCAACCAGCACCCTGCCGATCGCCGGGCTGTCCCCTGCAAACACTGCGCCACCCGCGCAGGACGCTCTGGTCCGGGTGGAACCCGCGGTACCGCTGGAGGTAGAGCCGTCGCCCCCGCCGCCATCACACCGGCTTGGGAAAAAGACGACTCTGGCGAAGTGGAATGAAAACTCGACCGCTCTTGCCTCGTCCTCTCCTGTCGCGGTGCGCCGGGCCCTGCCGGTCACGTCAGACGCCACATCTGCGCCTAACGAGTCGACGTCGCCTGCGCCAATGGTGATGCGGGCCCTGCCGGTTACTTCGTCTCCACCGGCAGGAGCGCTTACCTCGACCACGGGTGCGACCTGGAAAACTTTCGCCCCAGGCCAGGCGCCGGCGGGACGAATACTCGACAACGCCGGTCTGCGCGAGGTAGCCAATTCCGGAACACGCGGTGAGCGCATGTATTTGAAGGGGCAGTTCGTGGTCAATTTCGCCGATGCCAATCGCGCCGTGCTTCGTCCGACAGGCCCTCAGTCCGCGCCGGTGGGCGAACTGGGACGCAACGTGCGCGTGATCGTCGATTATCCGGCCGGGGCACCGTTGCCCGAGCCCGGGACGACCGTCGATCGTGACAGTACCCGTCCCTACGAAGTGACCGAAGTGCGCCGCCAGTCCGATGGCCAACTCAACGTCTTCGTGCGCGAGATTATCAAGCCGTAATCAGCGCAGGATAACAGCGCCGTCATGGATCTCGGCGGTGCTGACGCTGTAAGGCGCCGCCGCATCAAGCGCCATGCCGATAATGGATTGGCCGCGGTAACTCATCGAGAGAACACCCGATGGCACCGGGTATCCGTTGGCCTCGATTTTCGACACCCGCAACGCCGAAATCGGAGTCGGTCCATCGGTCGTGATGACGAAACTTCCATTCAGATAGCCGCGCGGAAATCCCGGGACCTTGTTGGACGGAATGCTCAACTGCACGTGCGCAGTGTTGCCACTCAGGCTAACGAAAGCATGTCCGCGTGACTTCGGATTGGCGGCGATCAATCCGTTGATTTCAGCGGCAGTCACGACCAGTTGTCGCTCCGGTGTCGGAGCTGCAGTTGGAGCGGGCGTTTCGTTGGGCTCAGCCGAGGCCATCGGAGCCGGAGTGGGCACGGGCGGAGTCGCTTTGAATTCATCGATTCGTTCCCTGATGTCGACCAGAGCCTGAGGGTTCAACTCTTTGACCGGCAGGACCGCCGGCCTCTGCGCAATCACGCCATGGGAAAAGAAAAGATAGCTGCCGACGACGAGGAGCAAAAAGATCAGGGCGCTCGTGATAATGAGCGCCAAACAACCTTTGCCGAAGCAGCCCATGCCGCTCGGCTTCGGAGGCGGTTCAATCCAGGTCGGGTTCGTGGAATCGATCGCCATCCGTTCAGTTCGCCAGGTGACTCTGCGCTGTCATCAATTTTTCGTAAAGCTCCTGCAATCCATCGGAGAGCAAACGGGTCCGGCCGAGGACCGGCATGAAGTTCGTGTCCCCGGCCCAACGCGGGACGATGTGCAGATGCAAATGATCCACCACTCCGGCGCCGGCCGGCGTGCCGAGGTTAAGACCGAGATTGAAACCCTGTGCTTTCATCACATGGCGGAGAAGAGTTTGAGCGTGCACGGCCAGGCCCCAGAGTTCAAGCACCTCTTCTTCGCCTAACGCCGAAATTTCCGCCGTCTTCCGGTAAGGCACGGCCATGAGATGACCAACCGCGTAGGGATAACGATTCATCATCAGGAAGGTGTTCTTCCGGCGGGTGAGGACGAGATGCGCCGCGTCGTCACTCGTCTGCGCGGCCTCGCTCAGGAAATTGGGATTGCGATTTTCGATCTCGAAATACTCCACCCGCCACGGGCACCAGAGGGCTTCGATCTCGGCTTTTGGAAACTCCATTGACTCGTTAGGCAAAATGTTCAGGGAGCGTATCGGCTGGGCTGGAGATGTCGAGCGCGCGTTTTCGCGCGGATGACGTCTGGGCAGACGCGGGCGTCGCCGGGGCAGGGATGCAGACCGATCTCCACCTCATTCCTCCCCTGTCCTTGCGTTCGCAGAGCGAGGCGATCACCGCGCCCTGGCGCGCACAAAGAGCGAGTAACGCGGAAGATCGGCCGCCTTTTCCGAAACGAGACCCAACTCCGCCCCGGGCAGCATCGAAAGCCATGGGCGTGCCGGCCCACCGCGCACCACCAGTGCGTCCAGCATTCCCTCGAGCCACTGCGCCTGGGCCTCCTTGGGCGAGAGGAAATGATCGCATCTCAGGTAGAGCAACATCCCCTCCTCCTCTTCCCCTACCACGGCATAACGCCAGCCGTGCTCCTTCGCTTCCGCTCGCACTTCCTGCGAAAACTGGACCAGCGCATCGCTCCGTGAACGGTAGGATTCGCCGATTTTCCCGGCGACGTAACCGCCCGTGAAGACGCCGGCGAAGACAAGCGCGGCCACCAGCCATGGTTGCACCTGACGCTGCCACGTCCGGTTTTGCCACACCACACCGATCTGCGCGCCGAGCAAGAGACAGAGCGGCGGCACGACCGGAAAAATCCTGTCGACCCGCTTCGACGGAATGATCGACATCAAGACCAGGCCGCCGATACTCCAGCAGACCAGCCAAACGGTGTCAGGCCGCATTTGCAGGGAAAGCTGTTCCCGGCGCCGCCAGAAAAAAATCCCAAGCGCGATAATCATCAGGCTCCAGGGAGCGAACTTGTGCAGGAGGTGCGGGAGATAAAAATAAATCGGCTGCGGTTTGTGAATCGTCTCGCTAAAACGCCCGGCGAATTCCTGCACGACCACGCTATCGTAAAAGCCCGGTTGCCTGATGATGCCGCCTGCCACCCAGATGAGAAAGATTGCGAACGAAAAGATCCAGGGCCACCACCCGCTCCACCCGCTCGGGGCACGCCCTTTGCGTCGCAGAATTTGATAGACGATCAACCCGGGCAAAATGAAGGCATAAATGATCGGCCCCTTGATCAACATCGCAGCCGTCAGGAGCAGAAACGCGATGACTCGATCGCGCGGCGTCCAGCCCTCCGCCCGCCGAATTTTCCGCCAGATCTGTGCTCCGATGAGGAAGGTGACGAGCGCAAGCGGCATGTCCGTGCGCACCAGCGTGGCCAGCCGCGGCGAGAGCAAGTTGAGACCAAAGGCGCTCAGGGCGATGAAACCGCCAGTGGTGCCATAAACCGCAGTGGCCTCCCGTGCCATCAACCAGAGAAGGAGGAGCGCCGCGCCTAACGATGGGATTCGCCACGCGCCCTCCCACCAGCGGGTCGCTTCATAGAGCGCCGCGGAAATCCAGCCGACCAGCGGCGGCTTCGTCGCCACGCTTTCCTTCGGCGTGTGCTGGTAGAGCCAGTGCCCCTGCCTCACCATCTCGAATGAGGTGTAGGCCTGCTTGGCCTGATCGTAATCATCCAGCGTCCAAGGCAGGTTGGTAATGACGAAAAACACCGCGCAGAGCGCCAGCACGATCCCCCGGACTGACGCCGCGGGAAACGGCGACGACGACAATTCCGGCATAGCGGCAAACTCGCCGGAGAATCTCGCCCGTGGCAAGAGCCTTTTGTTGGCCAAGCCTGCTGCGAAGCCAAATCTGTTTTGGCGGTTCCGCCACAGGAAAATCCCGTGCCCGAACGCGAACTTCCTAAAGCAACTGCCGCAAAACGCGCAGCCAGTTGCCCCGTAGAATTTTTTCGATCTGGTCGTCGCCAAAGCCGCGCTCGATCAGCTTGCGCGTGACGTTGCGCGCATCGGCGTGGTTATCGAGCTCCGGCAAAAAGTGCGGGCGCGTGAGTTTCGCTTCCATCTCCTTTAGCTCCGCCGCTGGCATCTGGCGCCAGAGAAACTGACAAAAATCGAAACCGATCCCGACGCCTTCGATCCCGATCAGGGCGGCCACATGCTCAATGTGATCGACATACCGGTCGAGCGTCGCCTCCTCTTTCGTTGGGCTAACGAGAATGGCGTTGATCCCGATGACTCCGCCGCGCGCGCCAATCATCTTGATCTGCTCATCGCTGATGTTGCGCTCGATGTCGAAATAGCGGCGGGCATTGGTGTGGGAAACAATCAGGGGACGCTTCGTTAGGCCGACAATTTCCTCAAAGCCCTCTGGGTTGATGTGGGCGAGGTCGAGCATGATCCCGAGGCGTTCGCACTCGCGCACGAGGTCGCGGCCGAAGTCCGTCAGGCCATGCGCGGGCGATCCGCTGGCGGAAAAGATTCCACCGGCGGCGGCCGCATTTTCCCTCGCATGCGTGAGCGAGATGGCGCGCAGCCCGAGGTCGTAAAAGATTCTCAGCAGATTCAGGTCGTCGCCGAGCGGTTCCGCGCCCTCCATCGTGAGGAGAAGGGCGATCCGCTTTTCGACCCCGGCGCGTTCGATCTCGGCGAACGTGGTGCAGAGCATCAACTCCGGGGTGCGCTCGATCTCCACGCGAAGGAGCGCGACCTGGTCGAGCGTGACACGCAGCGCCTGGTCGGGCAGATACTTGTCCTCGGCGTAAACCGCCACGCCTAACAATTGAGCATTGCCGGCCTGGAACTGCGCGAGGAAATCCTGCGCCACCACGCCGCGCCGGTCGCGGTTCCAAAAAAGGCCGAGCGGAAGATCGAAGTGCATGTCGATCACTCCACCGCGCTGCAGGCGGTCGATTCGTTCTTCAACGTTGTTGGATGAGGGCATAAGTAGCCTGACGATTAATTCTTCGGCGCAGCGGCCAGAAGGTCGAGGATGGCGCGAGCCGCGGTTTCGTCCGCATCGCCCGGGCCGAGGTTTGCGATCACTTCGTCGAAATCAGCCGTCATCCGGTCGCGCCGGCCGCCGTCCTGCAACAGGCTCAAGACTTCGCGCGCGATGACGGCGGGCTGCGCCTTGCCCTGAATGAATTCGGGAACAATCTCGCGGTTCGCGAGCACGTTGGGCATCCCGAGGTGTTTGACCTGGATCAGCATCTTGCCGGCAAGATAGGTCAGGTTCGCCACTTTGTAGACCAGGACGAATGGCAACCGGAAGAAGGCGGCCTCGAGCGTAGCCGTGCCCGAGGCGACCACAGCGGCGGCGCTGCGCTGCATCGTGCTCGCCGCCTGACCGATGGTGATGTTGATTTTACCCAACGACTCGCTGGACATGCGGAAGCATGTCCCTCCAGAGGGACGCGCTTCCGCGGGTCCAGCTGGGAAATGGCTACGGATTAGATCCGCGAGCGCGGGCGAAGCGGCCGCGATCTCGAAACGCAATTCAGACCGCTCCGCATGCAACGCTCGCATAACTTCGATCAGAATCGGCATGAGTTGTCGCACTTCGCGCGCCCGACTTCCGGGGAAAAGGCCGACCAGGTTCGGATCGCGTGGCGTGTCGATCCGTTTCGCCTCCAGGTTCTCGATCATGGGATGGCCGACGAAGATGGTGCGCAGTCCCGACTTTTCGTAGAGATCGACCTCGAAGGGAAAAATACAGAGCATCAGGTCGAGCCAGCGCGCCATCTTGGGAATGCGACTCCGGTTCCAGGCCCAGACCTGGGGGCTGATGTAGTAGATGATTTTTCCGCCTAACGAACCTTCGCGCAACGCGCGCGCGAGCCGGAGATTGAAGCCCGGATAATCGATCAGGACCACAGCGTCCGGTTTTGCGTCGCGGATTTCATCGAGTGTTCGGGCAAATTCCCGGCGGAAATAACCGTAGTGCTTCAGCACTTCCCAAAGCCCGACCACGCCCGCTTCGTCGCTCCAGTCGTGAAACTGATCGCCAGCCAGCGCCTTCATCTTCGGACCGCCTCGGCCTGACAATGCAACGTCGAACCGCAAGCGCCGGAGCGATTCCATCAAAGCGGCCCCGTGATTGTCACCGCTCGCTTCTCCCGCGACAAAGTAGAGTTTCATCACCTCGGAGGGACGTGCTTCTGCACGTCCAAGCATTTTCGCGGGATCCTGAGTAGTTCGGGACGTGCAGAAGCACGTCGCTCCGGCATCACCATCGTAATTCGTTCAACTCCCCTTGATAAGACCACGCATCAGCTTCAGCAATCAGCCCGTGGCGGACTGGATTGCTCCGCACGTATTCCCATTTGTTGTCGTAGCTTTCCCCAGAGCGAAGTTGCCGGTCCCAGTGGTGGCGCTGCCATACGGTTTCGCTCCCTGCCTTCAGAGTTTTCGTCACCAGCGACTTCCAATATCGCATCCAGCGCTCCAGCGGCGGCGCGCCGATTGCGTTCGGCGCGCAGAACAAGTGCACGTGATCGGGCAGGATGACATAGCGACCGACCAGCCAGGTAGACGCTTGTTGCCATGCTCGAACCATCGCCGCGTGCGCTCTCGGCGTGGCGAGAATCGGCCGTCGTTCCACGGTGCACGCGGTCACAAAGATGATGATCGACCGATTATGGGCTTCGATGGGAGCAAGATGAATCGGATGTTTTCGATCGACGGGTACGCCGTCTCGGAGCCACGTGCTTCCGCACGTCTCCGGTTTCGCGGCGTTGGAACCCAGGCGCGGACGTGCGGAAGCGCCTCCCTCCGAGGATTCCGTCAACGCGCTCATTGGGCAGACGCAATCTGCTTTGTGATCTCGATCGCCAGCTCGAGGGCGGCGGTGGCTTCGAAACCGGAGACCTTCGGCCGCAACCCGGTGCGCGCGCATTCGATGAAGGAGAGAAGCTGGTGCTGGAGCGGTTCCCCGGGCTCGATCTCAACCGCAGCGCGTTCGATCCCGGTGGCGGTGCGGCGAAAAATTTCGCCGGTCTGATTCTGATAATCGAGCGAGAGATACGCGTCCTCCTGGAAGACGCGGATCTTGCGCATTCGCTCCGGGCTGATGCGGCTCGACGTGATGTTGGCGATACAGCCGTTCTCGAAGCGCAACCGAGCATTGGCAATATCCTCGCGCCGGCTCAAGACCGGCACGCCGACCGCGTCGATCGACTGGACCGGCGACCTAACGAGATGCAAAATGATTTCGAGATCATGGATCATGAGATCGAGCACCACCCCGATATCGGTGCTGCGATTGGGAAAAGGCGAGAGGCGATGCGCCTCGATAAAGCGCGGATGGGTCAGCCGGGCCTCAAGCGCGCTCAGGACCGGGTTAAACCGCTCGACGTGCCCAACCTGCAAAACCAATTGACGCTGCGCGGCGAGTTGCGCCAGTTCGCCGGCCTGAGCCGCGTCTTCGGTGATCGGCTTTTCGATCAAGAGATGCTTGCCCTTTTCCAAAAGCGGAAGGGCGACCGCGAAATGGGAATTGGTCGGGGTTGCGATCGACGCGGCGTCGATCAATCCCGCAAACTCCTCGAGCGAAGAGGCGGCTCGCACCTTGTATTGCTCCGCGATTTTCGCGGCCGTCGCGGCGTCGGTGTCGAAAATAGCGGTAAACTCGGCAGCGTTCGTCTCGGCGTAGAGACGGGCGTGATTCTTCCCGATGTGCCCGACCCCGACGACGCCGACCCGCAGATTTTTCATGAGCGCACGCGATTAGAAAATGCGAAGGACATGGCGGAAAGTGCCAGTGAACCGCAGCCATGAAGCAAACGCAAACTGATTGGGACGAGGCCTATCGCCGGCGTGAGACGCCGTGGGAGAAAGGAAAGCCGCATCCCGCGCTGGTAGATTTCCTGGCGGAGAATGGGCCGCTCGGCGGAAGGATTTGCGTTCCGGGCTGCGGCTCCGGCCATGATGTCCGGGCGCTGAGCACGCGGGAGAATCATGTGCTGGGAATTGATCTTGCGACACGCGCGATCGCGAAGGCGAAGTCACGGCCACGAATCGCGAACGAAGAATATCTTCTCGCTGATCTCTTCGATTTGCCGGCGAAATTCGATCACCAGTTCGATTGGGTTTTCGAGCACACCTGCTTTTGCGCGATCGATCCGGGACTGCGCCAGGACTATGTCGACACGGTCGTCAGGCTCCTCAAGCCCCAAGGAAAATTGCTTGCGATCTTTTTCCCCAATCCGGACCACGACGAACCGGGGCCGCCCTATGGCGTGAGTCTGGAAGAGCTGGAGAAATTTTTCGCTCCTCACTTCGTGCTGGAACGCGAATGGATCCCGCAACGGACCCATCCCGGCCGCGAGGGTCGCGAATTGCTTCGCGTCCTGCGGATGCGCTGAACCCGGAGGGACGTGCTTCCGCACGTCCAAGATCTTGAGGGAGAGGTGGCGGAATCTGGACGCGCGGGAGCGCGTCCCTTAATTGGAGGATCCCGCGTCTGCGGTTAGACTTGCGCGTTCTGAAACGTTTCATTCTCATCCTGGCCCTCGCGCTGATCGCGGGCGCGACCGGTATTTATATCGACTGGCATTGGAAACGCCCGCTATCCCCACGCGGCGGACGTTACTTCTTCCATCGAGTCGAGTTACCTGTGCCCTCATTCAGTCAGGGCGACGCAAGATGGCGTGACGACGCGCTCGGCGGCGTGCCCGAGAACGGTACCCTCGGGGACGCCGGTTGCGCCGTCGCCTCGGCCGCGATGGTCTTTCAGTTCTATGGAATCGACACCGACCCACAGCGCCTAAACTGGTTCCTCACCGCCGTGGACGGCTACACCGACCAAGGGTGGCTTTACTGGGACCGCGCCGCCTGGTGGGCGCCCGACCGTGTCCGCCACATCTACGAAGACCTGCCCTCCTACGCTCTCATCGATTCCAACCTCGCGCGCGGCAACCCCGTCATCGTACGCGTGCGCCTCCGCGGCGGCATCACCCATTTCGTCGTCATTGCCGGCAAAGAGGGCTTCGACTATCTCGTGCGCGACCCCGGTGCCGGCGCTGCGAAAGGCTATTATCCTCTACGCGAACTCGGCAGCGATATCGAGGCGCTTAGGTTTTATGAGCCGCTGACGCCCGCACCGGCGGCAACGAACGCACCCGCGATTACAACGAAATTCCCGAGCTGACTCCGATATTTTCTTTGGGTTTTCGCTCCCGAGGTCGGCAACATTCGCTGTTGGCGACTCGGTCCGTACGAAGGGGCGTGCTTCGGCCCATCCAAGGTGCGCGGGCGGCGCGTCGATCAGTTTTGGACGTGCGGAAGCACGTCCCTCCGGGGGTTAGCGGGGTTCGGCCAGGAACCAGTCGTAGGTGCGAGCGATGCCTTCGCGGAGCGGGATTTTTGGTTGCCAGCCCCACGACCGGATTTTCGAGACATCGAGCAGCTTGCGCGGCGTGCCGTCGGGTTGGCTTCGATCCCAGGTCAGCCCGCCGTCGAAACCGACTACTTCGCAGATTAACTCGGCCAGCTCGCGGATCGTCAGATCGGTCCCGGTGCCGATGTTGATGATCTCGGGACTATCGTAATTCTGGAGAAGAAATAAGCAGGCCGAAGCGAGATCGTCGGCATGGAGGAATTCGCGGCGCGGTTCGCCGGAACCCCAAACGACAATCTCCGACGCGCCCGATTCCTTCGCTTCGTGCGCCTTGCGCAAGAGCGCTGCGAGGACATGCGACTTCTCGAGATCGAAGTTGTCGTTCGGACCGTAGAGATTCGTCGGCATGGCCGAGATGAAATTCGCGCCGTGCTCGCGCGCATACGCCTGGCAGAGCTTGATCCCCGCGATCTTGGCAATCGCGTAGGCTTCGTTCGTCGGCTCAAGCGGGCCGCCTAACAATGCGCTTTCCGGGATCGGTTGCGGGGCAAGCTTTGGATAAATACAGGAGCTGCCAAGGAAGAGCAGCTTGCGCACTCCGTTTTCGTGCGCGGCGTGGATGATGTTGTTCTGGATCCGGAGGTTTTCGAGCAGAAACTCGACCGGCTCGTCGTTGTTCGCCTTGATTCCGCCGACGCGCGCCGCCGCCATGACGACAATAGTCGGCTTTTCGCGCAGGAAAAATTCATCGACCGCCGCGCGATTCGTCAGGTCCAGCTCCGCCCGCGTGCGCGTGACGAGGCGGCTGAATCCGTCTGCACTCAGCTTGCGATGAATGGCGCTGCCGACCAGACCGCGGTGCCCGGCGATGAAGATTGAGTCGTCCCTTTCCATCCAGATTCCCGCAGCATGCGTTTTGCATTTTCTTTTTCAAGCTGCGGCGTAATGCTCCGGGCCGTGGCCGGGAAAGAGGAACGGATTGCCGTCCAAAAAACCTACACGCTTTTCATCGACGGAAAATTCGTCCAAAGCGAGAGCAGGCGGGTCGCGCCCGAACGAATCTCATGATGGTCAAATCATTGCCTCTCCTGCTCACGGCAAGCGCCGCTTTCCTTATTTTGGGCGGCCTGCTGGTCTGGGTGGTGGTGCGCTTGTTGCGCAGTAATCGCGAGCAGATCGCGGCCTGCGGGTCTTTGGCCGCAGAGCAGGAATTCGCGCTGCGCGAGCCGGGTGCGCTCCTGCTTATCGTTGAGGTGCCGCGTTTCGGATCGAACTTTCGCCAGTTTGAATTCGACGTGATCGAGAAGGCCACCGGACAGGCGACGAAGTTGCGCTACGACTTCGTGCGCGCCCAAGGTGCGGTCTACGGGGTGAACACGATGCGGGTTCCACTCGGCCGAATCATGGTTGAACGCCCCGGGCCGTATCTGGTACGGATCGCTGGATTGCAGAGCGAGGCGGACTACTCCCGGAGTCGAATCATGTTCTCGCGTCCTTATCTTAAAAGAATGGTCTTCCAGATCATCGGGATCGTGATCTGCGCGATCGGCATGTTGCTAAGTTTGCTGCTGGCACTGTGGCAGATGTTGCCGCTGCAGCACGGGTGAAAATTGCCCCGGATGAAGCGACGATGTTTTGTTCGTTGGCGGACTTGCAGCGAAGGCAGAAAGCGAAAATAGTTGCGGTGATTGATTCGAAAACAGATTGTGCGCTAACGTTGGTTCCGGATCGGAACATGCGAGATGGCCTTCCTCACTGACCTGACCGAGGACTGCATGGGGATCATCCATGTCGGAAGGGGCGTGGTGACCGGCGGCGAAATTCTTGAGGGCTGCAAATCCGACCGGGCGCTGGTTCAGGTTACCGCGAACTTTCACTACAAGCTGGTCGATCTCTCGGCGGTCACCGAGCTACGGATTACCGAGAAGGAACTCAAAGAGATCGTGGAAGAAGACCGGGAGATCGCAACCTTCCGGCCGCATGCGGCCGTGGTCGTCGTCGCGCCTAACGACCGCATTCGTGCGATCGCGCGGCACTGGGAAATTCTGGTGGAAGAGCTGGGCTGGAGCACCCACATCTCGCGAACACGCGCCGAGGCTTCGAAGTGGCTGATCGAAAACGCCGCCGCCGCGCCATTGGAAGGGTAGAGCCGGCAACCACCGATCGAGGATTTCGTTGACAGCCAAAGAGCGTCCTGTTGCATAACGGCGACTGCGCGGCGCAAACTCGAGATGGCTTACCTGAACGAAAATTATCTCAAGCTCCAGGCGGGTTATCTTTTCCCCGAGATCGGCCGGCGGGTGAAAGATTTTTGCGAAGCCAATCCCGACGCGGCCAAACGAGTGATCCGCTGCGGCATCGGCGACGTCACTGAACCGCTTCCCATGGCAGCGGTGAACGCGATGAAAGCAGCGGTGGACGAGCTTGCGGTACGGGAAACCTTTCGTGGCTACGGCCACGAGCAGGGTGGCGACTTTCTCCGGAGCAGGATTGCGAAGGTTGATTATGGCGCGCGCGGGATCGAGATCGCGGAGGACGAGATCTTTATCTCCGACGGATCGAAGAGCGATTGTGGATTCATCCTCGACGTGCTGGGGGATCGAAACCGGATCGCAATTACCAATCCAGTCTATCCGGTCTACGTCGACACCAATGTGATGGCAGGGCACACCGGAGCGGTGGACGAAACCGGGCGCTACGAAGGAATCATTTATTTGCCCTGTCGGGCGGAGAACGGCTTCGTGCCCTCCCCGCCGGACGAGCATGCCGACGTCGTTTACCTTTGCTTCCCGAACAATCCGACCGGCGCCGTGGCTACACGCGCGCAGCTTGAGATGTGGGTTGCTTACGCGCAGGAGCACAAGGCAATCCTCCTCTACGATGCGGCCTACGAGGGATACATCAGCGAGCCGGGAATCCCGCGCTCGATCTTTGAGATTCCGGGCGCGACGGAGCGGGCGGTGGAATTTCGCAGCTTTTCCAAAACCGGTGGATTCACCGGAGTGCGCTGCGGATTTACGGTCATGACAAAACGGCTCCTCGCGCGGACGAGCGACGGCCGCGAATTGCCGCTGCATCGTCTCTGGCACCGTCGCTGGAGCACGAAAGCCAACAGCGTGAGTTATCCGGTGCAGCGCGGAGCGGAAGCGCTTTACAGCGACGAAGGCCGGGCCCAGGTGCGCGGCTTGATCGAGCATTACATGGGTAATGCGCGCCTCCTGAGCACGGCTGCGACGCACGCCGGGCTCGCCGTATACGGCGGCAAGAATGCGCCCTACATCTGGGTGCGAACGCCGGCCGGCCTGACGAGCTGGCAAATGTTTGATCGGATGTTGCAGGAGTTGAACGTGGTCATCACTCCGGGGAGCGGTTTTGGCTCGGAAGGGGAAGGTTATTTTCGCATCTCGGCCTTCAACAGCCGGGCCAACGCGGAGGAAGTGGCGCGGCGGCTGGAAGCCGCATCATTCTCTTAATCGTGTTCCCTTCAAATTGAGATCGAGCGCAAGGGGGAAGAAGAGCGAATGCCTTGCGCGGGACGGATCCGGCCTACAACTTATCGGCTTGGAAAAAGAAGAAGCGCACGGTTTCTCGCGCAAGCTGCCGCAACTTTACCGGTTCTGTTTTCTCATGACCGGCGATTCGGCCCGCGCGCTGGAAGCTTTTCAAAAAACTCTGCGAGAAGCGGCATTGCTCGCGGCCCGCGGACAGTTACCGAGCGATGGGCTTTGGCCATTTCACGAAGCGCGCCATCAATCTCTCGCGCTCACCAGGAACGACGCACAAGCCGAGCCGATGACGCCCCCAGAGGAACCGATCGGGCCCGACGGCGCGGCCCGTGTCGCCCAGTTGGAGGCGAACCAGCTGGCGGCATGGATTTCCGCCGCGCCGGAACCGCAACGGAGCGCACTCGCTTTTTTCTATCTGAATGAATTCACGCACCGTGAGATGCAGAACCTGCTCGATGTGAAAATGAATGAACTGGCAAGCCTTATCTCGCGTGGCCGCTCACAATTCCAGGCCTGGCTCAAGACCGTGACGGAGGCGCGATGAGACGCTGGCTCTCGCGCCGCAAACGCGATCTGCTCGAATGCGCGCCGATCAGCGATGCGCCGCCGAGCGACCGGGCGATGCGGTCGGCGCTGGAGACCGCGCGCACGATTCCGGAGGCGGCGGCGAGCCTCAGCGCGCAACACCAGTTCGATGTCGCGCTGGCCGATCTCGTGCGACAGATCGAGATCCCGAAAGACGCGGCCGAGTGGTTCGTGAATGCGACCCTGATCAAAGGCGCGAAGCGCAGTTGGAAAAAGACGGCGCGTCATCCGGCGATCCTGGCCACCGTGCTCGCTGTGCTGGTAATGGCCGGGATCGCAATCTTCCTTCTCGTCGAGCACCTGCAGGAATTTCCCGGATCGGCGACCGCGAAAAAGATGCTCGTTGTTGCAAGCAACGCCCGCCACTTCCAGTTCGACCAGGTCAACACCGACGCGATCAATCTCGGTGATTACTTCTTCATGAAATTCCAGCTCGAGCACTTCGACGTTCCGATGCAGTTCGCGGATCTGCGGGCGAGGGAGACGCGGGTGTTTGATGATGAGGACGGCGAGCGCGTTGCGCAGGTCGTACTGGCCGAAAGCGGAATGCAATTTTTTGTCTACCAGGCAGAGAAGGAAGACCCGCGTGGCAGCCCGACACCATCGCGGCTGTCCTGGCGCTACGTGGAAGCCGAAGGCTGGGCCGGAGCGGTCACGGAGCACGATGGAGTTTGCTTCATGATCGCGATGCACGGGAGTGAGCGCGAGTTGCGCTCGTATCTGGCCGATCGGCAAAAGTAGCCGGGCGCTATTTCTTGTCAGCCTTCCTCGCAACCGGGCGCGCGTTGACACGCTCGGCCTGCCATTCAATTTTACCGGCTCGCGCGCGGGACAAACTCGGTGGTCGAGAAGGGCCGAAAGCTCGCGGATTTTATCGCCCTCGCCGGCACCGGGAGAAGATTGGCTTTCAACGCCAGGGTAGCTCAGTGGTAGAGCAGGGGACTCATAAGCCCTTGGTCGGGAGTTCAACTCTCCCCCCTGGCAGTCCCAATGCAGCGGCGGCCGCGCCGGCCACAAAGCGAAAGCAGCGTTTGGGAATCTCACCTCGCAAGCCGGCGAGCGACACGCCCTCCATTGCGGCGGCGCGCAGAAATAAATTCACGCGGTCTGGCACCTCCCCTGCTCTAGCAATGATGCTCGATTTGACTTTGAATGAACGTTCATTCATTGTCGTTTCCCCTTATGCCACGCAAACGCACCGAAGCCGCTGATGATCGCCGCCGACAAATCCTCGACGCGGCCATCGTTCGCTTTGCCAAGTCCGGTTTTCACCAGACGAGCATGCACGACATCAGCGCGGAGGCCGGGATCAGCGTCGGCCTCATCTATCGCTATTTCAAAAACAAGGACGAAGTGATTTCGGCCATCGCCAGGGAACACAAAAAGGAGATTGCGCAGTTGCTGGCACGGGCCGGCCAGGCGCCAACCCTGCTCGAATCTCTCGAGATCTTGTTCACCTCCCATTGCAGCGAAGATTCGCCGCAGGTCATTTCTACTTTCGTGGTCGACCTCTTTGCCGAGGCCGGACGCAACCCGCGAGTGGCAAAGCTGGTGCGCGATGTGGTGCGAACCAAGGCGAAAGGGGTGACCGATCTGATCGCGCGCTCGCCCGATGCAAAACATGTTGCGCACGGGCTCGAAGCGCGAGAAATCGCGGAGATGATTTTCGCAATGAATGATGGAACAATGATGCGCAGCGTGTTGCAGCCAGCGTCAAAATCCGCGGCCAAGCAGCGTGCACATCAATTGGACGTCGCCCGCACTCTCTGGCGACTGCTTTTTAAGAACAACGCTCATGCAAACTGCCACGCCTAGACTTCCCACTACATCCGTATCGCCAGCGCCGAAGCCCGGCCTCGTGCGGCCGATCATTCTGGTCGTCGCCGGTCTTGTTCTTATTTTCCTGGTTCTTGCCGGAATCAAGGGGTTGCAGATTTACACCATGATTTCTGCGGGCAAGAAGATGGTGCCCCCGCCAACGACGGTAACGAGTGCGGTCGCCAAACAAGCCGATTGGCAGCCGATGTTGAAAGCGATCGGTTCCATTTCACCCGTGCAAGGGGCCACGATCAGCGCGGAAATTCCCGGCATGGTGTCGGCGATCGATTTCGAATCCGGCCAGCCCGTAAAGAAGGGCGATCTTCTCCTGAAACTCGACGCTTCCGCCGAGATCGCACAATTGCGTTCCGCGCAAGCTGACGCCGAACTGGCGAAGTCCGACCTCGATCGCTCACGCGACCTCGCGAGCCGCAAGGTCATTTCCAAAGCGGAGCTGGATGCGGCCGAATCCAAGTACGCGCAGAAAAAAGCGATGGTCGACAACATGCAGGCGATCATCGACAAGAAGGAAATCCACGCGCCATTTGACGGCGTCGCGGGCATCCGTTCGGTCAATCCCGGCCAGATGGTTGCGGCCGGCGATCCGCTCGTTTCGCTGCAAACACTCGATCACGTCTTCGTTGATTTCTCGCTGCCGCAAAAAGACCTCGGGAAAATTTCAAACGACCTCCCGGTTCAGGTCACGACCGACGCCGTTCCTGGTCGTGAATTCAACGGCGCGTTGAGCGCAATCAATCCGTCGGTGGACCCGGCGACACGCAACGTGAAGGTCCAGGCGACGCTCAACAACAAGGACCACGCCCTGCGGGCGGGCATGTTCGCCAAAGTCGAAGTGCTCCTGCCGGAGAAGAATTCGGTTCTCTACATCCCCGCAACGTCGGTGGTCTATGCGCCTTACGGAGACTCGGTTTATGTGATTGAAAAAAAGCGCGACGAAAAAACAAAGCAGGATGAGCTGGTCTTGCGGCAGCAGTTCGTCCGATTGGGCGAAACGCGAGGCGATTTCGTCGCGGTCACGGAAGGCTTAAAGGCGGGGCAGCAGGTGGTGAGCACGGGCGCCTTCAAACTGCGCAACGGCATGCACGTCGTGATTGACAACACGCTCGCCCCGAAAGCCGAACTCAATCCCACGCCGAGCGACACCTGACGAAGAATTGCGAGCGTGAAGTCCTTTACCGATCTCTTCATTCGCCGGCCGGTCCTCGCGCTGGTTGTCAGCCTGGTGATCATTATCGCCGGATTGCAGGCGATTTCTTCGCTTAGCGTCAGACAATATCCACGCAGCGACATCGCCTCGGTAACGGTCAAAACGGTTTATGTGGGCGCGAGCGCGGAGCTGGTGCGCGGCTTTATCACCACACCACTCGAACGAGCGATCGCGGCCGCGGATGGCATTGATTATCTCCAATCGCAAAGTTCGCAGGGCGCTTCGACGATTACCGCGCACCTGAAACTCAATTACGATTCGAACAAGGCGCTCTCCGAGATCAGCTCCAAGGTCAATCAGGAGCGCAACAACCTGCCTCCGGAAGCCGAGGTGCCGGTGATCAACATCGAGCCGGCCGACTCTCAGTACGCATCGGCCTATCTCAGTTTCACTTCCAATATTCTAAAGGCGAACGAGATCACCGATTACCTCACTCGCATCGTGCAGCCGCGCCTGACCGCGCTTCCGGGCGTGCAACGGGCGGAAATTCTCGGCGGTCGCACCTTCGCCATGCGCATCTGGCTCAAGCCCGACCGGATGGCCGCACTCAATGTCAGCCCCGAGCAAGTGCGCCAGGCGCTTGCGGCCAACAACTTTCTTTCCGCGGTCGGCAGCACCAAGGGTTCGCTCGTTCAGGTCGACCTGACGGCCAACACCGATCTCCATTCGGTACAGGATTTCAAGAACCTCGTCGTCAGGCAGCAAAACAACGTTCTCGTCAGGCTGGGCGACATCGCGGACGTCGTGCTCGGCGCGGAGGATTATGACTCGGAGGTTCGGTTCTCGGGCGAGCGCGCCGTTTTCATGGGCATCTACGTTTTGCCGAACGCCAACTCGATCGACGTAATCAAGCGGGTCCGGGCCGAACTGGTGGAGATACAGAAGGAACTTCCCACCGGTCTCCAGGGTCGCATCGCCTACGACGGCACGGAATACATCAACACTGCGATCCACGACGTCTTTCACACTCTGATGGAGACGCTCCTCATCGTTGTGATTGTCATCTTCCTTTTCCTCGGCTCATGGCGCTCGGTCATCATTCCGGTGGTTGCGATCCCGATATCCCTCATCGGCGGAGTCTTCCTCATGCAGATTTTTGGTTTCACCATCAACCTGCTCACCCTGCTCGCAATTGTTCTCTCCGTCGGTCTGGTGGTGGACGATGCGATTGTGGTGGTGGAAAACGTCGAGCGCCATCTGCGCGATGGCCTCAGCCCGACCAACGCCGCCCTTTTGGGCGCGCGCGAGCTGATTGGGCCCATCATCGCCATGACGATTACTCTCGCCGCGGTCTACGTGCCGATCGGCATCCAGGGTGGTCTGACGGGGACGCTCTTCCGCGAGTTCGCTTTTACCCTGGCTGGCGCTGTCACCATTTCCGGCGTCGTCGCGCTGACGCTCTCGCCCATGATGTCGGCTCAGCTTTTGCGGGCCAGCGCCGAGGAGCACGGCTTTGCCGGAAAGGTCAACCATACGTTTGATCGCATCCGGGAGTCGTATGGCCGAATGCTCGATCGCACTCTCCGGGTCCGCCCGGCGGTTTACGTCGCCTGGATCGGGTTGTCGCTTCTGGCCTTTCTCCTCCTCAAGTTTTCCCTCTCGATGAATAGCGAGCTGGCGCCAACTGAAGATCAGGGCGTCATCTTCGGCGTTATCAATGCGCCCGCTAACGCCACGATCGAACAAACCTCGGCGTTCGCCGACGCCGCGGAGAAGGATTTCCTCAGTTTCCCGGAAACGAATTTTACGTTTCAGCTCACCTTTCCATCGAACGGCTTCGGCGGCATGGTGCTAAAGCCCTGGGATAAGCGAAAGGAAACGCCCTTTACCCTCATGCCGCAGGTCCAGAAAAAGCTCGTCACGATTCCAGGCATCGAGATGTTCCCGGTCCTGCCCCCGGCTTTGCCCGGCGGCGGGCAGTTCCCAGTCGAGTTCGTCATCCTCTCCACCGCCGAGCCCGAGCAGATGCTCGATTTCGCCAAGCAATTGCAGGGGGCCGCGATGAAAAGCGGCAAGTTCGCTTTCCCGCCGATCATCGATACGAAGATCGATCAGCCGCAGGCTGAGATCGTGATCGACCACGACAAAGCGGCCGCGCTCGGTCTCAACCTCCAGCAGGTCGGCGCGGATCTTTCCGCGATGATGGGCGGCAACTTCGTCAACCGTTTCGACATCGCCGGCCGCGCCTACAAGGTCATTCCGCAAATCAAGCGAATCGATCGACTCAACCCCCGCCAGTTGGAGAACATCTACGTCACTGGACCGGATGGAAAATTGATCCAGCTCAGCACCATCGCGACCATTCGCAACAAGGTGGTGCCGCGCTCGCTCAACCGCTTGCAGCAACTCAACGCAGTCACGATCAGCGGCGTCTCAATCGTGCCGATAGATCAGGCGCTCAAGGTTCTGGAAGGCGAGGCCGCCAGGATTCTTCCCAAGGGCTACTCGGTTGATTACACTGGTGAGTCGCGCCAACTGCGGGTCGAAGGCGACAAGTTCCTGCCGGCGTTTGGACTCGCCTTCATCCTCATTTTTCTCGTCCTCGCCGCCCAGTTCAATAGTTTCCGCGATCCGCTCATCATTCTCTTTGGCTCAGTCCCGCTGGCCATGTTTGGCGCACTCATTTTCACCTTCCTCAAAATGCCCGTTGGTGGCATCCCGTTCTTTACCAACGGCTGGACGACGACGATGAACATTTACTCGCAGGTTGGTCTCGTCACTCTCGTGGGACTGATCTCGAAAAATGCAATCCTGATCGTCGAGTTCGCCAACAAGTTGCAGCTCCAGGGCTTCGACAAAGTGGCCGCCGTGGCGCAAGCCGCCCGCACCCGGCTGCGTCCAATTCTGATGACGACGATCGCGACGGTTGCGGGCCATTTCCCGCTTGTCCTTGTGACCGGCGCCGGCGCCAGAGCGCGTAACTCGATCGGTCTTGTCCTGGTCGGCGGAATGAGCATCGGAACGGTTTTTACGCTCTTCATCGTGCCATCCCTCTACGTGCTGATCGCGCGCACCCACCGTGAAGGAACGCAGGAAACGGCGGAAGCTGAGGCCGAATCAGAGGCGCCGCCGGAACGCGAGCTCCTTCCGGAATTCGCTGACGCCTAACGAAAAAGGCGGTTTCTTCTCGATCGATCAGTTCGGCGCCTCGTCCTCAGGTGCAGTTTCCCCACCGCGAGCCGCCATTTCGCTGCAGGCTCGCAGATCGAGTTTGCCGGTCGCCAGCACCGGAATTTTTTCCACCCGCCTGATCGTCTTCGGGATCCACAAGTTTGGCATACCGGCCTCCTGCAGTCGTCCACGTAGTTTCGCCTGATCAATGTCGATCGTGCTGAGAAGAACCAGCGCTTCGCCTTTTTGGGAATTCACGACCGAAGTGACTGCGATACCGCGATCGCCTTCGTTCTCAAGCCCAAGCGCGGCTTGAATTTGGTGTTCCACGGTTTCATGCGGGACCATCTCGCCACCGATCTTGGAGAAGCGCGAGAGCCGGCCTTCGATGAAAAGAAAACCGTCCTCATCGAATCGTCCGAGGTCGCCGGTCTTGAGCCATCCAGCCTGCAACACTTCCGCAGTCCGCGCAGGGTCATTGAGGTAACCTTCAAAAATATTCGGCCCGCGCAGCCAGAGCATGCCGGAATCGTGCAGGGAAAGTTTGCGCCCTGTTTCCGGTTCGCGAATTTCCGCCGCCAGACCCGGAACCAATTTTCCGACCGAGCCGGGGCGGTTCGAAGGCTGCACCGGATCGCCTGGTTGCGACGGTTTCGGATCGGGCAGATTCACGCTCACCACCGGTGAAGTCTCCGTCAGACCGTAACCTTCGAAAACAGGCTTTCCGAGCCGCTCTTCAAACGCTTCCGCCAGGTTGCGGGGCAATTTTTCCGCGCCTGTGATCGTGAGGCGCACACTCTGAAATTGCTCCGGCTCGGCCTTGCGCAGATAGCCGCGCAGGAAGGTCGGCGCTGCCAGCACGACCGTCACGCGATAGCGACCGATCAGTTCGGCACATTTGGCCGCCTCGAGCGGATTCGGGTAGGTGACGACGCGCACCCCATCGATGAGCGGGAACCAAAGCGTCACCGTGCAGCCAAAGCTGTGAAAAAACGGGAGCGAAGCGAGGATCAGATCCTCCGTCGTCGCATCGAGCACGACGCGGAATTGCGCGACGTTGCCAACCACGTTGTAGTGACTCAGAACCACCCCTTTCGGATCGCCAGAGCTGCCGCTCGTGAACAACAGAACGGCTTCCTCGTGCCCGCCCTCCTTCGGAACCTCGAGCCAGTGGATCAGGGCACGCGCCGGGAACAGAATTCCCGCTAGCCACCAGAAAAAAATCTGCCGCTTCATCCCGGGCAGCAGTTCATCGAGCTGGATCGTCTTTTCCGGCCAGGGAAAATCGGGCAGACGTTTGGCGAAGGCGTTCGCCGAAATTGCCGTCGTTAGACCGGCAATCTCCTCGACCCGCGCGAGCGCATTCCGGCCGCTGGTAAAATTTAATCCCACCGGCACCTTGCCCGCGAGGACGACAGCGAGGTTGGCCACTACTCCGCCCTTGCTAGCCGGCAGGACGATGGCGATTCGTTTCTCCGGACAGGCGCGCCGAAGGTGGCGGCTGAGTGCAGCGGCAGCGCCTAACAATTTGCTCCGGCTAAGCCACGACCCGTCCATGCCGTCTATCACCGCGGTGCGAAATGGATGCCGCGCCAGCCCGCGCACAGCGGCCGCTCCGAGCGATTGACGCAGGGCAGGCCGCCGGCTGAAGCAACTCTCGCCCAACTGCAAAAGCCGTTCGCGCACCGTCGCCGTGTCGGCTTCGTCAGGCGATAGCGGCCAGCCGAATTCGACCGCTGCCGGATACGGAAAATGGCGGGGCCACTTTCGAAAAAAACGCCCGCCCTGAAAGGAAAAGATCGAGCCCCATAGTTGATCCAACCAGACCGGCACAACCGGCGCCGCCGCCTGACGCGCAATCAGTTGATAGCCGCGACGCAATCCGCCCAGAACTCCGGAACGAGTTAATTCTCCCTCGGGAAACACACAGACGATCTCGCCGCCGCAAATCATCTCCACCGCCATCCGCATCGCCTGCTTCGCGCGCCGCGGAGTGATCGGAATACAGCGCGTGGTGCGCAGGATCGGATGAAGAAAACGGTTCCGATAATATTCCTGCGCGATCATGAAACGGATCGGCCGCGGACAGGCGAGAAGCAAAACGATCGCATCCACCCAGGTGATGTGGTTGGGCAAAAGCAGAAAGCCGCCGCGCGGCAACCGCTCCACCCCCGCCGCCGTGACGCGATAAATCATTCGCACCAGCGGCATCCCAAAGAAACGAAGCGCGCGCTCGGCGGCGGAAATAGGCGGCATGGAATAATGATTTACAATCGACGCTTCGCCCACTGCAATCGGCAATTCCATGATGGTCGCACAGAGGGAAGTCAAATCGGGAGCGTGGATGGCGATGGGCTTACTCCTCGCCATCAACCTGTTTAATTACATCGACCGGCAGGTCCTCGCCGCCGTCGAACCGTGGATCCGTGCCACCTTCTTTTCCGCCACGGATGTAAACGCAATGGCGATCACCGGGACGCTCGGCAGCGCATTTCTCATCACTTACATGCTGAGCGCACCCATCCTTGGCTGGCTCTCCGATCGCTTTTCGCGCTGGTTAATTGTCGGATGCACCGTGATTTTGTGGAGTCTGGCAACGGCGGCGTCAGGCTTGGCCGTTAGTTTCGCCATGCTTTTTGCCACGCGTGTGCTGGTCGGCATTGGCGAAGGCGGCTACGGCCCGGCCGCTCCAACTATCCTGGCCGACCACTTTCCGCTCGAAACGCGCGGACGAATTCTCGCACTCTTTTGCGCCGCGATTCCGGTGGGAAGCGCGCTCGGCTATGTCCTCGGCGGCGCAGTCCTGACCCACTTCCGTTTCGTCCCGGAGGGGGAAAGGTGGCGCTACGCATTTTACTTCGCGGCCATTCCCGGTTTTCTCCTTGGCGCCTACGCTCTTTTTCAGCGCGACCCGCGCACGCGTGCCGGAGTTCGCGAGGAACGACAACGGGCCGAGCGATCGGACTACCGTGTGCTCGTCCATACCCGATCGTATGTCTTAAATTGCGCGGCCCAAACCGCCATGACCTTCGCCCTCGGCGGAATTGGCTTCTGGGTCGCGGCGTATCTGAAGTTTCGCGGCGAACCAGCCTCCGCCACGCAAATGTTTGGGGTCATCATCGCGGGTACCGGACTCGTTTCGACCCTGGTGGGCGGATGGCTTGGCGATCAGCTGCGCACGAGAATATCGGGTTCATACTTTCTCGTCTCCGGCTTGGGGATGTTGCTCGCCTGCCCGTTTTTCGTCGCGATGCTTTTCACCCCGTTTCCACGCGCATGGTGGCTGATGGCGGCCTCGGTTTTTTTTATGTTCCTGAATACCGGCCCTTCGAACACCGCCCTGGCAAACGTCGCTCTGCCCAAGGTTCGCGCGACAGCTTTCGCGCTCAACATCCTCGTGATTCACGCCCTCGGGGACGTGCTCGCCTTTCCCACCATCGGCTATGTAGCCGGGCATACCAATTGGACGATCGCCTTCCTCTTCGTCTCGGCAATCATGCTCTTTTCCGGCGTCATTTGGCTGCTCGGCATGAAATCTCTCGACGCCGATACGCTTCGCGTGGAACGAGCCACAGCCGGGGAAGACAATTTGCCTAACGACTCCGCGATCGGATTGCCCTAGACCGGCACCTCTTGGATCACCGCGTCTCGGGCCGATCATGCAGATGAACATCGTCGGCTTCCGCTTCGGCAAGGGCGATTGCCGCTTCGTTAGGCCGGTTGATTTTCAGAAGGAGGTTGCTCATCATCAGCCAGCTTTCCGCCCGATATGGGGCGATCACGAGACAGGTCTTTAACTCGGTCATGGCGCGATCGGGATAACCGACATCGGCCAGCGCTTTGATGTAACGCTGCTCGATCGTCCAGTTGGAAGGCCCGAGCCGCGAGGCCAGGCGCAGCCGCATCAGGTCGACCGTACCGGTCTCTCGATTTTCCAATACGGCCAGGCTTTCCTGCGCCCGAGCCTGCAACTCGGGCGGTTCGGTGATTTTTTTCAGCAGTTCACGCGCGCCTGCAAAATCGCGCTCTTTTATTTTTACCGCGGCGAGGTTGAGGCGGGCGAGAGCACTGTCCGGATCCTTACCCAGAGCACTCTCCAGTGCCGCCCGCGCGGCTTCGAGATGACCCTCGTTCAATTCCAGCCCGCCGAGGTTGATCAGCATCCGGGCGGAGTCGCCGCCGTCGGCGATCGTGCGCGTCAAAAAGGTCCGCTGATCTTTCCAATCGAAAGTGCGGGCAAAAGTGCGGACCGGGAGGCAGAGGAACCAAATCGTCAGGCACGCGTAAATGACTTTTGAGCCTGTCGAATTGAGCGCGACCGCTGCGGCAAGAAAGAGAAACGCGCTCGGCAGATAGAGCCAGTGCTCGGCCACGGTGGCGTTCAGTGGGATGATTCCACTAATCGGCAGGTAGCAGACATACGCCAGCAGGAGCGGGAAAAAGATCGCGCGACGGTGGCGCGAGCGCCAGAGCGCATAGGCTGCCGCCGTGATGAGAACGAGACCGAGCAGTGTTTGCAACTCCCGCCACGATGCCGCGTTCATGCTCGCCGGCGCAAACCCAAATGGATGCGTCTCAACGTCGCGCTCCATGTGCAGATGCCACGGGAATAGAAGCAGCCCCCCGTACTCCGCCACGGCACGCGCCACGATGATCGGACGAACGAGGAGCGGCCTCGAGGCTGGCACGGGTGGCGCGATGTGTTCCGCGGGCAGGCGCAGGCTCAGATAGACGATCGTGACCGCGGCCAGAAGACCAGCCGCGCCTAACAATCCCGCGCGTCCGCGCTGTGCGGCGACAATGAGGAACCAAAGAAGCAAGAAGATGAGTCCCATTTCCTTGCTCAACGCGCTGGCCAGAAAACAAAGACCGGCCCCGACACCAAAAGCCCATTTCTGATTCCCGCTGGCGCGCAGCAGGCGGAGCCCGAGAAAGAGTCCGCAGAAACCGAAAGCCGCCGCGAGCGGATCAGCGCGACCCGCGACGTAAGCCACCGCCGCGCTCTGCACCGGATGAAGCAGCCAGACGAGCGCGGTCAGGAAAGCGACCCCGAAGCGCCGCGTGGATTCCATTTTGCACCAGCCAAGAAATTCCTCGGCGAAATAGAACAATGCGATCGCCGCCGCCGCATGCCACAGAATGCTGACGAGATGATATCCCAGCGGCGAAACAAAGAAGGCCGCGTAATCGAGCGTGTAGCTCAGCCGTTGCAGCGGCCGGTAGAAGTCGGACGCCGCCGCGTCCGTAAAAAGAAAGTGCTGAAACCCCTCCCAAATCAGGCGCCAACTGCGAATCAGCGGATCGCGCAACACGAGCGCCTGGTCGTCCCAGACAAAGCCGTTGCGCAGTGCCGGCGCATAGGTTGCCAGCGCGGCAACGAGTAAAAGGAATGGCGTGATGATTTGCTTCCGACGCGCCCACCATCCGGCTGGACGGGACGATGGCATGTGTAAATTGGGCGATGTCACGCGCGGTGAGAGGAGTGCTTCTGCCGGCATTGCTGCTTCTCCTCGCCAGCAGTGCGCGTGCCGCCGGTGTCCCGCCCAATTGCGAACAGTTGATCGTCGCTCTGGCTCCGAATTGGGATTCGATGAAAGGCGTGCTGCAACGCTTCGAACGTTCCGCCGACGGTTCGTGGCACACTGTAGGTGAGTCCGTGCCCGTTCTCTTTGGGAAAAACGGTCTGGCCTGGGGTCGCGGCCTCGCCGGACAGGAGGAAAGCGGTCGGCACAAAAAGGAGCGTGACGGTTGCGCGCCGGCCGGAGTTTTCCGGATCGGAAAGATCTATACCTACGATCCGGCGCTGCCGCCAGGCGCCGACTTTCCGTTCCATCAGGTGACCAGCGCCGACGCCTGGATCGATGATCCGAAGCGGCCGGATTATAATCGTTTTGTTACGATCGACGATCCGGAACACCCGCCGCCCTGGTTCGCGAAGGAAAAAATGCGACACCACGATTTCGCCTACCGCTGGCTGGTCGAGATTCGACACAACTCCGATCCGCCCGTGCCCAATGAAGGGAGCGCAATCTTCTTTCACATCCGGCGCGGGGTGTCGCGTCCGACGTCGGGCTGCACCACGATGGCGGAAAGCGAACTGGTGCGTCTCATCACCTGGCTGCGAGCCGGGCGCCATCCCTGTTATGTTCTTCTCCCGCGCGCCGTTTATGAGGCAAAAGCAGACGTTTGGAATTTGCCTGCGCTCAATCTCGTAACGCGCGCACAAAAATTCTGAAATTCGTGTCCGGTACATTTGCATAACGGAAAAGTTGACCTTACGCTCCACTCGTTAGGCTAAAAGAGAGCCAAAAGACTATGAGGAAACGATCCAATCCCGACTCTGAACAAAACATTAAGCGCATCGACACCAAGCCGCGCGCCAAGAAACAAACGCACGGATTTCAAGTGCACTTCGTTCGTGGCTCATCGACCGGCACGAGAATGTTCAGCGACGCCGTTTATGGAGGCAAAGAACAGGCCCGCAAGGCGGCCCGCAAATATCGCCGCGAAGTGATGGGAGATCTCCCGGCGCGAACCACGTTAACCAAAAAAGGCGCAAGCAAGCCGGTAGCAAAGAAGGCCGTGGCAAAGAAAGCCGTGGCGAAAAAGGCTGCGGCCAAAAAAGCCCGTCCAGCCTTGGTCCGCCGTTAGGCGACCTGGTTCGTTAGGCTGGCGCGCGCTTCTCGCCAGCATCCGACGAAGCCAGGCGCGAAATCGTCCGGCCTTTCTTCGACCCAGCGCTCCACCACTTCGAGCGGGAAAAACTGCACTGCGTCGATCTCGGTGCGGGCTAGCGTGAATGGTCCTTCCTGCTTCCCGCGATAAAGCCAGATAAATTCCTGCCCCGTCTGTTCCGAGGCCGGCAGCTTGGCCACCCGCGAGAGGTTCGTCGTCGCCCCCAGTTCCTCGCGCAGCTCACGCGCGGCCGTCGCATCATATTCTTCTCCGGCTCCCACGTGACCGGCCGCGCTCGAATCCCAGAGCCCGGAATGCCGGTCCTTCCAACGCGAACGTTTCTGCAAAAGCAGTTCGCCCGCGTGGTTGAAAAGAAAGATGTGGACCGCCCGATGTCGCAAGTTATTCCCATGCACTTCACGCCGGGACGCAGCCCCGATCACGCGATCGTTTTCATCCACGACCGCGAACTTCTCATCGAGATCCGTGCCGGCGTTTTCAGCACCCGGCGGCTGGACTAGATTTGCCAGCGCGATCCATTGCTCGAGTGCCAATTCCTCGGCCCGGGCCTGCGCCGTCGCACCGATCTCAGTCGCAGCCTGCGGCCAGTCAGCCACGTACTCGCGGAGCAATTTGCCGACCTGTTTTCGACGCTGCGAAAAACCGCGCCGAACCAGCGCAAGAAACAAATCGCGATCATAATCGGGCAACTCGCCGGGAGCGCGGGGGGTCAGGCGAATGAAGGCGGAATCGACCTCTGGCTGCGGAAGAAAGACGGATGCGGGAACCGAGCGCAAAAAATCGACGCGGTATTGTGATTGCAAGATGAGGCCGAGAATTCCGTAATCTTTGGAACGGGGCGCAGCCGAAAGCCGCAACGCGACCTCTCTCTGTAACATCAACAGAGCCAGCGTTATCGGCGTCGGCGCAGCAAGGAACCGAAGCAGGATCTCGGTCGCAATGTTGTAAGGAAGATTGCCTAACAACTTGATTGGTCCGCGAAGAAAAAGCTCTCGCACGTCGAACTCGAGCGCGTCGCCGTGGACGATCTCGAGACGCTTCCCCGCGAAGCGCTGGCGAAGAAAATCCACCAGCCGCCCATCCTTTTCGATCGCCAAGACGCTTGCGCCCGCCGCCAGCGCCGCCTCAGTCAGGGCGCCGAGGCCCGGTCCGATTTCAACCACAAAATCCGTCGGGGAGAGTTGCGCCTTCTGCACGATCCAGCGTGCGAGATTTTGATCGTGCAGGAAATTTTGCCCGAGCGTCTTCACCGGCACAACGCGGATTTCTCGCAGAACGTTTCTGATTTCTGAAAGCTTCATCGGCGCGGAAAAAATGGACGAACGCCGGGGCGGATACGAGTCAGTTTGTTCACAGATTTCTGTGAACAAATTGCACCGAACACCGGGATATTATTCACAAGTTATTCAATCGGCGCTTTGAGCTCATTGACCGTTGCGCGAACGCCTCGCTCCGGGAAACGGCCAGAGTCGTGTTGTGGATGCAAACGTCGTCTCGCGGTTTCGAAGAGCGGAACGTCTACCGCTTCTTGCTCCGCTCCGGGAGCGCTTTCGGTTTCCTTCCCGGCAACGCGATGCGCTTCTTCTTGTGCTGTGCAAAAGCGCGGCGCGCATCATGCAGAGTTGCGCCCTCGATAAAGTAGACCATCGCGGCACGTCCGATCGCGAAGGTGCCGGCGCCAGCCACCATTCCGCAGACCACATTCCCCCACCCCGGAAAAAACTTCAGCGCGGCGCGTGTTCCTTCGCGAAAAATCATCCCGAGGCCAACGTTCGCGCCAAGAGCGCCGACAAATTCCGTCGCCGCGCGCAGACTTCGTTCGCGGCCACTGATGTACATAATGCCCGAGACCATGACCAACTGCAGAGTGGTGAGGATCGGCAAATCAGCCAGCGGGATCGGCTGGGCGCCGATCGCGGCGCAGATCGCGCTGGTCGATTTGACCAGCATTTCAGCAATCTCGCCCTGGGCGTGTTTGTCTCCCCCGCTGCGCACCAATTCGACCCGCGCTTCGTTAGGCAATTCGCTCGCCAGGATACGGCGCAGATTCGGGCCTAACGAATAGACGCCGACCAGGCTCGCGCAGATGGCGGGAGACTTTATCTCCTGCTTGAGGAGAGAAGGCGCCTCCATCGGCTGCAACTCGATCACCTTCGCGCCGGCCGTGCTGTTACCCCTGGAACCGAGCAGCTTTTCCAGACGCTCGATCTCTTTTCGCGTTGCCACCTTTGCCTCGCGCTCGGCGGGCAGGAAGAAAAAGAGATCGGCCGGCTGTTGCTGCAACGCATCGCGGATCAGCGCAAGGGCCGCGTCGTCCGCTCCGCGCGCGTCCAGCACCTGAATGGAACCATGCTGGCCGAGCGCAATCTTCTGCCAGCGAAAGAGGCCGGTTAGTGTCTCGCGTGACGGCGCTTCATCGGCGTCGGGGGCAAAGATTCGCGCTACGAATTCGAGCAGCGGCATCGGACCCGGACCGGTGAGAACGAAACGCGGCGGACGTTGCTGAAGAAAAAGTTCCTTCAACGGGGTCAGCTCGCTCAGGACTGGTTTTTGAATCGAATCCGGCAGTTTGCCGAGGAAACCCTCGAGGCGTTCCACGATGTGGAGGAGAGCGGAATTGTTCATCGCGGCGCAGTCATCGCGGGCAACATGAATCGAGTGCGCACGATTTGCGAATCCAGCGTCGTCTGCGGGCTGGTGGAAAGAGCAGCCAGACCGTGCTAGTGAATCGCCCCGGGGCGCGCGTCTGGCCTAACGACTCATGTTTTCACAACTCGGCGACAAACTTCAGGACATCTTTAAGGATCTGCGCGGGCATGGTTCGATCAGCGAGGCGAACGTCAGCGACGCGATGCGTCAGGTGCGGCTCGCTTTGCTCGAAGCCGATGTCGATTACAAGGTCGCGAAGGACTTCGTCGCCCGGGTCAAAGAAAAGGCGATGGGCGAAGAGGTGCTGCGTAGCATCACGCCCGGCCAGCAGGTCGTTAAGATTTTCCACGACGAACTGACCGCGCTCCTGGGCGGCGATGCCGCGTCTCTCAATCTCGAAAAGCCCGCGCGCATCCTGATGGTCGGCTTGAACGGCGCCGGCAAGACGACCTCGTCCGCCAAGCTCGCGGCCTACCTCAAGAAGCAGGGACGCGCGCCGCTTCTCGTCGCCTGCGATTTGCAGCGGCCGGCGGCAATCGAGCAACTGGCAACATTAGGCCAGCAGGTCGGAGTGCCGGTCTACGCGCCCTCGCCTAACGAGAAGGATGTGAAGCGGGCGGCGGCGGCGAGCCTGGAATGGGCCGCGCAACAAAACGGGAACGTCCTGATTTTCGACACCGCCGGACGGCAGGAAATCGACACCGGGCTGATCTTGGAAATCAAACAGCTCAAGGAATTCCTCACCCCCCAGGAAGTGTTGCTCGTGGCCGATGCGGCGACCGGCCAGCAGGCAGTCAGTGTCGCCACGCATTTCCATGAAGCGCTCGGCATCACTGGCATTATCCTGACAAAACTGGACGGCGACGCCCGCGGTGGCGCAGCGCTCTCGATGCGCGAAGTGACGCAGCGCCCGATCAAGTTTGCTGGAGTCGGCGAAAAGCTGGACCAATTCGAGCCTTTCGTGCCCGATCGCCTCGCGGGACGCATCCTCGGGATGGGCGACATTGTCGGTCTGGTCGAGAAGGCCGCCGAAGCGATTGACGAAGAGGAAGCCGCGCGGATGGAGACCAAGCTGCGGACGGCGTCATTCGATTTCAACGATTTCCTCGCCCAATTCAAAATGATGCGGAAGCTCGGGCCGCTCGAAAACATTCTCGGGATGCTCCCCGGAATGAACAACCTGAAGGGCGTGAACATCGACGAAAAGCAGATCAAGCGGACCGAAGCGATTGTCCTTTCAATGACGGAGAAGGAACGCAAACGCCCCGATATTCTCAATGCGCGCCGGCGGCAGCGGATCGCTCGTGGAAGCGGAAGCAGCGTGACGGAAGTGAACGATCTGCTCCAGCGCTTCAATCAAATGCGCAAGCTGATGAAGAACGCCGGGAAGATGAAGCGCATGATGGCGCAGATGTCGCGGATGAAGAGCTGACTTGCGATTTGCCCGATTTGGGCGATTCGTTCCCTCCCTCCGGCGCTCAACTAACAACTCTCAGCTCTTAACTTCCGCAAATGGCCGTTTCAATCAGACTACGCAGAGAAGGCGCGAAGAATCGCCCCTATTACAAGGTCGTCGTGACCGACAGTCGCAGCCCGCGTGACGGGAAATTCATCGAGATCATCGGCACCTACGATCCAAAGATGCAGGGCGAAAACAGCACGCTGAAAATCGATCGGGCCGAGCACTGGATCGCGCGTGGCGCACAACCCTCGGACACGGTGCGCAGCTTGTTGAAAAAGAACAAGGCGCGCGCTGCGACCCCGGCGCTTGAAGCCGCACCAGCGGAAGTTGCAAGTGGCCCCGCCGCGGAAGCCGGGGCGGAATAGTCTGCCCTGCGCGGCAGATCTCGGACGGACAGGCTTCTGCATGTCCTCACGTTCCGAAATGCTTCCCTTCGCAAAGTCGGAATTGCACAATCCAGGCCGCGTCGCTAGGCTCGAACCGTGAGACAGTTCCTCGAGTTCATCATCCGGCAGCTCGTCGAATTCCCCGACGAAGTCATGCTCTCGGAAATTCCCCAGGGCCGCCTGACCGTCTTCCGGCTGCAAATGCGCCAGAGCGATGTCGGACGGATTATCGGGCGCAACGGGCAAACAATTCGCGCGATTCGCGCCCTGCTCTCAAGTGCCGCGGCCCGGCACGGGCAGAAGGCGACGATTGATATCGTGGAATAAAAACCAGCGGTTCGCAGGGATCCTCTGTCTAGCGAGATCTCACACCGACCCCAGTCTCTAGAATGCCATTTGACCTTCAGCCACATTTAAGAGGCGAACTAATCGCCCTCCGTCCGCTCGCGCCGGAAGATTGGGCCGATCTCTTTTCGGTCGCGTCGGATCCACTCATCTGGGAACAGCATCCGGAGAGCGATCGCTATAGAGAAGATGTCTTCCGCGGCTACTTCCGCGGAGCGCTGGAATCCGGCGGAGCCTTCGTCATCCTGGATGCGAAGACGCAACAGATTATAGGGAGCACTCGGTATCACGGCTACGACCCGGAAATATCGGAGATCGAAATTGGATGGACGTTCCTGGCGCGAAATTATTGGGGCGGGCGTTATAACCGGGAGCTGAAACAACTCATGCTGAATCACGCCTTTCAGTTTGTGGAGAGCGTGATTTTTTACGTCGGGGAAAATAATATTCGCTCCCAAAAGGGCACGGAAAAGATTGGTGGAATCAGATGTGGAATCGTGGAACGGCCTAATTCAAGGGGTCGCCCGGCTTTCAACGTGAAGTATGTGGTTAGGAAGCCGGTATAAACTGAATTAGCGGGCCTTTCCCAATGCAGATTCGGGTTTGGGGAGCGGGAGCGGTGCTCATGCCATGTGGATGGCCGTTACTGGCATAATCCTTCTCGAGTGGAGGCGAGCAGGAGGAAGGACGACTAGCGATAAATCTCCACGCTGATCTTCCCGTCCGCGTCCACCGTCCCGCGATACATTCCCGAAGTATTGAACGGCATCGCGAAGTCCCCTTCCCTGTCGATCGCGATCAGGCCACCGGTTCCGCCCAGTTGACCTACCTTCTTGATCGTCGCCGCCGCCGCCTTCTCCACTGGCATCGCCTTGTATTCCATCATCGCCGAGACGTTGTAGGCAGCGACGGAGCGAATGAAATATTCGCCGTCGCCCGTGCACGAGACCGCGCAGGTACGGTTGTTCGCATAGGTACCCGCGCCGATGATTGGCGAATCGCCGATACGGCCGAATAGCTTGTTTGTTGTCCCGCCAGTCGAGGTACCGGCCGCGACATTGCCCGCCTTGTCCAGCGCAACTGCACCGACCGTGCCGTGGCGGTCCTTGTCGCTCAGCGGGGCGGGCGACTTCTTCGTCTTTTCCTTTTGGAGCGATTGCCAGCGCTCGTCGGTATAGAAATATTTCTGGTCGACGAACTTCACTCCCATCTTTTTCGCGAAGGCCTCCGCGCCTTCCCCATAGAGCATGACGTGCGGCGACTTTTCCATCACCAACCGCGCAAGGCTGATTGGGTTGCGAATGTATTTTACGCCCGCGACAGCGCCGGCGCTCAGCGTCCTTCCATCCATGATCGAGGCGTCCAGTTCATTCGTTCCCTCGTGGGTAAAGACAGCACCTTTGCCGGCGTTGAAAAGCGGGTTGTCCTCCAAAACGCGGATCGCGGCCTCAATGGCATCGAGGCTGGAACCGCCGCGCGCCAGCACGGAGTAGCCAGCCTTGAGCGCCTGCTCGAGTCCTTCCCGGTGCGCCTTTTCGTTCTCCGCCGTCATTTGGCTGCGCTCGATCGTGCCCGCGCCGCCATGGATCACCATGCCGAATTTCATTGGTTGGTCTTTCTGTTGTGCTGCGATAGATCCCGCCACGAGCAGTGCGCCGAGACAGATTGCGAGGTGGCGTCGAAGCATACTTGGGATTCCGGTTTGCCGGGCGCGGCGAATAGGACAGATCACGCGCGGCAAGCCCGAAACTTGCCGCTCTTGCGAAGTAAGGCAACTTCACCGCTAATGGCCGCGGACGAACAACACGCGCCGGGCACCGCCGAAACCATCGTGCACGCTCCGGTTGATCTCGTCGCCGACGTCGGCGAGAAAAGCCGCTCTCTGCTCGTGGAAGTCGGGAGCATGTTCTGGTTCATCATCAACACGGTCGGCGAAACACTCGATCGCATGCGCCGTGGGCGGGTGCCGTTTCGGGCCGCGAGTTTCTTCCGTTACACCGAGCGGGCCGGAGTTGGTTCGGTGCCGCTGGTTGCGATGGTTTCGTTTTTTCTTGGCCTGACGATGGCGCTTTTGACCGGCTACCAGCTGGAGCGCTTCGGCACAGAGCGCCTTGTTCCCGGGCTGGTTGCGATCGCATTTACCCGCGAACTGGGACCGCTCCTCACCGGTATCATGCTCGCCGCGCGAATCGGCGCTTCCTTCACCGCCGAGCTCGGCACAATGCAGGTCTCCGAAGAAGTGGAAGCGATTGAGGCCATGGGCATCGGCCCGCTCCGCTTCCTCGTCGCACCGCGGATGCTCGCGCTCTTCGCCCTGATGCCGTGCCTGAGCGTGATTTCGAGCGTCGCCGCCATCTTCGCCAGCGCTCTTATTTCGCGCGCCTATTTCAACATCGCTTTTATCTACTTCCAGGATCTCGTCCTTCACGCTTTGCTCATCCGCGACATTGTCACTGGAATCCTGAAGAGCTTCCTCTTTGGGATTTTGATCGGCGCGATCGCCTGTTACAGGGGGCTCACGGTGAAAGGCGGCGCGGCCGGCGTTGGCACCGCCACCACCTCCAGCGTGGTCACGGCAATCACGACCGTGATTGCTTTCGATACGCTCTTTAACATCGTCTACATCATATTTTTCCCGTGAGCCATCCGCAGAATCACGTTATCGAGCTGCGCGATGTGGGTCTCGATTTTCCCGGGAAAAGGGTGCTCGATGGCGTTTCGTTGAAAGTTGAGCCGCTCGACCGGCTCGTCATCATGGGTCAGAGCGGCAGCGGCAAGAGCACCATTCTGCGGCTCATCCTCGGCATCCTGCAGCCGACTGCGGGCGAAATCTTCTTTAAGCAATTTGAAATCTCGCGCCTGCGGCGCCGCAAGCTGCAGCAGGTGCGTGCCCGAATCGGGATGGTCTACCAGTATTCCGCCCTCCTCAGCTCGCGCAATGTGCGGGACAACGTCGCCCTTCCACTCGAAGAATTGACCCGCAAAACGACCGCTGAGATCGAGAAAATCGTGGATGAAAAGCTCGATCTGGTCGGAATGCTTGATTCCAAATACCAGATGCCATCTGAGCTGAGCGGCGGCATGCGCAAACGCGTCAGCCTGGCCCGCGCGCTCGTACTCGATCCCGAGATGGTTCTTTTCGACGAACCCTCCGCCGGTCTCGACCCTGTGATCAGCTCAGTAATCGACGAGCTAATCATCAGCCTGACTGAGCGGTCTCACGCGACTTCGATTATTGTGACCCATGAAATGGACAGCGCCTTTCGCATTGCCACGCGCATGGCCATGCTTTATGAGGGCAAGGTCATCGCCGACGCTGAACCGGAGCGTTTCAAGAAATCGGACAATCCGGTCGTGCAACAATTCCTGAGCGGCAGCACCGAAGGTCCCATCCTGGAAGGAAGCAAAGATGCAGTTGCGACGAAATGAGATCATGACCGGCCTGCTCGTCCTGAGCACGGTCGCGGTCCTGACGTTTATCCTCATCCTGCTCGGTGCGCCGGGATTGTTTCGGCCACTGGTCATTTACAAGCTCTACTTCGACAACGCCGCCGGCATCAAACTGGGCGCGCCCGTTCTCCTTGCCGGGCGCAAAGTTGGTCAGGTCAGATCTCTCAATTCGCCCGTCTCGCGCGAAGAAGCCGCCCACGCCCTCGAAGCCGCTGCCAACCTCGGGACCTTGATCGGCCCGTCAGGAACGCCCGCGCCCGGCGCCCTGCCGCGCCTCGAAGTACGGATTGATATCGAGGTCGATCGCACCGCGCTGGTCTACAAGAATTCGAGCGTCCGCCTCCTGACCCTGGGATTGTTGGGTGACACCGCCATCGACATTTCCGGTGGAACCGATCACTCGAGCCGGGCGGAGGCCGGCCAGGTCTTCATCGGCAATCGCGTGCCTGATTTCTCGGAGGCAATCGCCAATCTGCTCGGCATTGTGCAGCCGGTGGCGACCGAGGCAACCGCGACCTTGAAAGAACTGCAACGTACCGTCAGGCACATCAGCAAAATCACGGACGACGATGCTCCTCTCACCCTGGCGCTCGGCCAATTTAAGATCTTCACCGAGCACCTCAACGAACTGACCGCCTCCGAAAGTCCCCTTTCAAAATCACTCGAAAATATCGAAGACCTGAGCAACCAACTGACGAAGGACAATAATATCACGGTCACGCTGGCAAATTTTCGCGACGCTTCCAAGAAGTTGGAAGCCGCGCTCGACAGCCTCGATCCCGACCTGAAGGCGACTCTCAGCAACGCGAAGGACTTCACCGCCACCATCCGCACCCAGCCGTGGCGGCTGATCTGGCCGACCACAAAAAAATACCCGCAGGACGAAGCCACCCCGATGCCGGTCCGCCGGGCAAAGCAGGTCAAACCGCGTCGCGCTATCCCATAATCCAAGTCACTTTCGCGAGGGGCACGTCTTCGCCCAGCCAGGTCTTGATCGATGGCAGGGCCGCGAAGAGCCAGCGTTTTCACTATGCCCAGGCTAGAAGTCCGGCGTCATGAAAATACTGCGCATATCTTCGGATATCGCACTTTTCGCTTTTTTTCGAAGCGTGAAATAAGCAGGATTTTTCGGCAATTAAGTTTCCTATGGCGGCTTCGAAGGAACCAGAAAACGCGAAGAATTTCTTTCCGAGCGGCGCGATTTTTTTCTTTGTTTTGCTGCTTCTGTTTTATACCGCGATCTGGTTCCTGATCTACTGGATCATGATCTCGCGGAGCTGACGGCGATGACAATCACCCAGTTGGAAAAGCGCGTTCTCCTGGTCGCCGTGATATTTGTCATGGTGCTCTTCGGGTTCGCTGCTCTGGCGGTCAATGTCTTTCACATCGGCCTGCCAACCTGCCTCACCAGCGTGAAGCCGTTCCAAAAGGGCGAACTGATTAGTCACTCGCCGACGCACTTCGAGCTGCACTACGTCGCACGAATGTGGAAATTTGAACCCGAAGAAGTAACGGTGCCAGCGGGGTCGATTGTGGATGTCTACCTGAGTACCGCGGATGTCACCCACGGACTTCTCCTCGTAGGAACCGATCTGAATCTAATGGCGGTGCCCGGTGTGGTGAATTACGCGCGGGTGAAATTCGACCAGCCGCGCGTCTACCAGGCGATCTGCCATGAGTACTGCGGGACGGGCCACGATCGCATGGCCGCGACGCTTCGGGTGGTGGACGCAGCAACTTTTCGCGCGCAGCCCGCCGTCGCTCCAACCGCTGCCGCGACGCCGATTGATCCGGGTTATCGTCTGCTCGAGAAAAACGATTGTCTTACCTGCCACTCGCTTAATGGTGTGTCCGATATCGGCCCAAGCTTCAAAGGTCTTTATGGCAGCACCAGAAAGCTGACCGGTGGCTCGGTCGTGGTCGCGAATGACGCTTATCTGCGTGAGTCGATCGTCCATCCCGACGCCAAGGTTGTGGCAGGGTTTGACGACGTCATGCCGGCGCCCGCTCTGACCGATCAAGAAGTCGACGAAATCATCGAGTATCTGAAGACGATTAAGTAATTGCCGATGGAACTGACCAGCGAACGCGCAATCGATATCGAGCCCGGACTCCGGCGAATGATCCTGATCGAGCTCGTTTTCCCGATGGTTCTATTGATCCTCGGCATTTACCACGGGCTCATGCAGGTGCTCTATCGTTCGGGAATTATTCGGAGAAGGGAAGTTTTCGACCTCGAATATTTCCAGGGACTGACCCTGCACGGCGTGATCAACGCGATTGTCTTCACCACCTTTTTTGCGGTCGCATTCGGATACGCCGTCATTCGTTTCCATCTAAGACGGCCCCTGAACATGAAGGTGGCGTGGCTTTCGTTCGCGCTCATGATTGTCGGGACTCTCCTGGCCGCTGCCGCCATCCTTTCCGGGCAGGCAACTGTTCTCTATACTTTTTACCCGCCGCTGCGCGCCCATCCGGCGTTTTATGTGGGCCTTGTTTTGGTCGTGGTTGGTTCGTGGATTGCCTTCCTCAACTGGCTGCCGCCCTACTTTGCCTGGAAACGTGAGCATCCTGGCGAAAAGATGCCCCTCGCCGTCGTTGGCATCTTCGCCACCTTTATTGTCTGGGTGATCGCGACCATCCCGGTGGCGATCGAGATCATTTTCATGCTCATCCCGTGGTCGATGGGCTGGGTGCCGACGGTGAATGTCCCGCTCGCACGGATGCTCTTCTGGTTCTTTGGCCATCCGCTCGTCTACTTCTGGCTCCTGCCGGCCTACGTCATGTACTACACGATGTTGCCAAAGCTCGCCGGTGGGAAGCTGTATTCCGACTTTGCCGGCCGACTTACTTTCCTCTGGCTGGTGCTGTATTCGGCGCCAGTTGGAATCCATCACCAGTTCACCGAGCCCGGGATCAGCGACACCTGGAAATTCGTGCACGCCTTCTTTACCATGCTGGTCGCCGTTCCCAGCTTTGTGACCGCCTTCACCATGGCAGCTTCCATGGAATACGGGGCGCGCCAGAACGGGGGGCGCGGACTGATCGGCTGGTGGGGCAAACTTCCCTATCTCGACAAGGATCGCTGGCTATTTTCCTATCTCTTCTCCGGCCTGGTTATCTTCATCTTTGGGGGAATTACCGGAATCGTTAACGCCTCTTACAACCTCGACACTGTTGTCCATAACACAACCTGGCTTCCGGCACATTTCCATCAAACCGTCGCCGGACCGGTCTTTCTCTCCTTTATCGGAATGAGCCTGTTCCTGGTCGCAAAACTGACCGGCAAGAGCATCAAGCTACCAACCTGCAACATCTGGGTGCCTTACATTTGGACGCTCGGAATCATGATCTTTTCTTCCGGCGGATTTGTTTCCGGTGCGGGAGGCGAGCCGCGGCGCACCAATCTTGGGCTCAGCTATGCCAACCCGCAGTCGCCGCTCTATCAAGCCCACTGGCACTCTTCCGCCGTCTTCACCAGCGTCGGCGGAATCATCATGACGATCGCCGCGCTCATGTTTTTTGTTGTTTTCTTCGGCACGCTTTTCGGTCGGTCGCTCGAACGAGGCGCCCTGGAATTGATTGTCTCCGAGCCTTACCACGATGAGCGCGTTCCGGCGGTGCAAAGTTTCACGCCTTGGATTATTGGGGCTGCGCTTTTGCTCGTCATCGCCTACGCGCCACCTCTTACTCAGACGATTCGGAGTCACTTTCCCGGAGCGCCGCCCTACTCTCCTAACCGACCTGTCCCTCTGAGTGTTGCGCCAGGCACCTAAGGTTGATGTGAGACGCTTGTTTCCCGCTCTTATTTTGGCGCTCGTCCTTGCGGGCGATCTCTTTGCCGGTGTTATCAAGGACGTTGCCCCGCAAGCTGGAAAAACCGTTCCACCAGTTAGCTGGACCGATGAGACCGGAGGCGTCCATCGCCTGACAGAATTCGCCGGTTATCCGGTCATTCTGCTGCCGATCTACACGCGTTGCCGGACGGCCTGCGTAAACAACGTCGGGCAGTTGAAGGAGGCGCTCTCGGAGGCTTCGGCTGATCCCACGCAATTTCGCGTCTTACTCTTTTCATTCGACCCGACTGACACTCCCAAAGTGCTGGCCGCCTACCGTTCCCGTGAGAAAATCCCGCTTGGATGGTCGCTTGGCACCGGTTCCCACCACGATATCGAAACGCTGCTCGAATCGATCGGGTTTCAGTACGGACGGGCGGGGAAGGAATATACCCACCCCAACGTCCTGGTCTTCCTGGACACCAATCTCCGGGTCGCGAAATGGATTTATGGCGACGAGTATTCTGGTCGAGATATTGACGCAGCGTTTAGAGTCGCTGCCGGCGAGAGCGACTGGATCGGCCGGCATTCCGATGTGTTATACGCGCTCCTGCTTTTTGCGGTGTCGATCCTTTGCGTCGCCTTCTGCTATTATGCGCTGCAACTGGTCGTGCTCCGACGGACCAGCCAGACGGCCGCCGCCGACCAACTGTAGGAGCGGCTTCCTGCTCGGATCCTAAGAGTGACGCACCCTGACCTTCACGCGTGAGCGCGATGATGGTTTCGCAGAATGCGCAGGCGTTCCTTATCGACTTGCCCGCCGATGAAGAGGATGGAAACCGCCAATCCGAAGCCGGCCAGAATCGCATCGACGAGGAAGGCCGCGTGGATTCCCTCCACCAGTGAGTCGGCTGTCGCAACAAGAGCTGTATTCAAACCGAGGCCTATCGATCCGCCGGCAATCTGAAACATATAGATGATCCCTCCCGCCAGACTCGATCGCGATGGATCGAGGGCGGTCACGGCCGCAGTCGTAATTGACGAGTAGAACAGACCAACCCCAATGCCAAGCACGACCATACCCGTGATGAGATTGCTGTATTTCGTCGCCGAGTCGACCATCGACAGCATGAAGATACCGACGGCAAGAAAGGCTGCGCCCAGCGAGACAATCAGTTTGGGCCCCATTTTTTCATAGAGCGGCCCGGCCACGAACGAGGTTACGGCAAACGTGCCCATCAGCGGCAACAATCCGATGCCCGATGCGGAAGCGGAGTAGCCAAGCACTTTGGTCATGAACTGCGGCAAATAGAGTAGCGCGGCAAAGAAAATCGCCGACATCAATAGCACCGCCATGCACGCGGGCCCAAAGGTGCGGTTCCTGAGCACGTCGTGGGGCACAAGGGCCATCGCGCCGACGCGCCGTTCGATCCACATTAACCCAACGAACGATACCGGAACGAGCGCGAAAAGGACGATGATCATCGGATTCGTCCAGCCCAAATCGATCCCCTGATCGAGCGCGAAGAGAAGCGCGAGGAGACCGACCGAGAGGCAGGCGATCCCGCCGTAGTCCACACGACGGTCCGAGAGCGTTCCTCCGTCTGCCCGGACGACGCGCCATGTAACCAGCATGGCAAAGGCGGCAATCGGAAAGTTCAGAAAGAAAATCCAGCGCCAACTGACCGCGTCGGTCAGCGCCCCTCCGATAAGGGGCCCGACTGCGTTTCCAAACCCGGCCGCACCCAGGATCAAGCCGCCCGCCAGGCCAGCCTTACTCTTCGGTAATAGAGAGTAAGTCATGCCCAGGATGGCTGGCCACATCATGGCGCCGCCCACGCCCATCAGCGCCCGGCAAGTCAGCAGCAGTCCGATCCTTGGCGCGAACCCTCCGAACGTCGAGAAAACGGCGAATATGCTCGCACCCAGAAAGAAAATTCGACGGCGGCCAAACATATCAGCTAGCCGACCGCCCGTGACAATCAGCACCCCGAACACTAAAGCGTAGCCGTTGATGACCCACTGTACCGTAGTGACGTCGGCGCCAAACTCCCGCTCCATCGCGGGGAGCGCGACGCTCAAGGCCGTGAAGTCATTGGCAACGACAAGAACCGCCAGAGCCATCGCGGCGAGGCCCAGAATGGTACTTTTATTCAGCCGATCTCCGTCCTGTAGCATGGTAAAAACTGATGCTTCGAAGGAGGGTATTACCCCGATGGAACGCGACCCGCGAAGCGTCTCACACAAAAAACCAGCGTTACGCCGATTCCGCCGCGTTCGAATCGAAGCTCATTCAGACTATGACGAGTCTTGGGAAAGGCTGTCAAAGATTTTTCAATCCTGTCGCCCGGTCGGGATCAATTCGATGGGGCCTGGCGGTAGTATGCAATCATACCTGAGGGAGTTGCGCTCGAAGCATGAGATGAGATCTATCAATAATATGAAATCAATCACTAAACAGATCATCGCTCTGACCGTGCTCAGCCTTTGCGCCACACCACTTGCGCGTGCTGGATCCGCTGGTGCCGTCGAAGCCAAACTCAAATCAATGGAGGACACCTGGGCTGCCTCCCAGTTGCAAAAGGATCACGGCGCCAGCGTCGTGGAGGGGTTGCTGGCCGACGACTACTTCGGAGTCAACGCGAAGGGGAAGATGCAAAACAAAACCGCGCGGATTGAGAGTATCCGGAATGATACCGACACCTATACCTCTTCGAAAAACGACCAAATGGAAGTGCATGTCTACGGGGACCACGTGGCTACGGTCTGCGGCATTTCGTCGGAAGCGGGCAAGGACAAGAATGGAAAGCACTTCAGCCGCTCTTACGCCTGGGTCGATACCTGGATGGAACGCAACGGCCAGTGGCATTGCATTACAGGTTCCGGTACGCTCCTGACGAAGTAATGACAGGCGGTGCGACCGCGCGCGGGGCGACAAGCCTGTAGAGCACCGAGGAAGAACATTCGTCGCTCAACGTCCAACACCGAGAGCCCAAAATGAGGGCTCATAAGCATTCCGACTTATCGGAAAATCAGGCGAAGCGCGACGAAGAATATTATCAGCCCGAGAATCACCAGGCTGGTGTAGACGATGCGATCTTGTCTTCGCGCCCGCCGCGCCGCCCGCGCGTAGGGGATGCGGGTGAAACTTATCATGGTGTAGAGCGGGAGGTAGAGACCCGGGAGCAGGCCCTCGAGGGTGTGGTCGAGCTTCTTCTTTGCCCGGAAGGCGCGCGAGGCGGTCTTGTCGCGCATCTCCACGAAGTTGTGCAGCGCAAGGTCGGCGAGAGCGTCGGCGTTTTCCTTCCGCCTCGCGAAATATTCGGCAAAGGCGCGCTTACGGTCGCCAGAGAACTCAGCCAGACATTCGTCAATGACGCCACAATCCTCGAAGGCCGCATTCATCCCCTGTCCGTAAAAGGGCACGACGGCGTGGGCCGCGTCACCGACAAGCGCGACCTTGTCCTTGTAATGCCACGGCGCACAACGGATGGTGACCAGCGATCCGGTTGGGTTCTCGCGAAAGTCATCGAGGAGCGCGGGCATGAGTGGAACGGCATCCGGAAATTCGTCGTCGAAGAAGCGGCGAACATCGTCGTCGGTGGTGGTGGTAGCGAAGCTGCGCGGTCCGTCGAATTCCCAAAAAAGGGTGCAGGTGAAGGAGCCGTCCGGGTTCGGGAGCGCGATCATCATGAAACTCTTGCGCGGCCAGATATGGAGCGCGTTTTTTTCCATCCGCCATGAGCCTTCGGCTGTTGGCGGGATCGTAAGTTCCTTGTAGCCGTGGGCAAGATAACTCTGACTGTATTCGAAACGGTTGAGCCGTTGCATCGCACCCCGCACGGCGGAGAAAGCGCCGTCGACCCCGACGATCGCGTCCGCGCGCGCCTCAACGATCTCGTTTGTTTCGGTCTCTATGAGTTGCGCGGTGGCGGAGTCAAGGTCGACGTCGAGACAGCGGTGATTGAACTTTACCCGCACGTTGGGATAGCGCTGCGCCGCCTCGATCACGACAGTATTGAGAGCGCCGCGGCCGATCGAGCTGATATGCTTGGCCGGGTCGCGGTCGTAGGGGGAAAAATGCAAGGCGCCTGATTTTTCGTGGATCATACGGCCCCGCATCGGGATGGCGTGCTGCATCACTTCGTCCGCAATCCCGAGCTGCTCGAGGGCGTGAATACCGCGCGTGGAAACCGCGAGGTTAATGGAGCGGCCGCCCACTGTGTTACCCGCACGTGGATCGGGGCGCCGCTCGTAGAGTTCGACCTCATCCCCTCGCCGACCGAGGTAGCCCGCGAGCAATCCGCCAGCCAAGCCGCTGCCGATAAGGATGAATTTCGATCCCATACGCGCTCCACCCTTGCTGATTCCAGAGATTTTCCAAGTCCGCACAGCGACATCGAACCAAACCGGGCGATGACATTTTGCGCGTGACTAAGGCTGGCGGAACGCCCAATTCTGCCGCCGATGCGAATCGGCGGGATCATCGGGATCGGCTTGGCACGCTTCGCGGTTGGCACCGCGACTGCTGGAAACAGGCATCCATCGCCATGAAACCAGAGCCCGAACCTGACTCTCCCGACCAAGGCAGGGGCAAGGCTTTTGAACTAAAGGCCGTGCTCCTGGTCGACGACGACAAGCAGCTGGCCTCGGCATTGCAATGGATCCTGGCGGACGAAAATTTTCTCGTCGACGTCGCTTTTGACGGCGACGAAGCGCTCCTCAAGGTCAAGGCGCATAGTTACGACGCGGTCATCTGCGACTTGAAGATGCCGCAACTCCGGGGCGACCAGTTCTACCTCCAATCCCGGGAGCTCCGGCCGGAGCTTGCCGATCGCTTTATTTTCATCACCGGTTATGCGACTGATCCTCAGGTCCGTCATTTCCTGGTCGAGAACGAAGTAAAGTTCCTCGTGAAACCCTTCCCGATCGCCGGGCTGATCAGCTGCGTGCGGGAATTGCTCAACTGACGTGCCAAGGACGCTGACGCCCCAGGCGGGACCGTCTTAACGGTGGATACGGACTGAATTCGTAGCTTCGCCTGACGTGCTGCGCGATTTCCGCTTCCCGCCGGGTCGAGCCGGAAGCCCTGCCTGATCCCCTCGGGGCGCGAGCCAAGTCAGTGATGTTCGCTGAGGATCTGCGCGAAGCGCCAGACCTCGTGAAACGTGTTGTAAAGCGGCGTCGGTGCGACCCGAATCACGTTCGGTTCGCGGAAATCTGTCTTCACCCCGGCAGCCTCAAGTTTCTTGAACAATCCTTTTGGATGCTCGTGCACCAGGATTGATAACTGGGAACCTCGTTCGTCGGCCAGCCTCGGCGTGATGATGGTAAAGAGCTTCGACGGCGCGCGATCGAGCAGAAATTGCAGATATCCCGTCAACCGTTCCGATTTTGTGCGCAGTGGCGCCATTCCTCCGGCGTCGTCAAAGACCGCGAAGGAAGCGCGCAGCGGCGCCATCGCCAGGATGGGTGGATTGCTCAGTTGCCAGGAGTCGGCGGAGGGCACCGGAATGAAGTCCGGCTCAAGCTGCATGCGGAAGCGCGTGGCCGGATCGTTGCCCCACCAGCCGGCGAGACGCGGCAGGTCGCGATTGGTCGCGTGCCGTTCGTGCACAAATGCACCCGCCACCGCGCCCGGCCCGGAGTTGAGGTATTTGTAGGAACACCAGACGGCGAAATCAACGTTCCAATCATGCAGCCGCAGCGGAACGTTGCCGGCGGCATGGGCGAGATCGATGCCAACGAGGCAGCCACGCTTTTGCGCCGCCTCGGTGATTTTAGCGAGGTCAAAAAACTGCCCGGTGAAAAAGTTTACCCCGGCAAAAAGGACAAGTGAGATCTGGTCGCCCTCCTTCTCGATCAGGGCTTCGATGTCCTCCTCTCGGAGCGCCTGCTCCCCTGCCCGTGGCCGGGCGAGCAGGAGGGATTTGTCAGACTCAAAACCGTGATGCGCGATCTGCGATTTGATTGCGTAGGTGTCGGAAGGGAAGGCCGGATGTTCCATCAGGATCTTGTTCCGCGCTTTCGTCGGTCGATAAAACGTCGCCATCAAAAGGTGGAGGTTCACTGTCAGACTGTTCATGCAGACGACCTCGTCAGGCTGTCCGCCGACCAGCCGCGCTGCGGGCTCACGCAGCGTCTCGTGATAGGAATACCATGGCGTGGCGGCATCGAAATGCCCGTCTACCCCGAGACGCGCCCAATCGTCCAGCTCCTGGTCAACGATCGCTCTCGTCACCTTCGGCATCAGGCCTAACGAATTACCGACAAAGTAAATCAGCGGTTGGCCGTCGCTGCCGACCGGGATGTGAAAGCGATCGCGAAAGGCACGAAGCGAATCCTCGCGATCCTGTTGCAATGCGAACTCTTCGTCCGCGGAGTAGGAATGTGACATGGTAAGCTTTTGCGAATCGTCAACGAAGCCAGCCAACGCGGCGGCGTATTTGGGCGCGCACGCGAAAGATTACGTTCCAGTTTCCATCGAGCAATTCCAGCGGCCGTTCGGGCGAAGTGCCGAATGTCGCCGGCGCCCAGTCTTTTCGAAAATAAACGGCCCAGGCCTGGCGGGCCGCGATCGCGTCCTTCATCAGGGCGTGACTCGTCTCGAAGTGTTGCATTCGTCGCAGGTGATCGGTCTGACGCTGCATTTCCTCCACCCGCCGACGTTGCGCGTGGGTCTGAGAAAGCGCGTAAACAAGCGAGACCGTCGCGAGAACCTCGCCCGCAACTCCGGTCAATATGCCTGCATCGATCTTCACGCTATTAGAAGGAATCCGCAACGACCGCGCTTTCAATCCACGAAATCAGAGCGTTGAGGTCAGCGAAAACTTCTGAAAATTTGTCTTGCCGGGTCATTCACAATTTCGTTAGGCCTTGGGTTGCCAACAAAAAACAACTATGAACTCACTCATCCTATTGTCTCAAAGTTCCGTCCTAAAATCCTTCGCAACTATTTTCCTCGCGCAAGACCCCGGCGAAAATGCCATGCGCAGCGCTGGGGGCGGCCTCATGGGAGGTCTCTCCGGCATCGTGTCGTTAGTCATCTGCCTGGTGGTCATCATCGGCTTGTGGAAGGTCTTCACCAAGGCCGGTCACCCCGGTTGGATGGCGATAATCCCAATCCTCAATTTTTATATCCTGTGCAAGATCGCCGGCCGCCCAGGCTGGTGGCTGCTTTTGATGCTGATCCCGCTCGTCAATTTCGTCATCTGGATCATCGTTTCCCTTGATGTGGCCAAGAACTTCGGCAAAGGCGCTGGTTTTGGCATTGGCATTGCCTTTCTCTCCTTTATTTTCTTGCCCATCCTCGGCTTTGGCGATGCGCAGTACCAGGGGCCAGCAACCACGCGGCCGATCTGATGCTCTAGCGAAATCACTGATTCGCAACACTCAGGAGGGCGAGGCTCTTTCGACTGGTTGCTGCGTTCATTCGCTTGTGGCTTCACGGCCCGCGCGCATAAACAAAAGTCTTCCGGCGCCGGTCCCGCTTGCCAGCGTCTTGCCGGCTGCCACCACGTAGCCGTCGCTCGCTATCACGGGCTGATCCAATGTGGGAGGGGGCCTTTGTGCCCCGATCGAAAACACCAACAACGCCTTGCACTCATCGGGGCACAAAGGCCCCTCCCACATTATCCAGGCGAAGCGGCGATTACTTTGAGTTCGATTGCGATTGGCGTCGGGAGCGCGCCAACCTCGACCGTTGTGCGGGTCGGGTTCGGCTTTCCGGGGCCGGCGAAGTAGTCGGGATATATCCGATTAAAGATTGGAAAATCCTTTTTCATGTTCGTGAGGAACACGGTCACGTCGACGATGTCGTTCCAGCTCGCGCCCGCATCTTCCAGGACTAGCCGAACGTTTTCGAAGACGGCGTGGCACTGCTTCTCGATGTCGTAGCTCACGATGTTGCGTTCGGCATCGAGGGTGACGCCGGGGATTTCTTTGCTTCCCCTCACCCGCGGTCCGATCCCGGAAAGGAAGAGCAGAATACCGACTCGTTTTGCATGCGGAAACGCGCCGACTGGTTCCGCGGCACGCTGACTTTCAAAGGATTGGCTCATATCTGTTCAGGTTTTCTCCCACAGATTTCGCAGATTTGCGCAGATTTTTTCCGGCCTCGGTTTCCAGCTTGATTCACATCCCTGGGCGCTCACGGAGTAGTGGAGTTTTCTGCGGCGACCAAAACAATCTTGCCACGTTTGTGCGGCTGGCCGGCCAGCATCTCGTGCGCGCGGCGCGCTTCCGCGAGTGGCAAGACTTCGCCCACGTCCGTGGTGAGCTGGTTCGAGTCGAACAGGCTCGCGATCTGGGTCAGACCCTGGGTCGTTACGGCGACGAGAAAAAATACACTTTTGATTTGGCGTTGCTCGCACTTGCGCTGGTCGGGCGGCGAAACCGACGAAACGAGAACCCCACCGGGCTTGAGGATTTCGAAGGATCGCTCCTGGCTTTCGCCGCCGACGGTATCGAGGACAACGTCGATGTTTTCCACCTCCAGCTCGAAACGCTTCGTCTTGGCGTCAATCACCTGATCGGCCCCAAGATTGCGCACATATTCCAGATCGCGCGGGAAGGCCGTGGCAATGACTTCGGCGCCGGCGCGTTTCGCGAGTTGCACGGCATAGGCACCGACATTCCCGGCCGCGCCGCGCACCAGCACTCGTTTCCCAGCCTCGACCTGCCCATAGTCGAAAACCATCTGCCACGCGGTGCTTGCTACGACCGGGACGGACGCGGCTTCGATATGACTCAGGCGATGCGGTTTCGCGGCGATCATGCCGGCTTCCGCGATCGCGTACTCGGCATAAGCGCCGGTGAATTCCGCGTTCGTTAGGCCGAACACCTCGTCGCCGGCCTGGAAATGTGTCACACTCTGGCCGACCGCCACGACGCTTCCGGAAAGATCAGATCCCAATGTCAACGGCAACGCGTGAGCGATTACGCTCTTCCCACCTCTGACCCAGGCGTCCCACGGACCAACCCCGGCCGCTTGCACTCGGACCAACACCTGACCTTTGGCCGGCAGAGGTCGCGCGACCTCTTCAAACGCGATCACTTCCGGCCCGCCAAACTGATGAACGCGCGCGGCCTTCATGACCGCGCTATCAACGGTTTTCATCTCGCCATTTCAATGCCCTGGAAGAGTGGCCTCGGATCTGACATTCGAATTCTATCGTGCGAGACAGACGTTTTTCGTTTCGGTGAAAAAGCGCAGCGCTTCCTCGCCGCCCTCGCGCCCGACGCCGCTCTGTTTCATCCCGCCGAACGGGACCCGCAGATCGCGCACCAGCCAGCAGTTCACCCAGACTGTGCCGGTGTGAATCTGTTCCGCGATGCGGTGAGCGCGGTTCAGGTTTTGCGTCCAGACGCTGGATGACAAGCCGTAGTCAACATCGTTGGCGTAGCGTACAACCTCCTCTTCGCTGTCGAAAGGAGTGATTGTCACCACCGGTCCGAAAATTTCCTCGCGGTTGACCCGGCAGGCGACCGGCAACCCGGTAATCACGGTCGGCGGGAAAAAATAACCGCCCTGACAGCGCTCGTTAGGCGGAGGCGGCGCGGAACCGCCGAGCACGATCTTCCCGCCCTCCTGCTGCGCGAGGTCGACATAAAACTTCACCTTTTCGAGCTGCATTTGAGAAACGATCGCGCCCTGATCGGTGTCCCCGTCGAGCGGATCGCCCTGTTTCAACTCCGACACCTTTTCAGTGAATCGCCTGACGAACTCGTCGTACTTGGGGCGCTCGACAAAAACTCGCGAGCCGCAAAGGCAAACCTGGCCCTGATTGGCGAAGGAAGAGCGCACGCTCCCCGCAATCGCAGCGTCGAGATCGGCGTCAGCAAAAATGATGTTCGGATTCTTACCGCCCAGCTCGAGCGAGATTTTCTTGAAGAGTGGTGCGCCCGCTTCCGCCACCTTGCGACCCGTCACCGTGCCGCCGGTAAAGGAAATGGTGCCGATCTTGGGATGCGCGGTCATCGCGGCGCCGACGTTCGGGCCGGTGCCATGCACGATGTTGAGCACGCCGTTAGGCAGGCCCGCTTCGCGGCACACCTCGCAAAGCAGAAACGCCGTCATCGGGGTGAGCTCGCTTGGCTTTGCCACCGCCGTGTTCCCCACCGCGATGGCCGGCGCGATTTTCCAGCTCAACAAATAGAGCGGCAGGTTCCATGGAGAAATCAGCCCGACGACGCCGCGCGGCTGACGCAGCGTGTAGTTGAAAGCCACACCGTCCGTGATATGCGCCTCATTCGCGGTGTGCAGAATAGCGGTCGCGAAAAAACGGAAATTGCTTGAGGCACGCGGAATATCGAGGCTGCGTGCGAGCGCCAGCGGCTTACCAGTGTCGATCGATTCCGCGCGGGCAAATTTTTCGAGATCGCGCTCGATCAAATCGGCGATGCGCAAAAGGATGCGCGAGCGCTCCGCGGCCGGTGTGCCCGACCAGGATGGGAAAGCTCTCTCGGCCGCCCTCACCGCCAGCTCAACGTCGCGGGCATCACTGTCGGGTACCTGGGAATACGGCTTGCCCGTCGCCGGCTCAATGTTGTCGAGATACGTCGCACTCGTCGGCCCAACGAACTCACCGTCGATAAAGTTTTGGATTTGGATCGTTTCCTTCTGCACGGCTGGATCTCACTATACATATGTTTTCCCGGGCAACAGCCCGCTCGGAGACTGCAGGAAAAAGGGGACCAGAGAACGGAGGCCAATGCTTCTTTGTAGAAAAGTTCCTCAGTCATTCGTGCAGTGGAAAGCGGGCGATTCTGCGCCATCGTGTCTGTCGTGAGTGAGCAAGAGAATCCCTGGATCGAGATTGTGCCGGGCATCAAGCGACGCACAATCACCTCCGGCGCCGCGATGTATCAGATGCGCGCGGAACTGGAGGCGGGCAGCCGCCTGCCGGAACACGCTCATCCGCAGGAACAGATCGCGCATGTCATCAAAGGCCGCCTCAAGCTCACCGTCGCGGGCGTAGCCCATGAACTGGCGGCGGGCGACGCGGTCTACATTGCGAGCAACGTGCCGCATAGCGGCGAGACGATCGAAAAGACGACGGTCATTGATACCTTCAGCCCGCCCCGCGAAGATTATCTCGCGCTCGATGAAAAGGCGCGGCGCGCTGGTTGAATGAAAATCATTTCCGGCGGCCAAACCGGCGTCGATCGCGCCGCGCTCGATGTCGCGCTCTCGTTAGGCATACCGTGCGGCGGCTGGTGCCCGGCCGGGCGGCCGGACGAAACCGGAATCATTCCGGAGCGCTATCCGATGACGGAATTGCCGGACGGCGGTTACCTCGAACGAACCTCACGCAACGTCCGCGAAGCCGACGCCACGCTGATCCTTCATCCTGGATTACCGCTCCAGGGCGGCACAACCGCGACCGCTGATTTTTGCGCGGAAGCGAAGCGGCCGGCCCTTCTCATCGACGCCAGTCTCAGCTCGAGCGCCGAAGGAGCGGAGCAGATTATCGATTTCGTTAGGGCAAACCAGGTCAAGGTCTTGAACGTCGCCGGCCCACGCGCCAGCGAATGGCCGCAGGGCTATGATTTCGCTGCCGAGACGCTGACGAAATTTCTCCACCATGCAGCGAGCGACAGGCCAGCGCCGAAACTGTCGTTCGTTGTCCCGGCGCATAACGAGGAACACGAACTGCCGGACGCTCTGCGCGCCATCCGGGCGGGCGCCGAGGCCTCGAAGGAAACCTACGAGATCATTGTCGTGGACGATGCCTCAACCGATGCGACCGCCGCCATCGCGCAGCAATTCGGCGCCCGGGTCGTCCCGGTAAATCGCCGGCAAATCGCGGCCGTGCGGAACGCCGGCGCGCGCGTCGCAAGGGGCGATGTCCTCTTTTTTGTCGACGCCGATACGCAAATCAGGCCGAGTCATGTGACGTCGGGGCTGCAGGCGCTCGCTGAAGGTTACTCCGGAGGAAGCGCGCGCCTGGCGATGGACAGCGATTTGCCGTTCTGGGCACGCGTTTTTGTCCGGGGCTTTTGCATCGTTTACTTCGGCCTTGTTGGGCTCGGCGCGGGCGCGTTCATTTTCACACGACGCAGCTCGTTTGAAGCAGTAGGCGGATTCGACGAGCAATACTTTGCCGGCGAAGAAGTCTATCTCACCCTCGCGCTCAAGAAGCTTGGCCCGTTCAAGATTCTGCGCGAACCGATCGTCACCTCCGCGCGCAAGGTGCGGATGCATTCGCCGCGTTTCGTGCTCACCCAGAGCTTCTTCATCGTCCTGGGCGGAAAAAACTCGTTGCGGAATCGAAAACGACTCTCGCTCTGGTATGACGGCAAACGCGAGCGCCACGCGAGCTGACGAAAAGGTTGAGCACGCTCGGCTGGAGGATTAGAGGAAAGGAAACATCCCGACCTATGGAAAAAAAAGTGCAGCCTGCAATTGACCTGAATGATTGGATCGAAGCGCATGGCGATAAATTCAAGCCGCCGGTGAGCAACCAATACCTCTACGACGGGCGGGACTTTTTTGTCATGGTGATCAAGGGCCCAAACGCGCGAAACGATTTTCACCAGGTCGATTCGGAAGAGTATTTCTACCAGCTCAAAGGCGACATCAAAGTGCGCATCCGCGAGGGCGACAAGATCGTCGATTACCCCGTGCGCGAAGGCGAAACCTTTTTCATTCCGCCTAACGTTCCGCACGCTCCGGTCCGCCCGCCCGACACGTTAGGCGTGGTAGTCGAGCGCCGCCGCCCGCCGGGCGAACACGAGCATGTTATTTTCTACTGTGCGAATTGCGGGGCGCTGGTGGAAGACATCGACTTCGATTGCGGCGATATCGTGCAGCACTTCAGCCAGGCGATGCTCGATTTCTGGAACGACGACGCGCGACGCACCTGCAAGAAGTGCGGCACAAAGATCGAGCAACCCGGACCGACAAAACCCTTCTGATGGATAATCCGCGATCCGATGTCGAGGCGGTCGTGTCAGCCGCATCCGTCTGGCTGAAGCCGACACGCCCTCCGCTGCATCGATGAAGATCGACCTTCACACCCACATCCTCCCGCGCGAATGGCCCGACCTCGACGCCAGGTACGGCTACGCCGGATTCGTTAGGCTGGATCATTACCAGCCGTGCTGCGCGCGGATGATGATCGGCGACCGCGTCTTCCGCGAAATCACCGACAACGTCTGGGACCCGGAGCGTCGGATCGAAGACTGCGACCGCGTGGGCATCTCCATGCAGGTGCTTTCGACCGTGCCGGTCATGTTCAGTTATTGGGCGAAGCCGGCCGACGCGCTCGATCTTTCTCGGCGGCTGAATGACCACATTGCGGAGGTGGTGCACGCCCATCCCACTCGTTTCGCGGGCCTGGGCACGATTCCGTTGCAGGATGCCGACCTGGCCGCGCAGGAGCTGGAGCGCTGCGTGAGCGAGCTCGGTCTGCGCGGCGCGCAAATCGCCACGCACGTCGACGCCAACGAACATTTCGGGCGCCTCGATCCGTTGAACCTCGACAATGCTTCGCTCCAGCCGGTTTGGAGCGCGGCGGAACAGTTAGGCGCCGCAATCTTTGTCCATCCCTGGGATATGGTAGGGAAAGAACGGATGCCGAACTACTGGCTGCCGTGGCTGGTTGGCATGCCGGCGGAAACGTCGCTTGCCATTTGCTCGATGATCTTCGGCGGCGTCTTCGAGCGTTTCCCAAACCTCCGCGTGGCCTTTGCCCATGGCGGCGGCGCGTTCCCCTTCACCATCGGTCGCATCGAACACGGTTTTCATGTCCGACCCGATCTCTGCGCCACGGACACGAACATTAATCCGCGCCATTACCTCGCCCAACCGGAGCGGCCGGCTCGCTTCTACGTCGATTCGCTGGTGCACGATCCAGATGCGCTCCGCCTGCTCCTCAAGCTCTTTGGCGCGCAGCGCGTCGCGCTCGGCTCCGATTACCCCTTCCCGTTAGGTGAGACCCATCCGGGCAGACTTATCGAATCGATGAACCTCTCTTCCAAAGAAAGACGCCAACTCCTTTCGGGAACCGCAAAGAATTTCCTGGGTTTGGACTGAAACGCGACCTCTTATGACTCAGCCGAAACACATCCTGACGACGTTTGACGAAGCGCTGGCCGCCCTGCGCGAAAGCGTGCTGACCATGTCGAACCTGACCGCGCGCAACCTCGAGAACGCGCTCAACGGTTTGCGGGAACGAAACGACGATCTTTGCCTGCAAGCCATCGCCGACGACGAAGAGATCGATCAAATGGAAATGCAGATCGACAAGGATGGAATCGAAATACTGCTGCGGTTCCAGCCCGTCGCCTCGGACCTGCGGCGGGTGGTCGCGGCGATGAAGCTTTCACCCAATCTCGAACGGATCGCAGATGAATCAGTCAGCATCGCGCGCAAGGCGCGCAAGCTAAATCAGCACCGCGAACTTGCGGAAGTCGAACTCATCACCTCAATGGGCGTTTACGCCATGCAGATGTTTAAAGACAGCGTCGACGCTTATGCCCGCGAAGATGAAGAGCAGGGCCGCGCCCTGAAGGAGCGCGACAAGTCGCTTAACGCAATGAACTCCGACGCCGCGCGGCAATTGCTTGCGCGCGTGACCGAAGATCCCGAGCAACTGCGCGGCTACTTGAATTTGCTCTTTATCGCCAAACACCTCGAACGCGTCGGCGACCACGCCACCAACATCGGGGAGGACGCGGTTTATGCGGCCGCGGCGGAGGACATCCGGCACCAGCCTTCCGGCGCACCGTAGTATCCGACCGAAGACGCGAGACTGCACTGGCGCATTGTCCGCGCCCTCGGCCACAAGGCGGTCAAGCTGCAACCCGCGAATGACTCGGCTACGGAAACCCCCGCTCTCATTGGTTATATTCTGGCTCGCGCCGCCGCCGCATTCTAGCCGGTTGACGATACCGGACCACCGCTGATAGGACTAGGGCATGAGTGCAATTCGACTACTCGTTGGCACACGCAAAGGCGCCTTTGTCCTCACCTCCGACGGCAAGCGCGCAGATTGGAAAGTCAGCGGTCCGCACTTTGCGGGCTGGGAAATTTATCATCTCAAAGGCTCACCGGTGGATCCGAATCGGATCTACGCCTCGCAATCTTCGGGCTGGTTTGGTCAACTGATCCAGCGCTCGAATGACGGCGGCGAAACCTGGGAAGCAGTCGGGAAAGACTTTAACTATGACGGCACGCCCGGCACCCACCAGTGGTATGACGGCACCCAGCACCCTTGGGAATTCAAACGCGTCTGGCATCTCGAACCGTCGCTGACTGATCCCGACACGGTTTATGCGGGCGTCGAGGACGCCGCGCTCTTCCGTACCGCCGACGGGGCCGCGACTTGGCAGGAACTGCCCGGGTTACGCAGCGCAAAAGGAAATCTCTGGCAACCGGGAGCAGGCGGGATGTGTCTGCACACCATCCTCCTCGACCCGGGCAATCCCGATCGCATCTTTGTCGCCATCTCTGCCGCGGGCGCCTTTCGCACCGACGACGGCGGCAAGGGTTGGACGCCGATCAATAAAGGTCTCAAATCCCAATATGAATTGCCCGATTCGACCGCCGAGGTCGGTCACTGCGTGCATCACGTCGCGATGCATCCTTCGCGTCCCGGCGTTCTTTTCATGCAAAAACATTGGGACGTGATGCGGAGCGATAACGCCGGCGACTTGTGGAACGAGGTCAGTGACAACCTGCCGTCTGATTTCGGTTTCCCGATCGACGTGCATGCACACGAACCGGAGACCATCTATGTCGTGCCGATCAAGAGCGACTCGGAACACTTTCCACCGGATGGAAAGCTGCGCGTTTACCGCAGCCGGACAGGCGGCAATCAATGGGAAGCGCTAACAAAGGGACTTCCGCAAAGCGATTGCTACGTCAATGTCCTGCGCGACGCGATGGCGGTCGATTCGCTCGATCAATGCGGCGTCTATTTCGGCACGACCGGTGGACAGGTTTACGCCTCCGCCGATGCCGGCGACAGCTGGAAGGCAGTCGTACACGATCTGCCGGCGGTCCTTTCCGTCGAAGCCCAGACCCTGCCATGATTCGGGTGGTCCTGCCGGCCCATCTCCGCACTCTGGCTGGCGTGAACGATGAAGTGCAGTTGGAAGTTGAGGGCGCGGTCACGCAACGCACCGTTCTCGACGCTCTCGAAGCGCGTTACCCGACTTTGCGCGGGACCGTTCGTGATCAGGCAACGCAGAAGCGCCGTGCGCTCGTCAGGTTTTTTGCCTGCTCCGAGGATCTCTCCCACGAATCACCCGATGCTCCCCTTCCCGACCTGGTTGCGACCGGCGCCGAACCTTTCTTCATCGTCGGCGCGATGGCCGGCGGATAGTAGACTGTCGAAAAATTCCAAAGCGGTCATTCGTCCACAGAGAAGATGATGGAAGCCTTTCGCAAAATCTGCGCTCATCGGTGCGGCAACAGACGCGAAGCTACGGGCCAGGCTTTCCAATCTGTGGGCTATAGCCTCCTGGATCGGCCGAGTGCGATTACTGGGTGTATCAGTCAAATTGAGACCGCCATGGCAGAGCCTGGACTCGCCGCGGCGAGTCCCCCGGAGGGATGCGCTTCCGCGCGTCCGCAGCCGACGGTCTGGGTTCAAGTGATACACTGCACTAGCAGAAGCACGAGGAGCGGATGCCTCCCGATGTAGCGATTCAACGAATCACGAATCAGGACCTTCGTTTCCCATGCGGCGAAGGTATTCCCGATCCCAGGCCGCCGGAATACTCTCCCGCGGCGAGTAAGGCCCCGGTTGGTAGGCACGCGAAGCAATCCCCTGCTGGCTCAGCTCACACACGTGCCAATCCTGCTTGTTCGTCATATCCCAGAACTCCACCGCATCCCCGGGATTGTAGCCGGGATCGCTCATCCCGGCCGCGTCAGGGTGAAAGTACCAATCACAGACGATGCGCGTTCGATTCGTTGATAATGGCCAGATTAAATGAACCATCACATAATCGGGGTGCAGACTCAGCAGCATGTTGGGGAAAATTGAGTAATAGAAAACGCGGGCGTGATCCTCACCTTCGACCTCGCCTACCGGTCGCGCGCACGCCTTCCCGCTCATCGTCAGGCTCTGACCTTTGGCGATGCTCATGAACCCGCCGAGAAAAGGCCCTTCCGATAGATCGTTCTCGGCCGAATCGTAGGGTGACACCTTGGATAAGGCCGGATGCACTCCGGGGCAGTGATAGCACTCCGAGTAATTCTGGAAGATCAGCTTCCAGTTGGCCTGCACATCGTATTCAATCCGCCGGGCGGCACGCAACCGCGGCAGATTCCAAGGCGTGAATTTCCCGGCCAGCGGCGCGAAGACCCTTTCCAGAGGCGGCGGCTCGTCCGCAAGACTAACGAAAATAAAACCTTCCCACTCCGCTGCGCTGACGCCGTGCAAGGGATAATTGCCCTTATCAAAGCCGGGCACGTCGTCCATGTGCGGCGCGCCGATCAGGCGCCCATCAAGCCCATAGGTCCAGGCATGATAGGGACATTGAATCGCCGCGCCATGTCCGCTCGCCTCCTCGCACAAACGGGTTCCGCGATGACGACAGACATTGTAGAATGCGCGCGTCTCGTCGCCCTTGCCCCGTACAATAATCAGGCTCTCTCCAGCCACCTCCTGCACGAAATAATCCCCCGACCTGGCAATCTGGCTTTGGTGTCCAACACAGATCCATTCCCCCGCGAAAATCTTTCTCTGCTCCCCAGCAAGAACCTCGGGTGAAATAAAATAACGTTGCGGCAAAGTCCGGGCGCCGACGGTGAAGGTCTCCGCCGTCTTCCGAAAGGCGGAAGGCGGGGGAGTCGTCGCTACGGTTGCCATCGCGAGATGCTCCGATGCTCCTTCACATGCGTCAAGCAGGCGGGACCGGTAGCGGGCGGAGCAGCGCGCGACACTCCGAAAGCCTTCGCCAGCATTCAGCCCGACGCAGCGCCGTTATCGAGACTTGCCTCGACCGCAAAAAACTGCTTGGAATTCCCGCATGGACCCGAACGAACCGCGCATCGAAATCTTCGCTCCCTTCGGCGAGGCATTTGAACTGACGAAGAAAATTCTCTTCCAGCCCTTCGATCTGGCGAAGTGGTTCGTAATCGGTTTCGCCGCCTGGCTCGCCACCTTCTTCAGCGGCGGCGGCGGCTTCAATTACAATCGCAGCTGGGGCAAGCAGAATTGGAACTGGCAGTGGAAATCGGAGCATGTCGGCCGGCAATTCAACATGCACAACGCACCGGCCTGGGTCGCGCCAGCGATCATCGTCGGCGTCCTTGTTTTCCTCGTTTTCCTCGCGCTTCTTCTTTGGTTGAACGCGCGGGGCCGCTTCATGTTTACCGATTGCATCGTGCGCAATCGCGGCGCGATCGCCGAGCCCTGGCGGGAATATCGCGTCGAAGGAAATCGCTACTTCATTTTCCAGATCGTGATCTCGATCTGCAGCATGCTCGTTTTCGGCGGCCTCGCCGTGTTCTACTTCGTCGGTGCCTACATGGGACACACGATCGTGCCGCTCGCGCTCATCATTCTTTTCGGCGTTGCCTTCGTTCTCGTTCTGCTCCTCGTCACACTCATCATGAAATTGATGGTGCCGGTGATGTATCGTCAGCGCTGCACGGCGACGGAGGCCTTTCGAGAGCTGTGGCAACTGATCTTGGCCAATCCAGGCGTCTTCATCCTCTTCGTCCTCTTTTACATTTTACTCTTTATCGCGGCCGGGATGGTCGGTTGCCTCGCCGCCTGTGTCACCTGCTGCGTCGCCGCGCTGCCCTACATCGGCACGGTCATCCTTCTCCCGGTCGTGATGGTGCTCTACGCTTTCCCGCTCTGCTTTCTCCGGCAATTTGGCGACCCGTATGATGTCTGGGCCGTCGTTAGGCCAGCGGAACCGTTGCCACCGCCAACGACGCCACCGCCGCCGCCCATCCCGCCGGTCCAGGAAACTCCGCCACCCGCATGAGCATCTTGCTCCCGGGGGGACGTGCTTCCGCACGTCCTGCATTTGCAGCCCGACTCGCAGCGTCTGAGGCCCGCTGGCGTGTCGTCAGCCTTACCCTCCTGCCGGTCGCCCTCCTCGCGCTGGCCCTGGTCGAACCCACTGCGCCACCGAAGTGGTTTCCATTCGCCACCTCCTGCGGTGCCATTACCGGCCTGCCCTGCATTTTTTGCGGCATGACCCGCGCGTTGCATTACCTTTTGCACGGCGAATTCGGGCGCGCCCTCTACTTCAACTGGCTCTCCTACCCGATCCTCGCCGGAGCCTTCGCCCTCCTGTCTTGCAATGCCGTCGAGCTTTTCCTCGGCCGCAACCTTCTCGCCCGCCTGCCGCGTCCCCAACTCACGCGGGCACGCTGGGGCGCCCTCGCCGCCGGCTTTGTTCTCCTTTGGTGCCTGCAGGTTTACCTTGCCGTCTCGCAGCACAAGACCGAGCTGCTTAATCCCAGGGGACCGCTTTACTCGTTAGTCTGCCGCCTCGATCACTGATTGCGCTCTTTCCTGAAACTCGTCGCTTTCCTCTTCCTCCGCGATGGCGAAGGGCGAGGCAAATAATCCTGGATTGCGAAAGAGTTTTCGCTCCTCTTCGACCCTCGTCTGGCATTCCACGGTAAAGCGGGCAAAGGGAATCGCCCGCAGCCGGGCAAGCGGGATCGGCCGTCCCGACATCTCGCAGATGCCGTAACTGCCCTCTTCGATTCGTTGCAACGCCGCGTCGATCTCGAAAAGCGCATCGGTCTCCTGCGAGAGAAGAGAAAGAACAAAATCCCGATCGCACGCGTCGCTTCCCGCGTCGCCGTTATGCGTGGAGAGGGCGGAACTGTCTGCCTTCTCCAGACGCGTCTCCCGCGCGATGCCATTCATCGAACTCACCAGCGCAGCCCGCAACTCGATCAGCTTTGCCTGTTGACCGCGCAGAAAAGCATTGAGCGTTTTCCCCTTCCGCTTCTGCCGCGGCGCGCCGCCCGGTCGCCAATCGGCTGTCGCCCATTGATTGGAATCGTTCGAGGCCCAGATCTCTGCTGTGGTTTGTGAGTTGTTTGCCGGTTGCATGGTTTCGATACGCATGTGTCCAGCTTGCACAGCCTCTGTGACGCTATGATGACTTCCAGGTGGCGATTGTGTGAATCATTTGCGACGCCTCTTGCCGGTCGCGGCAGCCGTTTTCTATGGGCGATTCGCCCGGCCCGGAAACGCCGCGTTTTTCAACGATGTAGCGGAGCCGACCTCAGCTTCTTTTTTGGCAGGATTCAAGAACCCGTCGCCGTTGGACCTCCCGAATCCAGGGGACTCTTGACCCCGATGCCCGGCTTGTTCAGCACGTGCGTATAGATCATCCGCGTAAAAGCTCGGCGAGCCTTCGCTCACGCGGCTCGCCGCGTTCTACGCTGCTTCGCGGACCGGGTTCTGCGTGAGATAGTGATGAAGTTGCTTTCTGATCAACCTGCGTCCACTTCCGCTCTTCAGAAACCGCTCTCGACCCAAGGCATCGCCTTCGTCGAGGTAAGCCTCGTAATAAATGAGCTTCCACGGCCCGCGAGACGAAGTAGCAAACGACATTCCTTGCTTATGCTCCCGCAATCGTCTTCGCAGATTGGCCGAATAACCGATGTATAGGCCGGTATCGGACTCCGATCTCAGCACATCAACATAGAACACACGGCGTTTCTAGCACTCCCCGGCACGTGAGCGAAGCTTTTACGTGCCATCAGGCGCAGCCCGCTCCCGTAGAGCAGGGCTGCCATCAAACGCGGCGTCCCGCGCAGATGCGCAAAAATCTTGCGTACCTCATCGCGCGTCAGCACCACCGGGAGCCGCCTGGGTTTGGTCGCCCGCTCTACCCCCTCGAGCCAGCCGATTTCTGTTCTTCAGCACCTGCTTGATAGAGAAATAGCAGCGCACTGAGGGCCTGATTCTGGGTCGAGGCGGCGACGTTTTCCTCGCGCGCCAGATGGGTCAGAAATGCGGTCACCTCCGCTTCTGCCATCTCGCGCGGGTGGCGTTTGCCGTGGTAACGGATGAAGCGTGTGATCCAGTCGCAATAGCAGCTGCTCGGTCCGGATGCTGTAATGGCGCAGGCGCATGAGATCGCGCACCTCTTCGAGAAGTTTTTTCGGCTTGCCTTGCGCGGGGGAAGGGGTCATGCTCGGGAGCATGCGCCATCGTATCACGGGCGGCAGCCCCCGGAGCAAGCGAATTACACGGAATTATTGCGCCTTATTTCGCGCAAAAATTCCATCTACTTCTCGTTAGGCGTATGGAGAACTGCACATGAAATCAGCATTTTTTATAACTGTCCTCGTCCTTGCAGTCGCGGCTACGGGCGTAGCGCAAAACGAGAGCGTCGAGGAGACCATCAGGAAACTGGATAACGAGCGCATCCAAGCACAGATTCATGCTGACGCGGTGGCCCTTGATCGGATCTACGCGGATGATTTTATCGGCGTAGGACCAAGCGGCACAGTGAGAACCAAGCCGCAGGTGATTTCAGATTTCACGTCGGGTGAGTTGAAATTTCAGTCTATCACCACCGACGAGGTTAAGGTGCGCGTCTACGAAAACAGCGCGGTGGAGACTGGCGTTTCAACGATGCTTGGTCAAGACAAAGACAAAGCTGTCCCGCGCGAGACTCGCTTCACGCGGGTATGGGTAAAGCAAAAAGGACGCTGGCGGTTGGTTGCGAACCACTACTCGTTACGAATAACACAGCAATAACGTAGGCTGACGCGGCATGATCGTCGTTAACACGCCTAACCAGTCGACGATGGAGCGAACGCCGGACGCCGTACACTCCACTTTTGAGATGACTTCGACACTTCCACTCCGCGCGATGCGCGCCCTCGTCCGCCGTCGCTCATCTTGTTCTCGTTAGACATAACCACCTCGCCCAATGCAAAATCGCGTATCTCTTAGACTGATTGTCCTGCTTGGAGCAGGAATGCTCCTCGGCGCCATCGCTACCATTTTTCCCCTTTCAGCGGCTGGACAGCGGCCGTCAGGGCCGAAATTGGTCTTCAATCATGTGGCACTGTCGGTGAAAAATATGAGCATATCGGCCGATTTTTACGGGCGTATCCTGAATCTCCGTGAGATATCCAGAAACTCCCCCACCAAAGGTGTCCGCTGGTTTTCTTTGGGTGAGGGAAAAGAACTGCATTTGATTTCGCCCGAGTATTTCAAAGGTGATCATGTGGTGATCAATAAGGCGGTGCATTTGGCCCTGGCGACGGATAATTTCCCCGAGCTTCTAAAAGTTCTTGACGCGCATCAGGTTGTTTACGGCGACTGGAAGGGCACACTGAAGCAGGTGGACACGCGAAGTGACGGCGTGAAACAAGTGTTTCTGCAGGATCCCGATGGATATTGGATCGAGATTAATAGCGCAGGAGAAAAGTAGGAAGCCGTCAAAACGTCTAACCATACATCTGAGGTAGTCCGTCAAGGATTTTTAGTAAAGTTATTTATCGGTGAGTTAGGCGGCTTGCGCGAGGGTGAGTTCTAGCTTGGCCGTGAGGGGTGAGCCGCGGCGGTTGAGGCCGTCGAGATAAGTCGACTCATCATAAGCAACACGGTCGCGCCAGCCGACGAACATGATGCGCTGTCACTTGAAGGCCAGGGCGCGCACGGCGGGAGCCATTTCGGATCGGGTTGTGTTCTTGTTCGCATTCTCGGAGCGGCGCAAAGGCGGACGATTCTAGAAGTTGAAAATGGCGTCGATGCCGGCGGTAAATTGGTGGCTTGAATCTCGATTGGAATACGGCGTCGTATTGGAAGAGAGGGCCGCGTCGTAGCGCAGCTCGGGCCTGATCATGAGGCCGCCCGGTCGTTTCAAGAAGGGCAGCTTGAAGGTGGCGCCGACCGTCACTTCGTTGAACGTGCCGGCGCTGAAGAACGTGCGCGGGTCGATGTTGTTTGTTTTGCCGCGTTCGATGTCGATGAAGTTGTCGTTGGCCGCGAAGCTGCCGACAAAGAAGCCGGTGTTGTCGCGGAAGACCTCCTCGCGCAGCCCGAGCAAAAGCCAGTCATTCACCACGTAGACAAGATAACCGGCCGCACCATAGGCGCGGGCCCCACCGGGCACGCTCTCATCCACGGTATAATTTCCCTCGAGGATCGCGGTCAATTTGTCCGTCGCCTTCCAGGTGACGACAAGGTCGTTCAGATAACGCTGGGCATGATTGTCGTCAGGGTTTTCCGGCCCGATGTGGGTCGTGGCGAGCGCGGTCACTTTCCCGTCCAGAAAGGCGAGACCGACACCACCATCAAATGCCACGGAGCTGTTGTTATCGGTCGTGGCTGTGTTCACCCCGCGGGTCAAACCGGCATAGAGATCGAGACCCTTGGTGGGATGGAACGTCGTCAGCACGCCGGAATTATTGAGCGGGAGACCGAAGTTAAAAATGTAGCTGTGGGAATAAAAAACGTTTGGGCGCGGGTCGATCGTTTCCGCGCCTTCCAAAGTGACGAACTTGCCACCCTTGATGTCGAGGCCGCCAGCTGTGTCGGGAATCGGCACATGCAAAAGGACCCACGTCTCGACCACGTCCGGTTCCAAAAGTTCATGCTCGGTATTGTCGAGAAAACCCACCGAATGGATGTAGCGGGCGTCGCTGCCGTAGGTGAATTGCGTCTTGAAGCCCCAGTCGAACTTGTCGCTCGAATCACCGAGCACGCGTTCGGCTGTGACGACGATCTGGTTCAGAAGCAGTTTGTTGGACCGATCGGTAAAAAGGTGGCCGAAGTTTAGTCCAGTGGACGCTGGATCGGGATTGCCCGTTATCCCCGTCTCGATCCAACCGTAAAATTTAAGTCGTGGTGCCGGTAAGATTACGTCCTGCGCCAGAATTGCGCCCGCCCACAGACTGGAGGCCAGGGCGAAAAGCAGAAAACGGCCGCGCTTTCGCAGTAGCGGCCTGACGAAAATGGATCGCGCGGTTCTCACTTGAAAAAAAGCATGGTCGACTAACGAAAAATGGTGCTTGGAATAAAATTCCGAGCCGTTATAAACGTCGGCAACCAAAACTCCAATCATATGTTCGACACAGGAACTACCGGCTTCATGCTTCTCGCGACCAGCCTCGTCATGCTCATGACGCCCGGGCTGGCGTTTTTCTACGGCGGACTCGCGGGCAAACGAAACATTCTCGGGATCATGATCCAGAGTTTCGTTTCGATGGGCATCACCACCATCATGTGGTTTATCTGCGGCTATTCTCTCTGCTTTAGCGGCGACGCCTTGGGTGGGCTCATCGGGAACCTCGACAAGGCATTCATGCACGGAGTGACTTTGAACTCGCCCTTTCCGGGCAATCATAGTCTGCCGGAATTCGTCTTCATGGCTTACCAGATGATGTTCGCCATCATCACGCCCGCCCTCATCACGGGCGCCTTCGTCAATCGAATTACCTTCAAGGCTTACCTTGCCTTTCTCGTCCTCTGGCAACTTTTCGTCTATTATCCCTTCGCCCACATGGTCTGGGGCGGCGGCTTGCTCGCGCACTGGGGCGTGCTCGATTTCGCCGGCGGCATTGTGGTGCATGCCATCGCCGGTTTTGCCGCGCTTGCCTCGGTTTTCTATGTCGGTCAACGCCGCGACAAGCAATCGCCGCCAAACAGCATTCCGCTGATCGCCATCGGCACGGGGCTGCTCTGGTTTGGATGGTATGGCTTCAATGCTGGCAGCGAGCTGGCGGTCAACGCCATTACCGGGCTGGCGTTTTTGAACACGGACATCGCCGCTTCGTTCGCGGCCATCGTCTGGCTGGTGATCGAATGGACCGTGCAACGCCGGCCGAAATTCGTCGGGCTCATGACCGGCGCGGTTGCGGGTCTGGCTACAATCACTCCGGCGGCCGGCTATGTTTCGTTACCCTCCGGAGCCATCATCGGGATGGCAGCGGGCGTGGTGTGTTATCTGGCGGTCCATTTGAAAAACAAGCTCGGCTGGGATGACGCGCTCGATGTCTGGGGCGTGCACGGAATCGGCGGCGGCCTCGGTGTGATCCTGCTCGGCGTCTTCGCGTCCAAGGCAGTAAATGCCGGCGGCGCCGATGGATTGCTGGCAGGCGGAACCCACTTCTTCGTCGTGCAATGCCTCGCCGTCATCGGCGCGGCGATCTATGCTTTCCTCTTCACCTACCTGATGCTGGCGGTGATCAATCTCTTTACCACGGTGCGGGTTGCGGAAGCGGACGAGGATCTCGGGCTCGACGCTTCGCTGCACGGCGAGCGCGCTTACGATTCCGGGGCATTGTAAGCAATCGGGAGCTGCTCGATGGAACACGATAAAATCATTTTCTTTCGCAATCTGTTCCTGCGCATGTTTGTCGTTGGGATTGTCGTTGCTCTCCTTCTGCTCGGCGCGACGCTGGCTTTCTGGCATGTCGCCGCCAGCTGGGTGATGCATCTCTTCAGCGTGGATGAGAAAACGCTCGGAAGCATCCTCCTGACTTTCTTCACCAATGTGCGGATCGTCGTTCTTTTCTTCTTCCTCGTCCCCGCGATCGCGCTGCATTGGACGGCGAAGAATTACTAGGGGCTTCTTTGCCCGCAACGCGAGCTGGCAACGGCGGCGTATGAGCATCGGGCGAATTGCCC
>CAWAIY010000010.1:0-143754 GCA_963782205.1 uncultured Verrucomicrobiae bacterium | reverse complement strand
TGCCCGTTGGTGCTTCAACGAGACGGTAAATTCAAATCGGCATGCTCAGCCGGCGAGATCGATGCAGCTTTTCGCCCGATCTCTCGCATGAAGCTCTCCAGCAAACTAGAAGCCGAAAACCAGGCTGGAAAAGATGGAGTGCGCCTGGTAATTGTCGTGACCACCGTAGAGGCCGTCGGTATAATTATAGTAACCATACTGGAGATTCAGACGAACGCTCTTCGTGAGCTGACGGCTCATGCTCGCGGTTACGCTATTCTCGGTCTGATCCGCGCCGTAAGGCAGACCAGCCAGGGCGTTGTTCACGTAATCGGCCGCTCGATAATAGTTGTAGCCAACACGAAACTCGGTCTTATCGTTCATCAGAAAGCCGACATTCCCCCCGATCGTCCAGTAATCGCTCTTAAAATTCAGAACCGTCGGGCCCCGTCCGGGGAGAATCACAATATTCGCGGCCGGAGTCTTCGTCTGGTTAAGAACATAGGAAAAATCGCCCTGAAAGTAGAGGCGGGCGAGGGGATTCCACGTCACGCTTTCGCCGATCACTTGATTGCTAATCCAGGCAGTGTGTTCGGAGTTAAGCAAAATAGCGTCGGGAATGTTCCATTGGCCGATCACCTGAGAGGTCGTGTAGTCGTAGCGCGTGACCAGAGCGAGCGTGCCGACTGAAGGCGGGAGGTTAGGTCGCCAGGTGAGACGAATATTGAAGTCGTTCGTGCTCCATGTCTGGTACTCGAGATTCTGGCCATCAGCGTTGGAGCTGTTATCGTATCGAAAAGCCTTGTAATAATACTGCCCAGCCAGATTCATCCGCGCCGTGGGATACCAGGTAAAGCCGACCGTGTATTTTTGCCGGAGCAAATCGAGATTCTTGATGTCAGAAAGCAGGGGAGCTCCGATCTCACCTGAGCTTTCGTGGATATCGCCATTTTGCTCCTCCCAATCGCCCTTCGCGTAAAAGAGCCAATCGGCAACACCAGTGAAACGCAACTCGAATGTCTCCGCAGCGGTGTTGAAGTTTTGAAAGCTGCTCGCCGCCGTCGGGATTTGAGGCGCCGTCCGGGTAGTGGTGCTGAGAAAAACCGAGTTGCTTTGTGTATCTTCGTAGGTGTAACGAAAGGCCGTGAGGACCGTAAGCTCTTTCAACGGCAACCACATGAGATTGAGGTTGACCACCCATTGTTGGGAGTTAGAGGTGCCGGAAAGGTTTAGGTAGCCTTCGTCGCGAATGCCGAGGGTGGAGATCGGGTCGCTGTAGGAGGAGTAATAGAAAGGTCCGTAGATGCGCGATCCGCTCAGGTCGCTTGAGAGCGTCGTGTAAGAGTAGGCCGTCGTTAGCCAGAGTGAATCGCTGAAGTGCGTCTCCGTTGTCGCATGCCCGCTAAACAGATCGAAATTTTGGCTTTCTTTGTCCGTAACGAATCGTTGATTGGCTGCACCGGCACCGCGTTCGAAGTTGTAATCGTTATTATTATTCTCGTGTTCGTAGCGCATTCCCAAACCGACATCGGTGTTGCCGAAGGTCTTGCTCGCCTCCAGTGAGACAATGTCCCGGGCCTCATTAATGTCGCGGTAACTCGGCACAATTTTTCGGCTCGTGGATCCTCCGGGCGGCAGGCCCGTCACTGTGGTGTCGCCCCATTCGGTCGAATCCTTCTGGCCCTGCCGAAACTCGTGCGAATAGCGGATGATTATCTCTGGCCAGTCCGGCAATTGCAGGCCCATTTCGAACCAGGCCATGCCTCGAGTAATGTACATCTCGGGGATGGGCGGCGGCAAGAACGCCCCGTCGACCGGGAAGAATCCGCCGTTGCCATCATAATAGCTGCGAAACTGGTCATACCCCGCCTTGATATAACCCAGGTCTGGCTTGGACAGGCTCAGCGTGAGGTTATAATCGCCAGTATCAAAAATGGCGTGCCCATCCATCGTGAACTGTCCGTTCTTGTCGAACGTCTGCTCCAAATGCAGATCGTGTATTCCGCCAAAGACGTCGCCCGACACATGATGCTGCTGCTCAAAAAGAGCGGTATCGCCACTGGTAATCAGTCCGCCGATTGAAAGCTCGATCCAATTGTTATACTGCGGCTCGGCCGGGGCCTCGCCCGCGACCGGCGTCGGACTGGGGCCTGATTTCGCATCGGTCGCATCGTCTGCGCGGAGAGGGACATTCGCCCAGAAAAAAACGCAGATGAGGAACGGGAACGCGCGCGCCAGCGAGCGCGAATTTTTCGGGAAGAAAATGCTAGCCATTTTAGTACCTCAGCGCTGGGCTCACCTGTGAGCCATGGATCGCTTCATGGCAGCCGGCCGACCAGCAGGTCCCTTGCTGCAAGAAGCTGGAGTGGTTGACATCTGCGATGTAAATTACGCCAGGGGCGGTTTGCTGCTGGAAATGGCATTTCAGGCAAAGGGCCTGGTTGCGGACCGTTAGCATTCGCTGATTGACCGATCCGTGCGGCGAATGGCAGACGACGCATCCCTCGCGCAGCGCTTCGTGCTCAAACACGAACGGGCCGCGCTGCGCTGTGTGGCATTGGAAGCAGGTTTCGTTTTCGCCAAGCAAAGCGGTGCCGCCTCCCTTGAGCGACTGCATGCCGCTGGTCCCGCCGCCCTTGAACACGTTTCCCTTGTGTGGATTGTGACAATCAATGCAGGTCACTTTCCCCTCCAGCACCGGGTGGTGATAAGGCAGTTCCATTGCCGCGCGCACCTCCAGGTGGCATTGGAAGCAAGCTTGCGGCGATTTGCCCGGGTTCACGATGGTATGTAACCCGCCGCCGCTTGCGACATGAAGACTGCCCGGCCCGTGACATGATTCGCAGCCGGCATCTTTGGCGTTGTCGCCGGGCGCCTTCAGGCGCGCGTGAGTGGCCGTGGCAAAATCACGCGTGATTTTCTCGTGGCATGTAGCGCACTCACTCGACCCGACATATGTCGCGCCGGGAATACTCGGCGGCGCCAGGATCGTCCGGGTGGTGGTGCTGCAGGAAAGCAGGATGGCCGTGAGTAGAGCGCTACCGCCCGCGCACCAGAGAATTCTTTTTCGTTTCTCGCCGAACCATTGGATGAGCTTTGATTGCCGCACAGTGGCCGCAGTGTTATCGGAAATCATTTCGCTCGACTACGCATTTTTACGGGGAAAAGACTTCGGCTGTTTGGGCGAGGTGAATTCCGCCTTTTTCCGATGTTCAAAATTAATCAGCAAACGGACAGCAACCATGCTTCCGGCGCCGGTTTCTGATTGCGTACTTCGGCGCGATACGCTGTCGGCGATTTGGCCGACAGTTTTTTGAAAGCGCGATTAAATTGCGACAAGGATTGAAAGCCGACTTCGAAGGCGATTTCGCTAATCCGCAGATTTGAATTGCTCAGAAGTTTGCACGCTTTCTCGATCCGCGTCCGGGCAACGTAGTCGACAAACTTGCAGGCAGTCACCCGTTTGAATTCTTCGCTCAAGTAATTCGGGCTTATGTTGACGAAGTCCGCAACTCTTGTCAGGGAAAGCTCCTCACCCAGGTGTTCGTGGATAAAACTGCGCGCCTTCCAGATCCTTGCGGGTTCCGCGTGGTTGAGGCTCTGGATTCCGAACTCCGGTGGCCGAGTTGAGGTTGTCGTTTGCATGACTCTTTATGGCCCTCTCGCCGGGGAGCCGCTCTCCGCGAATTGCTAATTCCTCCTCAGTTCTTGTTATCCGGCGGCGGACCCGAAGGCAAGATCTGATGCAATTTTGCCAAGTGATGGTGAGCAACGAAGCCGTGGCCGTGGCATCAAGGTTTACGAGAGGAGGTGTTTGAAAAATGAATCGCCCATCAGCCATGCCGGATAATCAAACCACCCATGGCATAAATGTCATTGCCGCCGTCCTGAGCGCGATCATTCCTGGCCTTGGTCAGCTCTACAAGGGGCATTTCGGACCAGGCTTTCTTTGGATGTTGCTGGGAATGCCGCTCGCCGTCTGGATCGGGATTTTGCTGAGCCTGGCCACTGCCGGGATCGGGCTAATCATCCCGGTGCTCTGCTGGGTGGCCTCGGCAGTCGATGCCTATTACAAGGTTGATCGCCGCCGCCGCCGCCATCATCACCTCGCGGACCCGACCATCTACGACGACTACGATTGATCCACGAGTCCTGCGGGAGAGTGCATCGGTCGGAGGACTGCCGGTTAAGGGCATTCCGATCGGTTCGCCAACAACGCAAGTCGATCAGGGTGCGCGCCCTGCGTAGTCGGACGGTGCCGCGGGAAAATTTTCCGGCCTTATGTCGATCGGGGTTGTCGTTAGGCCTTCGTAGGTCTCGCCCACGATCTGATCCACCACGTCTTTCACCTCATGCTTGCGTTCCCAGGCGGCCAGTTGCCGGTCCGCACCCGTTCCCTCTCGCATAATGCGCTCGATGTGCGCCATCTCGCGCTCGCTCCCGAGCTCGTGCACTTCCGGCGCGATGAACTCCAGGATTTCGTTGATCAAACTGCGCGTCTCGACCTCCCGGTTGCGACCGAAATCGATCAACTTCCCGTCGATCCCGTAGCGCGATGCGCGCCACCGATTTTCCTCGATCATGCGCCGTCGATAAATGCGGAACGAGGTATTTTGCCGCAGTAGTTTGTGCAACTTAACCACCACCGCCTGGATCAGGGCGGCGAGCGCGATCGTGTCATCGACGCGGGATTGCGCGTCGCAGATCCGGAATTCGAGCGTGTCGAAGAAAGGATGGAGCCGAATATCCCACCAGATTTTTTTCGCGTTATCGATGCAGTTGGTTTCGACGAGGATCTTCAGGTAATCCTCATACTCCGACAGACTGTCGAATGGGTCGGGAATGCCGGTCCGCGGGAAGCGTTCGAAGATATTATGCCGATAGGCTTTGAACCCGGTGTTCTGTCCGAGCCAGAAAGGGGAGTTGACCGACAAGGCGTAAATGTGGGGCAGGACGTAGCGCGCCTGGTTCATCAACTGGATCGCTTCTTCGCGATCCGGGATTCCGACGTGCACGTGCAACCCAAAGATGAGATTGCAGCGCGCGATTTGCTGCATGTCGTTCACGATCGTGGAATAGCGGTCGCCGGCGGTGATGAGTTGATTCATCCAATGCGAAAAGGGATGCGTGCCGGCGGAAGCGATGAGCAGGCCACGCCGGGCGGCGAGGGTGGCCAGTTCGCTCCGCAACTCCATTACCTGCTCCCGCGCGAAGCGGATGTCGGGGCAAATTTCGGTGCCCAGTTCGACGACCGATTGATGCATCTCAGGCTTAACGTGTTCCTTCAGCGTTATCCTCCCGTCGTCGAGAATCTGCTGGACGTAGGAGCGCAGTTCACGTGTCTCCGGATCGATGATCTGGAATTCCTCCTCGATGCCGAGAGTGAAAACGTGGTTGTTGTCGCTCATCCCCCTGATTGCGCTGCGGACGGCGCGGTGGCGGTGGGAAGAGGATCGCCGTGGTGGTCGAGAATTTCCTTCGCCTCTTCCAGAGTCGAACACGTCGTGATATGCACCTCCGGGCCGTAATGAAAGAAAGACATGATGCGCAGGCCGATGTCCCGTTGCGGGTTTGGAATCACCCGCACGACCGCGCTTACCTCCTTTCCATTGCAAAGCCGCATGATGTGTCTGAGATGGGGCGCGCAAGCCGCGTCCATCGATTCCAGGTCAGTGAAATCGGCCAGGAGTCGAAAACCAGGCTCTAAACTCGTTAGGGCTTTGCTCACTTCCACGGCGCAACGCTCGACGTCGGACGACCCGACGCCATCCCGGTAGCGGATGACGAGCAGGTTGTTCGCCGTGTCGGCTTCGACTGCGTAGGCGAGTGGGCCGATCCCCGGAATGGCGCTGATCGGCTCCCAAGTCTGCCCGTTGTCGAAAGAGGCGAAATTTTCAGCGCGAAAAAAATTAGCCTGCACCTCGTGCCGGAGTTCCTCCAATGAATAGGGACCGTAGCGCTGCCCGTTCTTGGAGACGTAAAGTTGCATTTCAGGAAGCGGGGGCAGATGACCCGGCGGGGCGGGCTGATTTCTTCGCGGCGCTCAAGCGATTGCGCGCCGCCTGCAGACGGTGCACCATCACTTCGCTCGTACGTCTGAAAAGTTCATGGCTGAGAAAGAGGTCTTCATCGCGGTGTTGCCGCAGCATGATGCCAGACAAGCACAAGGCTCGACAAGGCTCCACCGCCCGGGCATCGAATTGCCAGACGTAGGGCGAGAAAAGCCAGGACCAGCCTAACGGTTCGCCAGTCGAAACCACGTCGATCATCATCGGCTCGCCGGTCGGTTGTGGCTCCTCCAGAACCACCTTGCCGCTTTCAATCAAATAGAAACCGTTGGCCGGTTCGCCCGCGCGAAAAATGATCTGGCCGGGCTCGAAGTGCGTGGCCATTGTGCAATCGGCCAGAATCCCAAGATGTTTTTCGCTCATCCCAGCGACGAACGGATGCGCGGCCAATCGTTTCCCAATGCTTTCCCTCCCTGCATCGCCCGGCGCTTCGGACGTCGTCGGAATACTCGTCTTCATATTTACAACATGGGTGAAATGCGCCCGCGCTGCTTTCCCAGATTTGGCAAAAGCTGCTCGTTTTTTGCGCCCTTCCAAGCGGCGGATTGAATTTAAGCTTCAATCGAAGAAAGGGAAGCGCGCGACTTTGGTCGAGCTTTGGCCGACACGAGCTGCTACTTTCCCCGGCAACATGCGTAGTCTTTTCTTTGGCATCGCTTTGGCAGTTCTTCTTTTCTCGACCGGCCGCGCGGCGACGACCAAGAGCAAGCCTGACGACGACGAAAACAAGCCGCTGCCCACGATCGCTCAGAAAACGCGCGGGACGCAGGCAATGCCCGGCTACTTCAATCTCTATTGGGATGCACGCGCCGGCAAAGTCTGGCTCGAGATCGACAAATTCGATTCGGAGTTCCTCTACGTCGTCTCGCTCGCGGCGGGCGTGGGCTCGAACGACATCGGATTGGATCGCGGGGAATTCGGCGATCTCGATAGCGACGCGGGCAGTCCCGAGCACTTGGTGAAGTTCGAGCGCGTCGGACCAAAGGTTTTACTCATCGAGCAAAATCTTGCCTATCGCGCGCAAACCAGGAACGCGGACGAAAAGCGCTCGGTCGAGGAAGCGTTTGCGCGTTCTGTCCTCTGGGGTTTCAAAGTCGTGGCCGAGGAAAAGGGTCGCGTCCTGGTCGACGCAACACCGTTCCTCTTGAACGATGCGCATGGCGTGGCGGACAAGTTGAAGGAGAAGAAGCAGGGAACCTACAAGGTCGATGACTCGCGCTCGGCCATCTATCTGCCTTTCACGAAGAACTTCCCGAAGAACACCGAGTTCGAGGTGACGCTGACTTTTACCGGCGAACCAACGAGCGATTGGATTCGTTCCGTTACGCCGACCGCCAAGGCGGTCACTGTGCGCGAACATCATTCATTCGTCGAATTGCCCGACGATCAATATCAGCCGCGTGTTTACGACCCGCGCTCCGGCTATTTCCTGATGAGTTACGCCGACTACGCGGCGCCGATCCAGGATCCGCTGGTCAAGCGCTTCATCATCCGCCATCGCCTGCGCAAGAAAGACCCGACCGCGGCCATGAGCGAGGCGGTGCAGCCGATCATTTACTACGTCGATCGCGGCGCGCCAGAGCCGATCCGATCGGCTCTGATCGAGGGCGCATCATGGTGGAATCAGGCATTCGAAGCGGCCGGCTACAAGAACGCGTTCCAGGTGAAGGAACTGCCAGAAGGCGTTGACCCCATGGACCTGCGCTACAATGTGATTGAATGGGTGCACCGCTCGACCCGCGGCTGGTCCTACGGCATGTCGATCATCGACCCGCGCACCGGCGAGATCATCAAGGGGCACGTGTCGTTAGGCTCGCTCCGCGTGCGGCAGGATTTTCTCATCGCGCAGGGCCTGGTCGAAGCCTACGCCAACGGCGTCACGCCCGACCCGCGCCTCCTTGAGCTCTCGCTAGCGCGGCTCCGGCAATTGGCCGCGCACGAAGTCGGGCACACGCTCGGCTTGCAGCACAACTTCGCGGCTAGCACACAAGATCGCGCCTCCGTCATGGATTATCCGCCGCCGGTTGTGACGATCGATGAGCACGGAAACATCGATCTTAGCCGCGCTTATGCGACCGGCATCGGCGCGTGGGACAAGCGGACCATTCTCTATGGTTACCAGGATTTTCCGAGCGGGACCAACGAGTCGGCGGGACTCGCCTCCATTCTCCAGGATAATATTGCGAAGGGATTCCGCTACCTGTCGGACGCCGATGCGCGCCCGCCCGGGAGTGCCAGTCCTTTCGCGCATCTGTGGGATAGCGGGGCATCGGCGACCGACGAGCTGAATCGCTTGATCAAGGTGCGCGCGCTCGCATTGAATCACTTGAGCGAGAAAAACATCCCGATCGGGGCGCCGATGGCCACGCTCGAGAATGTGCTTGTGCCGGTTTACCTGATGCATCGTTTCCAAGCCGAAGCGGCGACCAAATTGATCGGCGGTGTCAATTACACCTACGCAGCTCGGGGCGACGGGCAGACGCCTAACGAACCGCTCCCACCGGACCAGCAACGCGCCGCGCTCGCCGCCGTGCTGCAAACGTTGCGGCCAGATTTTCTCGAGATGCCAGCCAAGCTGGTCGCCCTCATTCCGCCGCGTCCGCCGGGTTATCCGCGCGATCGCGAGTCGTTCGATTCGCATGATGCCATGGTCTTCGACCCGCAGGCGGCGGCGGAGAGCTGGATCAACGCCGAGCTCGATTTGCTGCTCAATCCGGAGCGTCTTTCCCGGATCGTGGCGCAAAACGCGAAAACCGCGGACGGGCTTTCGCTAAACGAGCTTTTTGATGCGATTCTCCAAACCGCCACCCGCACCGCCAACCAAACCCGTCCGCAAAAGGAAATCGCACGCGCGGTCGAAAAACAGTTCCTGAATCATCTCCTGCAACTCGCGCTCAGGCGCGACACCGAGCCACAGGTCAACGCCTACGCTTTGCGCCGGATTGCCGATCTCGAGACGAAATGGAAAGCGCGCTCGTCGAGCGACCCGGCGGAGATGGCGCAGAATGCCTATCTGCTCTCGCAAATCGACCAATTCCACCGCGATCCCCGGGCGCTCGATATCCCGACACCGCCACGCATTCCCGACGGTTCGCCGATTGGTGCGGACGAATAAACGAGAGGGGCTGGTAGAGCCAGACTCCGTCGAGCCTGGGGGCTGGGTAACTTTGCAGATTCCATCCTGCCACCTCCGGCTCGACAGAGTCTCGCCCCACCAAGTGGAAGAATGCTTGCGGTCAGAAGTGATTCGGTTCGCGGGCGAGAAATTTTCCGCGGCCAATCTCGCCGACGAACTTGCCCTCTCGTGCCGCCATCTTCCCGCGTACGGTTACGACATGCGGTCGCCCTTCAATTTCGAAGCCTTCGAACGAGTTGTAATCGAGGTTCATCTGATGCGTTGTCGCGGAAATTTTTCCGCGGTATTCCGGATCATAAACCACCAGGTCGGCGTCGCTCCCGGGCTGGATCGTTCCTTTGCGCGGGAAGAGGCCGAAGATTTTTGCGCCCTTCGTGCTCGCAGTTTCGACGAACTGATGGAGATCGATCCGACCGCGCTTTACCCCGTGGGTGTAATAAAGATTGATCCGGTCCTCGAGTGACGGAATCCCATTGGGGATTTTGGTGAAGTCATCGCGGCCCAGGATTTTTTGCGTCGCAAAGTCGAAGGGCGCGTGATCGGTCGCGAGCGTCGAAATGAATCCCTGCCGCAAACCATTCCAAAGCACTTCCTGATTTTTCCTGTCGCGCAGCGGTGGCGACATGACCGCCTTCGCTCCTTCGAAGTCCGGCTTCTCGGCCTCGGTGCGATCGAGCAGGAGGTATTGTATGAGGGTCTCGACCCAGAGGTGCACGCCGCGCGCCGCGGCCCGGTTGGCTTCGCCCAGCGATTCCTCACAGCTCAGATGCACAATGTAAACGTGCGCGCCGATCATCTCGGCAAAGGTCATCAGATGATGGACGCCCTCCGCTTCCACAAGCGGGGGACGGCTCCAGTAATGCCATTCCGGTCCGGTCTTGCCTTCGGCGAGGAGCTTTTTCTGCAACTCCGCCACCAGATCGGCGTTTTCACAATGGGCCGTCGTGATCACGCCTAACGACTTGGCGAGAGCGAGTGTCTTGTAGAGCTCTTCGTCATTCACCCCGAGCGCGCCTTTGTAGGCCAGGAACACCTTGAAGCTGCTGACTCCCCTCCTGACGATTTCGCGGAAATCGCGTTCTGCCTGCTCGTCGTAGCGGGTCACACCCAGGTGAAAACTGAAGTCGCAGGCGCTCGTGCCCTGCGCCTTGCCGAGCCAAAGCTCAAACGCCTCCAGTGGCCTCTCGTCGCATCCAGGGCAGATCATTTCGATCAAGGTCGTCGTCCCGCCGACGATCGCCGCCCGACTCGCCGTTTCATGCGTATCCTTCGCGAAGGTACCCATGAAGGGCAGATAAATGTGGACATGTGGATCGATGAACCCGGGAAAGACGTACTTCCCGGTCGCGTCGATCACCTCCGCGCCGTTAGGCGCGTCGATCTCCCGATCGATCCGGGTGATCGTTTCGTTTTCGCAAAGAATGTCCGCAAAGTACCGCTCGTCCGCGGTAACGATCTCACCGTTTTTGATCAGGATGCTCATCTCGGATCACTGGGTGTGTAACAGAGAGCGCGCCGCGTAGCTCTGGGGAGCGCACGCGCCCTCGCGTGCTGGTTTTGACGCCTCGCCAAATCAATCTTTCCGCCCGGCGTTGAGGTAGACCGCCCGAAACAAGAAGTTTGCGAAGGCGGGGCGCCTTCGCCAGCACGCGAGGGCGCGTGCGCTCCCCGGAAGCTGCCACGGCAGGTTCTCTCTGAATGCTTACTGACTTTTTGCATCGCGGTTACTTCCTCCACACGTCGCCCACGCCCTCGCCCAACCAGCGGGTAGTGGCGACTTTTTGCTGGGTGAAGAACTGGACGCCTTCTTTCCCCTGAATATGCAGGTCGCCGTAAAAGGAATCGTCCCAGCCGGTGAAGGGGAACATCGCCATCGTCGCCGGCACGCCAACGTTGATCCCGACCATCCCCGCTTTGACTCGATGCTTAAATTCGTGGGCGGCTTTGCCGGAGTTGGTGAAAATGGCGGTGCCGTTGCCGTAGGAGGATTTGTTCGCCAGCTCTATGGCGTGATCGAGATCCTCCATTCGCATGACATTCAGGACCGGACCGAAGACCTCTTCGCGAGCGATCGTCATTTCATTTTGCACGTGGTCGACGATGGTTGCGCCGACAAAGAATCCGTTAGGCGCGTCGGGGACATGAGGATCGCGGCCGTCACAAATGATTCTGGCACCCTCTTTTTCGCCGCTTGCGACCAGGTTCAGGACGTGATCGCGATGCTGCGCGGTGATGACCGGCCCCATATCGGGCTGCGTGTCGACATCGGTCGGCCCGACCCTGATGGCGCGCGCTGCCTTGACTAACGACGGCAACAAGCGGTCGGCGGCCGCGCCGACAGTCAGGGCGGTCGAGCCCGCCATGCAGCGTTCCCCGGCGCAGCCAAACGCCGCCGTGGCCAGCGCTTCGACGGTGCGCGGTACGTCTGCGTCGGGCATGACGACGATGTAGTTCTTCGCGCCGCCGTTGGCTTGGACGCGTTTGCCGTGACGCGTGCCGGTTTGGTAGATGTGTTTCGCGACGGGCGACGAACCGACAAAGGAAATCGCGCGCACTTTCGGATGGGTCAGCAGTGCGTCGACGCAATCGCGTCCGCCGTGGACGACGTTAAGGACGCCTTTGGGCAGGCCGGCTTTTTCCAGCAGGTCGATCAGATAATTGGCGGTCAGGGGAACCTTCTCGCTCGGCTTCAGGACGAAGGTATTTCCGCAGGCCAGAGCGAGCGGGAACATCCAGAGTGGCACCATCGCCGGGAAGTTGAACGGAGTAATACCGACGCAAACGCCTAACGGCTGATGGAGCGTCTCGCAATCGACGCCGCGCGCGATGTTCTCGAGCGTATCGCCCATCAGGAGAGTGGGAATGCCACAGGCGTATTCGATGTTTTCGAGTCCGCGATAAACGCTGCCGCGTGCTTCGGCCAGCGTCTTGCCATGCTCGCGCGCAACCATCTGGCAGATGCGGTCGAAGTTTTCTTCGACCAATTGACGGTAACGGAAAAACAAACGCGCCCGCTCGACTGGCGGAGTCTCGCGCCAGGCGGGGAATGCGTCGGCCGCAGCGCTGACGGCATCGTTCACCACCTCGGCGCCGGACATTGGCACTTCGGCAATGACTTCGCCGCGCGACGGATTGTAGACGGGTGATGTTTCCACCCCGGATATTTCGCGCCATTCGCCGCCAATGAACACAGGGCAGCGGGAGAGGGAGGGTGAATGGCGATCCGTCAATCGTGATTCGTGGCTCATGATAGCGTTCTACTATTCACATATCACCAGTCACGATTCACTCTCCCATTGCGGCTATGGGTGAGGCGCGAAAGGAGTGATCTCACCGGCCGCGAGGCGCGCCTGATATTCGGCCCAGGTGAGCGGTTCGAGACCGGTCTCCAAACTCACCATCGCGATGCAGCCGTGGACTGGACAGACTAACGAACAAAGATTGCACCCGACGCATTCCGGTTCTTTGATTTCAGGAACGGGTTTGCCGGGCACACGACCCGGCCCGAGTCCGTAGCCGGCGGGATCGACGAGCGCGATCGCCTGATGGGCGCCGTCCTCGCAGGCGATGTAACAGAGATTGCACCCGATGCATTTTTCGTAATCGATTTTGGCGATCCGTTGGTAATTGAGATCAAGGGATTCCCAGTTCTGCACTGTGCCAACGGCGCGTCCACGCAGCTCGTCGAGACTTTGGAAGCCTTTCGAATCGAGGTAATCACTCAGGCCATCAATCATGTCTTCGACGATGCGAAAGCCGTAATGCATCACAGCGGTGCAGACCTGGACGGTGCTGGAACCGAGCGCGATAAACTCCGCCGCATCGCGCCAGGTTGTGATGCCGCCGATACCCGAGATTGGGAGGCGGACGTCGGGATCTGCGGCGCACGATTGCACCATGTTGAGCGCAACCGGTTTCACAGCTGGCCCGCAATAACCGCCGTGCGAGCTGAGCCCGCCAACGAAGGGCTCGGGTACGAAATTGTCGAGGTTCACCTGAGTGATGCTGTTGATCGTGTTGATGAGTGAGATGGCGTTGGCGCCGCCGCGCTTCGCCGCGCGGGCGGCCGCAGTGATGTCAGTGATGTTGGGGGTTAGCTTTGCGATCACGGGAATGGTCGCGACTTCCATGACCCAACCGATAATAGTCTCGGCCACGTCCGGATTTTGGCCGACGACAGAACCCATTCCGCGTTCACACATGCCGTGGGGACAGCCAAAGTTCAGCTCGATCCCATCGGCCCCGCAATCGGCCGAACGCCTGACGAAATCGTGCCAGTTCTCGCGCGTGTCGACCATGAGTGAGGCGATGACCGGGTGGTCCGGCCAGCGTTTTTTCACTTCGGCGATTTCGCGGAAATTTGTTTCCGGCGCGCGATCGCTAATCAACTCGATATTGTTGAACCCAGCCATCCGCAGGTTGCCGTAATCGATCGATGAGTAGCGCGAGGAAACGTTGCGAATGGGTTCACCAATCGTTTTCCAGACAAGCCCGCCCCAGCCGGCTTCGAAGGCGCGATGTGCCTGATACGCTGTGTTCGCCGGCGGACCGGAGGCGATCCAAAACGGGTTGGGGGATTTGATTCCTGCGAGATTGGTCGAAAGATCAGGCATTTCGGTTAAAGCGGCGGATGACAGATCAAGGGTTGTTTTCCACGTGAGACGAACATCTCTTGCTCGTCGCCATTTTTGCTTCCAATTCCGGGACGCGGATCGGTTCGTCGAGGCCGGAACCGAACGGGCCGTTTGCCACGCCCCAGCGTGAAGGCTGAACCGGGCCGACCACTTTGCTTTCGCCGAAAAATCGGTGGATGCCCCGCGCAGCCTTTTTTCCTTCGCCGACCGCATTGACGACTTCGCGACCACCATTTGCGCAGTCGCCGCCGGCGAACACGTTGGGCAGGCTTGTTCGGCCGGTCTCGAAATCGCGGACCATCGTGCCGTTGCGAGTCATTTCCAGCTCCGGGAAAACCTTCGTCAGCCATGCAGTTTGCTTTTGCTGGCCAACGGCCTTGATGACCATGTCGAATGGCCTCGTCGTTTCCGAGTCGGCGATCAGATCGAGCGCGCCGTTCGCGTTGAATCGCGTTTGCACGAGGCGAAGGGCTGCGACGTGACCATTCTCTACGATTACTTCAACGGGGAGATGATGGAAGAGGAATGTAACGCCGTCGCGTTTCGCCAGCTCGTACTCAAACCCATAGGCCGACATGTCGCGCTCGCTCCGCCGGTAAATGATCACGACTTCATCGGCGCCGAGCCGGCGCGCCTGAGTGGCGGCGTCGATCGCGGTGTTGCCGCAACCAATCACGGCCACGCGCGCTCCGATCGGAACCTCCGAGAGCGGTTCGGTATGGATTTGCTCGATGAAATGCAGCGCATCGACGATCTCGGGCAGATCCTCCCCGGCAATCCGAAGCCACTCTCCATCGCCCAGCCCAACGCCGATAAAGATCGCGTCGAACTTATCCAGGTCGTCGCGCGTGAAGTCCCGGCCAACTTCCAGCCCGCAGCGAATTTCCACGCCCAAGGACCTGACCAGTTCCACTTCTTCGAGGCTGACTTGCGGCTTCATCTTGTAATAGGCGATGCCGTAGGTGTTGAGTCCGCCAGCATTTGGTTTTCGCTCAAAAATGACGGCTTCGTGCCCAAGTTGCGCCAGCTCTGCTGCGCAGCCAAGACCAGCCGGCCCGCCCCCGACGATCGCAACCCGTTTACCGGACTTTCGTGCGGGCGGCCTCAGCACCGGAATCCGGTTTTCATAAACATGATCGGTCGCGTAGCGCTGGAGGCGGCCGATTTTGATCGGGTCGGTGTCGCGATCGAGAAGCACGCAGGCGCCTTCGCAGAGGACTTCGGTGGGGCAGACGCGCGCGCAGCTTGCCCCGAGGATGTTGGCCGAAAGAATCGTCCGCCCGGCACCGGTCAGATTCCCGGTCGTGATCTTCCTAATGAAAGTGGGAATATCGATCCCGGTCGGGCAGGCGGTGATGCAGGGCGCGTCGAAGCAAAAGAGGCAGCGCGACGATTCAATCAACGCTTGCTGTTCGCTGTAGCGGGGCTCGATTTCGGCGAAGTTGGCCGCCAGTTGCTCGGCGTTATGTTTTAGGCTCAGCGGCATTACAAGGCGATCTTCCGGAAGCGGGCGGCGGCTGAAAGTCGTTTCGAGAAATACACTTTCATTTTCCCGGTGCAAGGCATTCGGAGGTAAGCCTCCAGCGGTTTTTCGCGGCGGCGCCCCAGCATGAGCACAATCATTATCACGATAAGGAGCAAGAGGAATTGGAGGCGGCTGCTGGTTGACACTCCGGCACGGTCTCCTAGCTTACTCCGGTCAAAATGGGAGCCACGACTGCTTATCTCGACAATTCAACGGATGAACTCCGAGTCGATGCCGAGCGTCTTGCGCACATCATCATGGAGATGCAGCGCTGCTTCATTCTCAATCTTTCGAAGGAGCTGGCTCCGGGGAATGTTTCCTTCTCGCAGTTCTTCCTCCTCACCTATCTCGATCAACAGGAGGTGCTGACGATGTCGGCCATCGCCCAAAAAATGGGGCATACTACCGCCGCCGCCAGCGGACTCGTCGCGCGGCTCGAAAATCTTGGTTATGTCATGCGTTCACACGCCTCGGACGACCGGCGCAAAGTGATGGTTTGCATCACTCCGCGCGGGTCGGCGCTAGTCCGGCGCATCCGGGAGGAGATGATTTGCAACCTCATGAAGATGATGGCGCACCTTTCACCGGGTGAGCAAAAATCGTGGTTGCAAATTTACAGCAAGATATACGATTACTGCCAACATAAATGAGTCTTGAGCCGGCGGGGGCAGTAATCTTATCCGCCATTCAGCGCATCGAGTGCTTCTGCCGCACGCGCATTTTATTACGGCCGATGCGTCACCAGTTCGCTGTGTTTCTCGGCGCGGTCGCGTTGGCCTCCAGCGCCGGAGCCGGGAGCGAAACAACCACCATTTCCAGCTCAGCACCCCGTTTTACCTTGCGCCAGGCAATCGAGAGGGCCTTCCAACACAATCCTGCCGTCCTGACGGCGCGACAGGAGATTCGGCGCACCAAAGGCGTGCAGATTCAGGTGCGGGCGCAGGCCATACCGCACTTCGACGCTTCCGGTATGTTCAATCACCTCGATCCAAGTTTGCGCGTCGGCAGCTCAAGTGCCTTCACGGTTAGCGATAATTCCTACAACGTCAGTTTGACCGGGTCGCAGCTCCTCTACAACGGGTCAGTTATTCCGGCGATCAAGGGTGCGGCGGCCGCCACCGATGCCAGTCTTTATAGCTTGCGCAACACGATCGACCAGGTGATCGCGACCGTGCGCCAGCAATTTTATCAGGTCATTCTCAACAAAGCGCTAATCGGTGTGCAGGAGGAATCGGTCGGACTACTGGAGGCCCAGCTGAAGGATCAGCAGAATCGCTTCGAAGCCGGTACTGTTCCGCGATTCAATGTCTTGCAGGCAGAAGTCGCTTTGGCCAACCAGCAGCCGGCGCTGATTACGGCGCGGAATAATTACCGCATCGCTCAGCTGCAGCTCGCCAGAACCATCGGGCTCGATTTCAATCCGAAGCGCGGCAACCAGGCGCCGCTGGAATGCGTTGGCGAATTGACTTTTAATCCGCGCAATATGCCACTGACGACGGCGATCGAACTGGGCAAAGAGCGCCGGCCTTCCCTAAAGCAGCAGCGCGCGAATATTCTCGTGCAGGTGCAGCAGTTGCATGCGGCCTATGCCGGTATCCAGCCGACCTTGAACCTGAGCGGTGGTCGCACGTGGGAGAGTTCGCAAATCTCAAGGGATCTAAGCAATGGCGTCGCCGGTTGGTTTTGGGGCGTAACTGGCAGCTTGCCAATTTTTGATGGCTTGGAAACCGTCGGCGCGGTGAAATCGGCGCGGGCGACGCTCAGCCAGGCGAAAATCACCTACGACGATCTTGTCTTGCAGGTGGAGCTGGAAATTCAGCAGGCCTATTCGAATCTGCAGCAGGATCGCGAACTGTACGACAGCCAGTCAAAGAATGTCGAAACGGCCCGCGAGGCGCTGCGTTTGGCGACGGCCCGGTTCGGCGTGGGCGCCGGCGTACAGTTGGATGTCTTGAATGCTCAAGTCCAGCTTACCCAGGCGCAATCAACCCGGCTTTCGGCGCTCTATAGCTACAATGCCGATCTCGCCGAATTCGATCGCGCCACCGCCACGGATACGAACTACCACTACGACTTCGACGATCCGCTCACTCACACGCGGAGCGAGACGCGCATGACGACCACCACCACGGTACCGCCCAAGTCAACGCCGTCGCCAAAGTAGATTCAACGATGCACGCGCCCGTCGCGGAATCGGCGGTGGAATTCTTTCCATCGCTAACCGAGCTGTCTGTCGTCCGGCACGGATTTGTCGGCCGTGTCCCCGGGATCGATGTCGCGACCGATCGTGCCGAAGCGCTGAGCCGCCTCGATGTCGCGCACCGCGCCTTGCGGGCGGGCCTCGGCTTTACGGCCGACTCTTTCGCGACCGCGGAACAAGTTCACGGCGCGGAAGTGGCGGTGATCGACAGGCCGTTGTCCGGGGAACGATGCTTCGACGGCGCGGATGCTCTAATCACGAATCAAGTTGGGGTCTCGTTAGGCATTTATGTCGCGGATTGTTGTGCGACCTTTCTTGTCGATCCGGTGAGGCGCTGCCTCGCCCTCGTCCATTCTGGGCGGAAGGGAACCGAGCTGGCGATCGTGGCGCGGGCGATCGCAACCATGCGTGAGCATTTTGGCTCTCTGCCGCGCGATCTCGTGGTCCAGCTTAGTCCCTGCATTCGTCCGCCGCATTATGAGGTAGATTTTGCCGCCGAGATCGTCAGGCAGGCGCGCGCGGCGGGGGTGGAGCAGGTTCATGACTCCGGCCTTTGCACGGCCTGCCATTTACCGCGCTATTATTCTTATCGGGCCGAGAAGGCGCGTACCGGTCGCATGCTGGCCTTGCTCAGCTTGCGTTAAAACGGCCCCTCACTTTCAAGTTGACGCTGCGCGGCGCAGGCTGGTATCGGTCAGGCAGGTGAAGCGCTGGCAGTTTACCATCCTCCTCGTCATTGGCGTCGCCTGCCTTTGCCTCAGCCTTGTCACGATCGTGTTCGCCCATCAAAACCGGACCCTCCAGGCTGAAGTACAGGCCCAGCAGGTGATCATCAACAAAGGTGCGCTCAGCCAGCAGATCGGCGCCAACCTCTTGCGCGAGATGGCCGCGGTCGCGTCGACCGATGAGAAAATGCGCCAACTCCTGCAAAACAGTGGCTACAACCTGACGCCGATGGCCAGTGCGACACCCAGCCCCTAACGATGGAACAGGAGCCAGATATTCAGTCGGCAACCCAGGCCGACGTTCCGGCCTCTGACATCTTCTGGCCGGTGTTGCTCATGGGTCTCAGCCTGGTCCTGGTTTTGTCCTGGGAAATCTGGATCGCCGCGGAGACGCGGCGCAGCGCTCAGCAATTGCAGGAACAGCAGGTCAAGGTAGTCGATCAGGCGAAGCAAGTGCAGCTGAGCCTGGAAAAATTGGTGCGGGGGCTGGTCGACCTTTCCAGAACTGATGAGAACGCGAAGAAGCTCGTGACCAAGTTTGGCATCAAGCTGAACAATCCGACCATCCCAACCTCGACGCCGTCTTCATAGCGGCTATTCGTCTTCCCGCCGGGAACGCGTTCGCGGACCGCCGCAGATTCCGCGGCGCTTGGCCCCGGCGACGAAATCGAAAAACGTTTTTGCGGGTGCAGCCCAACTTTGCTCGCGCGCCCGGGCGAGCGCCTGACTCACATTCAGCCCGGCTTCGTAGAGCAACGCAAACGCCGCTCTGATCTCGGCGCGTTCTTCGGAGCTGAAGCCGGCCCGGCGCAGACCGACAACATTCAGGCTCACGACCCTGTTGACTCCTGCAGCGACGACAAAGGGCGGAATGTCTTTGCTAAACCCAGATATGCCCTGCGTGATCGCAAGCCGTCCGACGCGCATGAATTGATGAAAGACGCAGCCACCTCCGAGGAAGGCGTTGTCCTCAACCGTCACATAGCCGCCGAGGAGGCAGTTGTTCGCGATGATCACTTTATTGCCGATCGTGCAGTTGTGGCCGAGATGCGCGCCGGCCATGAGAAAGTTGTCGTTGCCGATGCATGTGGCCGAACTCTCGGCGGTCCCACGATGAATCGTGACGTGCTCGCGAATGACGTTGCCGTTTCCGATTTCGACCCAACTGCTTGTTCCAGCCTTGAAACTCAAGTCCTGCGGGAAACTACCGATGACTGCGCCGTGCCCAATCTGATTCTCCGTGCCGAGGCGAACTCTGCCTTCGATCACGGCATGCGACCGCACGATGGTGTGCGCCCCGATCTCCGCCTCGCCGCTGATGCAGACGTAGGGCCCGACCTCCACTTCTTCGCCCAACTGCGCGCCGGGCTCGACAATTGCGGTCGGATGAATCTTCACACCACCCCCATCTCCTTAAAGCTGAAATAGGGGAGCCGGCCTTCGCCGGGCGCGCCGATAATGACGTGATCGAGCAGCTTGATCTGGAGCAACTCAGCCGCTTCGCGCAAACGTCTCGTCAGGCTATGATCGGCCTGGCTGGGGGAGGGATCGCCCGAAGGATGATTGTGGGCCACGATCACGGCGTAGGCGGAGTAAATGAGCGCCGGCCGAAAAACATCACGGGGATGCGCGATACTTTCGTTGACGCTGCCTAACGAAACCTCTTCCGTCCGGATGAAGTTATAGCGCGTGTCGAGCAGAATGATGCGGAGCGATTCCTTGTGCAGAGCGCGCAGCTCGGGACCGAGCAATTCGTAAACCTGTTCCGGTTTCTCGATCCGCTTTCCCGAGAAATTCTGCTGCGCCAGTCGCTGGCCCAGGCCGAAGGCCGCGGCGAGTTGCGTTGCCTTGGCGAAACCCACACCCTTGATTTTGGCCAACTCCCTGACCGAACAACGGCCCAATCTGCCTAACGAACCATATTCTTCGATCAACTGGCGTGCCACCTCGACGGCATTCGCCCCTGGCACTCCGGTACGCAGAAGAATCGCGATCAGCTCCGCATCGGTCAGCGCGCTTGCTCCGCGCGCCGCCAGTCGCTCCCGCGGCCGATCCTCTCTCGGCATCTCGCGAATTTTCAGCGGCGCCGTCATTTCGCTCGTGGGGAAAGTGCGGCCTCCACCAGCACCTCTAGGCGCGTAATTGTTCGAGCACCTCGAGCAGCGCTTCTCCCAGGCCGAAAAGCGAATCGACACATCGGTTGGCGACGAGCGGGGCGAGCTCGGATTGGGCGTCGCGAATCAGTTCCGCCGCGACTTCGATTGCGGTGCCGAGCGCACCATTCGCCGGCGAGTTTTGCAGTAACGCGGTCACCTCTTCGAGTTTGCCTTCCAGAACGAGTGCGCAGCAACGTTCGCGATCGAAAGCCGAGGCCGACTCGAGCAAGGTCAGCACCGGCAGGGTCAGCTTGCCCTTGCGCAGATCGGTTCCGAGCGTCTTACCGGTTTCACTTTCGGTCCCGGCGATGTCGAGGCAATCATCATAAATCTGGTAGGCGGTTCCAATCTTCCTCCCATAATTACGCAGTCGTTTGACGACCTGCTCCGGTGCCCCGCTGATCACCGCGCCCAGTTCTGCGGCGCAGGCAAAGAGCGATCCGGTTTTCATCCCGATGATCCCAAAGTATTCCTTGCGCGAAAGCTGAAGATCAAAGCGGCGCTGGGTCTGGATCATTTCCCCGGAACAAACCTCAGTCGCAGTGCGCGCAATCGTGCGACTGATGTTCGTGTCGTCGAAGTCGGTTGAGAGATTGAGCGCATGCGCGAAAAGAACGTCGCCGAGCAGGACACTGAGCGAATTCCCCCAGCGTGCATTGACCGTTGGCTGCGAGCGGCGGCGTTCCGCATCGTCCATGATGTCGTCGTGGACGAGGGTTGCGAGATGGATCAGTTCCACGATCACTGCAAGATCGAGATGACCCGAGACTAACGAACCGGTCGCGCCGCCGCAGAGCAGGGCGACGAGTGGCCGCAGTCGTTTTCCTCCTCCGCCGATCGCATAAGCGACGTAGCCCTCGATCGCCGGATCGAAGGCCGTGGTCTGGGCGGAGATGCGACGATCCACCTCGTCGAGTTGCGCCTGGATTGGTTCAACCACGCGACTCAGGGCACCCGCCACGCCATTCGTCGCAGCGGCCGAGTTCGCGGAAATTTTCACAAGCGCAGGATAGAAGGTCGGCTTTTAATGTCAAAGCTCCACGATGCCGCCTTACCAGCGATGCAACCATTCCATGGTCCCGTATTTTTCGGCAGCGAGAATGGCGGCACGATCGAGTATCTGCATTGAGATCGATGTTTGCTGGATTCCAGGCGCCAGGGCGGCGGCAAATCGGTCACGGAATGATTCGGAAAGCCCGGGCAGTTGGATGCTGCCCTGATGCAGAAAGCCGCCCCGCGTGCGCCGCTGCGCCGCCCCCGCGATCTTGCGGCCCTCGTGCATTACATCATCGCGTACTGGATTGGCGAAGCAGGCATCGGAGACTTTCGGTGCGGCGTCGGCGGCGAGTTGGGTTTCTGTTCCTTCTATTAAGAGCGCATCGCGAATGGCGCCGTGGAGAGCGGCGTAGATGAAAGTCGGCCCGTGGGCTGACGCCGGATCAGACGCCGGGGTGATCAAGGCGTAGGTGAGATCTTCGCCGTGCCAAACACTGCCCCCGCCGGTCCAGCGTCTGACGAGTTCGCGGGTTTTCGTTTCCTTCGCGAACTCGGCAAATTTGCCGAAGTAACCGAAAGAGAGCGAAGGCCGGCGCCAGCCGTAGAAGCGCAGGACGGGCAGAGTCGCCTGCTCGAGCAGCGCCTCGTCGATTGCCATGTTCATCGCCGCGCTTGTCGGCGCGCGATCGTGGTGCACGATCAGCCGGTCAAACAGCATCGGCCACGATTTGCTCGAGCGCGCTCCGCGGATCGGCGGCCGCAGTGATCGGGCGTCCGATCACCAAAAAATCGGCTCCGGCCTTGAGTGCGGCGGCAGGTGTCATGGTTCGCTTCTGATCGTTAGCTGCCGAAGCCGCGGGTCGGATTCCCGGCGTGACGATTTTGACCTTTGTGCCATGCGCAGAGCGGAGCGGGACAAGTTCGTAAGGGCTTGCCACGAGTCCGCCAATTCCGCTTTCCACGCCCATTTTTGCGAGCCGCAACACTTGTTCCTCGATCGAGGATTGGACTCCCGCTTCGCGCAACGTCGCTTCGTCGGCGCTCGTTAGGACTGTCACGCCGAGGAGCAGGATTTCCGGTGCAGCTGCTTGGACCGCGGCTGTCGCCATGGCGCGGCCTCCGCTCAGGTGAAGCGTCAGCATTTCCACGCCTAACGATCCTGCACTCTCGACCCCGCGCGCGACGGTGGTCGGGATATCATGCAGTTTCAGATCGAGGAAAACGCGTCCGCCGAGGTCGCGTACTGTGCGCACCACGTCGGGTCCGGCGCTGATGTAGAGCTGGAGCCCGATCTTGAAAAGGCCCGGATGCGGCGAGAGCCGGCGGACGAGCCCAAGGGCTGCGGCGCTGGTCGGCACATCAAGCGCGACGATGATACGTTCACGCGGATTGATTTCAGCGGCTTGCCAGTTCATGCGCTTCCACACAGGGTTGCGGGAACCTATGCAGCTTTTCGCGCCCGCGAAGATCAATTTATCATTCAAGATCCTGTGCCGGCGGGAGGACGGTTTCCACGAAATCGAAACCTTGATGGCTCCGATCTCGTTAGGCGATGAGCTAACCATCGAGCCCAACGAGTCGGGCACGGGCGTTTCTTTTTCCTCGGATGATCTAACTCTTCCGGCCGGCGACGAGAATCTGGTCGTGCGTGCGGCGCACCGTTTTTTTGCCGAAATCAGGGAGGAGCCACGAGTGCGGATCACGCTCCGAAAAAAAATTCCGCATGGTGCCGGACTCGGTGGCGGGAGCAGCGACGCAGCCAGTACATTGCTTGGCTTGAACGAACTCTACGACGGGCGGGTGGCGTTCGCCCGCCTGACGAGTCTGGCGGCAGAGATTGGCTCGGATGTTCCGTTCTTCCTGGTCCGTGGCACGGCGCGCTGTCGCGGCCGAGGAGAAATTGCCGAGCCGGTCGGGTCGCTGCCGGAGTTATCATTGCTCCTTTTGAAACCGGATTTTGGTGTGCCAACTCCGTGGGCCTATCAGCGGTGGCGCGATTCCCGCGAGCTGCCGGGCGTCGACTACGCGGCGCAGAAGGTTGGGGATTTGATTTTCGAGAACGATCTCGAGCGGCCGGTCTTTGAGAAGCATCTCTTTCTCGCGCGGATGAAAGGCTGGCTCAGGGAACAGCCGGAAGTCGCGGCGGCGCTCCTTTCCGGCTCGGGCTCGACCATGTTTGCGGTGCTGCGTGAGGCGACCGCAGCGGATGCGCTGGCCGGGCGCGCGCGGGCGGAGCTTGATCCGGAGCTGTGGTCCGCTGCCGCGGCAATTCGTTAGGCAAGCAGCTTCTCGAGGTGGTCGACGCAAATCTGCGACCACGTTTCGAGATTTTCGCGCCGCTCCAGCAACTCGCCTTTCGTCAGGAAAGCGAGGCTGGTGATCATCGCCTCCCGTTTCTGCACTTTCGGCTCCTCCAGACGAAAGACGTGCACCACTCCGAGATGGACGCGTCCAACCTCGGTCGTGTCATCGTTCAGCAGCGCGACGATCCGGTCTTCGAAAGGCGTTTCGATCTGCACTTCTTCGTTTACTTCGCGCTCCACCCCGGCGCGATAGGCATGTTCGTCCCAGGCAAAAAGCGACTCGTCTTCGTCGTTCATGTGACCTCCGATCCCGATTGAGCCTTTGGCGACGAGGCGTTGTTCGCCTGCTTTCTTTCCGCGGATGTAATGCACGACGCGGTCGCCGCAAGCCAGGATGGCGTAGGGGATGATTTGTTTGTGAGTCGGGTCCTTTTCTGCGGTGGGGCGGGCGAGAAAATAATTGTTTCCGCGCGCCAGCATGGTGTCGAGATGCCGCTTTGGTTCGAAATTGAGTCCGTGGAAGCTGCCGAGCTGATCGAAGAGGCTTCGCCTGATAACGAGCACGTTTTCGTTAGGCGCGCTCATTCGCTATCACCGACAATGCTCATGATTGTGTTCTGAACATGGAGTGAGCCGATAACGAGCATGATCATGACAGGAACAGAAAAAGTTAGAACGAAAAAGTCGCACCGACCTGCGGTCCGAGCAGGTTCAGACTTGGATTGGGATTGGTTTGCCCGCCGTTGGAAAGGTGCTGGTAGAGCCCGCCGATTTGGAGCTTCCAATGGTCGTTCACCAGATAATCGACCCCGAGCGCTGTCAGAATGTTAAAAGTGAAATCCTGGCCCTGGCCTTGCCGAAACGCATCCGTGCTGTCGATCCAGCCGAGGCCGGCTCCACCCGAGGCATAGGGCTGCAGGCGCCAGCCAGGCCGGACAAAGACGTGTCGAAACCCGATCGACATGCCGAAGTAATGGTTCTCCGGTCCACGAAAGATCGGCTCGATCATCCCGGTGAGGTAGACCTGGTTGTAGCCGCGAAAGACGCTGTCCTCGTTGCGATTGACGCCCCAGCGTAGCCGCCCGGTAAAAAATTGCGCGCCAATCTCGTAGTTGTTTGGATTGCCAAGAATCCCGAGCAAATAGGCGGTCTCGGTCGCAAACTCGAAATGGGGCGGTTCGAAATCCTCCGGGGAAACCACCGCGTTTGCCGGTGCGGGTGTTGCAGTCTCGCCGGCGAGAGCATTCACTCCGAAAAAGGAGCTGGCGCAAAAAAAGAGCGGGAACAACGCGCGCGGCAGTTTCACAAGGGCGGAAGCATATTTCGAGTTCCTGCGATTGCAAAGAAAGGGCCGCGTCGTCATCTTGCAGGAATGAAGAAACTTCTCGGAGGTTGTGCTCTTGCCGCCTGCCTGGCGAGCTCCGGTTTTGCCGCAGCGGCTGACGCTTCCGCGGCACAACTCGCGCAGGCGGTCTGGCAGGCGAGCGGCGGTGAAAATTGGGCGAACGTGAAGGCCATCGACTTTACTTTTGCGGTGGAGAAAGGCGGCCAGACGGTGCTTTCAGCGGAGCATCACTGGGACGTCGCCGCCCAAACCGACCGGGTGAAATGGAAGGGCAAGGATGTGACTGTAAACCTGGCCGAGCCAGCATCGGGCGAAGACGCGAAAGCGGCTTACGCGCGCTGGGTGAATGATTCCTACTGGCTGCTCGCGCCGCTCAAGCTCAAGCAGCGCGGTGTCAACGTGACCGATGAAGGCACGAAGGAAATCGACGGCGGTCAGCGCCAGGTCTTACACTTGAGTTTTGGGAAGGTCGGCCTCACGCCTAACGATCAATACAACTGGTATATCGATCCCCAGACCAAGCTCATGACTTCGTGGGATTACATGCCGGAACCGGGCAAGTCAATGCACGCGACCTGGACGGATTACCGAAAATCCGGCGGTCTGACGCTGGCTACGAACCATTTTACCGATAGCGGCGTGCGCATTCGAATTTTGAATTTGAAGGTGACGACGCTGAAATAACCACGGCTCGCTGTCGAAGAGTGTCCTCCCTTCGCCTGTCATTCCTAGCCCGCGGAGAACCGCGAGGGATCTTGCAGCTACCTCGGGCGCACCCTGGTCTCGCGACGCTCGGCGTTGCTTGGAAGGTCCTTCGCCGTCTTCGCGGCTCAGGATGACAAACTACGAGGGCGTTCCTTCATCCAGGATAAGAGGTCGTTCGGCAGCGGGCTTTGCCAATCGAGTTGATCGTCGATGCGCAGTCGCGCGGAATGAAGGGCATGCCGCGGCAGGAGAAGCTTGCGCGCCAGTTCATCCGTCCAGCCGGTCTCGATAAACTGCAGATAAAGTTGCTCGTTGGGTCCATAGATCTTGTCGCCGACCAGCGGATGACCAAGATGCGCGAGATGGACGCGGATCTGGTGCGTTCGTCCGGTGCGGGGAGTTGCCCTAACGACCGCAAATCGGTCGGCGATTTGACCCGGTCTGACGAACCGGCTTTCGACCCGGAATTCCGTCAGTGCCGGCGCACCCTCGTGGTGGATCATTTGCTTGAGCCAGATGGCAGACGGCTCGTGGTCGCCCCGGCGGGCGAGCGGCGCATCGACCCTGGTCCTCTCCCACTCCGGCCAGCCAAACACGATGGCGAGATACTCCTTCTCAATTTGCCGCCGCTCCATCGCGAGCCCGAAGCGGCGGGCGGTTGCGGCGTTCTTCGCGGCCAGGACGAGGCCGCTGGTTTCGCGATCGAGTCGGTTAAGGATCGAAACCTGGCCGCCGTTCACCAGTTCGAAGGCGAGCAGCTCGCGCAAGGCGGCCCAGAGCGTGGGGGTGCCGTCGGGCTTGCTCGGGTGAATGAGGAGGAATGGCGGCTTGTCGACCACGAGGTAATCATCCGTCTCCGCCATGATGCGAAATGTTGGCGGCATCCTTGCGCTGGCCGCGGGCGTAGATAGATGAGCGGACGCCGGCATGATTTCGTTACAAAAGGTTAGTCGTTATTACCAAGCCGGCGAGCGCTCGGTGCACGCGCTCGAAGCTGTCTCGCTCACGATCGAGCGACACGAGTTCGTCGCGGTGGTTGGACCGAGCGGTTGCGGCAAGAGCACCCTGATGCATTTGGTCGCCGGGCTTGACCGGCCGACGGCGGGCGAAGTCGTGGTCGATGGTCTCAGCCTAACGACCGCGGACGACACGCAGCTGACCAACTTTCGCCGCCGTCAGCTGGGGCTCGTCTTCCAGTTTTTCAATCTCCTTCCGACGATGAATGCGCTCGAGAATGTAAGTCTGCCCTTGCTTCTTCAGGGCGTTGCGCCGGACGAGGCGACAGCACGGGCGGAAGAACTTCTCCAGCTTGTCGGCCTGACGAATCGCGCCTCCCATTTCGTGCATCAACTGAGCGGCGGCGAGCAGCAGCGAACGGCGATCGCCCGGGCCCTGGTTCATCGGCCGTCGCTCCTCATCGCCGATGAGCCGACCGGCAACCTCGATACCACCTCGACGAGTCGCGTCCTCGATCTGCTCCGGCAGATCGCATGCGAGCAACGGACGACCCTGATTCTGGTCACTCATAGTCCGGAAGTGGCCGCGGTTGCCACCCGCCATGTCGAACTGCGCGACGGCAGGATCGTGAGTGATCGTACGCTGGCCCCTGCGGCCTGACTTTCCATGCCGGTATACAAGCTGGAACGCAGCCAGGTGGTGCCGATGCCTTTGGAGGATTGCTGGCGCTTTTTCTCCGATCCGCGCAATCTCGAGAAGATTACCCCGCCGGCGATGAACTTCGTGATCAAGAGCACCTTGCCTCCGGTCGTCTATCCGGGGCTGATGATCGAATATACCGTGGCGCCATTGTTAGGCATCCCACTCACCTGGTTAACCGAGATCGTGCAGGTGGACGCGCCGCATCGCTTTGTCGACGAGCAAAGGATCGGCCCCTATCGAATCTGGCACCATGAGCATTTCTTTCGCGCCCTGCCGGAAGGTGGGACTGAGGTACGCGACCTGGTCACTTACGTACCTCCGTTCGGCCCGCTGGGCATGTTTCTCAACCGGCTCGTCATCCGGCGGCAACTGGAGCACATCTTCGATTATCGCGCTGCTCATCTGCCCGGCGCTGGCGGTCAAGCCGCGGCTTGACCCCGGGATTAAAACCGCTTTACCTAACGTTCTACCAACGCGGAAAGGAAGCGCCTTTGGAACTCAAAGATATTAAAGCCATCGTCGATTTGATGAAGAAAAACGACCTCTCCGTGTTCGAAATGGAGAAGGACGGCTTTCGCCTTAAGCTCCAAAAGGGCGCGGGAGAACAATCGATTTTCGCCGCGCCGCCCCTCTCGCCAATCGTCGCGACGCCGGCCCCGCCCGCTGCGGCTGCTGGCAGCGGAAGCGCCGCGTCCGGCGCCGCGACGGAAAGCGCGAGCAAAGAAATTACCTCACCGATGGTCGGGACATTTTATCGGGCCGCTTCGCCGGAATCGCCGCCGTTCATCGATGTCGGGCAGGAGGTGAACGAAGACACCGTCGTCTGCATCATTGAGGCGATGAAGGTGATGAACGAAATCAAGGCCGAGGTCCGAGGAGTGATCGCCGAGGTCGTGGCGGAAAACGGCAAGCCTGTTCAGTTCGGCCAGGCCCTTTTCAAGGTCCGTTAGGCTGGGGTAGCGCAAGCTTCCAGCTTGCGTTTTGGTCCTCGCAGACTGGAAGCTCGCGCCACTTAAATGTTCGAAAAAATCCTCATCGCTAATCGCGGAGAAATCGCGCTCCGTGTTATTCGCGCCTGCAAGGAACTCGACATCCGGACCCTGGCTGTTTACTCGGAGGCCGATGTCGATTCGCTCCACGTGCAACTGGCGGACGAATCGATCTGCATCGGTTCCGCCCCAAGCTCCGACAGTTATCTGAAGATCGACCGCATCATGAGCGCGGCCGAAGTGGGCGACGTCGATGCAATTCATCCCGGCTACGGGTTCCTGGCGGAAAACGCGCACTTCGCCGAAGTCTGCGAGAGCTGCAAAATCAAATTCATCGGGCCGCCGCCGGCCGCGATGAGGGCGATGGGCGACAAGAATTCCGCCCGGGCCGCGGCGCGCAAAGCCGGCGTGCCGGTAACGCCGGGGAGCGACGGGATCGTCGAGAATGAGACCGAAGCGATCAAGGTTGCGAAACGGATTGGCTACCCGGTCATGATCAAAGCGGTCGCGGGCGGGGGCGGGCGCGGAATGCGGGCGGCGCACAACGAGGTGAGCCTCGTGCAGGGGTTTCACGGCGCGCGGATGGAAGCGGACAAGGCTTTTGGCAATCCGGACGTTTACATTGAAAAGCTGCTCATCAATCCGCATCACATCGAGTTCCAGATCATGGCCGACAACGACGGCAACACGGTCCACCTCGGCGAACGCGATTGCTCGATCCAGCGCCGCAACCAGAAGGTGATCGAGGAATGTCCGTCGCCACTGCTCGATTCGGCCTTGCGCCGGCGCATGGGGCAGGCCGCGGTCAAACTCGCGCAATCGGTCGGCTACGTGAATGCCGGCACGATGGAATTTCTCGTCGATCAGGATGGGCATTACTACTTCATCGAGATGAACACCCGCATCCAGGTCGAGCACACGATCACGGAGGAGGTTTACGGCTGCGACCTGGTCAAGGAGCAGATTCACATCGCCGCGGGCGACAAGCTTTCGCCGCATGTTGCGCGGCCCATGGCTCGCTCGCACGCCATCCAGTGCCGGATCAACGCGGAGGATCCGGCGCGCAATTTTCAGGCTTCGCCCGGCCGGATCAATTTTTACTATGCACCCGGCGGTCGCGGAGTGCGGATCGATTCCCACGCCTACACCGGCTACACCGTTCCGCCTAACTATGACTCGCTCATCGCCAAGTTGATCGCGATCGGCGCGACGCGCGCGTCGGCCATTGCCCGAATGCGTCGCGCGCTCGGTGAATACCTGATCGCGGGAATCAAGACAACGATCCCGTTTCACAACGCCATTATGCGCAACGCCGATTTCCGCAATGGCAATTACGACACTGGTTTCGTCGATCGAATCATGAATTCCGAGTCGTTTGATCTGCGGCCGTCGAACGGACGTTTGCGCGAGTGACCACGCCGCAGGTGAAGTCACTCGCCGAAGGGCGGCTCTACGCGATTCTCGATCTTGGCTACGTCGCACCGACAGACGCTGAGAATGTCGTCGATGAGTTGCTCCGCGGCGGCGTCGATTTGGTTCAGCTTCGCGGAAAAAATCAGACCATGGCTGAACTTGCGGGCCTAGCGGAAAGGCTGCATGCCCTGACGAGCGCGGCCGGCATTCCCTTGATCATCAACGATCATGCGGAAATCGCACGCGATCTTCCGGTGGAAGGTCTGCATCTTGGACAGGGCGATCTGTCAATTGCAGCCGCGCGCGCCATCGTCAGGCGCGACTGCTGGATCGGCAAATCGACCCACAGCCTGGCGCAGGCGACTGCGGCCGTCGAGGAAGGTGCGGACTACATCGGATTTGGTCCACTCTTCGCCACACCAACCAAGCCTGACTATCAGCCAATCGGTACCGGGGAAATCGGCTGCGTCCACGAGCTGGTCTCGCTCCCGATCTTCTGCATTGGCGGAATCAGGCATTCAAATCTCTCCGCCGTTCTGGCCGCTGGCGCAAAGCGGGTCGTCATCGTATCTGGTCTGCTGCAAAGCGCCGAAATCGCCGCCGCCACGCGGGAGGCGAAGCAGCTGCTCGATCAAAATCAGCAATCAGAAATCAGCAATCAGAAATAAGTCATGTCCGTCCTCGTCGTTGGTTCCATTGCGCTCGATACCGTCAAAACGCCGGTCGAAGAACATGCCGATCAGCTCGGCGGCTCCGCTTCCTATGCTGCGGTCGGCGCGAGTTTTTTCTCGCCGGTCAATCTGGTAGGCGTGGTGGGCGATGACTTTCCTGAATCGGAATTTGAGTTTTGGAAGGAACGCCGGATCGACGCCACCGGTGTGCAGCGCGTGTCTGGGAAAACGTTTCGCTGGTCGGGCGAGTATGCCTGGGACCTAAACACAAGGGAGACCAGATCGGTCGCGCTCAATGTCTTCGAAAATTTCGAGCCGGAGCTCCCGGAAAACTTTCGCGATACGAAGTTCGTTCTCCTTGCGAATATTGCGCCGTCGCTGCAATCGCATGTCCTCAACCAAGTGCGACGGCCCCGTTTTGTGGTGGCCGACACGATGGATCTTTGGATCGAGACGACGCGGAAAGATCTCGATGCCCTCCTCCCGCGGGTCGACTTGCTCATCCTCAACGACAGCGAAGCGCGCCAGATGACGGGCGACACCAGCCTGATTCGCGCCGGACGCGCAATCCGGCGGATGGGACCGAAGTACGTCGCAGTGAAGAAGGGCGAGCACGGCGCGCTCCTTTTTGGTCCCGATGATTTCTTCAGCTGCGGGGCCTATCCGCTGGAGGACATTCACGATCCGACCGGGGCAGGGGACACCTTCGCTGGTGGCCTGGCCGGTTATCTCGCTGGTCAGGGAACAGAAGAGGTCGATTTCAATCTCCTCCGGCGCGCGGTCATTTTCGGCAGCGTCCTGGCGAGCTTCAACGTCGAGGCCTTCAGCCTCAACCGGCTCCGCCGCCTAACGAACGAGGAAATCGAAGAGCGCTACGAGATGTTTCGCGTCATGAGCCAGTTTGAGGTGCTGCCGTAACGAATCATTTATGCGTGCGCCACCCAAACGATCCGGGTCTGGACGCATTCCATCTTCACGGTTGCCTTTCGCGACGGTGCACTCCTATTGATGCCTGATGGGAACCCTGCATCTCGGCGTTAACCTCGATCATGTCGCGACGCTCCGACAGGCGCGTTATGCCACCACGCCGGACTCGAAGAATTCGGAACCCGACCCGCTCGTAGCCGCGAGCCTCTGCGAACGCGCGGGCGCGAGCGGGATCACGGCGCATCTCCGGGCCGATCGCCGTCACATGCAGGATCGCGACCTCGAGCGACTGCGAGCCAACATTATGACGAGGCTCAATCTCGAAATGGGCAACACTCCCGGGCTCGTCGATTTCTCCCTCCGCCTGCAACCAGACGAAGTTTGCCTCGTACCTGAGCAGCGCCAGGAAATCACAACCGAAGGCGGTCTCGATCTCGTCCGGCATGAGCGGGAGTTGCGGCCGACCATGAAGCGTCTGAACGCGGCTGGAATTCGCGTCAGCCTTTTCATCGATCCGGCGCCGGAACAGGTCGAGAAGGCGAAGGAACTCGAAGCCGACATCGTGGAACTGCACACGGGCGCTCTCTCCAATGCGTTTACGGAAAAGATCGAGCGGCAGGAATTGGAACGGCTGCGCGTAGCGGCGATGCGGGCGGCGGACCTTGGTCTGCAGGTCAATGCCGGCCACGGCATCAACTACCGCAACATCTCGCTCATCCATCAAATCCCGCATTTGGTGGAGCTGAACATCGGACACTCGATTATTTCCCGTGCGTTCTTTGTCGGGATCGAAACCGCCGTGAGCGAAATGCTCGCCCTGATGCAAAATTATCCGGGATGAGCATCATCGGGATTGGCATCGACCTGGTAGATTGCGCGCGAATCCAAAATTCGATCGAGCGGTTTGGTGATCGGTTTCTGCAGCGAGTCTTCACGGCGGGCGAGATCGCCTATTCCCAGTCGATGAAATTTCCCGCGCGCCATTTGGCCGCGCGTTTCGCTGCGAAGGAAGCGCTCTCCAAAGCGTTCGGCACAGGCATTGGCAAATCGATGGGCTGGCGCGACCTCGATGTCCAAAAGAAGGAGAGCGGCGAACCGTTTGTCGTCCTGAGCGGCGGCGCGGAGAAAATGGCGAGGGAACGCGGTGTCGACAAGATTTGGATCACTCTCAGCCATACTGAACAGAGCGGAATGGCGACGATCATTCTTGAGGGGCGCGAGGATTGAACACGGCGGTTGAACAATGTGGGAGGAGCCTTTGTGCCCCGAGGGGCTGCGGGTCGCCAGGGGCTCGGGGCACAAAGGCCCCTCCCACATTGCCTCTGGCGCGTCTTTGTGGTCTCACGATCGCGCTCTGGTGCGTCCTTACTCCGCTGGCTGCGGCCGCACCGACCGCGTCGCCCACCCCGGAAGCGGTCGCCGCTTTCTCGGCGGAACGGGCCGACGCCCAACGGAGCAGGATCTATCGCGCGGGGCTGACCTACAGCCGCTGGCTGGATCGCCTGGCCAGCAAGAGCGGCAGCGCGTTTCTCCAGCGTCCGGTCTTCGATCGGGTGACCTGGGCACGCCTGCTCGCCTGCGGCGCATCGCTTGTGGTGCTCGGCCTTGTCACCGGCTGGTTTCTTTGGTTCGTCAGGCGCCGGGCCGGCGCGATCGAATCGAACGAGCAGCAATCCTGGCTTGCCCTCGGCGCTGCCGCTCTGCGCAAGCCGCTTGTTCTCATCGTGTGGGTGATCGGCGGGTTCTTCGCTTTCATGCCAATCGTGGCCGGAATCGCCTCGCGCCCGCACCGACTCTTTTTCTCCAACACGCTGACCGCGATTCTTTATGCGGGGCGCGTTATCGCAGTGCTCTGGCTCATCTTGCAGGCCATCCGCGCGGTTGAAAAGCGGATGCGCCAGTGGGCGCAGCGCTCCGGGAGCGTGCTCAACAATGTCATTGTGCCGGTGGTCGGTCAGACGCTCCGGCTGGGCGTGCCGCTTCTCGCTGTCATTCTCCTGCTTCCGTTGCTCGATCTGCCGAAGAATTGGGCCTGGGTCACGGAAAAGGGTTTCGGAATTCTGCTCATCGTGAGTTTGGCTTTCCTCATCATTCGCGGGGTGCGGGCCGTGCAAGTCGCATTGCTGCGTGAGCACCGCCTCGACGTGGCGGATAATTACACCGCGCGGCGCATCTACACCCAGGTCTCGGTCATCCGAAAAATCATCATTTCAGTCGTGGTCATTTTTGGGGTCGCTTCGATCCTCATGATGTTCGACGCCGTCCGGCAACTCGGGACGAGCATCCTCGCCTCGGCCGGGATTGCCGGTATCATCCTCGGTTTCGCGGCGCAAAAGACGCTGGGCAACTTGCTCGCCGGCATTCAGATCGCGCTCAGCCAGCCAATCCTGATCGACGACGTCGTGGTCGTGGAAGGGGAATTCGGGCGAATTGAAGACATCACGCTCACCTTCGTAAGTGTCCGCACATGGGATCTGCGACGCTTGATTGTGCCGATTACCTATTTCATCGAGAAACCGTTCCAAAACTGGAGCCGCAAATCGGATGAGCTGCTCGGCACGGTCTTCCTCTATCTCGACTACCAGGTGCCGTTAGGCGAATTGCGCGCGGAGTTGCAGCGGCTGGTGGAAAAGAATGAAAATTGGGATGGCAAAGTCTGCGGTCTTCAGGTCACCGACACGAAACCGAACACGATCGAAGTGCGCGCGCTCGTCAGTAGCGAGAACGCGGGCAAAGGTTTCGATCTGCGCTGCCAGGTGCGCGAAGGGCTGATCGAATTTTTGCGCAGTCGCTATCCGGAAAGTCTCCCGCGGGTGCGAATGGCATGGACGCGCCTGGAGGAGCCGGCTGAAGTGACAGGAGCATGAGCGCGGTCCCTCCGCGCCGGGCGTGCGAACCTACGACGGGCTTGCCTAACGACACGCGGACGAGCCGGGCCGGAGCATCGATTGCACCCGGAGTCGCCGCCATCCAGACAAAAAGATCTCCGAAAAAATGCAAAGTCTCTTTGTCTCCCTTGGTCTAGGGTTTTTGTGTGCGCGTCAAACCACCGCGCCTGGGAGGGCCTAACTATGAGACATCTGCTTTTGGTCGCGGTGTTCACTGCTTCATCCCCCTTTTCGCTGGTCTGCGAAAGCTACGCCGAGCCGGTACCGGGTAAGCAATCAGCCAAATCGGCCTCGACCGAAAAACAAACGACCGAAGCACCGGCCGCGACCTATTCGATCCTCGCCTGGTCGGAGTTGGGGATGCATTGCGACGATGGGAAGGATTATTCCATTTTCGCTATCCTTCCGCCTTACAACGTGACGCACGCGCAACTGTTCCAAAAGGGCGAGCCGCCGATCCAGATTACCACTGGGGTCAACGTCACTTACACAGCGGTGGCAGACCCGGGCGGATCGATCAACACAATCAGCTCGACGAAGACGAATTTTTGGAACTACGTCCGAAAGCTCTTTCTCGTTCGGCTGAGACCCGACATTGGCCTCGCCGGTTTCCGGACCCAGAGCCTCACGCCGCAGAACATGAATTTCATCACGACGGAAAATTATTGGGAAGCGCTCGGGATCCCGACAATGAGCTACGATGACAACGGGGTGTTCGCGCCGTTGCCCATGATTCAGGTCACGGGTCAGACCACGAGCGGCACGGTGCTGGCGCAGACCTCGGCCGTTCTCTCCGTGAGCGATGAGATCAGCTGCAATGTCTGTCATGCTTCCAACACCGATCCCGCGGCCGAGCCCGCCGATGGCTGGGTGAACAATCCCGATCCGCTCAAGGACACAAAGCTCAATATCCTGAAGAAACACGACGATCGCTGGAACATTGCTCCTTATCTTCCCCAGCTCAGAGCCCTCGGTTACAAGTATCGCAGAACCCTTTACCTCACCGCCAATAGCGGAACTCCGGTGCTCTGCGCCGCCTGCCATAGCGACAACGCGCTCGGCGCGCCGGGACTGGCGGGGATCGGCTCCGAGTCGAGCGACATGCACACTCTGCACGGGCCGCAAATCCTGCAGTCCAACGGGCTAACACTCGATCAGAACAGCCTGATCAGTGACGCTGATTCCTGCTATCTCTGCCATCCGGGTGGAGTGACGAAGTGCAAGCGCGGGGCGATGAACGCCACGCTTTGCTCGAGTTGTCATGGTACCTTGACCAACACCGGCATGCCGACGCGCGAACCCTGGATCATCGAGCCGGCCTGCCAGATGTGTCACAACTCCAGCCAGCGCTACACGACCGCATTCGACGACAACGGCCAATGGAGGCAGACGACCGACACGACCTTCGCGACAAATGATAATGTCCCGGTAATGGGGGCAAATCTCTTCCGCTACAGTGTCGGTCACGGCGGGGTCTTTTGCTCGGCCTGCCACGGCTCGCCCCACGCCGAGTACCCTTCACTTGATCTGAACGACAACGTTGCGCCGATTGCCTTGCAGGGTTACGCGGCCAAGATCACCGAGTGCAGTGTTTGCCATACCAGCAGCCTGCCCTCGACCGGTTTGGATGGACCGCACGGCATCCACGCCGTGGGTCAGGCCTGGGTCGACCAACATCACGATTACGTGGATCACCATGGCTACCAGGAATGCGCCTATTGTCATGGCTCCGATTACCGCGGCCTTGCGCTCTCGGCGGCGAAGGTGGTGCGCACCTTTCGCGTTGAGGACCGGAACATGACCTTCCCGGTCGATCACCAGTTCAACTGCTACGACTGTCACAACGGTCCGAACGGCGGTGATAGTCCGGTGAAAAACGGAATGCAGGAGGCGCGAGCGGTTTCGCCCGACTCAGCCATCCGACGTTAGGCAGCCTCCAATCCCTGATCGAAGGAGCTGATCGGAGATGGTCGCAAATCTCGTCTTCATCTTCGAGCGGGCTGCCGAGCGAGAGAAGCATCGGCTAGTTCTGAGCTGGCTCAAAGCGCTCGATCGCCACTGACGGGCCGCGCGAGTGCTCCGCGGAAGTCACGCCATGCGCCTAACGAGTACATTATGTCCAACTGGAGAGAAGGGCTTCGAGAGCCTTTTGCCATGCGCGCTTCGCGCGGGTCTGGTTGGCTTTGGCGCGGTTGTGGCGGATGCGGTGGCCGAATTTCGGGGCGTTTCGCCTCTTGTGTAGCTGGCGAAAGCGCCGCTCTTGTTGATCAATGCCACCAAATAAGGGACGGTCTGGCCGCTTCCTCCGATTCCAGGAAAAATGAAGGCGCTGTTTTTGACGAACGAATATCCCCCCCACATCTATGGCGGGGCCGGGGTGCATGTCGATTACCTGTCACGCGAGCTGGCGAAGTCGATGGAGGTGGAGGTGCGCTGTTTTGGGGACCAGAATTCGTCAGGCACGAATCCCGCCGTGCGCGGCTTTCAAGCCGAGACGAGCCAATACACCTGTCCGAAACCGTTGCATTCGGTTTTCGGTGCGATCCAGTGCTGTCTCGACTTTAACACGCTGAAGATCACGACTGACGTCGTCCATTGCCACACTTGGTATAGCCATTTCGGCGGGATCCTGGCCAAATTGAACTACGGACTCCCGCTCGTCATCACGGTGCATTCACTCGAGCCATTACGGCCGTGGAAGCGCGAGCAGTTGGGTGGCGGCTACGATTTCACGGTCTGGCTGGAAAAGACGGCGCTGGAGATGGCCGACGCGGTGATCGCGGTCTCGAACGGAACGAAGGCGGACGTGGAACGTCTTTTCACGATCGAACCGTCGCGCCTGCACGTGATCTACAACGGAATCGACCTCGAGGAATATCGACCGACCGACCGGACTGACGCCCTGGTGCGTTGCGGAGTCGATCCGGCGCGGCCTTATCTGCTTTTCGTGGGGCGAATCACGCGGCAGAAGGGAATCATCCATCTGGTGCGCGCGATTCAATTCATGGATCCCGGTTTTCAAATCGTGCTCTGCGCCGGTGCGCCGGATACTCCGGAGATTGCGGCGGAAATGCAGGCCGCGGTGAGCGCGGCACAGGCGAAAAGGAGCGGCCTCGTCTGGATTGACGAGATGGTTGACAAGGAAACCGTGCATCAGCTTTACGCGAACGCGGCGGTCTTTTGTTGTCCGTCGATTTACGAACCGTTTGGGATTATTAATCTCGAGGCGATGGCTTGCGAGACGGCGGTGGTGGCGAGCGCGGTCGGCGGAATCAAGGAAGTGGTGGTCGATGGCGAAACGGGATTTCTCGTGCCGGTGGAACAGATGACCGAAAGCCCGTTCGAGCCGACGAATCCGGAAAAGTTTGCGCGCGATCTCGCTGCGCGGGTGAACAAAGTGATGGCAAACCCGGAGCTTCAAACGAAGTTCGGACGCGCGGGTCGGAAGCGCGCGGAGGAGAAGTTTGGCTGGGGGGCAATCGCGCGCCAGACGATGCAGCTTTACCAATCTCTCCTGAACCATGGAAGTCGTTAGGGACTGTCGTTATGCGCGAGGCGGTGTATCGTCTCGCGATGTTTGTTGACCGGATCAAAGTGACGGCCAAGGCGGGCGATGGCGGACGCGGCTGCGTTAGCTTTCGGCGCGAGAAATTTGTGCCTCGCGGCGGGCCGGACGGCGGCGACGGCGGCAAGGGAGGCGACATCATCCTGCGGGCCGATGAGCACACCGACAACCTCGCCAGTCTATTCTACGAGCCGCTGATTAAGGCAAAGAATGGCGCGCATGGGATGGGCAAACAGATGCACGGCCGCGGCGCACCCGACAAGATCGTCAAGGTGCCGGTCGGGACGGTGGTGTGGGAAGAGCCGCAAATCGGAGATCAGAAATCAGAGGTCAACAATCAGCGATCAGCAATTGCACCGCTCGCGGACCTGGTTTTGCCTGACGACGAGTTCGTTCTCTGTCGCGGTGGCGGTGGCGGGAAGGGAAACGTCCATTTCAAGAGCGCACGCAATCGGGCGCCGCGCCAATATTCCGAAGGCGAAGAGGGTGAGGAGGGAACTTTCATTCTCGAATTGCGTACGATTGCAGATGCCGCATTGGTCGGTTATCCGAACGCGGGGAAGTCGACTCTCCTGCGCCGGATCTCGGCGGCACGTCCGAAAGTGGCGGCGTATCCCTTTACGACCTTACATCCGATGATCGGGGTCGTGAAGCTCGACGATTATCGCCGTGCTACCGTGGCGGATATTCCCGGCTTGATCGAGGGAGCGCACGAGAACCTTGGCCTCGGCCACGCCTTCCTTCGTCACATCACGCGGTGCCGACTGCTCCTTTTTGTCCTCGATATGGCTGGGAGCGAAGGCCGCAATCCGATCGAAGATCTCCAGCATTTGCGGCGTGAGATCGATCTTTACGATCCGCGACTGTCACAGCGCCCGTGGCGAGTTGTGGCCAACAAAATGGATTTGCCGGAGGCGGAAGAAAACCTGGCGACCCTGCGGCAGCACTATCCGAAGTTGGAGGTCGTGCCGGTTTCGGCCAGGGAAAATCAGGGGATCGAGAACCTCCAGCGGACTCTCGATTCCTGGCTGCTCGAAGCTGAACCGAAAGTGACAGACCGCATAGAATCTTCTTACGAAAAGGCCGCTCCCGTGGGGAGAGGCGAATACAGTTAGACAAGCGGAATCGATGCGTTAAGAGTTCGAAACTTTTTTTCGCCACGGAGAGAGGTCCCCATTATTTATGTCCACATTGGTAGTCGCGAGTTACTGCACCACTTTTCTGAAATCGGAGATGCTCCACATCTACCGACAGGTTACCGGCCTGCGTGATGTGCAGACCTTCGTCATGACGAAGAAGGTGCAGAACGAGGAACGATTTCCCTTTGCTGACATCGAGCTGATCCCGGCGCCGCGTCCGAATTTGTTCCGGCACGGCTGGTTGAAATTCGTCGAGCGGCAACCGCCGATTGTTTATCGCGGCGAATATCAATTGCTGGCCAATCTGCTCGAACGCCGCGGTGCGGACCTGATGCACATCTACTTCGGTCATACTGGAGTGCATCTGCTGCCTTTCATCCAATGCTGGAATAAACCGTGTATCGTTTCCTTCCACGGGGCGGACGTAATGCTGAAGGCGGAAAGCCCGGATTATGCGACGAAGTTGCGCAAGGTATTTCATTCCGTCCCGCTCGTTTTGGCGCGCTCCCGCTCGCTCGAGCAACGTCTGGTCCGGCTCGGTTGTCCGCCGGAGAAAATCAGGATAAATCGGACGGGAATCCCGCTGGCCCAATTTCCCTTGCGACGGCGCGAGGCGCCGACTAATGGGCGCTGGAGATTTTTGCAGGCCTGCCGGCTGATTCCGAAGAAAGGCTTGACGACCTGCCTGCGGGCCTTCGCCATATTCCAACGCGAGAATCCGGGAGCGGAATTGCTCATTGCCGGCAAGGGACCCCTGCAACCGGTCCTGGAGGCTCTCGCCAAGAACCTGGGGGTGGAGGAGCACGTTCACTTCACCGGGTTCCTGTCACAGGAGGAACTGCTCAAGCTCTATTACAGTTGTCACATTTTTCTCCATCCGAGCGAAATGCCGGCAGACGAAAACCAGGAAGGCATTCCCAATTCCATCCTTGAAGCTATGGCTACCGGGATGCCGGTGCTCGCGACCCATCACGGCGGCATTCCTGAAGCGGTGGAGGATGGCCGGTGCGGGGCGCTGGTGAAAGAGCGCGACCATGAAGCACTCGCTGCCGAGATGAAGAAAATCACCTGCACGCGGCATTCCTTTAGCGAAATGGGTGTGCTGGCGGGCGAATCGGTCGCGGTAAATTTCGAGCAGCGGATCCACATTGCGGCTTTGGAGGCAAGCTACCGTGAAGCGGTGGAGATTACCGACGAGGTTGAGGCGCGCGTCCTCCCTGCGGCACCGGTCCTCGCGCCCCCATTTCAGCAGGAACGCGTGCCCGTCAAGTAGTGGCTCAGCGCGCCGGTTTGCCCCGAAAAAAATCCTGCCAAAGTCGCTTGTCAGCGCTGGCAACATGCTCTTGTGTATGCGCGACGTTAGCGGCCTTGAAGCGCACGCCTGTTCCGTCGGGAGCAGGCCGCGTTTCGCCGGCACCCGGCAGAGCCGCTTTCCGAACCGCCAATGGTCTATCGCTATCTTCGTTTGCTGCCACTCTTGTTGAGCGTTTTCGCCGTGCTTGTTCTCGACGATATTGCGCCTGAGGCGCAGGCGGCGGTGGCTGCGCCGGCTCCCGAAGTGCAGGTGGACAAACACGAAGGTGTTTCGCTCAAAGCGGTGCCTCTTTTCAACATCTGGAAGTTCACCGTGACCAATTCAATGCTCGTGACCTGGGGGGTCGCGGCCGCCATCATCGTGTTCGCGGGGTTTGCGACACGCAATATCAAACCGGTCCCAACCGGCGCGCAGAATTTTTGGGAATGGATGGTGGAAGGGCTCTACAACTTTCTTGAGAGCGTGATTGGCACCCATCTGGTGCGCAAGACATTCTGGTTTTTCGCGACCATCTTCATCTTCATCCTATGCTTGAACTGGTTTGGGTTGATCCCTGGTGTCGGAACGATTGGCTGGGGACATCACGATCCGGTGACGAACGTCTTCCATGTCGACCGGCCGTTGCTGCGAGGCGCGAACGCTGATCTCAACCTCACCTTCGCGATGGCACTGGTGTTTTTTGCTCTCTGGATCGTGTGGGCGTTGCAGGAGAACGGATTTGGCGGATTCCTTCTTCATCTTTTCGGGCCAAAGGGTGAGTCGAGAGGGATCATGAAAATTCTCATGATCGTCGTCTTTTTCATGGTTGGCTGGCTGGAGATTGTTTCCATTTTGTTCCGGCCGATCTCGCTCAGTTTTCGGCTTTACGGCAACGTCTATGCCGGTGAAAACATGCTCGAATCGATGGCCCATCTGGTCCCGGCTCTTTCCCCGCTGATCCCGATCCCGTTTTACTTTATGGAGCTCCTGGTGGGCATTGTGCAGGCGCTGGTCTTTATGCTGCTGACCGCGGTCTTCACGCTTCTGATCGCGCCGCACGAGCCAGCGCAAGGAGCCCATCATTAACCAATTTCGGTCATCTTTGCGGATACCGCAGGGGGGCCGGGGCAAACCAACCAAAGAAGAAAAATATGACATTACCATTATTGGCAGAGATCACTGGAAGCATTCACGTTGGCCTTGCCGCCCTTGGCGCGGCGATCGGCGTGGGATTGGTCGGCATGGGCGCGTCCTCCGCGGTCGGACGCAATCCTGGAGCGGCTACACCGATTCTCGTGCAGGCGATTCTCGCGATCGCCTTCGCGGAAGCAATCGTCTTTTACGCCCTCTTCCTCGTCCGCTAATTCGTCCTGGCGCGGGCCGGCTTTTGCCGCCCGGCATCATCCGATGAATATCACAATCCTCGCCGCTGGAGGCGGAATAAGCGACCTTGCCAAGGAGACGGCGGAGTCTTTTGGCCTCGACCTCTGGATTTTCCTCTCGCAGGTCATCAGTTTTGTTATCGTGGCGCTGCTTCTGAAACAGTTCGCCTACAAACCAATTCTCCGAGTGCTGGAGGAGCGCCGGCAGCGAATCGCCGAAGGACTCTTGAACGCGGAAAAGATCAAGCAGCAACTCGCTGAAGCCGAGCAGCGTTATCAGGAGATCCTCGCCAAAGGCAACAGCGAAGCGCAGAGAATGATCGACGAAGCGCGGGCGAGCGCGGGCGTGATCGCGGAGCGCAAGGAGCAGGAGGCGATTACGGCGGCGGAGCAAATTCTCGCCAAGGCGCGTGAGGCAAGCGCGCTCGAGCATGAGCGCACGATGAGCCAGTTGAAGCGTGAGCTTGGCCGGCTTGTCGTCGACACGACGGCAAAAGTCACCGGCAAAATCCTGACCCCCGAAGACCAAAGGCGCCTGCAGGAAGAAGCGAGCCGCCAGGTCGCACCCTGACGAGATCAAGAGGAGAGCGTGAAGATCAGCAAAGAGATTCGCCAGCTTTCGCGCGACCTGATGCGTGCGAGCTACGTGAATGGCGCACTCGATCGGGAAAGAATCCATTCGCTCGTCCGATCAATCGTGGAAAAGAAGCCGCGCAATTACATTCAACTCCTGGAGAATTATCAGCGCCTGCTTCGCCTCGAACTCGACAAACGACGGGCCACAATCGAGTCGGCGACGAAGCTCGACCCGGAAGCGGGGCTAAAAATCGCCATTGGATTGCGGCACAAATACGGTACCGGCCTAACGACAGAATTTGTCGTCAATCCCGCCTTGCTTGGCGGGGTGCGCATCCGGGTCGGGAGCGATGTCTGGGACAGCAGTGTGCGCAACCGGCTAGAGCGCTTGCAGCAAAAACTTTAACCTAACGAATTATCATGAGCAGCATTCTGGAAGAAATCGAAACGCAAATTGCAGGGCTGAAAACCTCGACCACGAAGAGCAACGTCGGCGTCGTCCGCGAGGCGGGCGACGGCGTGGCCCGGGTCGAGGGCTTGAGCGAGGTGATGTTGAACGAGATGATCGAGTTTCCGAGCGGCGACTTCGGGCTCGCGCTCAACCTCGAGGAAACCGAGGTTGGCGTCATTCTGCTCGGCGATCCGACGAAAGTCTCCGAAGGCGACGAAGTCAAAACCACCGGCAGGCTTCTCCAGGTGCCGGTCGGCAAAGCGCTTCTCGGCCGCGCGGTCAATGCGCTCGGCCAGCCGGTCGACGACAAGGGACCGATCCAGACCGACACATTTTACCCGGTGGAAAAGATTGCGCCCGGCATCATCAAGCGCCGGAGCGTGAGCCAGCCGGTGCAGACCGGTATCATGGCGATCGACGCGATGATTCCGATCGGTCGCGGCCAGCGTGAATTGATCATCGGCGATCGCGCAACGGGTAAATCGACGATCGCGATTGACACCATCATCAGCCAGGCACGTTTGAACAAGGCGGCGGAGGAGGGGCGGCTGCCGGATCATCGACCGCTCTATTGCGTTTACGTCGCGATCGGCCAGAAAAACTCCAATGTGGCGCGCACGGTCGCGGTGCTGGAGAAGAACGGCGCGCTACCCTATACCACGATCGTTTCCGCGCCCGCCTCGGAAAGCGCGACGAACCAGTATTTCGCGCCGTTTTCGGGCGCCGCGATGGGCGAATGGTTCATGGATAATGGGATGGATGCGCTCATCATTTACGACGATCTTTCCAAGCATGCCGTTGCTTATCGCCAGGTTTCGCTCGTCTTAAAGCGTCCCTCCGGGCGCGAAGCCTACCCGGGCGATGTGTTTTACCTGCACTCGCGGTTACTTGAACGTAGCGCGCGCGTGACGGAGGAGGCCGGTGGCGGGTCGCTTACGGCGTTGCCGATCATCGAGACCCAGGCGGGCGACGTCTCTGCCTATATCCCGACAAACGTCATCTCAATCACTGACGGCCAGATCTATCTTGAAACGGACCTCTTTTTTCAAGGCGTTCGCCCGGCGATTTCAGTTGGTCTGTCGGTCAGTCGCGTTGGTTCCGCCGCGCAGATCAAAGCGATCAAACAAGTGGCCGGCAAGATCAAGCTCGACCTGGCGCAGTTCCGCGAGCTGGCGGCTTTTGCGCAGTTTGGTTCCGATCTCGATGCTGCGACCAAGGCGCGACTCGATCGCGGGCAGCGCATCGTCGAGCTCTTCAAGCAGGTGCAGTATAACCCGATCGCTGTCGAAGATCAGGTCGCCGTCCTCTGGGCGATGCAAAACGGCTATCTCGATCCGGTGCCGGTCGACCGAGTGAAGGAGTTTCAGGCCAAGCTTCAGGATTTTCTCCAAACTCGAAAAGAGAGCGTGCTCGCAGCCATTCGGACAAAGCGGGTCCTCGACAAGGATTTGGAGGCCGAGCTGGCCGCGGCCCTGAACGAATTCAAGGCGATCTGGCAATAGCGACCCGAGGACATGGCGAATACGCAAGACATCCGGCGCCGGATCAAATCCATCCGGAACACGGCGCAGATCACCAAGGCGATGCAGATGGTCGCCGCCTCCAAGATGCGCAAGGCGCAGCAGCAGGCGCTCGCGGGCCGTCCGTATTCCGAGTTAATGAACCGCGTGCTGGTATCGCTCAAGGGCCGCACCGATCCGCTGCTCCATCCGCTCCTACAGGTTCGGCCGACGCGCAAGGAGTTGGTTCTAGTGATCAGCACCGACAAGGGTCTGGCCGGCGCGTTAAACACCAACCTGATGCGCGAGGCGGCGGCCTTCGAAGCGGAGAAGACCGTTTACGTGAGCGCCGGCCGAAAAGCGCGGCAATTCCTCGCTCGGGCCAAGCGCGAGCTGCTGGCAGATTTCGAACTCAAGGATGCCCCGACGATTCTTGAGACAAAGAACATTTCCAAATTTTGTGTAGAGAAATTTCTCACTCAGGAAGTAGACAAGGTCACTGTCCTCTACACCCATTTCATTAACACGATCAATCAGAAGCCGATTGCGCAAACGCTGCTCCCGATCAGTGAATTTGTCTTTCGTGACGCGACGAAAGACGCTGCCCCGAGCGCCTCATCGGCCGAGCCAATGCTCGAGTACATTATTGAGCCCAGCCCGCAGATGGTGCTGGATTTCATGCTGCCCTATTACGTGCAGTATCAGGTTTACCAAATGGTTCTCGATGCGCGCGCCTCGGAGCACAGCGCCCGGATGGTGGCGATGAAGAATGCGACCGACAACGCCAACCAGTTCATCAAGGACCTTACCCTCGAGTACAACAAGATGCGCCAGGCCAGCATCACCACCGAATTGCTCGAAATCGCCACGGCGCAGATGGCGGTTGGCGGGTAATTCGTCCGGGGAATTTACTCCGGAGGGAAAACAATCGCCCACCGCGGGAACCACCGCAAAGCCGATTCTGAGAGCGTGATCCGGCAATTAGTGCGACATCGCTTGCCGACTCAATGGACGGGAAAAAACCGTCCCCCTTGCGGGGGACGGTCTCACCCAACCCTGACCCATGAACCAAACTGCTACCTCTCGATTTTCACCAGCGCCTCGAGTTGGGCGCTACGCCGCGAGAGGTGTGCGAACGCAACCGCGGCAAACAAACTAATGATCGGAAAAAGCGCCTGCATTGCGGGGAGGGGCGTCAGCGTGGTGCCGATTTGAGCGCCGTTGTCGAAAAAGTGAGGCTCCGAATCCGAGCCCGAAGGGGTGCCGGTTTCGCTCGTGGCAGAGGCAGTAAATAGCTGAAAGTGCCTCGCACTTAAATTGAACGGGTCCTTGGTATTGGCTGGATTGGGTCGGGAACTCGGCGGCGTTATGGCGGCCCCAGCAGAGGCGACGATGCCGGCGCAAACGATCGCGGCGAAGGCGGAAAGGAACTGCCGCCCAGCGGTTTGAACTGCAACTGAGCAGGCACGCGGCAAAAAAGGTTTGCGGCCGCCGCTCACGTCCGAACTAATCAGACGATCGAATTTCATAAATTCGGTTTTCGCACAAACGATTCTCAAGGTCTATAATTATTTTAATGCCAAATGTAATTACCATATTCACAGTCGACGGATTTTCGCCTGCGGTACACGGGAAAACGCCTGTTCCTGATGCGTCTTGCCTCTCGATCGGCACGATTCCAGCAAATGAGCCAACCCTCCGTTCTCGATCTCACTAATTAAGGAGACTCGCCGACTCCGATTGGCAAAGTCTCTGTTTTGCCAGAGCCAAAGGGCGTCGCGAACCTGAATGAACGCTCGTCCGGTCAGCCCCGCAGAGACAGTTCGGCATGCGCATTGCTGTATCCATCCCGCCAGAATGTATCCTGCCACCAAACGTTCTCCTGCCCGCCCGGGTGCTTGTCGCTCCGGTTTTACCTTGCTTGAGGTGCTCATTGCCACTTCGCTGCTTGGTCTGTTGGCCGGCAGTTCAATTTGGGCGCTCACCCAGGCGAACAATTATGCCTCCATCGCCCGCCTTTACACCGGCGCCGAGACGGCGGCCCAGAGTCGAATTGATTACCTCTTGACGGACTCTCCCTTCAATCCGCAATCCGGCGAGTTCGGCACGACTAACGAATGGGCTGTTGGGACGAGCGGGGTTCAAACGGTCACGATCTATTCCGAGCCCGCCGGGGCCAACGGCCAGACGCATGCTATTAATGGTCAAATGGTGACCACGGTTACGAGCAACAATGTCGTGACCCAGAGTCAGAGCCTCAACCTCTATTCCGCGACCGTCGTAGTGACCTACGTCTATCGCAGCAAAACCTATCGCGTGCAGTTGAACGCCATGCGCGCCTCCGACGTATGAACTCAGCGCGGCGGGAATCGCCCGGTGGATTCACTCTTGTGGAAATGCTCGTTACGATCGGGATCGTGACTCTCGTGGGCCTGATGCTTTTTCTTGTCTTGAACTCCGGGATGGTTCTCTACGCGAAGAATACCGCTGTCAACTCCGCCCACCAGCAAGCCCGATCGGGGGTGGACCAAATGCTTGCGAACATTCATAGCTCCGTTTCAATTCCGGCGCTCGTCGACACTAGTCTGCAGCCGGTTGCGGAACTGGATGCCAACGGCCAACCCCTTCCGGCGGCGGGCATATCGTTTCAATCATATAACGCAGGCCCCTTTCCGGTCGTGGCGAATGCCGCTGCCACTGATAAATCGGTGGTTCTGTATTGTCCGGGCTATCATCCGCCGCCCGAAGCGCGCTTTAACATTCCTTCCCACAGCATCGAATACGACATTGTGTCCACGTCCGTAGCTGGCTCCAAGCGGACGTTCAACCTTTCGACTCCGACGACGGGAATCGGTACCGCTATTGGCATTGCCGGAGACGGAATCGAAGGCCACAGCGGCGTCAGCTACATCATCACCGCGTTTATCACGACACGGGTCAGCTATGCGGTCGTCGGTACGGAATTGCGTTACTATCCTACCAATGACCTCGCCAACTACAAGGTCATCACCCGCAACCTCGTTTCCACGGTTCCCTTCACGGTGCCTCTCCAGTCCAGTGGCGGGCTGCAGAACCGCTTCGTGGCAGCGATCAATCTCTCGACCGTCGAGCCGAGCTTCAGCAATCGCGGTTACGCTGCCGTCAACATGTTCATCAGCTCCATGATCCCATTTCGCTGTCGCTTGACTAACACACAATGAAACAAAACCCCAACCACACTGCCCGGGCGGGAAATACCCTCATCGTTACTCTGATGACGATGATCATTGTAGGCGTATTCGTCGAGCTCGCCATGCAATACACCAATTCCATCAGCCGAAACGTTCAGCGCAGCCTGCTCTTGCGCCAGGCAACGAACATCGGCGACGCAAGCACGGAGATGGCTTTTTCGGCCTGGCGCGCAATCTGTCGCACGAATCAGGCGACAGTTTTCAAGCGGAGCGATTTCGATAACGAAATTCCGACGCCAACCCCGGGCAATTTTCCGGGCGTCGCACGATACACGCTTTCGAATTACGGTATCTACCCACTCGACTCCTATTGGAACGCCCAGACGGCGGGTGCCGCCACTCCGGCGCCGATCGCCGGCCCAAATCACGGCGATTTGAGCTACTACTACCTTGCTACCGCCGACGTCGTCATTCCGACTATCAATGCGAAAAACGTCACCGACCCGAATGACCCCGGGACCGTTGTCGCCCGGGTACGCCGAGTATTCCAAAAGGAAACCCTCTCCCTTTGGCGCTATGCCGCCTTTTACGGCAACGATCTTGAGATCCATCCCGGCGCGCCAATGATAATCAATGGCGACGTTCACTCCAATGGCAGTCTCTATACGGGCCACAATACCCTCACCTTGAACGGCAAGACAACCTACGTTGACATTTGGTCGATTGGCTTCGCGCCGGGGGATAATACCCATCCGGAGACGCCGACCAGCCCCACCTGGGCGGCCGGATTACCGCCGGCAGCCGACCAATCCCAACAGCCCTACGGTGTCGCGCTCTCCGACTACCATCAGCTGATCGATTACACTACCAGCAGCACCACTTTGGATCCCTACCGCTTCCAAACCCAAGCCGGTGTTGTTGTCACAATCGACGGCTCGAACAACGTCAAGATCTACAACGCCAGCGGCACTGACATCACCAACATTACGACGAAGAAGGGCGGCACTACCAACGACGTCAACACCGCGACCGCAATCAAGGCCGCCATCACCACCAATCAAACCATCACCGACAACCGTGAGGGTACCACTACCGGCAATGGTTCCATTCGACTCGCGACTCTTGATGTGGGCGCCATTGCCACGGCCATGAATTCCAGCAGTAGCAAGGTCAGCTTCACCATTTCAAAAACCGTTTCGGGGCAGGTCGTTAATAATCTCATCTACATCGTGGATACGAGCGCTGATCCGAACGGCGTCAAGGCCAAGCGCGCCATCCGGCTGACGGATGGCGGCAGTCTCCCCGGCGGCGGACTAACAATCGCGAGCGGCAATCCAGTTTACGTGCAGGGCGATTACAATACCGGAACCGTCGGCTCCACTCAGCCGCCTTCCAACTCCGGGGATCCCACCAAACCAACCGTCTCCGGTTATACCCGTAAGCCGGCCGCAATTATCGCCGATGCCGTCACCGTCCTTTCCAATTCGTGGGTCGACTCCAAATCCGGCACCGTTCCCAATGCCAGCCCCACCACTGTAAATGCGGCCATTCTCTCGGGCATCGTCCCATCGGGCAACGGCTACTACAGCGGCGGCTTGGAAAACTTCCCGCGCTTTCTTGAGAATTGGTCGGGCAAGACCATGACCTATTATGGCTCGATGATTGAGCTCTACCAAAGCCATCAAGCGATCGGCAAATGGGGCGCCAGCAACGTTTACAACCCGCCTAATCGCGCCTGGTACTTCGACACCAATTTCGTTTCAACGCCGCCGCCCGGCGTCCTCGCTTCCTTTGACTACCGGCGCTCTCGCTGGTACATGAATTAGTAGTCGGTTCTTTTGTTTCGCGACCGCGCTTCCGCAGGGCGATAGGCTTAATTAGCGAGCGGGAAGTGGTATCGATGGTAGTTCCTGGCCGCCTTTGGCCAGGTCGCGACATCCCGCGAATTATGACCAGTGCAGGCTGAACAGACTGCCCCGAAACGCGCGGTGGAGGTCCTCAAAGTCCTCCTTCCGCGCCACGATTCGAAAACGCACTTGTAACTCTCCGAGATTCGCGAAGATCACGCTCACTTGATAAGGCTGGCCAAAGTAACTGTAGCTGGCTGTGATTTCGTAACTGTCTTGCTGATCTATCCGGACAGGGTTGTTCTCCGCCGCCACAAACTGGACGTTTTGTGCGTCGGGCGGCAGGGAGCCAAGCACCACCTGTCGCAGTTGCTCGACGGTCGCCTCGTCGAAGGTCTGGGGCGACGGAAGCGACACCTGTTCCATGCTGGCCCGCGCTTGCGAGACCTTCGGAGGGGTTAGCACCACGTGGGCCGGATCTCCGGTGTAAGTCCAGCCTCGTGGCGGCTCATACGTGATGAGATGGTCGTCCTGGTGAAACATGACCAGGGGAAATATCATGCCTTCCAGCTGGCGTTGCCCCTCCGTGGGAGTGAAGTCGATCGGGCCGGCCGCGCATTGGAAAATCGCGCTCGCGGCGAGTGACGCAGTCAGGAGAAATCGCATGCTATTGAGGAATAAGCGCCAACCCGTTCTTCAAACCGGGGGCGTCGGCTGCGTTACCCAAAAAAGCAGGTCATATGCCCCCGCGTCGTTAAGACAACCAGATTTTCCGGGTTCCGTTTTCCTCGCTGCAATCACCCTCTACTACGGCGTGATCCTGGTCCGGAACAAAAGCAAAGAGGAGGGGCGACGCGTTGCTAGGCTCTCGTCGACAGCTTTTCTCTTCTGGCGCACGAGGGAAGGGGCTGTTTCCCAAAGTGTCTTGCCTCTCTCGCGTCGGAGCAATCGGCTAATTTGGCCCCGTCGGCGATCCGCTCCAGTGGTCCTCTCGTTGGCAGTTTTGCCGGTTTTTCAGCTCGGGCAGCCGAACTGGTCAGGGCCGAGGAGGCTCTTTCTCAAGCGGTCAGCAGTTGACTGTCTGTGGGGTTTTTGGGGGTCGGCGAGCGTTACCTGATGCTCAGTAAAATTTTGCTCGCGCCCAAGGCGACCAGGTTACTTTTTCGGCGATGGAGCGTAATTATCGACCGGCGGCTGGAAAGCTCACGCGCTGGTTGCGCAGTCAAGGCAAGCGCCTGGTTGATCTGGAAATGCGTCCAGTTTCACGGGCCAAACTGTGCGCTCAACTGGAGAGCGGGTGGTGCCTGATCGGGCCCGGGCACGGCCTGCCGCAGCGGTCCTGAGCGAGCTTGATTCGACCAATCTCAAGCGGTAGCAAAGAGGACGCAATCGAGACTCAGCTGGGCGCATTTCCCGGTTCACTGGGCATCCCCATAACAGCGGGCGCAAGCGGCGCTAGGCACGGTTGGGGCGCGACTGCAATGGGGCCCGCAAAACAAGGACTGGATCGCCATTGCCCAGCGACTGGCGCTCTTTGGCCGGCAGCCTTGGCTTGGCAACGCTTCCGGCGCTCGATCGGCCGCCGTCTGGCGGCCCTACGCATCGGCAGCGGAGTGATCTAAAAAAATCGAAGTCAAGATGGGCCGCCGCTTCAAACGTCAGAGCCGAAGCTGGACACTGCCGCCGCCGTGCACGGCACGAAACCGCCGGCTTGCCGCGCCGCGATTCATCGCCAGATTGCAGACTCTCTTATGTCCAAATCACTCGCCCATCGTCTCGCGGAATATGCTTGTTCTCTAAACTACGAAGATCTCTCGCCCGAAGTGGTGCACGAGGTGAAACGGCGGGTGATCGATTCCTTCGGCTGCGGGCTCGGCGCATGGCACGAGGAACCGTGCGTGATCGCGAGAAAGGTCGCTTCCGATTTTTCGGCCAAACACGGCGCTACCATTATCGGCACCGATTATCAGGCGCCGCCGGACTGGGCCGCTTTCGCGACCGGCTGTTGCATTCGCTATTTCGATTACAACGACACCTATCTTTCCAAGGAACCAGCGCACCCGAGCGATAACATCGCCGCCGCGCTGGCAGTAGCCGAGAGCGTGGATGCGAATGGGCAGGAGCTGATCACCGCGATCGCGCTTGCCTACGAAGTGCAATGCCGCTTCTGCGATGCGGCGAGTATCCGCGCGCGCGGGTGGGATCATCCCACCTACGGTGCGTTCTCGACCGCGCTGGCGGCGGCGCGTTTGATGAAGCTCGATCCGGAAAAGACACGGCACGCGGTCAACATCGCGGGGGTTAACTGCGCGGCCTTCCGCCAGGCGCGGGTAGGCGAGCTTTCGCATTGGAAAGGCGTGGCCTTTGCCAATGCGGCGCGTCACGGCGTTTACGCCGCGCTCCTCGCACGCGCCGGCATGACCGGCCCGGCGCCGATTTTCGAAGGGCAGATGGGTTTTGAAAAAGAACTCGGGGTTTCGTTAGGCAACGTCGGGGAAGTTTTCGTGAAACGGCCAAACGCGGAGAAGGCCAACAAAGGCACGGCAGCGATGATCCTTAACACCAGCATCAAGTACTGGCCGGCCGAATATCACAGCCAGAGCGCGATCGAGGCGGCCATGTTCTTGCGCAAGGAGATTGGCGACCCGTCGAAGATCAAGTCGGTCCGAATCGAGAGCCACGACGCCTCGGTCGACATCATCGGGAGTGAGCCGGAGAAATGGAAACCGGAGACGCGCGAAACGGCCGACCACAGTCTGCCCTACATCACCGCGATTGCGTTGATTGATGGCGAGGTGAGCGAGAAGCAATTCCAGCTGGCACGCTTCACCGATCCGGCGATCTGGAAATTCCTCGAGAACGTGACGGTGGAGCGCAACGACGAGCTGACCTCGCTCTATGCCAAGGCTGTGGCCAACATCGTGCACGTCACTTTGCAGGATGGCCGGGTGCTGACCAAACGGGTCGACTACCCGTTAGGCAACGCCTTCAATCCGGTGAGCGACCAGCAACTGGAAGGGAAGTTCAACACACTCGTGGTACCGGAGTTGGGCGAAGCGGGCGCGCAAAAGATTCTGGCGGCCGGCTGGAAACTGGACGAAGCGAAGAATCCCAGCGAGCTGATGAAACTGGCGAAAATGCCGGCCTAACGAATGAATGCTGCTGCTCAGCTGCGCAAACTGATTGACGAGGGCGTCGTGGCGATGCCGGGGGTGCCAAACGCCTCGATGGCACGGCAGGTGGAGCGCGCAGGATTTGACGCGGTCTATATCAGCGGCGCAGGGCTCGCCAATTGCACAGCGGGTTTGCCGGATGTCGGGCTGCTGACCTTGAATGAAGTTGCGACTCTTGCCGGCTTCATCGCGCACGCCGTCAAAATTCCCGCGATCGTCGACGCGGACACCGGGTTTGGCGGCGCCGAGAATGTGGGTCGCACGATTTATGAACTCGAGCGCGCCGGACTGGCGGGATGCCATTTGGAAGATCAGGAGTTTCCCAAGCGCTGCGGACACCTCGCCGGGAAGCGCCTGGTCGAGACGGAAGAGATGTCGGCTAAAATCCGCGCAGCCGTGGCGGCGAAGCGTGATCGGGATTTTCTTGTCATCGCGCGGACCGATTCGCGGGCGCTGGAAAATTTCGAGGGTGCGGTGGCGCGTGCACAGGCTTACGTCGCGGCAGGAGCCGATGCCATTTTTCCGGAGGCGCTCCAGACCCGGGAAGAGTTTCGAGATTTCGCGCGGGAACTGAGAGTGCCGTTGCTCGCGAACATGACGGAATTCGGAAAAAGTCCGCTGCTCCCGGTGCGGGAACTGGGCGAGCTTGGCTATCGCATGGTCATCTTCCCGCAGAGCGCGTTTCGCGTTTCGATGAGAACGACCGACGAATTCTTTCGGGCTTTGAAAGAGGCCGAATCGGCCGAGGGCTGGCTCGGGAGGATGCAGACGCGGAAGGAACTTTACGAGACGCTGGATTACGATCCGACAGCCGAAAGCTGGCCCGGTTACGGCGCGGTTTGAAAAGTCATCGGAGCGCGTCATGTTGAACGCGCCGTTTCCGCCAATGCCCGGACGCCCGAAAAATTATGAGTACTGAACAAAAACCAGCCTTCAGCCCCGGCCTCGCTGGCGTGATCGCCGGCGAAACCGAAATCTGCTGGGTCGATCCCAATGCCGGCCTAATGTATCGCGGCTACGACATTCACGAGATGGCGGACAAAGCCAGCTTCGAGGAAGTCGCCTACCTCCTCCTGAAAGGTCAACTGCCCAACATGGGAGAGCTCCAACGCTTTCGCATGGAGATCGCGGCGGCGCGGCCTCTGCCGAAAGAGGTGCTGAGTATGCTGCGGCTGTTGCCGAAAAAAACGCACCCAATGGATATGCTGCGCACCGGCGTTTCCATGCTCGCGCCCTTCGATCCCGACCTGAACGACAACTCGCACGAGGCCAACATCCGCAAGGCGACTCGCCTGATCGCGCAGGTTTCGACGCTGATCATGGACGGCTACCGCATTTCGTTAGGTCTCGATCCCCTGGCGGAGCACCCGGACCTGACCGTGGCGGGCAATCTTTTCTACAAGCTAAACGGCGAAGTTCCGCAGGATTGGAAAGTTCGGATGATGGACACGATCCTGATCCTCTACGCCGATCATGAGTTCAACGCCTCGACCTTTGCCGCGCGAGTGACGGCTTCGACCCTGGCCGACATGTATGCCGCAGTCACGAGCGCGTGTGGGACGCTGAAGGGCCCGTTGCATGGCGGCGCGAACGAAGAGTCGATGAAAATGCTCGACGACATCGGGACGCCGGATCGCGCCGAGAAATGGATGATGGACGCGCTGGCCAAGAAGGCCAAGATCATGGGCTTCGGCCATCGGGTTTACAAAAAAGGCGACTCGCGGGTGCCGATTATGCGTGAGATCGCGCGCGACCTCGGCAAGCGAGTCGGGAAAGAGGATTGGGTGCCGATCTGCGAAACCCTTGAGGCCACGATGGAACGCGAGAAGCATCTCTGTGCCAACGTCGATCTCTACGCCGCGCCCGTTTTCACCATGCTGGAGTTCCCACCGGCGTTGAACACGCCGATCTTCGCCGCCTCCCGCGTCGCCGGCTGGTGCGCGCACGTCGTGGAACAGCAAGATCACAACCGCCTGATCCGTCCGCGCTCACTCTACACCGGGCCGGAGATGCGCCCCTACAAGGGGGTTTCGCCAAACGGGGCCAAAGTGTAGCGCGAGCAGCCGGACAAGCGAACAAGCTGGAAGCTCGCTCTACCATGAAATGAAATGAACGAACAACCATCGCTCCAGGAAAAATACGCGCCCGCCAATGCCTGTTGGGGCTGCGGTCCGGCCAATGCCGAAGGACTGCGTATTCGCAGTTTTCCGGACGGTGACGCGGTCGTGGCGGACTGGAAAGCAGAGCCGAAATATGAGGCCTTTCCCGGCGTCCTGAATGGCGGGATTATCGGGACGCTGCTCGATTGCCATTGCAACTGGACCGCGGCGTATCACCTCATGAAGCAGGCGGGTGAAGATCGCGTGCCCTGCACGGTGACGGCCGATTACGCGATCAAGCTGCTCCGCCCGACGCCGGCGAACGACGCCGTTCATCTTTCTGCCAGGGTAGTGGAATCAACCACCGACCGCGCCACGGTCGAGGGCACATTGACCGCGGGCGGAAAAGTCTGCGCGACCTGCCGCGGCACCTTTGTTGCGGTCAAGGAAGGCCATCCCGCCTTCCATCGCTGGTAAGCTATTCCCAATGTGGGAGGGGCCTCTGTGCCCCGATCGCCTCGCCGCACAAAGGCGGCTCCCACATTCGCGGAATTCCCTGCCTGAAATTCGTCGATGCGGAGCAAGGAGTCACGCGATTACCGCTGGGGCATGCAAAGATCAAACTTTCGAATCATGCCGCTGGCCACGGAAGTCGCGGAAACGGCGCGGGCCAAGGCGCGAGAGGGCGCTTCCGATCATGCTGATTCTACCACTCGAGCTAGCCGGCGCTTATCCCTGCCGGCATTGCCTGAAATGGGCGCAGCCGGGCGAACAAGTCATTTTGTTCCCATATGCGTCGATTCCGGCGGGTCGTCCCTACTCGGAGGTGGGGCCGATCTTCGTTCATCTGCAATCTTGCCCACGCTACGAGTCGACCGAGCGATATCCGGCGGATTTTCGGAACGGCCGGGTCATTCGCGCCTACAACAGAAAGCAGGACATGATCGCGGCCGAAGCGGTGGTTGAGGGCAAACCCGAAACCGTCATTGAAAAGCTGTTCGGCAACCCGGAAACTGAGTTTCTCCAGGCCCGGAGCGCCGACCGCGGCTGCTACACCTTCACCATTGAACGCGCATGAAAACGCTCGAACTTCTTCCGCCTAACGACACCATGTATCAGGCTCTGGTCGAGAGCGACCCGAGCTTTGAAGGCATCTTCTTCGTCGGGGTCCGAACGACCGGCATCTTCTGTCGGCCGACCTGCTGCGCGAAAAAACCGGCCCGGGAAAATGTCGAATTCTTCCCCTCCCCTAACGAGGCCTTGATCGGCGGTTATCGACCCTGTTTGCGTTGTCACCCGATGGACCCGGTGCGACCCGCGCCGGAATTGATCGAGCGGCTGCGGGCCGAAGTTGAGAAAGCGCCCGACGGCCGTCTGACCGACAAGGAACTGGCCTCGCTCTCGATCGATCCCTCGACCGCGCGGCGCCAGTTCAAGCGCTATTACGGCATGACGTTTCAAGCCTATCATCGCGCCCGTCGCATGGGTCTCGCTCTGCGCGAGGTGCGCCGCGGTGAAAGCGTGGAAGAGGCGCGCAACGGTAGCGGGTTCGAGTTCGGAGAGTGGGTTCCGCGAAGCCTTTAGCAGGATATTCGGCGATCCGCCGACGGCGGCGAAACAGCGCGACTGTCTTCTTGCGGAACGCCTGACGACTCCGCTTGGCACGATGCTCGCGGTGGCGGATGACGAAGGCCTGCGTTTGCTCGAGTTTGGCGATCGTCGGGCCCTGGAACGCGAGCTCCCGATCCTGCGGCAGCGCCTGGGGAAGAGCGTCGTGCCGGGAGAACATCGTTACCTGACCGCGACGCGGACACAGTTAGCCGACTATTTCGCGGGCAGGAATCTCGAGTTCGACATCCCGCTTGCTCCAGTTGGCTCGGAGTTTCAACTGCGCGCATGGGAAGTCTTGCGCTCGATTCCAGTTGCCGAAACGCGCTCTTACTCCTGGATGGCCGAGCAGGCTTGGTGATCCGGGCGCACGCCGTGCGGTGGGTCGAGCCAATGGCATGAACATGATGGCCATCATCATTCCCTGCCATCGCGTCATTCGGGCCGATGGAACCTTGTGTGGTTACGGCGGCGGCCTTTGGCGCAAGAAGTGGCTCCTTGAGCACGAGCGGAAGTGGGTCGCGAGAATCGTGAATCGAGACCCGTGAATCGGGGCGTTGCGCATCGTCGATTCACGATGCCACGCATCTCAAATCTCGGCGTGCCAGCGCGCGCCCAGGAGGACTCGAACCTCCGACCGTCGGATTAGAAATCCGATGCTCTATCCGGCTGAGCTATGGGCGCCTGTGAGACGAAGGTAACCGGGCGTTGGTGCGCTGCAATCACCTTCCCAGGTTCCGCTTGAGGGAGGAACGAAAATTGAATTGGTCACGTCCGTCGAGATTGTGGCAGGATTAAGTCTCTCGAGGACCTTGATGCACCCTTCCACCTCAGGCCCTGACGCCAATGCCGGCGCAGTGACTTTTGCTACGACGCACTGGAGCGTTGTGCTGACGGCTCAAGGTGAATCTCCGGCGGCCGATGCCGCGCTCGAAGCGCTTTGTCGAACCTACTGGATGCCACTTTACGCTTTCATCAGGCGGGAAGGTTATCCGGTGGAAGAAGCGAAGGATTTGACCCAGGAATTTTTCGCGCGCTGGCTGGAGCGGCGCGACTTTGATGCGGCTCGCCGGGAGAAAGGGCGGCTGCGTTCCTACCTGCTCGTCTCCCTCAAGCATTTTCTGGCGAACGAGCGGAATCGAGCGACGGCGATGAAGCGCGGCCGTGGCCAGCAGCCACTTTCGCTCGACGAAATTTTTGCCCAACACCGGTTTGATCTGGAGCCGGTGGAAAGCTTGACAGCCGACCAGATTTACGAAAAGCGGTGGGCGATGGCGGTCCTCGATCAGGTTCTGGCGAGTCTCGACCGAGGAGTACCGCGCCGACGGGAGAGGGCTGTTGTTCGATCGGCTAAAGGTGCTGCTGGTTGGTGAACCCGGGCATCCTTCGCAGGCAGAGATCGCAGACGAGTTGGGGATGACGGAAAATGCGGTCAAACAGGCATTCCATCGTCTGCGAGTGCGTTATCGTGAACTTTTGCGCGAACAAATTTCCCACACCGTCGCGACATCCCGACGAGCTCGAGGACGAGTTGCGCCATTTGATTACGGTCCTGCGGACGTAACCTCACGCCGAATGTCCTGCATTTACTATGGAGATGACCAATGATCGCGCCGACTCAGGCGACGGGCGGCGGCATCAGACTGTGCGAGAGGTGTGGAGCGGAAATATTCGCCGACGCCGCGACTGAATATTGCCCGGCGTGCCTTTTGGAAACCGGTCTTCGATTTATTGGAAGACTGATAAGCCACGCGAGCCGATCCTGGGAGAGTTCGGTGACTACGAATTGCTGGAGGAAATTGGTCGCGGTGGTCAGGGAGTTGTCTATCGCGCGCGCCAGAAAAGCCTGAACAGGATCGTGGCTCTGAAGGTGATCGCGCTCGGACATTGGGCGACCGAGACACATTTGAAGCGCTTTCGCCGTGAAGCCGAAGCGGCCGCCAGCCTGGAGCATCCGTGCATCGTCCCGATCTACGAGATCGGCGAGCGCGACGGCGCGTGCTACTTCAGCATGAAACTGGAGGAGGGCGGCCAACTCGATCAACTCGTAAGGCGGGAAGCCGTCCCGTTGCGGCGCGCGGCGGAAATCATCGCGAGTCTCGCGCGCACCGTGCAGTACGCGCATGAGCGCGGCATCCTGCATCGCGACATCAAGCCAGGAAACATCCTGCTCGATGCCAAGGGTGAGCCGCATCTGGCCGACTTCGGCCTCGCGCGCCTGGTTGAAACCGAGAGCACGGTGACGCGCACGTTGGAAGTTCTGGGAACGCCGAGCTACATCGCGCCGGAACAAGCGCGGGGAAAAAGCGCGCAGCTCACGAGTGCGACCGACGTCTACGGACTTGGCGCAGTCTTCTACCAACTTCTCACCGGTCATCCACCTTTCGCCGGTGGCACGACCTACGAAACGATCCGCCTTGTGTTGGAGACCGAGCCGCGGACATCCGCGCCTTTGGAATCCCAAAGTGGATCGCGATCTGAGCACGATCTGTCTGAAGTGCCTCGAGAAAGATCCGCACACGTCGTTATCCTTCGGCCCTTGCTCTGGCGGAAGATCTCGAACGCTGGTTGCGGCTTTGAGCCGATTCACGCGCGCCGGACGGGGGTCTTCACGCGAAGCCGCAAATGGATTCGACGCAATCCTACCGTCGCGGCGCTGATTCCGTTGTCGGCGGCGCTGTTGGTCGCGATTGGAATGCTGGTTTGGAGTAACATGCCGGAACATCCACCAGCGGCGATCGCCGTGTTGCCATTTGCAAATCTCGACGGCGACAAAGCCGACGCCGCGTTTGCCGATGGCGTGCAAGGCGAAATCCTGACCGGTCTGGCAAGAATAGCGGACTTGAAGGTAATCAGCCGAACAAGTGTGATGGATTATCGCGGCCAGCGTAACACGCGGAAGATTGGGCAGGCGCTTCACGTCTCGTACCTCCTGGAAGGCAGCGTAAGCAAGGCGGGGGGGCGGATTCGTCTAAATACGGAACTCATCGATACACGCACTGACACTAACGTCTGGGCCCAGCGATATGAACGCAGTTTGACGGACGTTTTTGCCGTCCAGAGCGAGATTGCGCAAACCATCGCAGAGCAGCTTCACGCCAAGCTCTCGCCCAGTGAAAAAGCGGCGATCGAAAAGCCGCCAACGAAGGATCTTCGTGCCTACGACCTTTATCTCCGCGCGGTGGCTTTGATCGACCCTGCCCTCGATTCCGCAGAATACAGGCAGGATGCTGTCCGCGGCATAGAATTCCTGAACGAGGCGATTGCACGCGATCCCGCATTTCTCCTCGCCTACTGCAAGCTGGCTCAGGCCCATGATTTTCTCTACTTCCAAGGTGGTTGGAAACCTGAGCACCTGGCACGGGCGGAGTCCGCTGTGGATTGCGCGCTGCGGCTGGGACCAGATTCGGGTGAGGCGCATTTTTCCGCCGCGCTACATCTTTATTGGGGATACGCCGATTACGATCGCGCACGGGCCGAGTTGGCGATTGCCAGCCACACCTTGCCGAACAATTCCCGCATCGCCAAGATAGCCGGACTCATCGACCGCCGCCAGGGCCGCTGGGCCGATGCCGTGCGCGAATTGAAACGTGCGGCCGAGTTAGACCCGCGAAACACGGTCCCGCTGGACGACCTGAAATCGACTTATTTTCTGATGCGTTCTTACGGACAGGTTGCCGAAGTCATGGATCGCCGGGCCGCTATCAAGCCAAACGGCATCGGTACTCGGTTGCCTCGCGCGTATATCGATGTCGCCGCGCGCGCCGATACCCGGGCGTTGCATTCCCTCCTGCAGGAGTTGGTCACGGATGATCCGCCAGCGACTGAATATCTGGCGGTACCGTGCTTTTGGCTCGGCCTGCTCGAAGGCGATCCCGACGCGGCTCATCGCGCTCTGGCGGTGGCGGCGCGTGCCAAGAAGGCTATCAATGCCACACCAAATGGTCACGTTCTTATGAGTCATTCCTTTTGGGAGGGTTTTGTCGGCCGTATGCAAGGCGATCCTATCGTGGCGCGCGCCGCCTTTCTCGCCGCTCGGGCAGAGCAGGAAAAAGTCGTCCAGGCGCAAAGTGATGAGAACTCAGCGCTCAGTGCCTTGGGCCTGATCGACGCTTACCTTGGACGAAAGGACGACGCGCTCCGGGAGGCTCGCCGGGCGGTCGAACTTCTGCCGGTCGCAAAGAACGCGCTCGATGGCCCGGATGCACTCTATTGCTATGCCGCGATCTGCGCGGAAACGGGGGAGCGCGACCTCGCCCTTAGGCACCTCGAAGTTCTGGCGAAAATCCCGGCGGGCGTAACTTACGGCGATCTGCGTCTCAACCCATTCTGGACTTCCCTCCGAGGCGACCCGCGCTTCGACATGATCGTGGCTTCGCTCGCGCCCAGGAAAGCAACTTTCAGATAGCACCGTTTCCGCCGCTGCCTCAAAGCCCCGGAGAGTTGTCGAAGGAGGAAGCCTTCGTCACCTGCGCCACTTTTTCTTTGGCCAGTCGCGTAACCTTCGGCCGGAGTTCCTGCATTATTAGTGACGGTTAAACAACAAAACAAAAAGGAAACCAACATATGCACAATCAAACTCACTATTATCGAAAGACCCTACCGGCGCTCATCGCGCTCGTGCTTCTCTGTTTCGGATTGACGCCGGCCACGCAAGCCGCCGGGCGTCGATCCATCGTCGGCTTGTGGAACGTTCATTATTTCGTAGGCACGGCGCAGATATTCGAGACCTACGATCAATGGCACAGCGATGGGCTGGAATTCGAAGTCAATTCCATTGCCCCTGGCGCAGTCTGCCAGGGAACTTTCAAACAGATGGACAACGGCACCGTCCAGCTCTACCACGTCATCTATACATACGATGCGAGCGGAGTGTTCAACGGGCGCATTTTGGAAACGCAAACCAATACCGTCAGCGCCGACGGCAAGACCTACGGCGGCAGCTTTGACCAAAAGGTCTACGACTTGAATGGAAACTTCCTGTCTGAGGTCACAGGCACAGTCACGGCCACCCGCATTACGGTGCGAGGCTGATCACATTAGCAGCTTCTACGCAGGAGCCTCGCGACTCGGGGCTCCTGCTTACCGCCTCCCAGAAAAGCGGCGCGGTTAAAGAAGAGGCCTGGACGACACGGCGGTCGTCTCTCCAAAGCGGCCGACACGGCCTCCGCTACATTAATCGCGGATGCCGTTTTTTAGCTCCCAGACCTTGAGCGCGGCCAGGAGGAGGCTTTTGGTGCGGGAAAGCGTGCCGACCGCCGGACGAATCTTTTCTTCATCGACGTCGACGCCCGGACCGCGCTTTCGTGGGCGCCGGGCGCCTTTGGTGCGGTGCTTCCGGTGCGGTCGAACCGTTGCCTCGCTCTTCTGGAGATGACCGCTTGGACTTAACGGTGTCATAATTACCACAAAGCAAGAGCAGCTTCTCTGCCAGCTGCGGCGAAGCACGGTTTTCTCCGGAAAAGCGCTTGTGCCTGCGCCGTTCTTCGGCGATTTCATCCGGGCATGGCGGCGAATCGAAACCTGGGTTGTCTGAGCATCTTTCTGTTCGTGGCGTTGTGCGCCAGCGTGCTGATGAATTTCATTCTCGCCGTGACCGCCTTCCAGCGATTTGAGGGTGGTCGAGGCGAAGTGGAATACCGTCCGCGCTTCAACGAGATGATTCTGCAGCGGGGAACTCGTGGCAGCTCGAACAAGATCGCTGTCATCTCGCTGCGGGGATTAATCAGTACCGGGGTGGCAGGCAATGTCGGCGAGTCGATGGTGGACGATTTGCGCTGGGAACTCGAACAGGCCCGCAACGACAACAACGTGCGCGCGGTCGTGCTCGAGGTCGATTCGCCCGGCGGCGAAGTGACCGCGTCGGACATGATTTACAACGCGGTCGTAATGACGCGGGCGAAGAAGCCGGTCGTCGTTTACATGGAGTCGCTTGCGGCCTCCGGCGGTTACTACGTTTCCTGCGGTGGAAAATACCTGATGGCGAACGACACGAGCATTACCGGGAGCATCGGCGTCATCATTCAAACGCTGAACTACGAACAGCTTTTCAACAAGATCGGGCTCGCCTCCGTTGTCTTCAAAAGTGGAAAATTCAAGGACATGCTGAACGGTGCCCGGCCGATCACGCCCGAGGAACACGATTACATCCAAAGCTTTGTGATGAAGACCTACGATAAGTTCCTCGGGATCGTGGCCAAGGAACGCAACCTGTCGGCCGACGCCTTGCGCAATGGGATTGCGGATGGGCGCATTCTCTCCGGGCGCGATGCGCTGGACGACAAATTGATCGACGGCCTTGGCCAGATCGAAGATGCCTACGCCAAGGCGAAAGAACTCGGTCACGCGCCGGATGCGAAGGTCGTGAAGTACGGCCCGCCCTTCAGCCTCGGCCGCGTTTTCCGCATGCTGACAAAGAGCGGCGACACCAAGATCGAACTCTCATTACCCGGTCAGCTCGCTCCGCAGTTGGAGAGCGGGCGCGCCTATTTTCTCCCAAGCTTTTACGCTCCTTAGCAGCGCGCTGCCGAGATGTTCGACAGCCTGATTAACACGCTGCTCGTCATTGCGGGGCTTTATGTCTACCTCTCGCTCTTCCGCCAGGTCGCGGTGCGGCACGGCGGCGCGGCGGCGTTAGGCGAAAGGCAGCTCGGTTTTCCGGAAGCGATCGCGGCGGTTCTGCTCATCGGCTGGTTTGTCCTCAATGTCATTGCTGCCGCCAAGGTGCAGAATACCGTCTTCCAGACGCGCGATCTTCTTATTACCGGCGGTTTCTCCCTCGCTGTTGTTTCCATTCTCACCGCTCTGCTTCAGTTACGCGGCTTCAGCGTGATGTCGTTAGGAGGATTTTCCGGGCCCAGCTTTGGCCGCATCGTGAGTACGGCGGCGGTCCTGCTTTTTGCGGCCTATCCGTTGATCTTTGCGGCTGATGGCATCTCGCGCTGGGTATTGGGCGGAGGCTCGAGCAAACAACAGATCGTCCAGATGTTTACCGGCTCGGAAACGCTCCAGCAACGCATTCTCATCATCGTCCTCGCAATCACGATCGCGCCGTTCGCGGAAGAATTTATTTTCCGCTTCTTCCTTTACGGCGTGCTCAAGCGTTACCTGGGCCGCGGCCCCGGTCTGGTCCTGAATGCGCTCCTCTTCGGGGCCGTACACGTCCATTTACCGAGCCTCTTGCCGCTCTTTGTGCTCGGCGGATGTTTCACTCTCGCCTACGAATGGAGTGGCTCGATCCTCGTTTCGATGACGATGCACGCCCTCTTTAATTTCTTCTCCCTCAGCGCGCTCGCCTTTCCCAATCTGATCCCGCAATGAAACTGCGCGAGTTGGGTGAGGACCGGCTGATCGCGCAGCTGGTGGCGCGGCTCAAGTCGCGGTCGGACGTCGTTGTTGGGCCGGGCGACGATTGTGCGGTCCTGAAGGGGCCGGCGCAGGACCGGTTGCTTCTCCTGAAAACCGATTGCGTTGTCGAAGGCGTGCATTTCCAGCCTAACGAAAAACCAACACGCATCGGTTGGAAGGCGATGATGCGAACGCTGAGCGACTTCGCCGCCATGTCGGGTCTGCCGCACTATGCGGTCGTTACTCTGGTCGCTCCGGCTGAGCGCGAGGCGCGCTGGATGACGCAACTTTACCAGGGTCTGGAGCGCGCCGCCGGTCGATTCGACGTCGCGATCGTCGGCGGAGAAACGAGCAGCACGACAGGACCGATCGTGATTTCGATCAGCGCCACGGGTTCGGTCGAAAAGAAGCGCTGCGTCCTGCGAAGTGGTGGCAAGGGCGGCGACATCCTTTTTGTTACGGGTCGGCTGGGCGGTTCAAACAAGGGCCGCCATCTGAACTTCGTTCCGCGAATCAACGAGGCGCGCTGGTTGACCAAAAACTTCCGCATCCACGCGCTGATGGATCTAAGCGACGGCCTTGGCGCCGACCTGCCGCGCCTGGCAAGAGCGAGCGGCGTCGGCTTTGAGATCGACAAGAACGCTCTTCCTCGCGCGCGGGGTTGCTCGATCGAAGCGGCGATCAGCGACGGTGAAGATTACGAATTACTTTTCGCGCTTTCGTCTAACGACGCTGCAGTTCTCGAGAAAAAATGGCGGAAAACGTTCCCGCAACTCCCACTGACACGCATCGGGCGCCTCAATCAGCAATCAGCGGTCAGCGGTCAGCAATTGCCCCATGGCTACATTCACTTCCAATAGCGTGGAAGAAACGATCGCCTTCGCACGCGATTGGGCGCAGACCCTCCGACCTAACGATGTCGTCGCGCTCATTGGCGACCTCGGCGCAGGCAAGACGCATTTTGTCAAGGGTCTGCTCCAGGGTCTTGAAAGCGCGGAAGAGGCGACCAGCCCTACCTTCACCCTCGTTCATGAATATCGGTGCGGCCGGCTCCCGGTTTTTCACTTTGATTTTTACCGGCTGAAGGAACGCTCCGAAATCGACGAAATCGGCTTCGATGAATACCTCGAGGAGGGCGGCATCACCGTGATCGAATGGGCGGACCGCTTTCCCCAAGTCCTGCCCGCGCGCACGCGCCGGCTGCGACTTGAGTCGGACGGCGAATCACAACGCATCATCAACGAGGAGCGGAAATGAAGGTGCTTGCCTTGGAGCTTTCTTCGCCGGTTGGCAGCGTCGCGTTTTGCGACGACTGCGGTAAGAGCGAGGTGCAGGCATTCCCGGCCAACCGGAAGGACTCCGGATTATTCTACGAAAATCTGCGCGCGGTATATCGCGCAGGCGCGCCGCCCAATCTCATCGTGGTTGGGCTGGGACCCGGCTCCTATGCGGGAGTGCGGATCGCGATTGCCACCGCGCTCGGCCTGCGCCTGGCATCCGGCGCGCGCCTGTGCGGCCTTCCCTCGCTCTGTGCGATTGATCGGGAGGAATATCTCTTTGTCGGCGACGCGCGCCGGAATTCTTTTGTCTTCGCCCACGTGGTGGATGGCCAATGCGTGGAAGGACCCATCCTCGCGAGCGAAGAGGAGATTCGGGCGAAGCTACGCGATGCGCAGGCGTTGCCGGTCCTTGCGACGCAGCCACTGGAACAATTTGAGAAGGTGATTATGGAATATCCCTCGGCTCTGCGGTTGATAGAGCTCGCGCGGCGCATGAACGGACACTCCGACGAAACGCTGGAACCGATTTACCTGCGCGCGCCGTACATCACGGCTCCGGCAAGATGAATTCGTCAGGCACAGATCGTTGTTGGGCGGAAGTCGATCAGGCAGCGCTGCGCCATAACGCCCGTGTCGCCCGCGAGCGGGTTGGGCCGAAGGTGGCCCTGCTCGCGGTCGTGAAGGCGAACGGCTACGGCCACGGAATGGTCGAGGTGGCTTCCGCTGTGCGGGAAGAAGCGCAGATTTTCGGCGTCGCAAATCTGCATGAGGCGCAGGAGCTGCGCGCCAGCGGATTACCGCATCCGATTTTGATCCTTGGTCCCTCGCTTCCGCAGGAGCGGGCGGCGATCCGCGAGCTCGGGTTCATTCCCTCCGTCTCGAGTTTTGAGGAAGCGCGCGCCTTCGCAGGCAATCGGGTGGGAATCAACTTCGCGATTGACACCGGGATGGGTCGCATGGGGTGCTGGCAGGACGACGCGATCGCTCAGTTGGAAAGGCTTGCGCAGGTGCCGGATCTCATCGTCCACAGTGTCTCGACCCATCTGCCGGTCGCGGATGAAGACGCCGCTTTCACCGAAAGCCAGCTCACCCAGTTCGACCAACTCGTTAGGCAAATACGGGCGCGCGTGCCCGGCTCCTTCAAAGTGCATGTCCTGCTCAGCGCCGGCATTCTCGGCGCCGCGAAACATCGCTTCGACATTGTGCGCGCCGGGCTCATGCTCTACGGCAGCGCGCCACTCCCGGCGGAACAGAAATTTCTCAAACCGGTCTTGGCCCTGAAGTCACGGGTCGCACTCCTGCGCGATCTTCCGGCGGGGCGCAGCATCAGTTACGGGCGCACCTTTACCACCGCGCGGCCGATGCGAGTCGCCACGATCAGCGCCGGTTACGCGGATGGTTTCCCCCGCTCGCTCTCGAACCGCGACGCGTCGGTCCTGATCCGCGGCCAACGCTGTCCGGTGCTCGGCCGCGTCACGATGGACCTGACCATGGTGGATGTGACTCCGTTGCCTGACGTTGAGCTGGGCGACGAAGTCGTTCTGATTGGCAAACAGGGTGCCGAGGAAATTTTCGTCGCGGAAGTAGCGGCGCGCGCGGAAACGATCGCGTGGGAAATTTTCACCGGCATTGGCAGCCGGGTGCGGCGTGTGTATGTGTGATCCGTGATTCATGAATCTCGACTCTGGGTTCACGTCCTTCCATGTTCCAAATCATCTTCAACGAACTGAGTGCGGCGGAGATGGCGGCGCTGCCGAAGACACTCCAGCTCGAGCTTCTCGCCGAGTTCCAGATCTTACCCGAGGATCTCGACAACCTCGACACGAGCCGCTTCGGTGTGATCGAGCGCGAGGGCAAGAAGCTTCATCGTTATCGCGCGAAAGATTACCGCATCTACTTCGAGCGCAGCCCGGAAGGCGTTACCGTGCATCGTGTCCTGCACAAGAACACACTGCGCGATTTCCTTTTCCGCAGCAAACTGCCGATGGCGGAAGACGATCAACTTGGGAAAACGCGGGAATTCTGGAAGTTGATCGAGCAGGGCGAGCGAACGCGCAAAGCCTGATCGAGAGTCGGGAGTTGAGCGGAGGCTTGACATGGTCTCCCCAACCGCAAAGGCTCGCCGGAACCAGGACGTTGTCGTTCTGATAAGTCCGCAGGACACCGTGAAGCGGTGCCGGCGGGTTTTCAATCAAGAGAAAGAAAGAAACCAATGAAAATACTCAGTCGCGCCTTCGCGCTCCTCGCATGCGTGCCGCTGGCGGCATTGTTTGCCCAGCAACCTTCGTCTGGCGCCGCCAAGTCAAGCGCAGCGCCCAAGCGAACCGACGTTTACCATGTCTTTGTCGTCAAAGCGGCGCTCGGCAAAGCCAAGGAATTGCAGGACTGGTTGAAAGAACCAGATCCCGATCATCCCGATCGTAAAGGAATCCTCCTCCGCCATCAGGATGGCGATTCCTGGGATTACGTTGCGATTGAACACATTGGTGCCAAGGCTACCGTCGAGCTTGGCGGAACGCCAATGACGCCGCAGCAACGTACGCTTACTGAATGGCATGCCGATACCTTTGTCGCCGGTCCGTCGTGGGCCGATTTCGCCAAAGCGCTGGGCCTTGATGATGCGTCGAAGAGTGCTGGCTCGGTCTACGTCGTCTCCGATTATCGGGCCGCTCCGGGTCATCGCGATGAACTGGAGAAAATGCTGAACGCGGCGACTCCTGGCGATACGGCCTCGGGTAACGTCCTGCTCTCGCACCTTGAAGGCGCGTCTTGGAATTTCCTCGCAATTGTCCATTACGACAGCTGGGACAAATACGCCGAAGGGGAGAAGACTAGTGTGGCCCAGACGAACAAAGGCCAGGGTGGCTGGTTTGAGCTGCGCAATCACTGCGCCCTGCATCACGACACGATCACCGATCGAATCGTCCCTTAACCTTCATTCACCGGCCGGACTGAGGGAACTCGGTCCGGCCGCGTGAGAGAAAAGACCGAAGACGCGCAATTACCTGCGGCCAGATTGGCGGAAAGGCGTCGCGAAGCCTTTGCTCTTACTTCATCAAGAGCACCGAGCGGCTGCGCTTGATCTCGCGGGTGATTTTCCGGTGCATGTGCGCCGGCATGCCGGTGACTCGGCGCGGGAGGATTTTTCCGCTTTCGGTGACGAATTTTTTCAACAGATCGGGGTTTTTGTAATCGATCGCCTCGGCCGCGATGTCGATGCGGCGGCGGGGCATGGTGCGATTGGCGCGACGAAAGGCGGAACGGCGTTTGGCGGTTTTTGGTTGCATCTTACTTGGTCTCCCGGTGAAGCGTGTGCCGCTTCATGAAGGGATTATACTTTTTCTTTTCCAGCCGGTTTGGCGTGCGCGGACTTTTCTTGTTTCGCGTCGTCATGTAGCGCGAAGCGGGTGCGCCGGCAGCTTTCGCTTCGGTGCATTCCAGCGTGATGATTTCCTGGGCCATTTTGGTTATTCCTTGGTCTCGGCGACCGGCTCCTCTTCCTCGCCTTCGCGGGCTTCGTCATCCGTCAGGCCAAAGAGCGAGGTGACCGACTGGCGCACGCGCGACGCTTTGCTCTGTCGCTCGAGCTGCGACTGGCATTCGACCGTGTAACGGGCAAAGGGAATCGCCTCCAGCCGCGCGTGTGCGATCGGTTTGCCCGACATCTCGCATTTGCCGTAGGTGCCGAGATCGATCCGCTTCAAGGCTTCGTCGATCTCGTAAAGGGCGTCCTGTTCCTGCGACAAGAGGCTGAGCGCGAAATCGCGGTCGTAGGCGTCGCTCCCGGCATCCGCCTGATGCATGCCGAAAGCGGAGGCTTCGCTGCCCTCGGCACGTGCGCGCAAAGTGTCTTGCGCAACCCCAGCCATGGAATCGACCATCGCGTCGCGCAGTTGCAAGAGCTTCTCCTTCTGTGACCGAGTAAACGGATCGAGCCGCCGCTCCCTGGGCTTTACATGGTTGCCGATAATCGTGAACGTTTGATTGTTCTTGCCGCTCGCCTTCCCGGCTTTGCTATTGGCCGATCGGACCGCCGAAGCGCCTTGTTTGTGTGATTTGACTGAGGGCTTCTGTGTCTTCGCGGGCTTGCGCGATTTGACAGCGAGCTTGCGCGACTTGGCCGCCTTGCGCGGGGCGGCGGCTTTTACCGCCTTTTTCTTGGCCGGGGCGTTTCGCTTCCTGGCGACAGGTGCCTTCCGTGTCGCGGTTTTCTTCGCGGCGGCTTTCTTCGCAGGTTTTTTGGGAGATGATTTCTTGGTTGAACGAGCCATAGAGAAGTTAGTCGGAGCTGCGTATCGCTCTCGTCCGGAGTGAAGGGAGGGTAATTAAGGGCAATTAATTTCCAGCGCAAGCGGTTTCGGCGCGATTTCGAAGGTCGCCTTTCGCCCGTCCGCGAGCCGATCTTGCTCAGGAACTGGCGCTCGAATAATGCTGCAGCGCCCAGCGCCAGAAGGCGCGGCTGATCAGGGCCGCTATTGTGCCGGCTACGATGAGATGAAACATCAGCCAGGTGGGTTGGCCTAACGACTTGATGAGCAAACGTGCCGGAATGTTGGCCACGATAACGACCGGAATAACCCAGCCAAAAACCCAGCGAAACACCTGCGGGAAAATGACATCGGGATAGCGCGCGATGTTGAGGAAGTTGAAGTAACCGTAGACGAGCCCCTGCGCGCGAACGATCCAAAAACTGACGGCGGCGAGCATGAGCATGATCGAGTAGTGGATCGCGACGCCGAACCCGAGCGCGACGAGGTAGAGCACGATCGCCCATGGGCCCGGAACGACGTGTAATTGCCGGAGCGAGAAGATGACCACGAACGCACCAATGAGCGCGTTGATCACGCTATCGAGGCCGAATTGCTTGGTTGAGACCGCAAACTGGCTGTCGAGCGGCAGGACGAGAAGCGAGTCGAGTTTCCCGGTGCGCACGAGCTCGGGGATGTTGGCGACGTTGGTAAAAAAGAATGCCTGGAACAACTGCGCGATGATCTGGTGCGTGCCGACGAGCAGCACCACTTCCCATTTCGTCCAGTCACCGATCCGGTTGACCTGGCCAAAGATGATGCTGAAAAAGAGGATCTGCCCGCAGAACCAAAGCACCTCCACGATCATCCAAAGGATGAAGTTCGCCTTGAAGCTCATCTCGCGGATAAGCGAGTTGCGCAGCATGATCGAGTAAATTTCGATGTAACGGCGCATCCCTCCTTGTTGTCATCTATTTGGATGTCGAGTCAAACACGCAGACCTGGGCCGCAGAATCTTCCGAATGGAAGCGCGGCCAAAGCGACCCTGGTTGACGGACGGCGCGCGTCAGTCGATCAAGGCGCCAGGCCGATGAAACGCTTCTACCCGTACCTGCTCGGTCTTGCGCTGCTTCTGGTGGCGTTCTGGCTCTATCGACACTGGAGTAACTCCGGCGACGTCGTCTATCGCACGGCGGAAGTTTCCCGCGGCGCGATTACTCAGGCGGTTACCGCCACCGGCACTCTCAACCCCGTTGTGAATGTGCAGGTGGGGAGTCAGATTTCCGGGAACGTTTCGAAGTTGTATGTCGACTACAACTCCAACGTGAAAGCCGGTCAGGTGGTGGCTGAGATCGACCCGGCGGTTTTCAAGGCCGCGGTCACTCAGGCGCAGGGCGATATGGCCAGTGCGCAAGCCGCGCTCGAGCTGGCCAAAATAAACGCTGCGCGTACCCAGGATTTGGTCAAGAAACAAAGCTCCGCTCAATCCGATCTTGACCAGGCGATCGCCACCCTTCACCAGGCTGAGGCTAACGTTATGATCAAACAAGGCGCGCTCGACAAGGCGAAGACCGATCTCGATCATTGCACGATCACTTCGCCGATCGATGGGACGGTCATTTCGCGCAGCGTCGACGTCGGCCAGACTGTAGCCGCCAGCCTGTCGGCCCCGGTCATTTTCACGATCGCGAATGATCTCGCCAAGATGCAGATCGACACCAACGTCGCGGAGGCGGACGTCGGGGCGATCGAGCAGGGACAGAAGGTCGATTTCACGGTCGATGCTTTCCCGAATCGCACCTTTCATGGCGACGTCGTGCAGGTCCGCAACGCGCCCACGACGGTGCAGAACGTCGTGACTTACGACACCGTCATCGGCGTGAACAACGCCGACCTGAAACTCAAGCCCGGGATGACCGCAAACGTCTCGATCATCGTCGCCCATCGCGATAATGTCCTGAAGGTCAGCAACGCGGCACTGCGCTACCAGCCAGCCACGGCTGCGCCATCATCTTCCTCGGGCGGCCCTTCCTGGCACCGGACGCAGGCTGGAAAATCGGGACCGCATCAGATCGAGAAGACGGTTTATCTTTTGCCTTCCGGCTCCAGAACCCCGGAGCCGGTCAAGATCAAAACAGGAATCAGCGATGGTATTTACACTGAGGTCATCTCAGGGCTGAAAGAGGGCGATCACGTCGTCACCGCGGCGATGGGCAAAGCCGCGGAGTCGTCGGAAAGCAACAATCCATTCGGCGGCGGGCGGCGCCATTTCTAGGGACGACCGGAATGGCGGATCAAGCGGTCGTTAGGCTGGAAGAGGTCCACAAAATCTATCGGACCGGCGAGGTGGATGTGCACGCCGTCTGCGGCGTTTCGCTCGAGATCGCACGCGGGGAGTTCGTCGCGGTCATGGGCTCGAGCGGCTCGGGGAAGTCGACCCTTATGAACATCCTCGGTTGCCTCGATCGTCCGTCGCACGGGCGCTATCTTCTGGACGGGTTCGATGTTTCAAACCTCGGTCGCGATCAGTTAGCCGATATTCGCAATCGCAAACTCGGTTTCGTTTTTCAAAGTTTCAATCTTCTCGCCCGCACCTCGGCACTGGAAAATGTCGAGCTGCCGCTTGTCTACGGCGAGCATCGCCTGACGAGTGCGGAGTTGCAGGCCCGGGCCGAAAAGGTTCTCGCCTCGGTCGGCCTCGCCGGACGCGAAGACCACCATCCAAGTCAGCTTTCGGGTGGCCAGCAACAGCGCGTGGCGATTGCCCGTGCTCTCATCAACGACCCGGAAGTGGTTCTGGCCGACGAGCCGACCGGCAACCTCGACAGCCGGACCAGCGTCGAGATCATGGGCATTTTCCAGGACCTGAACGAGCGCGGCATCACCATCATTATGGTCACACATGAACCGGACATCGCCGCCTTCGCCCGGCGCAACATCGTGATGCGCGACGGTCTGGTGCAGTACGACCGTCTCGTAAAGCAGCGGCTCTCGGCGGAGGTCGAAGCGAAGAAACTCTCCGAGATGGTCGAGACCGAGGCGCGATTATGAAGATCAACTCGACCGTTAAGATTGCCTTTCGCGCGTTGCGCCGAAACAAGATGCGCTCGGTCCTGACCGCGCTCGGTATCATCATTGGAGTCGGCGCGGTCATTGCGATGGTCAGCATCGGCAACGGCGCGAAAGCGCAGGTCGAAGCTCAGATCGCGAGCCTGGGCGAGAACGTGATTTTGATTTTCTCCGGCAGCGTCACGGCCAGCGGCGTGCATACCGGTTGGGGCAGCGCCGGCACATTGAAGATTGAAGATGCCGACGCAATTCGCCGCGAAGTGCCCGGCGTGATCGCGGTGAGCGACGAAATCGTCTCGACCGGGCAGGTCTCGGCCGGAAATCAAAACTGGTTTACCCGCATTTGGGGTGAATCGCCGGAATATTTCGACATCCGGAAATGGCCGCTGAGCGACGGCGCGATTTTCAGCGAACAGGATGTCCGGAGCGCGAACAAGGTTTGCGTCATTGGTCAGACGACGGCGAAGCAGATTTTTGGCGCGCAGAATCCGATCGGACAGATTCTGCGGATCAAGGGCGTGCCCTTTCTGGTTACCGGAGTGCTGACTCCCAAAGGGCTGAGTCCACAGGGCACCGACCAGGACGACATCGTCATCATGCCCTACACCAGCGCGATGAAGCGGGTCGTCGGCGGCACGACCTTGCGCGGCATCGAAGTGCAGGTGGCCACGCCGGGCGATCTCGAGCCGGCGCAACAGCAGATTACGTCGCTCCTGCGCCAGCGGCACAACATTCGCCCCGGCAGCGACGATGATTTTACGGTGCGCAATCAGCAGGAGATCGCGGAAACAGCGACGGCCACTTCGAAGGTCATGACGTTGTTGTTAGGCGCGATCGCCAGCGTCTCGCTCGTCGTTGGCGGTATCGGGATCATGAACATCATGCTCGTGAGCGTGACCGAGCGCACGCGCGAGATCGGGGTGCGGCTTGCAGTCGGCGCGCATGGCCGCGACATCCTCACCCAATTCCTGATCGAGGCAGTGACCCTGAGTGCGATCGGAGGAGTGATCGGGATTCTGCTCGGGCTTGGCACTTCGCGCGTCCTTTCGGTTGTGGCGCACTGGCCGACGCTCATCTCGATTCCATCGATCGTCGCCGCGTTCTTCGTCAGCGCGGCGGTCGGGATTTTCTTTGGCTTTTATCCCGCGCGCGAAGCAGCTCGCCTCGACCCGATTGACGCCTTGCGCTACGAATAGGCGCTGTAATACGTCACTTCGGGAGGCGTGAAGGTGTACGTCGTTGGTTCGGCGTGTAACGCACGAATTGCCGAGCTAGCGCCCGCAAATATAGAGCTCTGTGATCGCAGTGTCCTGATATTTTCGGCCGGGATACACTTCCAGAATCGTCAATTTCACTTTCTGGATGAAGCCGTCGCCGGATGGATGTTGGACCACCCAATCGACTGATGAAAAGGGGAAGCGCGGATTGAAGTCTTGGTAGGCGCGATCGGGCAAGCTAACTTCGAACTGCTGCCGGCATTCGTTCGCTTCCGCACCTTCCCCGCATTCCAGTTCTATGCGCAACTTCTTGATGCGTGCATTCGCATAATAAAGCGACTCGTTAGCCACGAAGCCATTAAGGATTCCTATCTCGGTGATATAGACATTCTTCGGCTCCAAGGTGATGGTTTCGCCGATGCCGGGACCTTTCGCTCCTTCGACCCACGCAGTCCGAAGGTCACCGTCTCGCATCGATTCCTTCGCATAATTGAACGACCCGTCCGATGCCAGAGTCGATGATACCGTCAGCGATCGGAGATGCGTTGGGTCGAGAAGATTGCGTTTGATCTGGGCGTTCGCGTATAGGTCGCTTGGGTCGTATGAGAATGTGAGATCCGGCAGTTTTGCCAAGTCCTGATCGCGGAAGGTCCAACGTAGTTCGCCTGCCTCATTCGAACTTCCTGATGGCGCCAGACGAGTGACCGGCTGGAGATCGTTTTCTCGCAGCCATTTTGTGTCAATGGCGACATCAAGGCTGCCAACCCGGCCGTTACCCCAAGTCGCGGCCGGGTGAAAAGTGTAGAGGAAAGTGCGGACGCCATACTTCCAGAGTGTGTCGCCCTCAAAACCTTCGTCGAGTGCCATGCAGCGCACTTTATAACTGACGGTCAGGTATTTTTTCTTCCCGGCTTCGAATTTGAGCGTCATCAGAGACCAGCGCCGGACGACTTGTATCTTAGAGTCGAGCCCAGCTGGCCGTTCTGCGGCGCTGACCGGTTTGGTGAAGGTTTTCTCGATCGGAACCGGGCGCCCTCCGTCCTCCACGCGGAACGCACTGAGACTGTTGTCCAGGACGTAGTCGTAACCGTTCGGCGTGTTGAGCGTCTCTGGCGTCGCGAAATCTACCGGGAAACCGAAGGTGACGGAATCGGCGGCGCCGTGGTTCGCGAGTAGATAAGTTACGCAAACTCCGACGTCGTTGCGATCGATGTAGGCATTAAGAGTCTCCTTCTCGAGTGTAATGAGCGGTTTTTCCATTGGCACAAGATTGCCAGTGCGCTCGATGACGGATGTGTAAAAGGCTCCGCCGTTGCCAAGAAGAGACAGAGGAGCCTGGAGAAAGACAGCTAAGGTGAGGAACGCGATGCGGACCGCCACCCGGAATCGTTTGCACATCAATCGGCAGTTGGCGATTGGAACCTGAATGGTTGTTGGCGATTCGCCGCGCCGCGCTTTTCGCGGCGAACGGCTACAACTGATCGGCAATGATTTTGAAGATGACCGTGTTGTCGAGGAAGCCGTGGAGCTTCTCTGTGCCAGGTCCGCGTCCGGCGGCAAGCACGTCATCGACTGTGTTGCGTGCCCACGGCGCATAGACGGCGGCGGGCTCTTGTCCGCTGGACGGAGCCGGACCTTCGCCCGGTGGAGCGGAATCTTCCGGGGCGGACCCTGGCGGCAGGCTACGGGTGACGATTCCATTAGGGCCCGTCGCCCAGGTGAGGGCGGGTTCGCCGGACGAATTGATGCCGAGCAGCGCGACCCCGCTGTCGCGCCGGAATGGGAATCCGTTGAGCGAGAGCCCACCGATTCCAAAATTCCCGGCGACAAGAATGGTTGATTTCTCACCGGCGTAGCTGCCTGCGACCGCAATCGCCTGATCAAGCTGGACCGTTTCGGCCAGGGTGCGTTCGCCGTGATTTTCGCGCGCGGCCGAACCCATTAGGCCGGCATCAACGATCAGCAGATAACCGCTCGTATTCCATTGCAGCAATTGGATGGCGCGCCGCGTCATGTCGGCCAGCGACGGTTGTTCGCTGCCGGCGGCGATTTCGTTCGCATAAGCCATCTCGCCTTCGCTGAAAAGACCGAGCAACTTCGGCCGGCGCCACTGCGGGATGGCTTCGAGCTCGGCGTTGCTGCGCACGATCTCGTAGCCGTTGCGGCGCATCTCCAGCATCAGGTCGCGGCTGTCAGTGCGGCGCCCGCCCTTGGCTTCCGGTAAAAAATTTGCCCGGCCGCCGCCGAGTGCGATATCGATTTTTTTCCCGTCGACCAGTTGCTGCGCGACGTCGCCTTTCCCGGTGGCATAGAACGCCGCCACCGTCGGATCCGTCAGTCGGCCGTTTGTCACCACACCGATGGCGCGGCCCTTGTTGCGCGCGAGATCAATGATGCTACGCAGGCGTTTGTCGTTAGGCCCGATGCCGAGGCTGCGATTGTTGACCTTCACGCCCGTGGCAAGAGTGGTGGCAGCGGCGGCTTCGTCGGGCACGGCGAAATCCTGCGAGTAATTCGTCAGCAGCGCCATCGCAGGGAGCGACTCGATCGCCAGCCGCGAACTCGCCCCGCCCGCATAGGCGCGAGTCGCAGCGATGCGGTCGGGTGTCAGGCCTTCCCCGACGAAGAGCACGATCCCGAACGGTTTTTGCACCACCCAATGGCGAAAATAGAGCACCCCAAAGCCGATGAAGATCGCCAGGCAAAGGAGCGCCAGGATCTGGTTGCGCCATTTCATTTAGTCGATAGAGCGAGCGGCGGGCCGCGTTGTCAATCTCGCAGGCGCGGGAAACCGCTTGAGAGCGGGCCTGCCTGCCGGGAGAGTGCGCTCTATGGCAAAGCCGATCGTTTTGGTCATTCGCGATGGATGGGGAATTAATCCGGGCGGAAAAGCGGCGCGGGAAAAGAACGGCGACGCCACCCTCCTCGCGCAAACCCCCTTTCACGATCGGCTCTATCGCGAATATCCCTGCGCCACCCTGAGCGCGAGCGGCGAGGACGTTGGCCTGCCGGCCGGGCAAATGGGAAACTCCGAGGTCGGCCATCTCAACCTCGGCGCGGGCCGGATCGTTTATCAGGACCTGACCCGGATTAACAAGGCGATCGCGGAGGGCGAGCTGGAGCGGAACGAAGTTTTACGGCAGGCCTTTGCGAAGGTGTGCAACGGGCGGCTGCATTTTATCGGGCTGGTTTCCGATGGCGGCGTGCATAGCCATTACGAGCACCTGCTTGCTCTGGCGGCAGCGGCAAAAAAAGCGGGCGCGGAGCAAATTCTCGCGCACACCATCACTGACGGGCGTGATACCTCGCCGACCGGCGGAGCGGGTTATCTGGCGACCTGCGCGGCGGAGTTGGCGAAAAGCGGGGCGAGGATCATCACCGTCGTTGGCCGCTATTTTGCGATGGATCGCGACCGGCGCTGGGACCGGACGAAACTCGCCTGGGACGCGATTGTTCTCGGCCGCGGGGAAGTTTGCCGGGACACACCTTCGGCCGCGGTTAGCCGGCATTACGTCAAGGGGAAGACGGACGAGTTTATGCCCGCGTTGATCTTTTCCGAGCCCAACGAACAGCGCATCCACGACGGCGACACCGTCATCTTCTTTAACTTCCGAGCCGATCGCGCCCGGCAACTCTCGCAGGCTTTTCTTTTCAAGGATTTCGCTGGCTTCGAGCGCGAAGTCTGGCCGCGGGTGCATTACGTCACCCTCGCCGAGTATGACATCACCTATGGTTGCCCGATCGTTTTCGCGCCGCAGTCGCTCAGGAACATTCTCGGCGATGTGGTGAGCGCGGCGGGCAAAAAGCAGTTGCGCATCGCCGAGACGGAAAAGTATCCGCACGTCACCTATTTCTTTAACGGCGGGGTGGAAAAACCGGTGCCGGGCGAGGACCGCAGGATCATTCCATCGCCCAAGGTCGCGACCTACGATTTGCAGCCAGAGATGAGCGCGGTGCAAGTGACGGACGAAGTCCTGAGCCGGCTCGATCAATACGATCTGATCATCCTGAACTACGCCAATCCCGACATGGTGGGACATACCGGGATCGTCGAAGCGGGCATAAGGGCGGTCGAAACGATCGACGCTTGCGTCGCGCGACTCGTGCCCGCCGTCTTGTCGTTAGGCGGCAAACTCCTCGTCACGGCCGACCACGGCAATTGCGAGTTGATGCGCAATCCGGATGGTTCGCCCAACACCGCGCACACGACCAACCTCGTGCACCTGATTTATGTCGCGGAGGACGCGAAGAACTTTCGGCTGGAGAGCGGGATCCTGGCCGACATTGCGCCGACCCTGCTTTTCCTGCTCGGTTTGCCAAAGCCGGCTGAGATGACCGGACATAATCTGCTTAAGTCCACCTGACGGGTGCTTCCTGGCAAACCTTCGACTGTTCTGGAATCGGCGATCGTAGAAAAAACAGGGATGTCGTCCGCGGCGAGTGCATTGGACTGGCAGCACGCGCCTGGACGTGCCGTAACGGTTCGAGCCGCGTGTGAAGGAAGTCGCGAATGAATCAGGAAGGCGAAATCAGTAACCGAGTCGCGCTAATGCCCGGCGCCGTGTCCGTAAAAGACGCTCGCTTCGCCATAACTTTTCACGCCGCTCGACTCGACCCCATTCGGATTATCGGCGGTCGCCTGTTGATCGGCCGCGCATCCGCCGAGGATGGAGCCGAGGCCTGCGACGAGCAGGCAGAGAGCAAAATGCTTCTTCATCTTGCACCACGAGTCGTCCGCCCAACGATGCCATGCAACTAGCGCGCCGGAGTCGCGGCGGGAGCCGGTGGCTTTCCGGCGGCGCCGATCGATTTCAGCACGCCGCCGAAGTCGCTTCCGGTCGAGAGGACGGCGGTGGTGTCATGCGCGAAAGCGTCTCGCGCCACTTCCAGCCGGCGCTGGAAGGAGTAGAGCTCGTGCGCCTCGGGCGAAGCATAGGCCGCGGCGTAAATCCGTGCCGCTTCGGCATCGGCTTCGCCCTCGGTCTTGAGCGCGTTGCGGGTTGCGGCAGACTGAATGGAGGCGACGTCACTCTCCTTTTGTCCGCTGATGTTGGCTGCTTCGCCGCGTCCTTCGGAGCGGAACTTCGACGCGATCTGGTGCCGTTCGCTCGACATCCGTTCGATGATTTTTTCGGCGACGGCCGGGTTGTATTTGCTCCGCTTGAATCGCTCATCGAGCAGCTCAATCCCAAAGCCCTCGATTTTTTGGCGGGCGCGCTGGGTGATCTGTTCCTCGATCGCGCTCCGACCGAGCTCGATATCGGGCAAATTGCTCGGGAGCACGGTACCGCTCTTTTCCAGCTCTGCGTCGTGCACCGGCTGACGCCCTTTCGTCACCCGGACAATCTCGACCAGGTCGTTCGAGGCGACGGCGGTGCGGGTTTCGCTGCCAAGGATATCGTCGAGGCGCGAGAGAGCGCTGCGCTCGTCGTTCAAGCGATTGTAATAGAGAAGCGGATCGCTTATCCGCCAGCGCGCGAAACAATCGACGATCAGGTAAAGCTTGTCCTTGGTCGGCGTTTCCGTCGGCGGTCCGTCCCAGGCAAGGATGCGATTGTCGAAGCGATGCACGGCGTCGATCATCGGCACCTTGAATTTCAAGCCCGGCGTTGTCTCCACCCGGATGGCTTTGCCAAAACGGGTTACGATTGCAGTCTCATACTGATGCACGGTGAAAAGGAACGTAGCCCATTTCAGTGCAACGAAGAGGACAATGACTCCGATGATCGCGAGGACCGGATTCTGCATGAAACCGACGAAGCGAGTGGAAAAGTGCGGACGATAGATATCAGCCATGGTTCGTTAGGTTTCGTTAGGCAATTCGAATGGAGTCAGTGGTGGGACGAGACTCCGTCGAGCCAGGGGAAACGTCTACCGACAGCAACCCGCCTTCCCCCGCTCGACGAAGTCTCGCCCCACCGATATGGCTCCATCGCTGCGTAGTGACTCGATGATTATTGATCATCTCTTTCCTCACGGTTGCGGCGCCGGGGTCGCGGCTGGTATCGGCCCGTTCAGCGGCAATGTTTGCAGCACTCCCTTGATGCTGTCGTCGACGATCACCTTGCGATCGAGCGCCGGCAGAATCGATTGCATCGCTTCGAAGTAAAGTCGCTGCCGCGTGATCTCCGGCGCTTTGGCGTATTCCTTCAGGAGCAGAGTAAATTTCTCCGTGTCGCCCTTCGCGCCGTTGACGCGGCGAAAGGCATAGGCCTCCGCCTGTTTTTCGCGTTCCTTCGCCTGGCCGCGGGCATTGGGCACGGCGTCGTTGTAGATGGCCCACGCCTGGTTAATCGCCGTTTGCTTCTCCTGCTGCGCCTGGTTCACTTCGTTAAAGGCCGCCTGCACCGCCGGCGGCGGACGCACCGTCGCGAGCTGCACCTGCTGGATCTGCAACCCAAGGCCGTATTCCGACGACAACTTCGCTAGCCGATCGAGCGCTGCTGTTTCGATGTCGTGCCGCCCGATGGTCAGGACTTCATCGACCGTCCGGTCGCCGATCACCTCGCGCATCACGCTTTCGGAGAGGTCGCGCAGGGTCTGCTCCGGTTCGCGCGCGCCAAAAAGGTACTGCTTCGGATCGGTAATCCGGTATTGCACGACCCACGGGACGAGAGCGGTGTTCAGGTCGCCGGTGATCATCGTCTCCGTGTCTTCCGGTTGCTGATCGCCTTGAAAACCGTTCGTTGCGCCCGGCGTGCTGAAGCCGAACTCCAGTTTCAACAAACGCTGCGTCGGCACGATCCGGATCTCATCGACGTAGGGAATGGCGTAGGCCAGGCCCGGGCCTTCCGTGCTGTGATAGGCGCCAAAACGCAGTTTTACGCCGACCGAGTTCGTTGGGATGGAAACGAACCCGAAAAGGAGCGAGAGCAGCGTCAGCAGAATTCCGATGAACCCGATCAGCCCGAGAATGAAACGGAAGGGATGAAACTTAAACCCGGGCGGAAAGGGCGACGCGGAAGCGCCAGAGGAGGTGGTAATCTGCATCGTTGCGCCAGACTGCCTGCGCGCGAGCGGGCTGGCAAGCTTTCTCTGGCAGAATCGGGGCGTGCGCAGGCGAATCAGAATTGCTGCCTGACCGCCACTGTTCTCGGTTGGTTAACCGCTCTGCGTCTCAGTTTCGATCTCATATATCGGAATCACCCGTCCCGGGATCCTCGACTGATGATCACCAACCTTTATCGCCCCAAATCTCTCATAGAAACCGGCAGAGTGCGGATCGGCGACAATCGTAAGCCTTGCAATTCCTCGTCTGGCGGCCTGGTGCAAAGCCCTTCTGAAAAGGGCGCTTCCGATGTCTTGGTGAAACCACTTCGGCGCGATGAACAGATGTTCCAATTCCGTCTTTCCGTCTTCGTGCTGCCGAAGGGTGTAATAGCCGAGAATTTGCCCTTCGAGACAGGCCACCTCCGCCTCGAGTAGCTCTGCGAAAGCGCCTCGAGAAAGAGTAAGCTGATCAGCAAACACTCTCATCTGATCGGCGTCGTATCCCCAGGATTGCTTGGAAGTAATTCCCAGCTGCGACACAAGCACCAGATCATCCGGTGTCATCGGCCTTAATGAGATCTCAGGCGTCATTGAGATTGACGAAAGGAAGGCAGGCTGTCGCTCATGATCGAGTTGTGCGTCCGGGAAGAGACATCGAGTGGTGGGACGGGAGGCGCAAAGTTCACGGATGAGAAACCAATCTCGACTTCTTCGAAATCACTCCCAAACAAGAAACCAAACGCATTTGCTGGACCATGGTCACTGGCAGCTTCAATAAGCGGTACACCTGGACCTCACGGCTGCGGTCGCTGGGGGAGCGAGCGAGCGCGGCGTTGAAAGAGGCGGTGTGTTTGCCTTCATATTTTCCCCCGGAGTCGCACAATTAGAGGTCAGGCAGCAATTTTTGACACTAGAATCCAGGTCTGAACGCCGTGGCTGTCAAGATCTTGGCGCCTGACCCCTAATGTCCCTAATTCTTGTTTACTACACACTTTCTGGTTTCACTGATTGATACCTTGCGAAGGTTGCGCAAGGAATTACCGGGACGATACGACAATATTCACTATCTCTGTCATTGATATGTCCCTTTCTCGGACACGGAAATAGCATGTCAGCGGCTGTTATCACCTCAAACGCCGGAAACTCGTGATTTGCCAGTGCAGCCCGGCAAAAGTCCGGATTTAACGCTGGCTCATCTGTGTGCAGGATTACGATAACCTCGTCATAATCTTGCCTGCTACTCTGGCCAAGATTCGTTCGCAGCTTCCGATCTTTGATCACGAGCCTCTTTTCGACAGCCGAGCAAAGCTCGCCTGGTGTGTATTCCTTCCAATGATAAGAGATCTTTTGATTTCGCTCGATTGTTGGCCGGTCAACAAACTCAGTTATCTCGATTCCGAACTTCCGTCCTTTATTGTCAATCAGTTCGCAATCTGGTTTGGGCGGAGAAGAAGAGTCTCCTTCAGTGAATGGATGTTGTTCACGAAATCGCGCGGCAATCCATTCATCTAGAATTCCTGTTTCTTTTATCTTCTTCGCCTGTTCTCGGTCAGGCCCGACCCAATCGAAACGCTGAGCGTAACCGCGCTGATGCAGAAGATGGTATTGTAATGCCTCGTTTTTTATGTTTGCTTTTATATATTCTTCGATAGTCATTGTTTGCTCGACATACAGCCCATCACGCGATCTTCATGGGCCTGACAAGATATAGACGAAAGTTCGCCTTTAAAGGCGAACAATTGTTCGTCTAACATGGTGCGGGAAGGGGGCGAAGGAAGTTTGGGAGCGAGTGGGCTTGGGTTGTGGCACGGCGTCAGGCCGAAATCTGGGGAGGGTGAGTTCATCACAGTGCGCCGTTTTTGCAAAGCCTCGCGGGTGCAGCAAGCAAAGAACGCGGCTGCGCTTTGGCTATTGGTTCCCAGTCCATCGTCCTTTGGAGGTCCGCCTCGGGTCGCGCCTCGCGCCGTCAGGCCGGCGCGTTTATGATCAGGCACGATGAACGCCGCGCCGCAGCATCTCGACCAACCGGTGACCGATTTCACCCGGCAGGATTTTGCGCAACTGCGCGAAACCATGACCGCGCAGGAGGCGCTGGAGGCGGTGCGACGGGAGGGGATCGGGGAAAAGATCGTTTACTTTTATGTCGTCGATGAAGCACGGCGCTTGGTCGGCGTGCTCCCGACGCGGCGCCTGCTTACGGCCATGCCCGGACAACGGATCGGCGACCTAATGATCAGGCGCGTGATCGCGATTCCGCGCAGCGCGACTTTGCTCGAAGCGTGTGAATTTTTTGTCCTGCACAAGTTCTTTGCCTTCCCGGTGCTTGATGAAGAACGCCGTATTCTGGGTTTGATCGATATCGGGGTTTTCACCGAGGAAGTCTTCGACATCGCGGAGCGCGAGCAGCTTGAAGATGTCTTCGAGACGATCGGATTTCACGTCGCGCAGGTCCGCGACGCGGGCCCGTTCAGGGCGTTTCGCTACCGTTTTCCGTGGCTGCTGGCCACGATCATCAGCGGGACGGCCTGCGCGCTCCTGGCGAGCGCGTTTGCGCTCACCCTGGCGCAAAGCCTGGTGATTGCGTTTTTCCTCACGCTTGTGCTGGGGCTCGGGGAAAGTGTGAGTATTCAATCGATGGCGGTAACAATTCAGGCGCTGCGTTCGACCCGGCCGACATTGCGCTGGTATCTGAGGACGTTTCGGCACGAGGTGGCGACGGCCTTGTTGCTAGGCACAGCCTGCGGTTTGCTCGTGGCGGGGATTGTCTGGTTTTGGCTCGACGCGGGCTGGCCCGCAACGGTGATCGGCGCGAGCATTCTTACCTCGCTCGTCATGGCCTGTCTCCTCGGTCTGAGCATTCCGGCACTGCTGCACGCTCTGCGGCTCGATCCAAAAATCGCCGCCGGTCCGCTCACGCTGGCGTTGGCGGATCTTTTGACTTTGCTCTTTTATCTCTCGATCGCGCGCTGGTTGCTCAGGCCGGCCTAACGACGATGAAGAGTCGACGATTTGATCACATTGATTTGCGGGTGCGCGATCTGGCGGCGGCAAAGCGCTTCTATGCGCGCTTGCTGCCGGAGCTTGGTTTTACGATCGATTCGAGCGGCGACGAATGGTGCATCTGGCAGGCGCCGGGCGAGGGTCCGGTGGAGTTTTTCGGCTTTACCGAGACGGCGGAACATCAGCCTAACGACAACCGGATCGCCTTTTGGGCGGAGAGCCGGGAGGAGGTGGATCGCCTCGCGGAAGTCGTCAGGCAGGCGGGTGGCCTGAATCTGGAGGGCCCGGCGCTGTGGCGGGAATATTCGCCCGGCTATTACGCGGTCTTCTTTGAAGATCCGAGTGGAAACAAGCTTGAGATCTGTTGCCGGCAGAGTCTCGCCGCTTGAGATCGCGGTTGCTTCTGCGAGACGTAACGGGATGAGCGACGAGGCGACGATCCCCAATATGCTGCGGCCGCAGCGGCGCGTTCGTTATCTCAAGATGATCGCGGTTTTTAAGATTCTGCAGGGTTTGATCCTGCTCAGCATCGGGATTTCGCTGCTCTTTCTGCATAGCCGGACGCGCTGGCTGGATGCCATCTCCGATTGGGTGGATGGCGAGCTGATGGTGGCGCACAGCCAGGCGATGCTTTATCTCCTGAACCGGCTGCAGGATGTGGTCACGGGTGGGCTGCTTCAGGTGACGGGATTGGTCGCGCTCTTCTCGGCGCTTGTGCTTTGTACTGAAGGTGTCGGCGTTTATTTGCAGCAACGCTGGGCCGAGTTCCTGATGGTGGTGGCGACGGCGGCGCTCATCCCGTTCGAAATCCGGCACGCCATCTTCCATCCGGGCGCGGTCGTGGTTATTATTTTGGCCGTCAATTGCTTCATCGTCTGGTACCTCTATCGCGTCCTGCGGCGTGAGGGTGGCGAAAGGCGGAGCGCGTCACCGCCGAAAGAACGCGAAATCCTGGAAATTCGTTAGGCGTCAGGCCCTGGATGTCGGGTGCGGCGAAATGCCAAAGCGGGCGAGTGCGCTGCGGGTCTTCTCCACCGGAAGTCCGATGACGTTGCTCCGTGAGCCAACGATCCGCGCGATGATCGTCCCGCCCTCGCCCTGCGCGGCGTAGGCGCCGGCTTTGTCGAGCGGATCGATGCGCGTGAGATAATCCTCGATCATCCGATCGCTCAGCCTTTGAAAAATCACCCGCGAGGTGACGCAGAACGTCTCAGACTTCCCGCGGCGCAGGTGGGCGATGAAGATCCCAGAGGCCACCTCGTGAGTCCGGCCACTGAGCAGGCGCAGGATGCGCACAGCCTCGGCGCGATCGGCGGGTTTGCCGAGCACCTCGTGTCCGAGCGCGACGAGCGTGTCTGCGGCCAGGACGACGGCGTCGGGATGGGCGCGCGCGACAGCAAGTCCTTTGCGGAGCGCATTCCAGCTTGTCGCTTCGCGCAGAGTGAGTTTGGCGGAAGAGACTTCATCCACCTCCGGCGCGACGACGTCGAACTCGAAACCGGCGTCGGCCAGCAGTTGGCGCCGGCGCGGCGACGCCGAGGCGAGGATGAAGCGCGGCCGAAGGCCGGAGATCATGGATTGTCGGGTGTGGTCGGGCTGTTGGCCGGCTCCTGTTTTCTGTGAAAGTCGGGCATCTTCACTTCGGAGTAATCAGCTGGCACGGTGAAATCGGAGTCGGGCAGGGGAGTGAGGCTAACGGATTCGATCGTGCTCGTGATCTCGGGCTGGTCGGAGTATTTTACCTCGGTGCGTAACGGCAGACCGGGAAGTGCGTGGTAGTCTGGCATGTCCTTGCTGATGGCAGCGAAGGCGCCTTTTTGCAGAATGGCCATTTGCTCCATGATGTTTTTGTAGTCGGGATAGGAAGTCGCGACCCAATAGGAAGCATGGAATTTGGGCGAGTCAGTCACGTATTCCGAGGTCTCATAGCCGTTGATGGTTTCTTTCTTGCCGGTCGGCTTGGGCGTGGTCTGCCCAGGGGCTTCCTTTTTCACGAATGATTTGGCCATGTCCGCCATGGCTATGGCATTGTCGCCGGAAATGCGCATGACGAGTTTCTTGTCGTGCAGCAGATTCGTCAGCTCGCCGGTCTTGGCGTCGAGGATGGTGGTGACCTGCGGGCTGACTTCGACTCGCGCTTTGTCGCCTTTTACTTTCATCGTAATCTCGTGCAGGCCGTCGGTTCCCTCGACTTTTTGAACGATGGTGAGGTCGGCCCGGGCAGTGGCAAGGATCGCGAGAAAAGCGATCGCGAAGAGACGCAATGATTTCATAGGGCAGTTGCTAACCGGGCGCTGCGCACTTGGCAAGCTCGGCGGTATCGCATGATGGTCTGGAAAAAACTTGGCAACTCAAAGCCGCCGCGCAAACTTAAATGCGCGCGGGCATAGCTTAATGGTAAAGTTCCAGCCTTCCAAGCTGGCCATGCGGGTTCGATTCCCGTTGCCCGCTTTTCTTCACGGGGTGAAAATAAGTCATGGGTGGCTTGCCAGGCAGATCTCTTTCACACCGGCGATGGGTGGCCAAGACGGTGCGGTTTCTTTTCCTCTTTGCAGGCGTTGCCATGCTCGCTGCCGCTTTTTGGCTGGGGCCTTCTCCGGGTGCGCTTGCGCGCGAACTTTCGCCGGCCGAGATGATCGAGAGCGGTTTGTCGGGCAAGGCGACGATCAAAAGTGCGGACAAGGCGGAGCTTCTATCCGCGGTCTGTGGCGCGGTGCGAAAAAGTCGCAGCGCGGCCCCGGCGATTACCTCGGCGGCGCTGACGGCGCGGCCCGAGCTTGCCAGCGACATCGTCGCGACCGTCCTGCGTTGCAGCGGGAAGATCAATTGTGAAGTTGTCGGGTCGATCGTAGCCGCGGCGGTTTCTGCGGATGCCACCTCGGTCGCGACGATCGGCAAAGCCGCCATCGCGGGGGCGCCAAATTGTGTTGAAACAATTCAAAGCACAACCCGCCGGCTGGCCAAGAATGACCTCGATGGCGACGAACCGAATGCGGCGAGCCCGACCGGGCAGGCCCCGCTGATTGGGACCAGCGCCGGCGCGGACGAAGGATTCGATCCGCTTGAGGCGCTTCGGCTCGTCTGCGAAAACGGCACGCCGCGCGCGGTGCGAGAGAGCCAGGTCGATGATTTTCTGCATACGCACCCGGGCTCATTCATCGGACCGTGTCCACCGCCGCCTTCGCCCGCACCAACCCTCGCGGCGACTCCATCACCCGCTGCGAAGTAGGCGGGAACGAAATTCCTTTGGCGTTCCGCTAATTACTTTAGCTTCGCTGCCCGATCGGCATCCACGTCGGCTGAAGGAGGGCGTCTACAACTCGCCGGAACACGTCGGATTCCTGATCAAACCGCGATGCCGCCAAAGATAACCCAGGCCCGAGTAGATCGTCAGGCCAATGGTGATCCAGAGCAGAGTGTCGCCGCCATAGAGCCACGCGTTCTGCCACCACGCGCTCCTCCACACCGCTGGCCGGACCTCGCGGATCGAGAGAAGTAAAAGGAAAAAGATCACCGTCGCGATCTGCCACGAAGTCTTGTGTTTCCCCATTCGCTCTGCCGGCAGCACCACTCCATCCGAGGAAGCCAGAAGGCGCAGCCCCGTAATGAGAAAATCGCGCGCCACCACGATCGTCGCCACCCAGGCTGGGACCGCGCCGAGCGGAACGAGACAGATGAACGCTGCTGCCATCATCACCTTGTCGACCAGCGGATCCATCAATTTGCCGAACTTGGTCACGACCTGGTAGCGCCGGGCGATCTCGCCATCGAAGTAATCGCTAATCCCGGCGAGGATGAAGAGAACAAGTGCAGTCGTCCTCCCATAAGCCCAGACCGAGCTGAGCGAGAAGACAAACAGGACCGTGAGAACGAGCCGGCCGAGGGTGAGACGATTGGCCCAGTTCATTCAAGAACCGCGGGTGCTTCGCTTTGTCTGACGAAAATCGGAAGCTTCCAGATCGGCACCTTTTTCTTCAACTCGGTAACGATCCAGGCGCTGCCCCGGTAAGCGGCATCGCGATGCGCGCTCGCCACGCGGAGGAAGAGCGACGCTTCGCCCGCCGCCACAAATCCGATCCGATGATGGAGCAAGACCTCGAGCAGACCAAACTCCTGGTGTGCGCTGGTCGCGATCGTTTCCATCTGGTGTTGCGCCATCGCGTGGTGCGCTTCGTACTCAATCCCGGCAATCTCGCGCCCGTCCTCGCGCGCCCGTACCACGCCCCAGAAATCCACCGTCGCACCCGTCCCATCGTGCCAGCATTTTGCGGGTGCCTGGAGCGAAGCGGTTGAGATAAGGATTTCCGAGTGCCAAGTTGCCATCTTGCTTCTGCGCGCCCCGCTCGACCCGACGCGTGGGAACGGTGACGCGTTCAGGAGATACCCAAAATGAAAACGAATCAATGCGATATTGGCCTCATCGGCCTCGCGGTCATGGGCGAAAACCTTGTCCTTAACATGGAGTCGAAAGGCTTCACCGTCGCCGTCTACAATCGCACCGCCGCGGTGACGGAGAAATTCGCCGCCGGCCGGGGCAAGGGAAAAAACATCCGGCCGACCACGACGATGGAGGAATTCGTCGACGCGCTGCAACGGCCGCGCAAGGCCATGATCATGGTCAAGGCTGGAGCGCCGGTCGATTCTGTTATCAGCCAGCTCGTGGCGTTGCTGGAAAAAGGCGACGTGATCATCGACGGGGGCAACTCGCTTTTTACCGATACTCAGCGACGCTGTCAGGAACTCGAAGGTCAGGGGATTCATTTCGTCGGTTGCGGCGTTTCCGGCGGAGAAGAAGGCGCGCTCAAGGGTCCTTCGCTCATGCCCGGAGGCTCGCGCGCTTCGTGGGATATCATCGCGCCGATCTATCGCAAGATCGCGGCCGTGGTCGATGGCGAGCCCTGCTGCCGTTACATGGGTCCGAACGGTGCCGGTCATTACGTCAAGATGGTGCACAACGGGATTGAGTACGGCGACATGCAGTTGATCTGCGAAGCCTACGCCATCCTCAACGGCGTCCTTGGCCTAACGACTAACGAACTGGCCGACATCTTCTCGGAATGGAACCGTGGCGATCTCGACAGCTACCTGATCGACATCACGGCGCAGATTTTTCGCAAGAAAGATCCCGAGACCGGCAAACCGATGGTCGACGTCATTCTCGATAAGGCGGGCCAGAAAGGCACCGGCATCTGGACGCTGCAATCAGCCATTCGTCAGTCGATTGTCATCTCGACGATCAACGCCGCGGTCGAAGCGCGCGTCATTTCTTCGCACAAAGCGGACCGCGTCGCGGCGTCGAAGATCCTGCCGCAACCGAAGGTCGAAAAATTCAGCGGGAATCGTGACGGTTTGATCACGGCGGTGCGTGACGCGCTCTACGCTTCCAAAATTGTTTCCTACGCCCAGGGGATGGAGTTGTTAGGCGCGGCCAGCAGGGAATTCGATTGGAGCCTGAACTTTGGTGATATCGCCACCATCTGGCGCGGCGGCTGCATTATTCGCGCAAAGTTTCTCAACCGCATTCGCGAAGCCTATGAGCGCGATCCGGCCTTGCACAATCTGCTCCTTGATTCCTACTTCACCGACATCATCCAAAAGACGCAGCACAACTGGCGGATCGCGGTCGCGGCCGCCGTGCAACAGGGCGTGGCGGTGCCCGCCTTTAGCGCCTCGTTAGGCTATTTCGACAGCTACCGCCAGGCACGGCTTCCCTCCAATCTGCTCCAGGCGCAGCGCGATTTCTTTGGCGCCCACACCTACGAGCGGGTGGACAAGCCAGGCGTTTTCCACACCGAATGGATGCAATCGGACGGACAGTCCGTCGAGATCGCGGCCCAACCGAAAGAACCAGCAGGGCGGCATGCGTCCGGTTAAGCTACACTACTCGTTATGCCAACCTACGTTTACGAAACCACCGATCCCTCCAAGCCGGCGCGGCGCTTCGAAGTCAGGCAGAGCATGAAGGACGAGCCGCTTCGCACCGATCCGGAAACGGGTGAACCGGTCAAGCGCATCATCTCCGGCGGCTACGGCGTGCACGTGCCCGGTGGATCTACCGGACCATCGGTCGGTTCCGTGGGCAGGTCCTGCGGTCCGGGTTGCGGTTGTCATTGAAAAAACCTTGTCATCCCGAGCCGCCGAAGGACGGCGAGGGACCTCCCAATCGTCGTGAAAGCCTACTATGTCTACATGATGACGAACGTCAGCCGGGTCGTTCTCTAGACCGGCGTGACCAATGATCTCGACCGCCGCGTTTGGGAACAGCAAAACGGCGAGTGCAAGGGCTTCATGAAAAAGTACCGGGTTAACCGTCTCGTGTATCACGAAACTTACAACCGCATCGACGACGCCAGTGCGCGCGAGAAGGAAATCAAAGGCTGGCGTCGCAGTAAAAAGAATGCGCTGGTGGAAACGCTCAATCCGCGATAGGCCGATCTGTCAGTCGAGCTTTTTGGCCGCTTGTGAGGTCCCTCGCCGCGCTGCGCCGGCTCGGGATGACAGTTTAGGGATGGCGCAAGTCTCGCTCTGCCTAACGAAAGTCGTGCGAGGCGCTCCCGCCCACCTGGGCCTGGGCGAGCGGCTGAATCCTCCGCGCTTTCACGAGCACGACGTTGTCGGTGTTCTGCACTTCGCCTTCAATGACGAGAAACGGTTCTTCCGTAATCACCAGCCGTAATCGCTCAAACAAATCCGGAGTCACGATCGCGTTTGCGACGCCCGTCTCATCTTCCAGACTAACGAAGACAAAACCCTTTGCCGTCCCCGGCCGCTGCCGGCAAATCACATTGCCCGCAATTTGCACGGTCGAACCATGTCGCGCCTGAGCCAGATCGCTCGCCCGCCAGACGTCCGGCAACTGCTCCCGCACCAGCTTCATCAGATGCGGTCCGGTCGTGAGATTCATCCCCTCGTAATCAGCCTGCACGCGTTCCGGCAGCGTCATGGTCGCGAGCGGCGAATCTTTCCGGGGAGCGCGTGCGCCCCGCACGCTCTTTTCGGCGCCTCGCCGAAAGGCTTCGGAGAACGCGCAATCGATTTTCATACGACGCGTCGCCTGCTCTCCAGTTACCGGCGGGGCGCCGGTAACAGCGTGCGAGGCGCACGCGCTCCCCAGCAAATCGTCGTGCAGCGTCTCTTCCACATGCCAAAGCGCCGCTCGCCGATGCTCTGCCAAACAATTGAGCGCTCCCAATTCCGCCAGCGTCCGCAGTTCATCCTTCGTCACACAACTGCGCCGCTTGAAATCTTCCAGCGACGCAAAACCTCGCTCGCCGCGTTGCCTGACGAGTTCCGCCGCATGCTCCTGTCGCAACCCATTTACCACGCAAAATCCCAGCCGCACGCTCTCATCCGACTCCACCATGCAGCGCCATTCCGACGCCGCGACACAGACCGGCCGCATCCGGATCCCATGCCGCCGCGCGTCCTTCACAATCGTGGCCGGGCTGTAAAATCCCATTGGCTGATTGTTAAGCAGACTGGCGTAAAACTCCGCCGCGCGATGCACTTTCAGATAGGCGCTGCCATAGGCGAGAATCGCGAAACTGATTGCGTGCGACTCGGGAAATCCGTAGAGCGCAAACGAACTGATCGCCTGGATGATCTTCACCATCACCTCGGGCGCGACGCCATTCTTCTCGAGCCCAGTCCGCAGTTTCACGCTCACCTTTTCCATCCGTTCGACCGAGCGATGGAAACTGAGCGCGCGCCGCAGCTCCTCCGCTTCCGCGCCGGAAAAGTCGGCCATGATCATGGCGATCTTGAGCATCTGCTCTTGGAAAAGCGGCACGCCTAACGTTCGCTCCAGGATTGGTTTCAGCCGCTCGTCAAAATAAGTCACCGGTTCACGTCCCGCCCTCCGCGCCAGATAGGGATGCACCATATCGCCCTGGATCGGTCCCGGCCGAATAATCGCGACCTCGATCACGACATCGTAAAAACATTCCGGTTTCAGCCGCGGCAGCGTCGCCATCTGGGCCCGGCTCTCGATTTGGAAGACGCCGATCGTGTCGGCCTTTTGCATCATCTCGTAGGTGGCGGCGTCATCCTTCGGGATGTGGGCAAGATCGAGTGGCCGCCCGCGTTCCCGGCAAAGCTCGAAGGTGTCCTGCATCACCGCCATCATGCCCAGGCCTAACAAGTCGACCTTCACGATCCCGAGATCTTCGCAATCGTCCTTGTCCCATTGCGCGACGACCCGGCCCGGCATCGAGGCGTTTTCGAGCGGGACGAAAGAGCTGAGTTTGTCCTGGCAGATGATCATCCCGCCCGAGTGCTGCCCGAGATGGCGCGGCAATCCGTAAATCGCCTGATACAGCCTGACGAATGTCGGCATCCGCGGATGTGCCCTGGGCAAACCGGATTGCTCTATCTGCGCCTCGAGATCGAGGGTGTGCGGAAAATCGCCGTGCGCGAAAAGGTGCGAGAAACGGTCGAGAATGTTCGGCGCAAAATTGAGCGCCTTGCCGATCTCGCGTGCCGCGCTCCGTCCGCGATAAGTGATCACGTTCGCGGTCATGGCCGCGCCGTGTTTGCCGTAGCGCCGATAAATTTCCTGAATGACACTTTCCCGCCGCTCACCGCTCGGGAGATCGAGATCGATGTCGGGCCAGCCTTTGCGGTTCTCATTGAGGAAACGCTCGAAGACGAGATGATTGCTTACCGGATCGACCGGCGTGATCCCGAGACAAAAACAAACCGCGCTGTTCGCCGCGCTCCCGCGGCCCTGCACCATGGTGTTGTTTTCGCGGCAAAAATTGACGATGTCCCAGACGATCAAAAAATAACCGGAGAAGCCGAGCTTCTCGATCAGCGCGAGTTCTTCATTGAGCTTCGTTTTCACCGCCGAGCTGATCGCGGCGTAGCGCTGTTGCGCGCCGAAGAGGGTGATGGTGCGCAGGAACGAATCCATCGAGTGGCCGTCGGGCACCGGGTAATCGGGGAAATCGTAGCCCAGATTTTCGAGGGAAAACTGGAGGCGCTCCGCCAGGCGCAGGGTGTTGGCGACCGCGTCGGGTCGATCGCTAAAGAGCGCTTTCATTTCCGCCGCGCTCTTCAAATGGCGCTCCGCATTAATCGACAGGCGAGTGCCAGCGGCATCGAGATGAGTGTGCTTGCGGATGCAGGTGAAAACGTCGAGCACTTCGCGCCCGAGCGGTCTGGCGTACTGCACGCCATTCGTCGCCAGTAACGGGAGCCGATGATGATCCGCGAGGTCGATCAACTGGCGGTTGATGCGTTCCTCGCCGCGCACCAGATGGCGCTGCAGCTCAACATAAACGCGATTGCGCCCAAATGTGTCGAGCAACCATTGCGCGCGCTCCGCGAGATTCCGAAGAGCGCACTGCCCGCCCGCACACAGGCGGGCAGGCAGTGCGCTCCCCAGCAGGGGAATCAATCCCTTGGCAAACGCCGGCAGTTCTTCCCAGCGCACCGCGCAGCTTCCTTTTTCGCTCCGCAGATGCGCCTGGGTAAGCAGCTCGCACAGATTTTTATAGCCGGTGCGAGTCTCGACCAAGACCGACAGAAGGCTGCCGTCTTCCATTATGAGGTCGGCGCCGATGATGGGCCGTACCCCGTGTTCGCGGCAGGCGACGGAAAAACGTTGCGCGCCATAGACGCCGTTGCGATCGAGCAAAGCGACCGCGGGCAATCCCAGCTCGGCTGCACGCTCGGCCAGTTGCTCGGGGAAAGAGGCGCCGCGGAGAAAGCTGAAAGCGCTGGCAGTGTGTAATTCGATGTAGGACATGCTTGCGATAAAGCGATGAAACGTTGAAGCGTGAAAACGGATGGAATTGGAGCACGCTTCAACGTTTTGACCCTGCACGTCCCCTAGTCATAAATCCCCTCCAGAGTCCAGCCACCCCCGCGCTTCTGGCAGCGACAGACGACACTGTCGGCCAGTTGTAAATCCCACTCTGCCCGCTGCCATTTTTCTTCATCCCACCAATCTCCCGAGGCGAGATAAGGTCCCTGCCGGGCGAGGACCGCGGCCCCGGGTGAAGAAGAACGATCGCGCCGCAGCCGGCGCAGCGCTGGCCCGATCATCGGCTTGTTTTCGTCAGGCAATTCGCTCGGCGTTTCCGTCAGATTCCAAACGAACGGCTCCAGATGGAAAGCATCCGCGCGGTGTGAATCCTCCCGCACCGGCCTTCCGACCCGTTCTTTGCCTAACAATCCTGTGAGCCGGGTGAGCGTTTCCTGCAGCCGGCCGGGGTCGCGCAGCGGGGTCTCGAAAAAATTGAACTGTTGCCGCCCCGGCCGAGCCGGCTGCGCTTCCAGTGCCACGGCCACAATTGGATGGTCGGTGCGGAAATTTTCCAGATGGGTCTGGAGGAGACGAAACAACAGCTCGACCGAGTTGGTCGGATCAGGAATTTGAAAGCGATGTTGGTAGCTCGTTTTATTCGCCGCAGCGAATCCGTCCTTTGGGGGATCGGCAAAAGTGAGGCGAAGGACCAACTCCTGGGCGACGAGGTAAATCGTGTCAAGTCGCCGGGTGAGTTGTTCGAGAAATCGTTGCAGGACGAAGAGGAGCGGCTCGGCCGTTTCGATTTCGTGCTCGAACTCGATTTCTTCCGCAAAGATTTCTCGTGGCCTAACGAGTCGCAACAGACGGGTTGATTTGCCACTTGCCTGTTCTCGGAGGCGGGCCGCTTCCGGTCCGAGCCGGGCGGCAAGATCATCCTGGTGGAGGGCCGCGAGTTCCCCCAAGGTATGGACGCCCCATTTGTGGAGGATGGCAATGATGCGGGAAATTTCCGTCGACCGTCGCAGCGCGGCGGCGGTCGAGCCTGGTTTGAGATTGGTGGATTTTTTCTCCGGCGCTTCCCTCCGCATCAGGCAAAGTTAAAGCCGAAGTAAAACATGTTCAATGGAACATATTATCGGTAGGGCGAGACTCTGTCGAGCCAGGGAGCGCGTGTCGTTTCGGGAGCATCATTTTCCCTCAGGCTCGACGAAGTCTCGCCCCACCAAAGGGTCCTTCGAGAGGCCCCGGTGAAGGGAGCGCACGAAGATCCGACGCAAGGCCCCAAACCCTTTGGCGACCTTACCCGTTTGGCGTGAGCAACCGCGCCTTTGCATCGTCTGGCAACGATGAATTCGCGATCCAAGTGGAGGCGTTGCGCGGATCGCTTTTCAGCCAGTCGCGCGCGACCGATTCCATCTGGCTATTACGCAGGTTGTCATCGCCGATCGTCGCTGCCCATTGCGCGGCGGCCTGGGGGTCGGACGACGTGATGTCCCTCGTAAAGGCGCTCACCGCCCGGTCCCGCGAAGGTCCGTCGGATAAACCCTCAAGCCAGCTCGCGGCTGCGGTCGGATCACTTCTTCCCCACGAGTTGATCAGGTTCCCGAACATTTGTGCGCGCATGGTTCCGTCGGGGAACGTCTCCGCCCAGGCGGCGGCGGCTTGCGGATCGCTCGAGGCCCATTGCGAGATGACGGAATTTGCTGCGGCGTTCTGCGCATCGCCGGAGAGTCGCGACGTCATTTGCGCGGCTTTGGCCGGATCGTTTTCTGCCACGGACGAAATGATGCTGGGCAGGACCGTGGTACGCTCGTCCGGGTCGGTCAAATTCTGCGCCCAGTTGAGCGCGGCCTGCGGATCGTTCTGTGCCCATTGCCGCGAAATATTGGCGAGCAGACTGCGGCGTGTATCACCGCCGCTATTCGTTAGGGCAAATTCTGCCGCGGCGGCCGGATCGGTTTGGCTCCATTGCGAGATGATGGGACCGAGCGCGTCCTGACGCGTTGCGCCCGCGGGGAGTTTTTGCGCCCAGCTCAAGGCGGTTTCGAGATCGGCGTTCGCGAGTTGCCGCGCAACCAGTTTGACGGCGTCTTCCTGCGCCTTGCCGCCCGGCAACGTGGCGACGTAATTGGCGGCCGCGGCGGGGTCCATTTGTGCCCAGCTCGAGAGAACGCTCTGCAGCGCGCGATTCTTGCCTTCGCCGCCCGGCAGCTCTTGCGCCCAGGCAAGAGCCGCGACCGGGTCGTTCTGGCCCCATTGGCGCGCGATGTTGCCAGCCGCGCGATCGCGTATCGGCCCGAGCGGCAATGCCGCGACCATGCTGGCGGCCCGCTGTGGATCCTTGTTTGCCCAGGCAGAAAAAATGGTTTGTAGCGCGTTGTCGTGCGCCTGACCGGTCGGCAAAGTGCTGGCCCAGGCGAAGGCCGCTTCCGGATTGTCGTTTGCCCAGGTGGACGCGACGACCTGAAGAGCGGCGTCGTGGCCCGATCCGGGCGGGAGAAGCGCGGCACGCTGCCCTGCGGCGACTGGATCGGTGCTGGCCCACCGGGAAAAAATCGGCCAGTAGAGACTTTGCCGGCTACTCCCCCCGCTGGGCATTGTTTGTAGCAGGTTGAGGGCAGCCTGCGGATCGGACTCGGCCAGGGAAGAGACGACAGCCTGCATCGCACGATCGCGTTCCTGGCCGGGCGGAAGTTGTTGCACCCAGGCGTTGGCCGCGTTCGCGTCCTTCTCCGCCCACGAGCGGACAGCGGCGGCGACGATCATTCTGCGATCGGAGGCGGTGCCGTTGCTTTGGGCGTAGTTGAGCGCGGCCTGCGGTTCCACTTCCGCCCAGCGCGAAATGAGCATCGCCAGATACATCGATTTCTCGCGCTGGTTAGGCAGATCTTGAAAGGCGGCGATGATGGGATGGATCTTCTTCGGGTCGATCCCATCGACTAATTTGCTCGCCTGGAGATAGCCGTGTCGATCGGAAGGATGCGCCATCGCGCTTTTCAACGCCGCAATGATTTCCTCGTCGGAAACCGGGCTGGCAGAGGGAGACGCCTGGCCGGGCTTGGCCGGAGCGGAAGTCGCCGCCGGAAGCTGCGCCACGAGTTGGGCGATAAGCGGCTTGTCGCTTGACGATTTCGCGCCCTTCGCGCCGGATGCGACCGGCGGCCGTGAGGGTGAGAGAGCGTAACGATCCACCGCCATCCCGGCCAGGAATGCAGTCGCGGCGATAAGGAAGGCGAAGACGAAGCGCGTCACAGTTGGGAAACTAACGCAACCTTTGGCACCGTTACAAAATCCTCACCGGGCATTGCGGCAGGGCTTTAAGAAAAGCCCGGCCATATGTCTTGGTCACGACGCGGTTGTCGAGAATGACCACGATGCCGTGATCGCTCTTCGTCCGGATCAGGCGCCCGACGCCTTGGCGGAATTTCAAGATCGCCTCCGGAAGCGAGAATTCGGTGAAAGCATCGCCGCCGCGGGCCTGGATCAGCTCGAGTTTGGCTTCGATCAGCGGATGATCCGGGACGGCGAAAGGCAGCCGCGTGATGATGACGTTCGAAAGCGCCGCGCCCGGCACGTCCACGCCCATCCAAAAACTGTCCGTCCCGAAAAGCACGCTGCGTGGCGTGTTTTTGAACTGCTCGAGGAGTTGGCTGCGCGGCGCGCCCTTGCCCTGGACGAGCAAGTTCATTTTTTGCCTGAGGAAAAAATCCTCCATCTCCGAGGCCAGTTGCTGCATCGCGCGGTAGCTCGTGAAAAGGACAAAAGCGCGTCCGTCCGTGTCGGCGACGAAATGCGCCACCCATTCGGCGAGCGCCGCGCCGTAGGTCTCGTCGCGCGGGTCCGGCATCTTGCGCACGACGAAGAGCTGCATCTGTTTCTGGAAATCGAACGGACTCCCGAGCTGCAGCGGCTCCGAATCGTTGGCTCCAATTCGCCGCCGAAAATACGCGAGGTCGGGGCGACCAACCGCGAGGGTCGCACTCGTCAGGATGCTGGTGCAGCCTTCCCGGAAAAGCATTCGACGCAGGACCGGCGCGACATCGATCGGGGCGGCGTTGAGCGTGATATTCTGGGCCGCTTTTCCCGTGCGCTCGATCCAGTAGACATGATTTTCCGCGCTTTGTTGCAGGAAAATCGAGATGCCTTCGCGCGCGTCGGCGATTCGTCGCCCGAGTTCCTGCAGTTCGGATTTCAGAAGTTCGTCTTCCGTTTTTCGCACCACCTCGCTGATCCGCACCTGGAGCGCCGTGAGTCGCCCCGTGATCTGGTCCTCCACGAAATCCGCCCGGCGCACCCGGTATTCGCGCCCTTTCTTAAAATCTGCCCGCTCATCCACTGCGGCGAAAAAGCGATCCGCCTCCTCGACCAGCGCCGCGGCCAGCGTCACCCCGGCAGCGTCGCGTGTGACAGTGAAAAGTCCCTTCTTGGAGCGCGCGTTGTAGAGCCGCTGGATGGTGGAGCGCAGTCCAAATTGCGAAACGCCGATCCCGATCTGCCGCGAGGCCACCTGCTCGAGAGTGTGCGCTTCGTCGAAGATCAGGAAGTCGTTAGGGAAAAGATAGCCTTCGTCGCGTTCCTCCTGCTCTTCCAATCCACCGAGGAGCATGAAGAGCAGCGTGTGATTGATGACCACCACGTCGGCCGCGAGGAGCCGCCGGCGCGCCTGCTGAAAGAAACAACGCGAATCCTGTCCGCAGGACTTGGCGGTGCAGATGTGCGCTTCGCTGCAAACCTGTGTCCAGACCTTTGGATCGGGTTCAATCGGCAGATCGCTCAAGGTGCCGTCGACCGTTGTGCGCGCCCAGTCGGCGAGCCGGGCGAGATCGGCCTGCTCGGTCGTGTTGAAAAGTTCGTTCGCGCTCTGCATCGCGCGCTGCAGGCGGCGCGGACAAAGATAATTCTGCCGGCCTTTCATGAGCGCGGCCTCGAACTCGACCGGGAGAATCTTTTTCACGATCGGGATGTCCTTGTGCAGCAGTTGTTCCTGGAGGTTGATCGTGTGCGTCGAGATGATCGCCTTCTTCTTTCTCTCGACCGCGAAAAGGGTCGCCGGAATGAGGTAGGCAAGCGATTTGCCCACGCCGGTCCCCGCCTCTACCACGAGATGGCGCTCTTCTTCGAGCGCCTGCGCGACGGCCGCCGCCATCGCCTGTTGCTCCGGGCGATACTCAAAGTTGCGCGCCCTGGCGAGCAGGCCCTCTTCGGCAAAAATCGTCTGCGTTCGCTCGACAAAATCGCTCCCGAGAGAATCTTTGAGCGCGATCATGGGCAATTTCGATTTAAGGAGGCGACCACGGAAGCAATTGCGCGGAGTCTGGCGGAGAGCGCAAATCAAAAATCGAAACCCGAAACTCCAATGAGACTGCTCGATCGCTACATCGTCCGCAATTTCCTGCAGCCCTACATCTACTGCATCATCGGCTTCCTCTCCATCTGGCTCATCTTCGACATTAGCGACAACAGTTCCACGATCTTCGACGAGCACGCGGCATTAGGGATGGTCGTGCAGTTTTACTGGACGCAGATACCGCAGGTGCTCGTGATCCTGTTGCCGGTTTCGTTGCTTCTCTCGCTGCTTTTTTCTCTCGGCCGGATGTCGCGCGCGAACGAAATCGTTTCCATGTTGACCGCCGGTGTGAGCGTGCCACGGCTGGTTTTCCCGTTGCTCATCATCGGGTTTCTCACCACGGGGGTGACCCAGGCGCTCAATTATTCCCTCGCCGCTCACGCCGAGTTGGCGCGGAAGAATTTTTTCGACCAGGTCAATCGCGGTGGAGTGCGCGAAGTGGTGATCACCGCGCAGGTCTTCCGCAACCGGACGGACGATCGCACCTGGTATATCACACGGTTCCGGCGGAATTCTAATCAGTTCAGCGGCGTGCAGGTGGTGCAGCAGGATGCGCAGGGAAATATTACCCGCAACTACATCGTGACGCAGGCGTTCTACGAGCCGGCCACGAAAAGCTGGCGGATGGAGAATGTGAAGGTGGTAAACTACGATCTCGCCGGCAACATCACGGACGAAAAGCTCTTGCCGTCCCTGACGATCACCGGCTGGAGCGAAACGCCCTACCGCCTGAGCAGCGCCAACGTGCGCCCGGAATTCCTCGGCATCTCCGAACTGCGGGAATATCTGCGTTACAACTCCGATTTTCCTCAGACCTTGCTCGCGCCATTCCGCACCCAGTTGCAATATCGTTGGGCCCTGCCGTGGACCTGCATGGTCGTGGCCATCATGGCGACGCCGCTCGGGATCGGCTTCTCGCGCCGCGGCATTCTCGCAAGCGTGGCGGTGGCAATCGGGCTCGTCTTCACGATGAATTTTTTGATCCACCTCTTTCTCGCGCTTGGGGAAGGCGACCGCGTTTCACCGATCGTCGCGGCCTGGACACCGAACGTGATCTATTTTGTGATCGGTCTCTATTTGCTGCGTCTTCGCGCGACGAACCGCGAGGCGCCCAGCTTTAATCCCGCTGTGCTCTGGCGTAGTTTGCGCGCGCGATGAATCCCCTGACTGATGAATGGTCGATTCAGCACCGCTCCGATGTGTGCGCGGTGACCGGCCGGCCTTTTGCCTCGGGCGAGAATTTTTATACCCTGCTCTTTCGCGAAGGCGATGGCTTTCGCCGCCAGGATTTGAGTGAAAAGGCCTGGCAGCAACGAAACGAAAATTTACAGCCGTTCTCTTTTTGGCGGACGCGTTTCGAGCCGCCGCCACCCGCGCCGCCCGAGCCCTTGCCAAAGGAGAACGCCGAGGAACTGTTTCGCCGTCTCGTGGGAGCGGCGGATGGCGCCAACGCCAACGCCTGCTACGTGCTGGCCGCGATGCTGGAGCGAAAAAAAATTCTCAAGCAAATCCAAACCGAGGATCGCGACCGGGACCGCGTCCTGATTTACGAGCACGCCAAGACCGGCGACGTCTTCATCGTGCCCGACCCGCAATTGCATCTGGATGAACTGGACGCCGTCCAGGCCGAGGTCGTTGGCTTAATGACGAAGCTCGAATGAGGAAGCCGATGATCCGTGATCCGAGATTTGTGCCGCAAGGTAGTTCGCGAAGCGCGCGCGGCCGGGCCTTTCATCGGCCCGATTTAACGACGTAATGCTTTCCTGGTTTTCCAACGGGCGTTTCCCGCTTTACCTCGCGCCGATGGCTGGCGTGTCCGACAAGATTTTCCGCCAGCTCTGCAAGGAGCGGGGAGCAGATGTCCTGGTGACGGAGTTCGTCTCTTCGGAAGGCGTCTTCCGGCGCAACGCACGCACCCGCGGCTACCTCGACTTCGACGAAATCGAGCGCCCGATCGGCGTGCAGCTCTTCGGCGGCAATGCCGAACACATGGCGGCAGCGGCGCGGCAGGTGGTGGACTGGGTCCAGCCGGATTTCATCGACCTCAACTTCGGCTGCCCAGTCAACAAGGTGGTGGCGAAAAACGGCGGCTCCGCACTGCTCAGGGATTGCCCGACGCTGGGCAGAGTGGCGGACGCGGTCGTCAGGGCGGTCGCTCCCTTGCCGGTGACGGCCAAGATCCGCACCGGCTGGGACGACAACTCAGTCAACGCGGTCAGCGTGGCGCAACTTCTCGAGTCGTTAGGCATTTCCGCCCTTGCCGTGCACGGGCGCACTCGCGCGCAGGGCTATTCCGGTGCGGCCGATTGGGCAGTGATCGCGCAGGTGGCTGCCGCGGTCTCGATCCCGGTGATCGGCAACGGCGATCTCTTCAGTGCCGCTGATGTCGCAAAGCGAAGGGCGCAGTCGGGCATCGCTGGAGTCATGATCGGGCGCGCCGCGATGAGTTCGCCGTGGATTTTTTCCCGGACGAAACATTATCTTGCGACCGGCGAGCTGCTGCCGGCGCCCGAGCCGACGGAGAAATGGGCGCTGATTCAACGGCATTGCACGCTGGCGGTAGAGGAATGCGGCATCGAAGACCTCGCCATGCGTTCGATGCGCGGACGGCTGATGGCGTATTCGAAGGGATTGCCGGGCAGCAAACTGCTCCGCGAAAAGTTCCAGCACGTCAGCACGCTGGGCGAGGTCGAGGAAATCGCCCACGATCATCTCGTGGGGCTGGAGGGCAATGCTCCGTCATTGCCGTGTCTGGTTTGAGTGTCGGCAACGACGGAGCGTTGCCCTCCAACTGGCGACCTGCCCGGTAACGCGTAAGTTCTCCCCGTGTCCACAGCCAGTTCGCCTAACGGCGAGATCAAATTCAAAATCGGCAACGAGCGTCTTGTCAAAGTGACCGAGAGTGCCGCGCGCAAACTCTCTTCGCTCCTGCAAAAGCAGGGGCGCGCCCACGGCGCGTTGCGCGTCGCGGTCATCGGCGGCGGGTGCTCCGGGCTGCAATACAAGATGGATTTGGTCGATGGCCCGGCCAACCGCGACATCATGGTCGAGTCCTGCAATGTGCGGGTGGTGGTCGATCCGAAGAGCGCGCTTTTCGTCAGCGGCTCGGTCCTCGATTTCAGCGAAGACCTGCAAAAGGGCGGGTTCAAAGTGACGAACCCGAACGCGGTTGCCCACTGTTCCTGCGGCGAGAGTTTCTCGGCATGACCGATTACTTCGCGCTCCTCGGTGAAGCGCGGCAGCCCTGGCTCGATCCGGAGAAGCTGAAAGAGAAATATTTCGCGCTCGCTCGCACGCGACCGGCGGACGCGGAATTGAACGAAGCGTTTCGGGTCCTGAGCGAGCCAAAGCTGCGCCTGCACCATCTTCTCACTCTGGAAGGGGCAGACCTGACGGTGGGCCGACCGGTTCCACCGTCGGTGGCAGAGTTGTTTTGGAATACCGGAACGTTGTTGCGCGAGATCGAGCGCTGGCTGCTCCGGAATAACGAGGCGGCGAGCACGCTCTCTCGCGCGCTGTTGCAGCCGGAACGGGGGAAGTTGGAAGAACGGCTGAGCAGGCTGGAGGAGCAGTTGCGCGCTACCTACGAAGCCGAGCTCGGGCAACTGCCGCACGGGAAGGTCGGTTCGCCTGACAAATTGAAGTGGCTGGTGGAGCGCTACGATTCCATCGCCTATCTCGCCCGGCTGCGCGAGCAGACCTCGGAAAAGAAGTTTCAATTTTCAGCGAGCGCCTAACGTGGGAGGAGCCTTTGTGCCCCGATCCGCTGTGGCTCCCTAACCCCCTTTCGGGGCACAAAGGCCCCTCCCACATTCTCAGTTGCGTGGGCGCATGTTTTCGCCAACATGTTCATATGCTCACGCCTGGGCAAAAGAACGTCCTGCAATTCATCCAGGCGGAACAACGCAGCAAAGGCCTGACCCCGAGCACGCGCGAAATCCAGGAACATTTCGGGTTCGCGAGTCAGACCTCGGTTATGCAGTACATCGCTACGCTGGAGCGAAAGGGTTTCCTCCAGCGCCACGCGCGCAAGGCGCGCGCCTTGATCACCTCTGCGCCGCATAGCCGGGTGGTGGATATCCCGATTTACGGCGAGATCCCGGCCGGTATGGCGACGCTGGCCGAGCAAAACATTGAAGGCCATGTTGCGCTCGATCTCGACTCGCTCAACGCCTCGCGCAGTGCGCGCAGCTTTGCCTTGCGGGTGCGCGGCGATTCCATGATCGGTGCACACATTCTCGATGGCGATATCGTGATTCTGGAAGATCGGCAGACGGCGAAAAATGGCGACATCGTCGCGGCGCTGATCGATGGCGAGACGACGCTGAAACGCTACGTCACTGCGCGCGGGCGGCCGTATTTGAAAGCGGAAAACCCGAAATTTCCAGATCTGATTCCGGCACGCGAGTTGCGGATTCAAGGTGTGATGACCGCGCTGGTGCGCAAGCAATTCCCTAAATAGGTTCGCCCACCTGCGTTGTCATTCCGATCCGCTGCAGGACGGAGAGGGACCTTGCGAACTACGTGCAGTGTATCAGTCAAATTGAGACTGTCATGGCAGAGCAGCCTGGACTCGCCGCGGCGAGTCCCTCCGGAGGGACGCGCTTCCTCGCGTCCACGCTCGCGCCCGCAGCCGACGGTCGCGGTTCAATTGATACACTGCACTAGGTGCGATCTTCGCTTCAGGAGCGATAACCAGAGATGGCTTGTGAGGTCCGGCGCCGTTTGAAAGTCTCGGCCTCGCCCTGCGGGCTGCGTTACGGACGCGGCTCGGGATGACAACAGGCGCGTTTAATGTGTTTTTGAACATATTTGTTTCGGTGCCATCTTTCCGGCATGGGGGCGAACAGGATCATCGATCTGCGCACGCTTTTGGCGGAACGCTTTCCGCAGGAGCCTTTGCCGCCGCCCGGCCGATTCATCACCGGCTTTCCCGCTTTCGACGAAACGCTGGGCGGCGGCCTGACGAAAGGGGCAATGACGGAATTAACCAGCGTGCCTCCGAATGCCGGCAGCGCGTCGATCATTGCCGCGCTTCTGCAACGCGCCTGTCGCGAGCGCTATTTCATCGCCCTGATCGACGGACGCGATTCGTTCGATCCGCAATCCATCGGCGGCGCCGCGCTGCGCCATCTGCTTTGGGTGCGTTGCCGGAAAGCGAGCGAGGCGATGCAGGCGGCCGACCTGCTTTTGCGTGACGGGAATTTTCCGCTCGTGATTCTCGATTTCGTTCTTAACCCGCTGGCGGAATTGGGCCGGATTCCGACAAGCAACTGGTATCGCCTGCAACGTTTGGTCGAGCCGGGGCCGACAGCGTTTCTGGTTTTGACTCCGCGGAGCATGGTCAGCAGCGCGCAATGGAAACTTGCTTTGGAGAATCGCTGGACCTTGCCGCAGCTCGACTGGGCGCCCGACGATTTACAGGCGCGGTTAAAGATTCGGGTGCAGCGGGTCCAGCCTAACAAGTGGAGGAGGGAGGGGGAGATCGCGCAGGCGGGGTAGAAAGGAAAATGACGAAACCCGAATGACGAAATCCGAAGCTCGAATGACGAAAATGTGCCTGGCTCGTCCTTCTTCATTTGTCATTGCTTCGGGCTTCGTCATTCGGATTTCGTCTTTAACCATCATGTTCGCCGCTCTTTATCTGCTCGATTTCGAATTGCAGGCGGCGCTGCGGCACGAGCCGGCGCTGCGCGCCAAGCCGGTTGCGTTGCTCGATGACGAAGAAGCGAAAGCGACCATCCTCCAGCTCACGCCCAGCGCCGCTGCAGCCGGAGTGAATGTGGGAATGACCGCGAGCCAGGGGCTGGCGCGGTGTTTGAGTCTGATCATTAAACCGCGCGCGCGCGCTCAGGAGAAAATCGCCGGTGAAATTTTGCTCCATCACGCCGCGACCCTTGCGCCGGAGATCGAGGCGACCGCGCCGGGAGTTTGCACGGTGCATTTTACCTCGCGGAAAGATTGCCGGAAAAATGTCGAGCGCGTCGTTAGGCAACTGGCGCAATTGCAGCTCAAGGCGCAGGCGGGCCTGGCGGCGACGCCCGATCTCAGCTTTCTCGCGGCCTGTCTGGCGCGCCCGGTTCTGCAGGTCGACGACGCGCAGAAGTTTCTCGCGCCTTTGCCGCTCGAAACGCTTCTTCATTTGCCGCGTCCGTAGCGAGCTGCATGGCATTAGAAGATTAATGCGTCCGTGGCGTGCCTCGTCCGGCTCGACGGAGTCTCGCCCCACCAGAGGGAGGGGCTCCGTCCCAGTTTCCAAAGACGGACGACACAGAGGTCGTCCCTCCCACGAGGTCGCACGCCGGAATCAACCGCCAGCGTAGTCGGGATATTTTTGGTGGAGTTGCGCACTGGCCCGCTCGGCTTCGACGGGTTTGCCGGCTTTTTGGTAGGCCTTGGCCGCCTTGGCCAGCGCCTGCGGGGTGATCTCGGGATCATCGTAGAGCAGGGCGACGCTCATGAAGGCTTTGCCCGCTTCTTCGAACTGCTGGCGTTCCACCTCCACCTCGCCTGCCAGCAGGCGCGCCTGCGCGTTGACCCGGCCTTCCGGCTGCAACGTCATGATCTCTTCCGCGATCTTTTGCGCATCGTCAGGTTTGTGGGCACCGATTTTCGCTTCGCCCAGGGCAAGGAGCGCTTTCGCTTTCGCGGCCGGGTCGGCCGTCGTTTCCAAAAACCTCTGGAGCGAAGCTTCCGCTTCCGCCGGCTGATTGATCTTCATTTGCGCGTCGCCGAGATAAAACCAGAAATCCGGTTTCACGCTCGTGACGTTGCCGGTCTTGCTCAGCGCGGTGAGATACCTAGCGGCGGCGGCATAGTCTTTGGCATTGTAAAATTCGATCCCGAGCCACTCGAGAATCTCGGCCGGGACCTGTGCCTTAGGCGTGGCAGCGTAGAACTTGTCGACCTCCTTCGCGAGGTTGTCGCGCTGCTTCAGATAAAAGTACGACGAGAGGATGCGGAGCGCGGCCGGCCCGCCGTATTGATCCTTGTTTAACTGACGCGCCTGGTTCATCTCCGCGATCGCGGTCTTGTAATCCTTCGTCTCGAACGCCGCCTTGCCGATATAGTAATGGGCCTGCGCCGCCGCCGCGCTCTTCGGAAATTCCTTCAACAACTGCTGGAACGTCGAGGCCATGCCCTTGCTGTCGTCGAGCTGGCCGAGGATGAGAGCCTTTTGTTGCAGAGCGGCTTCGCGTTCGGGCACGCCTGGGTAGTTGGCGAGCAACTGATCGAGATCTCTCCGCGCGCGATCGTATTGTTTGCTTTCCTGGTAGGCGAGAGCGCGCTGGGCGAGAGCGGACGGGACCTGCGGATTGTCGGGGAACGCCTGCAAGAAATAGCCGAACGCCTCGATTGCCTTGTCGGACTCTTTCGTCTCCACGTAACACCAACCGAGTTTGAAAGCCGCTTCCGCCCGCAGTTTTGTGGAGAGAGTCGAAGCGCGCAGTCCCGCGTAAACGGGCGCGGCACCGGCGAAATCCCTCGCTTTGTAGAGCGCCTCGGCCTTGATCAACTTCGCCTGGTCGGTGTGTTCCCCGTTTGGATTGTCGTTGATGAAGGCGTCGATCTCGTCGCGCAACGCCGGATCATTCGCATTGTAGAGGCCGATCAGCCGCTGGTATTGCGCGTCCTTCGCCTCCGCGCGGCCCGAATACTTCTGCACGATCTGGCGATAGATCTCCTGCGCTTCCTTGTAATGGCCGAGCTGGCGCTGGCTATTCCCGGCGATCAACATCATCTCAGGTCGCACTTCATCCGGGACTTTGTCCTTGCTCTTTTGGTAATCGGTGACCGCCTGAGCGTATTGGCCGGCCTGATACTCGAGTCGGAGCAAACCGACCGTGGCGATTCCACTCCAGCGTCCGGCTTCCGGCATGTTGCGTCCTTTTTGCAAAAGGGCAGCTGCTTTCGCGGTCATCGCCTTGTCCGGTTCGCCTTCGTCGTCTTGCGAGAGATCGAGCGCGACCAATCCGGCCCGGACCGTGGCGTCCGCTTTGAGCGACGGCTTGCTCGCCTCGGAAGCGAGCGCTTCAAACTGTTTCAGCGCATCGGCTTTTCGGCCGGCAACGAGAAAAATGGCGCCGACTGCGAGGCGCGAATCGTCGCGAAATGGATTGGGGTTTTCGACTGCGATAACCTGCTGATAGACATCACGCGCCTCATCTTTGCGATCGAGATTTTCCAGGCAGCGCGCTTCAAAATAGCGGGCGGAGAGCGCGAGCGAGGATGACTTCACCCTGGCTGCGGCGCGATGAAAAAGGGGCAGCGCAGACGAATAATCTTTGTCGTTGAAGAAAATTTCCGCGAGCGCGTAGGAAGCGGGCCCGGCCAGTTCATTGTCGGGGAAATCGCGCAGAATACTTTGAAAGCTGGTGCGTGCGGGGGTGATGCGATTGAGCACGCGATACGATTCGCCCATGTAAAAGAGCGCGGCCGGTCGATCGGGCGAGTCCGGGTAGAGACCGAGAAACTTCTCGTACTCGGGGATCGCGAGATCGTAGAGTTTTCGGACGAAAAGTCCGTTGGCGTAATTGAGCTGACGCTGCGCCGGCGACTCTCCGCCCTCCGATGGCGTGTCGCTGCTCGAGGGCTGGGTCGCCGCGGTTGGCGGGACCGGCAATTCGGTTGTGGCCGGGACCGGGAGCGCCCGCCTGACGGTTGGCTCCGAGGTGGGTGACGGCGTTTCGACCGGGATGGCGCGTGCGACCGGCGGTTCCCCAACAGGCAGGGCGCGCCGGACCGGAATGGGCGTAGCGACTTGCGCGGGCGCGGCGGGTTGCGAGAGCCACCCAACCGCCGCGACGATGAGCGCGGCTCTCACTTGCCGCGAATTCATTTCGCGGTCGCGAAGGCGATGTTCGTGATCCCGGCTTCGCTGCAAGTGTTGAGCACGTTCACGATGTATTTGTAGGCGCCGGCTTCATCGCCGCGGATCACGACCGCCTGATCGGGATTGAGCTGCACCAGGCCTTTAAGCAAGCTCATGAGGTCGGGCCCGGAGAGCGTTCGCCGATTCACCACCATGCTGCCATCGGATTTGACGTTTACGATCACGTCGCCGATTGGCGCGTTTTTCTCCGTCGCGGCACTGGCCTTCGGGATTTTGATGTCGAGCTCGTTTTCGTTCCGGGCCGCGTTCCAAGTCAGGAGAAAAAAGATCAGGAGCAGCAAGAGCACGTCGACCAGAGGCGCGAGCTGGATGCCCGGGTGTTGTGGAGCGGTGCGACTGCGGAAGTTCATTTGACCAATTAGCGCCCGGGAGAAACGCAAAAGCTTCGACACTTAACGCGGCTCAAAATTCATCTTCCAGCAAGACCGGAGCGCGTTCCCGCCGCCGCCCCGAACCCTGCTGAAGCGAGAGGAGCGCCACGATGTGAGTGCTGGCGGCTTCGAGATCGGAAACGAGGCGCTGAGCGCGACCGCGAAAGATGGCGTAGAAGATCATCGCGGTGATGCCGATCCCGAGGCCGCCACAAGTGTTGATAAGCGCTTCGCTGATGCCCTTTGATAGCAGGATATAGCGCGTCGGCCCGAGCTCGGAGCCAAGCGCGCCAAACGAGCGGATGATGCCGATAACTGTGCCGAACAAACCGACAAGCGGCCCGATCGTCGCAATGTCAGCCAGATAGGTGACGCGATTGTGCAGATTGGTCGCGACTCGGGTGCCTTCCGTCTCCGCGATCTCACGCACCTGCGCGAAGTCCGCGTTCGGATTTTTCGTCATGAAATCGAGCGTCTTCTGCACGACGCGCGCGATCGCTTCGCCATGGCGATTTGAAACCGCCAGCAAACCGAGATAATCGCGTTTGCGCAGGAGGGCGTCGGCCGTCGCCATGTAGCCGCTGCTCACGATCGCGCCGCGGCGAATGGTGAAAAAGAAGACGACGATCATCATGACCGAAAAAATGGAGAGGAGGAAAAGCAGCAGCATGACGGGCCCGGCGGCGATCATTGCTTGAAGGAGATTTGTCGTGGGCGGGAGGACGGGCTGATCTGGCGCCGGAGCCTGAGCGAAGGCGGAGCCGGCGCTCGCCAGGACAACGAGCAGTGAAAGGAAACGCTTCATGCTCAATTGGGGCTTAGCATAGGCGTGGGCACTGGCGATGCAACTTCACCGAAGGAGAGACAGCGCGCGGCGTGGGCCCGTTCATCGGCAGACGATAAATTGGTGGGAGATTGGTAGAGCGAGACTCTGTCGAGCTGGCGAGGGCGGGCTGCTGCTGCCTTGTCTTCGTCCGGCTCGACAGAGTCTCGCCCCACCGAAAAGGGGGCGGACGGCGCTGACAAACGCCGGTCCCGCTGCTCATTCGCTTGCTTGACAGAATCTCCTGGCATCCGGCCCAGCCGCCGAGCTTGAATCCCCTTGATCCGGTCCATTTCGAGACACGCCGCCCTTTCTTGACGGAATGAACAGGGCGCCCAAGTAAGTGAGCGAATACTTGTCGCACTTGTTAGGCGAAAGCGTCAGCCGTTCCAGCGCCGGACGCGAAAGATGTGGGCCGGTTGGACGCCGGGATGAAGCGCGACGTAGTTGCGTCTCCCGTGCCAGATGTAGCGCGTGTCAGTCAGCAGGTCGTGCACTTCGTAACTGTCGCTGCCGATTTCGCCAAAATGCTCGATTGGCGCCTCGACAAATCCGCTCTGCGTGTAAAGCGGATCGAGGTTCACGATGATGAGAATCACGCTGTCGCGAGCCGGCGTCATCTTGCTGTAGAACAGCAGCGCCTCGTTGTCGACCGGGTGGAAACGAAGGTTGTCATAGAAATGGAGCGCGCGGTTCTCGCGCCGGATCCGGTTCAGATTGGTGATCAGCGCCTTGATATTTCCCGGCCCGTCCCAGTCGCGCTCCTTGAACTGGTATTTCTCTGAATCGAGATACTCTTCGCGGCCGGGGAGCGCGGCGTTTTCGCACAGCTCGAAGCCGCTGTAAATGCCGTAAACGCTCGACAGCGTGGCTGCGAGTACGAAGCGAATCTGAAACATCGGAGGCCCGCCGGTTTGCAGGTGGAAGGGCAAAATATCGGGCGTGTTGGTGAAGAGATTGCCGCGAAAATATTCGCGCATCTCCGTCTGGGTGAGCTCGGTGAAATACTCGGTCAGCTCCGATTTGCTCGTCCGCCAGGTGAAGTAGGTGTAGCTCTGGTTGAAGCCGGCCTTGGCCAGCGCTTTCATCATTTTCGGGCGGGTGAAAGCCTCGGAGAGAAAGATCGTGTCAGGAAATTTCTCCCGCACGCCGCTAATGAGAAACTCCCAAAAAGCGACCGGTTTGGTGTGCGGATTATCGACCCGGAAAATGCGCACCCCCTGTTCCGCCCAGAAGAGGATAATGCTCTTCATTTCCTCCCACAGCTCCTGCCAGGTGCCGCAGCGGAAATTGAGCGGGTAAATGTCCTCGTATTTTTTCGGCGGATTTTCGGCGTATTTGATCGTGCCGTCGGGGCGCTTGTAAAACCACTCCGGGTGTTCCGCGACATAGGGATGGTCGGGCGAGCAGTTGATCGCAAAGTCGAGCGCGATCTCCATCCCGCGACGCCGGATTTGTTTCTCCAGCCAGGCAAAATCCTCCAGCGTGCCTAACGACGGCTCAATGTCCTTGTGGCCGCCGCCGTTTGGCAGGCCGAGATGACGATTGCCGATCGCGTACGGGACGCCCGGCTCGCCTGGTTTGCAGGTCACGGAATTGTTGCGGCCTTTGCGGTTGGTGAGGCCAATCGGATGGATCGGCGGGAAATAGAGGACGTCGAAGCCCATCTTTTTGGCGTCATCGACCCGCCCAAGGCAATCGCGAAAGGTCGATCCACGATCGGCCCGACCCTCCGCGGAGCGGGGGAAGAATTCGTACCAGGCGGCGGTGCGAGCCGCGACGCGGTCGACGATCACACGTGGTGGCGGGGCGTACTGAGTGGCGCCCTCTCGAGCCGCGTAGGTAGCCATCAGGACTTCGAGTTCGCCGGAATGGACGAGGCGATTGACTTCTGCATTGTCACCGGTGCGTATCCCCTTGGCGAACTCACGCAGCCGTTTGGCATCAGCGCCACGGGAGCGTTTGGCCGCGGCGGCAAGCAGACCCGCGCCTTCCAGTTTTTCGCTCGTCAGGTCGGCGAGCCCAGCCTCGAATTTTGCCGCGTATTCATGCTGCCAGCCGGCGAAGACATCGGTCCAGGCTTCGACCGTGTATTCGCAGGTCGCATTTTCGTAAACGGAAAAGACGCCGCGCCAGCGATCGTTATCGACGAATTTCATGGCTGTCTGGTGCCAGTCGGGCTGGCCTAGCACGCGCCATTTCAAGGAAGCGGCGACGATGTCGTGTCCGTCTTTGAAAATGTCCGCCTCGACGACCACGTCTTCGCCAATGACGCGCTTGATCGGATAGCGGCCGCCGTCGACGAGTGGTTGCAAATTCTCGATCACGGCAGCCGGGAATTGTGCGGGCATCGTTCAATCAACAGAAATCAGCGAAGTGGGAAAGGGCAAATTACCCGCGGCGTTGAGGGGATTGCGGATTTAGAGGACGCCGCGCAGACGCGCTTTGCCGGAGGGCAAAGGTTGTTTGCGGGTGACACGCCCGTCTCTGCAAAATGAGCGCGCGAAATGAGAAGCGGATTTCAGAGCGCGAAATAAAAGGCGGCTTCGTAGAGCCCTGAGGTACGGGTCTCCTCTCGCCGCACCGGCGTGCCGAGAATTTTCTCAAACATCTCCTGCTCGAGCCGGCCAATGATCTCGTATTTCTCGATCAAATTCATGATCGGGGAATGACACTCGAGAATTTGCGGGCCGCCCTCGTTCGGTTCGTTGACGAACTGCGACATGTGACCTTCGTCGTCGCGAATGGCCGCGAGCGATTTCGCACGCTCCTCGACCGTGTCGCCCTTCACTTTTCCCCTGAGCGCGTTCGTTTTTCGTTCAAACAGGTTGTAGAGCAGCTTCTCCGGAGCGTTTAGCCCATAAATTTCCTCGATCGATTGCAGCAGATCGAGGGTAAAGGCGTTGCTGTCGGCCTGGAATAGCCCGTGGCTGCGGCGGGTCAGACGATAGACCATTTCGGGACGGCCCATTTTTTGCGGGCGCCGCCAGGTGTCGAGGTAGCCGTCGCGCTCGAGCGTGAGGCAATGCTGTTTGATGCCCATGTAGCTCATCTTCATTTTCGCGACGAGCTGATTGACGGAGAGCCCGCGGGTGCGCTTGAGAGTATTGAGAATTTCCAGGCGCTGGGTGCGGCCAATTTCGGCAAGTAAGCGTTGGTTCACATTGACCTCCATGAGGAACTACTGAAGCGAAATGTGTTTATACGCAGAGCGCGCATTCATTCGCAAGCAAATCTCTGCCTGGGAAGAAAATATCTCGGCGAAAGAGACTTCAGCGGAGGCGACTTGTGGAAGCCGGATCGAAAAGGTGAGCCTTTGTCAGGTTCATTTCGAACTGCAGCCGGCGCCCCGCTTCGCGATGATCGAACGCGCTTTGACTGCGACAAATGAGGGTGTGCGCGCCGGTTTGCAGGTGGAGATTAGTCTCTGCGCCCATCGGTTCGACGATGTCCACGATGGCGGGGAAGCCGACGCCCGCGGCCTTGCCTTCCTTGCGGGTGAATGTCGCAACCTCAATGTCTTCAGGGCGAATCCCCAGGATCACCTCTTTCCCGACAAATTCATGCGCTGCCGGTCGGTCCGCGGCGGGAAACGCCACCTCGATCGTCCCGCCCTCGATCTCGCAGAAGCGGATTTTGTCCTTGTCCTGTTTCAGTCTGCCGGAAACGAAATTCATCGGCGGACTGCCGAGAAAGCCGGCGACGAAAAGGTTGACCGGCTCGTTGTAGAGCGCGAGGGGCGCGTCGGTTTGGTGTACGACGCCCTCGTTCATAACCACAATGCGGTCGCCCATCGTCATGGCCTCGATCTGGTCATGCGTGACGTAAATCATTGTCGCCTGGAGCCGCTGATGGAGCCTCGTGATTTCGGTCCGCATCTGGACCCGCATCTTGGCGTCGAGATTCGAGAGCGGTTCGTCGAAGAGGAAGACCTTCGGCTGGCGGACGATCGCGCGCCCGACTGCGACTCGCTGCCGCTGCCCGCCCGAGAGCGCTTTTGGCTTGCGCTCGAGCAACGACTCGATCCCGAGAATGCCGGCGGCGTCGACCACGCGTTTTTTGATTTCGGTCTTGGGAAACTTTCGCAGCTTGAGGCCGAAGGCGAGATTGTCGTAGACGCTCATGTGCGGATAGAGCGCGTAATTTTGGAAGACCATCGCGATATCACGGTCTTTCGGCGCCACGTCATTGACGCGTTTGTCACCGATGTAGATATCGCCCTTCGAGATCTCTTCCAGACCCGCGATCATGCGAAGGGTGGTCGATTTGCCGCAACCCGATGGGCCGACAAGGACAACGAACTCGCGGTCCGCGATCTCCAGGCTGACATCCTTGACCGCCGTCACGTCGCCGCCCTTGTCGCCGGGATAAATCTTGGAAACGTTTTTGACGGAGACCTTGGCCATGGAGCAGAGGGGCCAAAATATGGAGGAGGCGGAAAGGGGTCAATCGACTTCTCGCCCGGCCCGGCTGCTTCCGGAAAGAATCGGAAAAGAAAGACTGCCTAACGAAAAGGCAATGCTGCGACCTCGACCTCTACCTCATTCGCCGTGTCGTTTGCTTTCAATGCGCGCAAGCGGTTGCCGATTTGATTGAAACCGCGCTTCACAAACCCGAGCGCGATCGCTTTGCCCAGCCGCTCGCTCCGTGTCGCGCTCGTGATCCAGCCTACTTCCTTCTCGCCATCGCTGGTGAAAAGTCGCAACGCGGGAGAAAGCGGACCATCCTCAACTGCAACCAGCCCGCAGAGTCGCTTGTTCGTTTGGCCGGACATTTTCATGCGCGAAATCACTTCCTGCCCGATATAGCAGCCCTTCGCGTAATCGATCGCGTCGTCCTCCAGGTTCGCTTCGACCGGAATGATCTGATCGGTCAATTCACGGCCCCAGCGCGGAACGCCCTGTTCGATGCGCAGCCGTTCGGCGCAAACCGCGTCGCAAAGTTTTTCATTCTCAGCCAGCGCTTCCCGCACTCGATCATGCTCCGCGGCCTCGACTACAAGATCCCAACCGGCTGTGCCGAAGCGCTTGCTGCGTCGCCAGGCTGGTTCGTCAGGCAAGGCCGGAGAGAGTTTTCCGGTGAGATGAAAAAGCGCAAGCTCCGCGGTTACATCTTCGATTGTGACGTCGTCCGCGATGAGATAACGCTCGAGACGCGGCGCAAGCGTCGGACGCAGCTCCGCATCCGCATCGAGGAGCAAGGCCTCCGGCTCTGCGCTAATCGTGACGAAAGCGTCGATTTTTCCTTTCGCGCTCACAACACAGGCCGGCAGCGAAAGGTTGGCGCTTGCTTTGCGGACGTCGTTCGTCACTTGTCCGTTGAGAAACCGCACCCGATCACTCCCGCGCAGGCGCAGCTTGACGCGATCGGAAAGGTCGAAGAGCGGCATCAGGACTCTCGTCGTGATGACGCGCCCAACCGGCTCAACCAGCCGCGAATCCCTCCCGAAAGATTGGCGCCTTCCGGAATTTCTTCTTTCTTCGCCTCTTCTTGCCCGGTCTGGTCTTGAGTTGCCTCCGGCTTTGGTTTGGCGGTTGGCGTCTCGGCCGCGTTCGTCTGTGGTGTCGGTTCGATTGGCTTTTCTACAACCTCTGGCACCGCAGCTACCGATTCGGCTGGGTTGGCCACGTCCTCTTCTTTTTTCTGCGTGACCGGCATCTCCACCGGTTTGGGCATCTCCACGAATATCGCCGGTTCCTGGCTAACGATCTTCGGGCGTGCGGGAAAATACTTCTGCGCGACCGAGGAGTAATCGGCGTCCCCACGTCCCTGCTTCATCTCCGCGAGCAACATGTCGCTCGAGACTTCGGTCACGGGCAGATGGAGTCCTGATCCCTGGGCCAGCTTCAGCCCGATGAGCACATCCTTCAGCATGTGTTTGACCGAGAAATGGGGCTCGAAATCGCCTGCCACCATCATCGGCGCTTTCATTTCGATCGTGGTCGAATTGCTCGCGTTGCTCTTCATGGCGCGGGTAAAAAGCTCCGGGGCGATCCCCGCTTCACGGACAATTGCGAGCGCTTCCGCCGCGACCTGAGCGGTGGCGGCGGTGACCATATTGGTCGCCACTTTCATGATCGAGGCGTCGCCGATTTTTTCCCCGAGCAGGACGATTTCCTTGCTGCTGGCTTCGAGGATCGGTCGGACCTGCTTGAGGGCTGCCTCGTCGCCGGCGATGTAATAAACGAGCTGGCCATTCTCGGCCGCAACCTTGCTCCCGGTAAACGGCGCGTCGAGAAACCGTGCCCCGCGCCGCTGCACGATCCCGGCCGCAGCTCGCATGCTTTCCGGCGAGACGGTGCAATGCGCGGTCACAATGTGATGCGCGGTTAGGGCAGGGCTGAGTTGTCGCGTCACCTCGAGCAGCGCCTCGTCATCCGCGACAAAAATCTGCACCACGTCGCAGAGCTCCGCGACTTCAGCCGGCGAACCGACAAAATTTTGCTCCGGACGCGGCGTGCGATTCCAGACGAAAACCTGCAGGCCGCGCTTACGCAGTGTGCTCGCGATCCGCGACCCGATGATCCCGAGCCCGATCACGCCGACATTTTTGGATTTGGGACGTGCCATCTCTTTTTCACCGCATCCGAACTGAGAGCGGCGAGCGCAAGTTGAGATCAATTCGGCCAGGCTGCAATCACGAATTGGCGGGCCGCCTCGGTTGAGAGTCTTACCGGTGTCGTTAAGCAATGGGGGAACTTCGGCCAGCGCCCCCAACTGACGGCGCCGCACTGTCAGGCAATCCGAGAATCGGGGAGGAACGCCAACAGAAGGAGCCGCCTAACGAATTACGGATTGGGAGGCGGAGGAGGCGGAGGCGGTGGTGGTGGCGCCGAACCTGGCGCTACAGGCGCACCTGCCGCTCCCGGCACGCCCGGGGCGCCCGGGGCGCCGTGCTTTATTTTGATTTCGTAGGCGACTTTCTCGATTCCTGCCGAGCGCACCCGATCGAGCAACTTCATCACGTCCCCGTGGAGTGCTTCTCTGTCCGCACTGATGTAGATCTTCACATCGTGATTCGACTTGTAAAGCGCGAGGAGACGCGGCATCACATCGCCGTCGGGTACAACTTCCTTATCGAAATGGACGATGCCGTCGGGATCGACAAACAAACTGATATGGTCGTTCGGGGGCGGCGTCGCCGTCGGCTGAGTCGGTGGGACTATCGCTGGCAGGTTCACGCGAATGCCCTTCATGTGGACCTGGCTCAGGCTCACCATCATGAAACTGGCCAGGAGGAAGAACATGATATCGATCAGCGGAATGATTTCGATGCGGGCCCTTTTTTTTGGAACTGGCGAATTGAACGTCATAGCGGCAGAGTTCGTTTAGAGTTGGGCGCCTTGCAGCGTATAGGTAATCGGCACAACGACCTTGTGATAGGCGCCGGGCTTACAGCGCCAGCGCATGAACGTGTTGATCGTAGTCTGATCGAGAATCGGGCTCCCGGTGCTCTGGGCGGCTGAGACGTTGGTTGCACTGCCACTGTCATCAAATGTGATGACGAATCTGCCGCTGCCGGTCTGCTTGCTGCGCCGTGCTTCGTAAGGGTAGGTAGGGTGCGGCGCACTGACCCAATTATTCCTCGCCGACGAATAGTTAGCTATCCCGCTGTAGCCCGTGCCCTTATTCTGCGAGACTTTCGGTCTCGGCTTCGGGGGTGGGGCGTTCGGCGGCCGCGGAGGAGGGGTTGGCTCTTGAATGGTGAACTCAGTCGGTTCATCTGGTGGCGGCGGGGGCGGAGGCGGCTCTTCTTCGGGTGGCGGCGTCGACTCTGGAGGTAACTCGGTGATGACGGCGTCGATCGGTGCTGACGGCATGGTAATCTCCTCGGGAGGTGCCTCCGACCGATGAATGCTGGCTATGGCCACAGCGGCAAGTTCGATTGCGACGGCGGCCGCCAGGGAACCAACGAAGTGCCACCGGGGCCGCGGCTTATAGAATATTGCTTTGGCCATGATTCTCGAGTTATGGGGCAGATTGAGTGGGCAGCGACGGGCTCTTCACTTCAAAAGCGATCTTGTAAAAACCTGCCGCGCGCACCTGCTCGATCAATCGCAAGATATCGCCGTGATAGGCATCGCGATCGCCACGAATGAAAATCTTGGCGTTCGGGCTGATGCGATGCACGTTCAGCAACCTCTGATAAATCTCGTTCGGATCCACCTGCGCTTTGTCATAATAAATGTTGCCGTCCTTATCCACTGAGAGAGCCACATACTCACGCCTTGACTGGGTCTGACCCATAAGGCCAGTAGGAAGATTCACCTTAATGCCCTTCACGTGCACCTGGCTCAGGCTCACCATCATGAAGCTCGCCAGAAGGAAAAACATGATGTCGATCAACGGAATGATCTCAATCCGTGCTTTGTGGTGCGGAATTGGTGAGCTTACACGCATTAGAGGGATCCTTATTCGTTAGAGGGACGATCCATGGGCGGAGCTTTGGGCTGCCTTGACAATGCTTACATCGCCCGTGTTTTGAGCTCCCAACATAACCTCAAGATTCGTCGCTGCCGTTTGTAGTTCGAACTCTAAGTTGGACACTCGAGACGAGAAAAAGTTAAACGGAATCAGCGCGAAAATCGCGATGCCAAGGCCGCACGCCGTCGCGATGAGCGCTTCCGCGATACCGCCGGTGACGGCTTGCACGGCAAGTTCTTCGCTCCCGAGCAAGCTAAACGAGCGAATCAACCCCGTGATCGTGCCCAACAAGCCGAGCAGCGGCGCGAGGGTGACCAGCGTGTCCATCACAACGAGGTAATGGCCCGCACGTTTGATCTCGATGCCGGCGGCTACTTGCAGCGCCCCTTGGAGCGACGCGTGCTGATGATTCAAGCCGTTCCAAATCATGCGTAAAACCGGGTCGTGCGTGCCGCGTGCCAGTTTTGAGGCTTCGTTCACATCGCCAGATTCAAGCGCGGTGAAGACCTTTTCGACCCGTTTCGGATCGCGACGAAACCAGCGGAACCCCCACCAGATGCAGCGATCGATGACCACAAACAAGGAGACGATGGAGACGATCAGGATCGGCCACATGATCGGACCGCCTGCCTTGAAGTTTCGAATGAAGAAATTCGAGCTAGCCGTGGATTCCGGAGCGGGGCTGGCTTCGGGCGCCACAGTGGCTGTGACAGCCGGTGAGGCAACAGCAGCCGGTGAAGTAACAGCAGCCGGTGAAGTGACAGCAGCCGGTGAAGTGTCGGCTGTCGCGGGAGCTGTGCCCGGCTCTGGCGGAACTGTTGTCCCAAGCGCCGCTCCGACGGAAGCGCCGGGAGCTGCGGCTTCCGGTGCAGTGGAAAGGGCGGGAGACGCCGCGACGCCAGCGGGCGCCGCTTCGGCCGGACTGGTCGCCGGGGAGGCGGCCGGGTCCTGAGCGAAGGCGGTGAGGGCGATGGTGACGGAGCACAGACTAACGATTAGCGTTTTTTTCATATTAGGCAGGTTGATGGTCGACAGAAATTCCGGCGAAGTTGATGCGCTTGTTTATCGCAAAGCAGATGAACACGCGTCCAGCAAAACTTTTCAAATTATTTTTGCGGCCGCGTTTCATCAGTTTCATCCCTCGATTCGGATCCACTTTGACGTGGGATATAGAGGAAGCGCGGTAAATTGCATCTAGGCAAGATTTTTTTTACTCCCGGCGGGCGTTGGCAACTCGATTGCGCAGTGGCGGCCAGTCGCCCATTGTTGCCACCAATTCGTCCCCGGCCTGGATCGCTCCGACCCCGGAGGGCGTCCCCGTAAGGATCAAATCACCCGGCAACAGGGTGAGGGATTGGCTGGCGAATGCGATGATCTCGGCCACGGAATAAATCATCTGGCTGGTCCGCGCATGCTGCTTTACTTCGCCGTTCTGGCGCAGCGAAATCTCGAGGTCGCCCACTTCAACCCCGGTGTAAACGAACGGCCCGACCGGCGTGTAGGTGTCGAAAGATTTGCAGCGCGAAAATTGTTTTTCTGATTTCTGCAAATCGCGATCGCTGATGTCTTCGGCAATCGTGTAACCGAAGACATGGTCGAGCGCGTTCCCTGCGCTGACGTCTTTGGCCGGTGTGCCGATCACGACCGCAAGTTCGGTTTCGAAATCCGTCTTGTGCTCTGGAAAGGCGATTCGGATGGTGCCGTTGTGGGGAAGGAGCGAGCTCGGCGCCTTGAACCAGATCAGCGGCGAGCCGATCTCGGTCCGCTGCATTTCCTTGATGTGCTCGCTGTAGTTCAGGCCGACCGCGATTACCTTGCCCGGCGCGACCGGCACCTCGACGGTGAGTTCGCCTAACGAGCGGATCTTCCCGCTAAACGTCAGGCCGAGCCAAAACGGCTGGGTGAGAAAGTGCACCTCGTCGCCCAGGACTTCGCCGTAAGCGTCTTCACCGTTGCAGAGAAACCGGCCGAAAGTGCGCATGAGGCGCCCACAATTACACAGATTTTCGCAGAGTGAAGGGAGCCGGTTGCGAATCTTTGGGAAATCTGCGGAATCGGCGGACGATCGGTTCAGCGCGGCATGATCGCCACGAAATCGCGCACAGTCTTTTGTTCCGCGATCGAGGTAATTCCATCCCTGCCGGCAAACCAAAACGCGCTCGAAGATCCCCCATCCAGATTAAGGGCGCGCACGATTTTCATTTTTCCGGCCGTATTCGTTAGGCAAAGAATCCGGCCCAACTCTGCCAGCGAAACCGCGGAACAAACCCCGAGGGCGGCGCGGCCCTTTCCGTCCACCGCTGCGAAGGTTCGCCGAGCGGACCGTGCATCATTCAATCCCGCCACCGGCCCGTCGCGCTCCACCATGAGGGGCCCGCATTGGAGCGCAGATTTGATTTCATCGTTCATTGAAAAGCGCGTGGCCCTGACGACATCGACCCGGCTCCTGGTCGCGAAAAGCACGCCGCTGAGCAGCTTTGCTTTGCGCAAGGGCGCAAGAGCGCGCCCTTCGCTAAGGAGCAGACCGACCGGCGCATCCTCCGGATCGAAGTAGCCGCCATTGACCGCAGCCAGAGCTTTTGTTCCCGTCATCACCTCGGCAAGGTCGCGCCGCGGCGCGTTTGGTTGATCGATGACGCGCAGGGTCGCAGCACGAGTGTCGAAAACGGCAACATGCAGGGTGGCGCTCGCCCCTGTCTTGGAATTTTCGACTTTGGTCGTCCAGTGTTCGACCGATTCGTTAGGCGAAGCTTCCCATGTCGAGTTGCTGATCCGCCATTCGGCTTGTGCGATGGCGACGGTCGCGAAAAAAAATAACAGTGCGCTCGCGCGCGGAAGCCGTTTCATCATCTCGCGCGCCGGAATGCCGTTACTGGTCCGCCTTCAAAACTGCAAACGTCCGGCTGCCCCGGCGATCGAGGTAAAGCAGGATGCCGCGCACCGGATCGGCCTTGGATAGGGCGGCACGGAAGCTGGCCACATTGGTCACCGGTTGGCCGTCCACCTCCGTAATCACATCCTCACGCTGGATGTCCTGCGCGGCGGCGATGCTGTCGTCCGCCACGTCGGTCACGATCACGCCCTGCTCCACCTTTAGTTTCAGCCGCGTCGCGACTTCCTTCGTCAGGTCCTGCACCTGCAGCCCAAACTTGTTGATGTCTTCCTCCCGGGGTTCGGCCGGCGGCGCAGACTGGAGCGCAGCTGGCTGTCCGATATCGTTAGGCAATTCGCCCGTTGTGACTGATATTTTCATCGTCTTTCCCTTGCGCCAGACGCCCAGTTCCACGTTTTGCCCAACTTTCTTTTTCAAAATCTCGCGCTGCAACTGTGTGTCGGTCGTGACCGGCGTGCCGTCGATTTGGGTGATGACGTCGAACGGTCGCAGGTCACTCTTGTAGGCCGGTGCGTCGGCTTCAATCGTGCGCACCACCACTCCCTTATCGACGCCCTTGAACAGTTCGCGGAGCGATGAATCGTCCCCTAATGTTTCGATCCGGATCCCGAGCCATGGCCGGACGATTTTCTTCCCGGCGATCAACTGCGTGCCGATTTCGTTCACCAGGTTGCTCGGGATAGCGAAACCGAGCCCGCGGTTGAGACCGTTGATGAGCGTGTTCATGCCCACGACCTTGCCGTCGATATCGCAAAGCGGACCGCCGCTGTTGCCCGGATTGATCGAAGTGTCGGTCTGCAAGTAATCCGCGATGTTGTAGCCGCCGGTCTCGAGTAATTTGCTCCGGCCTTTTCCGCTGATCACACCGTAGGTAAAAGTGTAGTCGAGCTTGAAGGGCGCGCCGATCGCGAAAGCGAATTGCCCGACCCGCACCGCGTCGCTGTCCGCCAACTGCACGATCGGGAGATTGGTCGCGTCCACTTTCACCACCGCGATGTCCGTTTTCTCATCGGTGCCGACCACCTTGGCCGTAAACTCGCGCCCGTCTTTCAGCTTCACCTCTACTTTGTCCGCGCCCTCCACGACGTGGAAATTGGTGTAGATGTAGCCGTCCTGCCTGACGATGAATCCGGAGCCTTCACTTTGCACCGGCTCCGGCATCTGGCGGTGATGCGGGTCGTCCGGCGCCTGGAAAAATAGATCGTCGAGAGAGGTCTCGTTGCCGTCGTTTTTCTTGGTTACCTCAATGATCACAACGCTCGGCGCGACTGTCTCGAAGACTTTTTCGAACGCCCTGTTGAGCTGGTGCACCACATCCTTCCCCGGCGCGGCCGCTTCGGGCGGGACGGTCGAGGTTGCTTGAGACGCGACCGGCGCCGGAGCCGCTTGTGCGCAGAGCAGAGACGGGCCCGCTATGATCGCGAGAAAAAGGGTGCAAAAGAAACGACGCATAAGTGGCAGTTTTCGACAGGGCGCGCTGGGCGCCGTTCAAAACAGTAGCGGGAAGCATACTCACAGCAAACAGCTCTGGGCCGGCACGAGCACGAGGAGCTGAGAGTGGGCGGCGGGACGGACCTGGAGGGTCGGGGCGCACCCGAAGGTGCCTTCATTGACACAAAATTTGCGGCCTTTAGCTTTTACTCCTCAAATCAAAATGCTCACTCTTGCCGACGGCAAAAAGGACGGAAAAGAGTTCGTCTCCCACGCGCCCGGATACTTCCCCGATATTGCGCCCGAACTCTGGAATGACTGGAAATGGCAGTTGCAGAATCGCATCACTTCGCTTGCCCAACTCGAGGAACATCTCGTTCTTTCCGAGGCGGAGCGGGCGGGCGTGCTGCTTTCGGGCGACAAACTTGCTCTTGCGATCACGCCGCATTTTTTCAACCTGATCGAGCCGGACAATCCCGATTGCCCGATCCGGCGCCAGGTCATCCCGCGGATCGAGGAAACGTGGGCGTCGCCCTACGACATGGCGGACCCGTGCGGCGAAGATTCGCACATGCCGGTCCCGGGTCTGGTCCATCGTTATCCCGACCGCGTCTTGTTTCTCGTGACCGATCGTTGCGCGAGCTACTGCCGCTATTGTACGCGGAGCCGGGTCGTCAGCGGAGTGGGCGAACAGGAACTGCACACCGAATTCGAAGCCGCGTTTCGTTATCTCGAAGAGCACACCGAAGTTCGCGACGTGCTTCTCTCCGGCGGCGACGCGCTGCTTTTCAGCGATGCGAAGCTGGAGAAAATCCTCAGCCGGCTGCGGGCGATTCCGCATATCGAGTTTCTCCGAATCGGCACCCGTGTGCCGATCTTTCTCCCGCAACGGATCACGCCTGAGCTTTGCGCGATGCTGCAAAAGTATCATCCGCTCTGGATGAGCATCCACGTCAATCACCCGCGCGAACTCACGACGGAAGTGCGCGTCGCGCTCGAACGACTGGCAAACCACGGCGTCCCGTTAGGAAACCAGAGTGTTCTGCTCGCGGGCGTGAACGACGATCTCGAGACGATGAAAAACCTTGTGCACAAGCTCCTCATCTGTCGGGTGCGCCCCTACTACCTTTACCAGTGCGACCTCATCAACGGCTCCTCCCACCTCCGCGCGTCGGTCGCGAAGGGCATCGAGATCATCGAAGGCCTGCGCGGTCACACCACCGGCTACGCGATCCCGCAGTTCGTCATCGACGCACCCGGCGGCGGCGGCAAGGTGCCGATCAATCCCGGCTACGTCCTCTACCACGACAACGAGAAAATCGTCATCCGCAACTACGAGGGAAAAATTTTCGAGTATCCGGAAAGTGGAAGCGAAAGCGTGCAATTCGCGCCCCAGCGCGAATATCACGACGAGTATCTCTATTCCTGATCAATTGGTCAGGAAGATACGCCACTGGTCGGGAATGCCCTTTAGCGTCCGCCAACCGCGATCGGCAAAGTCGAGACCGAGCCAACGACGAGGTTCCTGACCGTGCTGGAAACCAAAAATGCGGCGGCGATGTCGATCTGCGTATTCATGCGCAGGAGGCTAAGGGCCGCGCCTGGGCTGGCTGAGCGCCGGAGATCGTCGCCAGACGCTCGCAAAAGCCGGGTCATCCGCCTTGCTCGGCGCATATCGCTTCGCGTCGAGCAGATCGGCCCATTCGTTCTCGATCAGGTCGTAGCTTCGCTTGCGCTCCTTTGGAGTGGGCGCCAGGGATAGTCCGGGCTGCAAATCCGTTTCGCGAACGTGCCGGACATGAACAGGGCTGTCGTTCGTTCTGGATACGTGGCGGCGAAGAGCGCGCTCATATTGCCACCTTCGGAAAATCCGAAAAGGGCAGCCCGCTCCGATCCAACCGCGTCCATCACCGCCCGGACGTCGTCCATGCGCTGCGGCCAGAGTCGGGTATTGGTCGTTAGGCACGCGATCGGAGAGACCCCGTTCCGCGTTTGTCGAAAAGGATCATTCGGAAAAAGAAGCGAGCCGGTGAAGAAAAGGCGGCCAGAGTCGGTTCTTCCCAGGCCAGCTCGACATGCGAAATCCAGCCCGGAACGTAGACAAGGTCGAGCGGACCTTCGCCGGTCATCTGATAGGCGATATGGAGATCACCGCTGCGGGTGAACTGCGTTTTTGGACGGTTGAATCCGAGCATGACCATGCCTGGTTCTGGTGCGTCCTAAAGCTGTCCCCAGCCTTCCAAAAGTTAGGGTCAAAAACGATTTTTCACTCATTTTCGGCAGGGAAATTGCGCCCGGCTTGTTCTGCGCAAAGGTAAGCGGATGCGCGATGATCTCCTCGTTCCCGATCCGCTTTGGTACAAAGACGCGATCATCTACGAGCTGCACGTCAAGACGTTTCAGGATAGCGACGGGGACGGGATGGGCGATTTCCGCGGGCTGATTGAGAAACTCGATTACGTTCAGGAACTGGGCGCGACCGCGATCTGGTTGCTGCCGTTTTATCCCTCGCCGATGCGTGATGACGGTTACGACATCGCGGATTATTTCGACGTCAATCCCAGCTACGGGACGCTCGACGACTTTCAGGCGTTTCTCGCCGCGGCGCACGAGCGCGGGCTGCGGGTGATTACCGAGCTGGTGATCAATCATACCTCGGATCAGAATCCGTGGTTCCAGGCTTCACGGCGGGCGGCACCGGGGTCGCCGGACCGAGATTTATACGTCTGGAGCGAATCACCGGAGCGCTATCAGGACGCGCGGATCATTTTCAAAGACTTCGAGACGTCGAACTGGTCCTGGGATCCGGTCGCGAAGGCCTACTACTGGCACCGTTTTTACTCCCACCAGCCGGACTTGAATTTCGATAACCCGGCGGTGCACGAGACCGTGCAGAAGGTGCTCGATTTCTGGCTCGGCATGGGAGTCGATGGTCTTCGGCTCGATGCGATCCCCTACCTTTACGAACGCGAAGGGACGAACTGCGAAAATCTTCCAGAGACACACCAATATCTGAAGAGGTTGCGCGCCCACATGGACGCGAAATTCCCTGGTCGCATGCTGCTGGCCGAGGCCAACCAGTGGCCGGAAGACGCGGTCAAATACTTCGGCGAGGGCGATGAGTCGCACATGAATTTCCATTTCCCGCTCATGCCGCGGATGTTCATGGCGCTGCAAATGGAGGATCGTTTTCCGATCATCGACATCCTCGAGCAGACACCCGCGATTCCCGACACATGCCAGTGGGCGATGTTCCTGCGCAATCACGACGAGCTCACCCTTGAGATGGTGACCGACGAAGAGCGCGACTACATGTGGCGCGTTTACGCGACCGATCCCACTGCGCGGATTAATCTTGGCATCCGTCGCCGTCTCGCGCCGCTCCTCGCCAACAACCGGCGCAAGATCGAATTGCTCAACGTTCTGCTCTTCTCGATGCCGGGCACGCCGGTCCTCTACTACGGCGACGAGATCGGGATGGGGGACAATTTTTACCTCGGCGATCGCAACGGTTGCCGCACCCCGATGCAATGGAGCAGCGATCGAAATGCCGGTTTTTCCAAGGCGAATCCGCAACAGCTTTACCTGCCGATTACGATCGATCCCGAATATCATTACGAGGCGATCAACGTCGAGAATCAGCAGAAAAATCTGTCGTCGCTTCTTTGGTGGATGCGGCGCGTTATCGCGATGCGGAAAAACTTTCGCGCGTTCTCGCGCGGCTCGCTGGAGTTCCTTTTCCCGGATAATTCGAAGGTGCTCGCCTTTCTCCGGCGCTACGAGGACGAGACTATTCTGGTGGTGGTGAATTTGTCGCGCTTCTCCCAGCCAGTGGAGATTGATCTCTCGCGGTTTGCCGGGTGTGTGCCGATGGAGATTTTTAGCCGCAACCTTTTTCCATCGATCAAAAAGTCGCCCTATTTCCTAACGATCGGTCCGCACGGCCATTATTGGTTTGTGTTCCAATCACAAACCGCGAAACGTTCGACGAAGAAGCGGGTCGTGCCCACGATCAACGTCGAGGCGAAACTTCCGGCGTTGCTCGCGAAAGGTCCCCGGGCCGAACTCGAACGTCAGATTTTGCCCAATTACCTGCGCACTTGCCGGTGGTTTGGCGCCAAGGCACGGCACATCCGCGAGATGCGACTGGTCGAGCAAATTCCGATGGCCGATGGCGCGGCGCAGTTTTGGCTCCTGCGGGCCGATTACACTGACGGCGCGCCCGACATTTATTCGCTCCCGGTGCAGTTGGCGACAGGTGCGGCGGCGGATGCGATCGCCCGCAATTCGCCCCAGGCTGTCATAGCGCGCATCGAAGCACAACGGGCCGTGCTTTATGATGCGATCTGGGATGCGGATTTTCGGGAAAAGCTTTTCCGATTGATGGCGAGCGGCGCGAATCTCAAAGGCCAGAGCGGCCACCTCGTCGGTGTCGGCAGCGTGTTGCTGGCGCAAGAGCCGGACGGCAAGGTGCCCGCTTCGCAGGTGCTCCATGCCGAGCAGAGCAACTCCTCAATGCTCTTCGAGGACCGGTTTTTCCTCAAGCTCTACCGCAAACTGGAGGACGGCCTGAATCCCGACGTGGAGGTCACGCGTTTCCTGAGCGAACGGTGCCATTTTTCCCACGTCCCGGCTTTCGTCGGCTCGGTCGAATATCGTCGATCGCGGGTGGAGCCCACCGTGATCGCGCTTCTACAGACAGCTGCCTCTAACGAGGGCGATGCCTGGACGCTGACGCTCGATGCGGTCGGTCGTTATTTTGAGCGGGTGCTGGAACGCAAGAGCGCTCTGCAAGCCGCTGCCGTCGCCTCCGGTCCGTTGCACGATGAATTGTTCGGCGGCGTCTATCCCGAGAAAGCAAAGTTGATGGGGCAGCGAACGGGCGAAATGCATCTCGCACTCGCGTCGGACCCGGCGGACAAGGCCTTCGCGCCCGAGCCGTTCAATGCCATGGCGCAACGCTCAGTTTATCAATCGATGCGCGCTTCGCTCCGGCGTGCATTCGCGCTTTTGCAGAAGAAGCTGCCCGATTTGCCGGAAGCGTTTCGGGCCGAAGCAGCTCAGGTTCTTGCGGCGGAAGAGCAGATTCTCGCCTCGGAACAACGAACCCTCCAGGCACACGCCTCTGCGAGCAAGATTCGCATTCATGGCGATTACCATCTCGGACAACTGCTGAGCACCGGGAAGGACTTCGTAATTCTCGATTTCGAAGGTGAACCGGCGCGACCGCTGAGCGAACGAAAACTGAAGCGCTCGGCGCTGCGTGACGTCACTGGAATGATGCGATCGTTTCAATACGCGGCCTACGCTGCTCTCTGGCGACCGTCAATGCGGAGCGAAGACGTGCCCTTTCTCGAGCGCTGGGCCGATCTGTGGTACCGGCAGATGAGCGCCACCTTTCTCGAGAGCTATCTCGCGACGGCGACCGGTGCGATATTCCTCCCGCAGAAGGAAAGCGATCTCAGGCCCCTGCTGGAAGCCTACCTGCTCGACAAAGCAGTCTACGAGGTCGGCTACGAACTGAATCATCGGCCCGACTGGGTCGTGATCCCGGTTCGCGGAATCAAGCACATCCTCAATCTTGCCTAACGAATCGCCTTGTTTGGAATACTTTGGCGCGGATTTGCTCTTAACGAATCATGAAAACCATGCTCCTCGCCGCCGGTTTGGCCCTTTGCCTTTGCCTAACGATGAACGCCGCGGCTGAGATGCGCTTCGAAAGCGGTCCGCAACAGACGATGCTAGTCGAACTCTATACCTCCGAAGGTTGCAGCAGTTGCCCTCCCGCCGAAGCCTGGTTGAGTCGGCTGAAGAGCGATCCCGGCCTCTGGAAGCAGTTCGTGCCGGTTGCGTTTCACGTCGATTACTGGGACCGGCTCGGCTGGCCCGATCGGTTTGCCTCGAAGCAATGGACCGAACGGCAAAGCCGTTACGCGACGCTCTGGCAAAGTGAATCGGTTTACACGCCGGCTTTTGTCCTGAACGGGCGGGAATGGAGAAGCTGGTCGGGCAAGTTGCCATCGGCAGAGGGCAAGCCGGTGGGAGCGCTGCGTGCCTCAAGCGACGATGGCAAGACATGGTTGATCGAATTTCGTCCCGCGCGGGGCGAAGCCGGCGACTGGGAGGCACATCTCGCGCTCCTTGGTTCGGGCATTTCCTCGAAGATCGGCGCGGGCGAAAACAGCGGGCGCAACCTGCAACACGACTTTGTCGTTCTCTCCCAGCAAAACGGGCCGATGAAAAACGAGGCGGGTCGCGCGATTGGCAGCCTAACGATCGGTTCAACCGGCGAAAATGCTCCCCGCAAAGCGATCGCGGTTTGGGTGACCCGACGGGATCAGCTTGTGCCGGTGCAATCTGCCGGCGGCTGGATTCAGTAGCCCGACCGATTCTTCCCTCGATTGCGACGCGGCGTGCTGGAAATGGGATCGCGTTTGATGCGCGACTAACGAGTTATGTTTGGGCGCCAGGGTTCCTCTTTTCGCGTCGTTCCCGCACCATCAACGCTCCGCGACCGAGCACGGCCGCCAGCACGAGCAAGCCTCCCACCATCGCCCACGGTCCGGGACGTTCGCTCAGAGCGAGCATGACCCAGAGCGGATTCAGGACCGGCTCGAGCAACGGAATGAGCGTCGCTTCGAGCGCGGTCACATGCTTGATCGCGGTGGAATACAGAACGTAGGGCAGACCAAGCTGCAGCGTGCCGAGCAAGACCAGGCGCCAGAGGCCACCTTCGCCTAACGATGTTTGCCACATGAAAGGCACTCCGGCGAGCGCGACCACGATGTTGCCCAGGATGATGCTTGCAACCGGCGAGCCCGCCTTTTCCTTGCGCAAGAAAAGTGCGACCGAAGCGAAGGCAAGTCCGCTCCCGAGCGCGATGATGTTGCCCCAGAAGCCGGCGACCGTCAGCCGGTCGAAAAAGAAAAGAGCGATCCCGAGCAGAGCGACCGCGATCACCAGCCAATCGACGCGCAGGGCCCGCTCGCCCAGATACCAACGGCCGATGATCGCGACATATATCGGCGCCGTGTATTGCAGGAAGATCGCGTTCGCCGCGGTCGTCATGCGCGTTGCAAAGACAAAAAGCACGACCGTCAATGCATAACCGATCGCACCGCCGATTTGCGCCCGCGAAAAGGTGAACCTTGGACGTCCACTGCAAGCCAGCATGAGCGGAATCGCGATCGCGCTGCGGCCGCCCGCGATCGCCATCGCCGGCCAATCAATCGACTTAATGAGCACCCCGCCCAGGCTCCAGAGCAGTGCCGTGAGCAGCAGAAGAACCGGAGGCAGGAAACGGCGCTGCATGGTCTGCCCGTTCTACAGCGCAATGGAAACAGCGCAACTCGGGAGGCGGTGACCACGTCTGAGGAACACGCTCTCCCCGCTGGCGAGGTCACAAGCGGCGGCCACTACATTGTTTTGAGCGCTGGTTCGCCCACAAGAAAACCTTGCAGAAAAGTGGAGATTTCGCGTTGACGAGCGATCTCGCTGCGATACCTTGTTCGTCCGCTGATGGCGGTCCCGGGTCAACCGGGGTGTTCTTCTCTGGCTCAACGCGAGCCGCGGTTTGTTGGATTCAACGAACGGGCGGCGTTTGTCGTGGAGCGGGGAGAAGGGTGTTTGATCTTTGACAGTGCAATTCTGGATTTCGTCATCACGACGGATTTTTTCAATCGAACGAAGTTCAGAAGGTAGAAGTCAGCGAAAATTGAATTGTGCGTTATACGTCGATTTTCTTTGAACAAAAATTTCGCCGGTTCTCACGAACCGGTGATCTTAATTAAAAGATCGGACGAACCCGGCTTTCTGCTACGGCAGTTGGCTGGGCAAGAATGGTCAGAATTTCGGTTCCGCAAACGCGGGATCGACAAACTTTGTCCGGAGTCAGCAATGACCACCGGCTCCAAATTTTAACGGAGAGTTTGATTCTGGCTCAGAACGAACGCTGGCGGCGTGGATAAGACATGCAAGTCGAACGAGACTTTTTCTGGTAGCAATACCGGGAAAAGTTTAGTGGCGAACGGGTGCGTAACACGTGGGCAATCTGCCGAGAAGTGGGGGATAGCTCGCCGAAAGGCGAATTAATACCGCATGTGATCAGGGAAGACATCTTTCCGACATCAAAGCCGGGGCAACCTGGCGCTTCTTGATGAGCCCGCGGCCTATCAGCTAGTTGGTGAGGTAACGGCTCACCAAGGCATTGACGGGTAGCTGGTCTGAGAGGACGACCAGCCACACTGGAACTGAGACACGGTCCAGACACCTACGGGTGGCAGCAGTCGAGAATTTTTCTCAATGGGGGCAACCCTGAAGGAGCGACGCCGCGTGGAGGATGAAGGCTTTCGGGTTGTAAACTCCTGTCATTTGGGAACAATGGCTACGCGTTAACTGCGCGGAGCTTGATAGTACCAGAAGAGGAAGAGACGGCTAACTCTGTGCCAGCAGCCGCGGTAATACAGAGGTCTCAAGCGTTGTTCGGATTCATTGGGCGTAAAGGGTGCGTAGGTGGCGCCGTAAGTCAGATGTGAAATTTCGGAGCTTAACTCCGAAACTGCATTTGATACTGCGGTGCTTGAGGACTGGAGAGGAGACTGGAATTCATGGTGTAGCAGTGAAATGCGTAGAGATCATGAGGAAGACCAGTGGCGAAGGCGGGTCTCTGGACAGTTCCTGACACTGAGGCACGAAGGCCAGGGGAGCAAACGGGATTAGATACCCCGGTAGTCCTGGCAGTAAACGGTGCACGTTTGGTGTGGGAGGATTCGACCCCTTCCGCGCCGGAGCTAACGCGTTAAACGTGCCGCCTGGGGAGTACGGTCGCAAGATTAAAACTCAAAGAAATTGACGGGGGCCCGCACAAGCGGTGGAGTATGTGGCTTAATTCGATGCAACGCGAAGAACCTTACCTGGCCTTGACATGCATCTCTAAACCGGTGAAAGCCGGCGAGTGTCGAAAGACACAATTTGCACAGGTGCTGCATGGCTGTCGTCAGCTCGTGTCGTGAGATGTTGGGTTAAGTCCCGCAACGAGCGCAACCCCTGTGAACTGTTGCCACGTCCTTGATTGGACAGCACTCTGTTCAGACTGCCCTGTGAAACGGGGAGGAAGGTGGGGACGACGTCAAGTCAGTATGGCCCTTACGGCCAGGGCTGCACACGTACTACAATGCCCAGTACAGAACGATCCGAGACCGCGAGGTGGAGGAAATCTATCAAAACTGGGCCCAGTTCGGATTGAAGGCTGCAACTCGCCTTCATGAAGCCGGAATCGCTAGTAATGGCGCATCAGCTACGGCGCCGTGAATACGTTCCCGGGCCTTGTACACACCGCCCGTCACATCATGGAAGTCACTTGTAGCCGAAGTGCGCGCGCCAACCCGCAAGGGGAGCAGCGCCCTACGCTATGAGCGGTAACTGGGATGAAGTCGTAACAAGGTAGCCGTAGGGGAACCTGCGGCTGGATCACCTCCTTTCTAAGGAGAAGGCGCGAAGCGCCCGTGATTCGAGATTCGAGAAGCGTGATTCGGTGTTTTGCCGATTCACGATCTAACGATTCACGATTCTCGGTGCGATCTTCGTACCAGGTCGACGGCTAAGACCAAAATCCTTCGGGGTTTTGGAGATGTCGTGAAGACTCTGGAATCGAAAGAAACCAGAGCTCAGAGAGAATCGAAACGGTAGCGCACAATTCAGTTTTTGTTTGATTGCTGACTCTAAAATGCCGGACGGCTTTGCTATCCGGCATTTTTTGTTTCTTGCATTCGAATTTCGACATTCGACATTTGGAATTCCGCGGCGGGGGCATAGCTCAGTTGGTAGAGCGCCAGCTTTGCAAGCTGGAAGTCAGGGGTTCGAATCCCCTTGCCTCCAGTCTTCGCTCGCCGTCGGTAGCGGAGCGCGAAGACTGTCGCGCCGAAGCTTTAGCGAAGGCGGACCGTTTCCTCCTTGTTACACGGAATCGCGCGAGCTTCGACTCGGCAAGCCACTGTCGTTACCGGAGTCCGCGAATGCAGTCACGATAGGCGGACCTTTTTCTGCTTGCCAAACGAACGCAGCGAGCTTCGACTCGGCAACCCCCCTCGATGCATTACGGCTACATCCTTCAGAGTGAAATCGACGAAAAGCGATTCTACACAGGACTGACCGATGATCTGCGCAAACGCCTGAAAAACCACAATGTCGGTCGCGTCCTGCATACGGCCAGGTGGAAGCCGTGGCGATTGAAGACTTACATTGCGTTTCGCGATCGAAGTCACGCTGCCGACTTCGAACGATATCTCAAATCCGCATCCGGACGGGCATTTGCCAGGAGGCGCTTGTGACGAGATGTTTTCACGCATCGAAAATCTGGATGGATTTCGAACACGAGCTCCGGCCAGCTAAGACTCGTAGCATTCGAGATACTTGATTCCCGAGCCGGTGCTGAAGATCACCGTCCGATCCTCCGATTGAACTTTCCTCGCTTCGACCAGATTGCGGAGCGCGACAAAGCAGGCCGCACCTTCCGGCGCGACAAAGAGACCTTCCGCCGCGCCCACTTCGCGCGTGGCGCGAATCATCTCCTCATCGTCCGCCGCAATCGCGCCACCTTGAGAGTCGCGCAGGATCTTGAGCATGAGAAAATCCCCGACTGCCTTCGGCACCCGCAGACCGGAGGCACAGGTGTGCGCATCAGGGAATTCGGCGGCACTGTTCTCTCCGGCTTCGAAAGCGCGAACGATCGGAGCACATCCAGTGGCCTGGACAGAAAACATGCGCGGACGCTTCGACCCGATCCAGCCTAACGACTCCATCTCGTCGAACGCTTTCCACATCCCGATCAATCCGGTGCCGCCGCCGGTTGGATACAGGATCGCGTCAGGCAGCTCCCATCCGAGTTGCTCCGCCAGTTCGTAACCGAGCGTCTTCTTGCCCTCGACGCGATACGGCTCCTTCAAGGTCGAAACATCGAACCAGCCTTCCTTCTCTTTCCGGCGCGCGATCTCCGCTCCGCAATCGGTGATCAGGCCATTGATCAGCGTGACGTGTGCCCCGGTCTCGCGACATTCGATCACGTTCGCCTTCGGGGTATCGCTCGGCATGAAGATGTGCGCCTCGAGTCCCGCCCGCGCCGCATACGCGGCGAGCGCGCCACCCGCATTTCCTGCGCTCGGGACGGCGAGCTTTGTCGCGCCGAGGTACTTCGCCATCGAAACCGCCACCGCCATTCCGCGCGCCTTGAAGCTCTGGGTTGGGTTCTGTCCCTCGTCCTTAATCCAGAGGTTCTCCAGGCCGACCTTCCTCCCGAAATGCTCCGCCCGGAGCAACGGCGTCCCACCTTCCCCTAACGACACCGGCTCGACGTCGAGTGGCAGCGGTAACACCTCCCGATAGCGCCAGAGCGATTTCTCCCGCGTCGCCAGCGCCTCCCGGGTGAGGGTCCCCCCAGTCGCAGCAAGGTCGTAGTCGGCGAAGAGCGGCTTAGCGCAGGCGGTGCAAAGATTTTGCAGCTGAGTCCAATCGTGTCGCAGGCCGCAGGCGGTGCACTGCAGATGTCGCAGGAACATGCGCCAATGGAGCGTAGCGCCTGGGTGGTTGCCAAGGTTCTGTTTTCAGATTTTTTTTTTTTTTTTTTTTTTTTTTTTTGTTTCTTTTTTCTTCTCGTCTTATTTTTTTTGGTGTATATAGAGGTTTTGGTGTGGAGGTATATTTTTTTTTTTTTTTTTTTTTTTTTTTTGTGGGTTTGTTTTTGGGGTGGTTGGGGTGTTTGGTGTTTGTTTGTTTTTGTCTGTGCGGGTTTGTGGTTTTTTTGCTGGGCGCACGCGCTTGCCATCGTGTGGGTGTGGTGGTGGGGGGGTGTGGTGTGGGGTGGTTTTTTTTTTTTTTTTTTGTGTGGTGTTGTGGTGGGTGTGTGTGGTTGGTTTGTTTGGTTGCGTGGCGCCTCTTTTGTCTTCGTTCTCTGTTTCGGCGGGCGGCTCGTGCCTGCTCCCGCTCGGGTGGCGCCTCTGGTCGCCGCCCGCCTCTCGCTCGCGTCTCGTCTTTTCTCGCCGGTGGCGTGTTCGTGGGCTCGTCTGCCGTGTGTGGGCGCTCGTCGCGTCTCGTGTCGGGGCCGCTGTCCGCTCTGTTTTCGCGGCGCCCGTGTCGCCGTTGCGCGTGCGTGTGTGTCGCTGTTGTTTTCGGGCCAGATTGCAGGGACGTGCTTGAGGTCTGCCGCGTATCGCCGTGACTGGAGGTGCGAGGTGTCTCCCGGATTGGCCGCGCAGAGTTGGCGCGCTGCGCGTCCATCGCAGCGCGCGACGCGCGCGCGACGATCGATCTGGATGCTCCCCACCCGCCGGACATCCGCGTCGTGGCGCGGTCTTCGTCGGGACGGCTCGATTGCGCGTCGCCGCCCGCGGGCGGCCGCTCTCGGGTCGCGCTCGCTCTCCCCGCACATGTCTTCTCGGCTCGCGCGGTCTCTCGGGGCCGCCCTCGGCGCCCGGCGTCCCGGCAAGGCCCGGTCGGTCGGGCGTCTCGTCGCGCGCGCGCTGCGATTCAGCAGGACGTCCGATAGCCCTGGGTGGTTGAAGGGCAGCACGCTCTCCGGGCGATCGGCGGCTGATTCGTCGTGGGGCGGCGCGCGGCCGCAGAAGTCGCAGGTCGCGCCACGCGTCCGCTGGACGGAGATCGCCGGCAGCTCTGCATCACGACGGTCGCGTGCCGCCGCGCGCGCTCCGGCGTGCCCGCGGTCGGCCGCACGCGCCACGCGCACACGCGCTCCCTCCGGGCACACCAGCGCCTGCGGCGGGCGACCACCGCCGCGCCCCGCAGACGGACATCGAGCGCTCGCGGCGGGAGTCTCTCACGGGCGGGTAGCGCAGCTCCAGCTCGTCTGCACGAAGAGCAGCTGGAGCTGCGCTACCTCCGCTCGTCACTGCTAGCTCTGCAAAAACTCGTCAAGCCGCGCGCGTGACCGATAGGTGAGCCGATTTTCTTCCCTTCAGATCGCCGCTTCGAGGCTCTGCATCACGTCGGCCTCGCTCACGCCTAACGACTCGCGGCTGCGCCGGGAGAGCAGTCCGGCATCGCCGAAGCGATGGGGCGGCGGCGCACTCGCCACTCCCGACGGCGCAGTCGATTGCAGCGGTTTGCTGCTGCATGATCTGTGCGCCATGGCGACCGACCGCCATCTCCGTCGCACCCGCCCGCGCTGCCCCCTTTTCCATCCCCTGCGCCATTGGAATTTCACGAAATCATTCAAATTCCCAACCGCCGCCATGCTCGAGCGTTTGTCGATCGCCTGCTCGACTTCCGCCGGCACGGAGACGTTCTCGACGACGAGCTGCCCAGCTCGATCCGTACTCGCCGTGATGATCGGATGATGAGCGGGAGGAGGCCTCGCCGACTTCCTGGTAACGTGTCGCGACATCGAGCACCGGGATTTTCGCGCTCGCGAGCGCATCGCTGAAGATGCTGACGATGCGCGACCGCATCGTCTCGGTAAATTCATCGAGCCGAAAATTGCGATCGCTGCCCGCGACTTCCTTCAGCATGAGCTTGGGTCGCTCACCCGGAAATCGTAGGTGCCAAAGGCGCGCACCCGCACGATCCCGAAATCCTGGTCGCGCATCATGATCGGATTCGAGTGCCCCTTTGCCCGTCGAACAAAGAGGGGTCACGAACAAATATCCGCCTTGAAGGGCGACTCGAAGCCGTACTCCACGACTTAGAGGGGTCAGGAGGATATTGTCGGTCGTCAGGCTATGCTTGCCCGGCCCGAAAGTGTCGCCGAATTCGCCCAGATAAACGAACTGCGCGACCTGCGATTCGCGCACGATCAACTGCGCGCCGCGCTTGATCTCGGCGTCGTTATCTTCGAAGCGGAACGAGATCGTGTCGCGTGAATCGTCGGTCCATTCGATGATCTCGATCAATTGGCCGCGGATGAAACTCATGATGCCCATAATGATTTGTTGGTTGAAGTTGCTGTGAGTGCGAAAACGTAGCGCCTCAGCACAAAACGCAAGGCATTCTTGCCGGCCAAATTCAGAGAAGACGAGCAAGCGGCTCGCCTGCCGGTGAGGCGTACTCACGGGCTGGGCGGAGCAAGCAAAAGGAGGCTCAGGCTCCGCATGCAACCGGCTCAAGATTTTGCGCGTGCCCCAATCCTGACCTTTCGTGTTCGCCGTGCACCAATCAGCTGACAAGACGCTGTCTCGTTACACGGCACAGGCGCTCGTTTTCGATCGATCCCAGATCGTTCGCCCAGAGACCGGAGCGGCGCGGGCTATGGCGTGTTCGGCACAATGAAAACGTTACGCTGCAGCTCGTTTCGGATCGGTGTATGCGTCGAATGATCGTGTTGAGCGTTTGGCTTTCCAGTTGCCGCACCCACGACCGCGGCAGATAAGTCTGATACCAGAACCGGTCGCCGTCGCGCAACCGCGTGAACTGATCCTTCAGGATGGTGAAGATGAGCTCACCGATCTGGGCACCGTTGACGTGATCTTCCGTCAGCGCGCCGACCCAGACGTCGATATCATCAACGGTATTATAGCAGGAGGCGAGCTTGGTCTGCATGAGCGGGTCGGAGCAGACCTCAGCGAATGAGTGCTTGGGCGCGAGGCCGAAGTCTTGTCGCACCACGTTGTAGCGCGGCAGGCCGTGATCGCGCCCGCGCTGCATGTTCAGCGCCGCGAGATCGAATCCACCGGCCCCTGGCGGGCCGAAGAGGAAGCTACGAACCTCATCGACGATGTATCCGTCGATGGTCTGGTGAGCCTGTTTCGCCAGGCCGCGCAAATACACCTCGATGCCGGGTCCGCTGATCTCGCTCGGGTTAAAGAAGGCATCCCTCAGTGGCAGATCGCCGATGGACTGGTTGTTCGCATCCAGCCGGAGCAGAACAGGCGACAACATCGTTGGCCGACGCGATAGGCGGCGGTCGAGAAGGCGTTCTCGATTCCCGGGTCAAGGATTGGGTTGTATCCGGCGTAAGGGAGAAGCGCGTTGCGACCGAGTAAACGCGGAATGAAATCGCGATAAGTGATGATCTGGATCTCCGCCCCGACAATGGCTCGGGCCCGGTAGTAGATACCGTCGTCATCAAGGTAGGGCTGTTGTTTCTGGATCAACCTGGCCCAGTAATTATGCTCGCGCACAAAGAGGGTGTGCATCGTCGTCAGGCCGACTTGTTCGTTCGCGCGCACGTCGCCGGCGAGGAAGTAGGTCGGGCTGTTATCCGGCAGGTTTGGGAAGCCATGGATGTTGTAGGGCAGCAGGTTCCCTTCACTCATCTTGAGCCGGCCGGTGCCATCGAGCGTTCGCAGTTCGAGCGCGCGCGCCACATCGGATCCATAAACCTGCGAGCCGTCGATGAACGCGGTAATGACGTTTAGCTGCTGACGCACTCCATTCACCATCTGGTAGAGGGAGCGATCGAGCCCGATGACCTGCGTTCCAGTGCCTTCCGGGTCGAACCAGGGATCGCCCAGTGGCACGGGAATGTTGAAGGGCTCGGCCGGACTCATGGCCGGTGTGAGATCGATATCGTGATCGATGAACTGGCCCCATTGCCATAGGTAGTCCGAGGTTTCTTCCGGGTTCGGGAGCGACTCAGTTTGCGCACAGACGAGGTTGCTGATCTCACGCGTGCTCCGTTGATCGGCGCCAGCCGGTGTGCCCGATCCATCGCCATAGCCGATTGTGGTATGGCGCAAGAGGGCGACACCCGCGGAACCGCGGAGCGGATCGATCGGGTTATTGCCCGTCCCATCGATGGAACGGAATTCATAGGGGAAAATGGCCGGACCGCTCGAGACAGCGGTCGTGGGCTGATGTGGAGCGACATCCGATGGTGCCATCGGAATGTCGAATGGGCTGCCTGCGTAAACGGCCGAAACCGCCCCGCAAAGAAAGAGACATGAGGCTTTAGCCAACTTCGTTTTCATGATTCTATCTCACCGCTCCCAGCGGCTGAACTCTTCAGTTCATGCGAAATAGCAGGCGTTTCTTGTTCGCGGCTTTCGCCGAGCGCGGCTAGGTTCATTTGTCGTCATCGTCTTCGATTCCCAGCGGCATCCAAGGAGCGGCGCTTTGGAAGCGCCACTTCCGGCAATGAGACCGTAAGCGGCGGCTGAGCGCTCGCTTCTGTGGCAGCGCATCAGATCAGAAACTGCCCGGAGCGCATGACCTGCTCGCCGTCAAACCAGATATCGAAGTCGCGCCCGACGCAGTCGATATGGGTATGGGAAAACCAGTTCGCGCCGGTGTGCTCGCCGTAGGGATCGCCAAAGGCGATGTGGACGCCAGGGATTTTCTCGTCCTGCAAAATATTGCCGATGACCTGTGTGCAGGCAGTATTTGTTCCGACGGCAAATTCGCCTACCCGGTTGCTATTCTCATCGGTGCTGGTGTAGCGGAGGAAATCATCCCGTAAATCCTTGTTCTCGGATGTGAGCGAACGGATGCGACTGTTCTCCACTTCGATCGTGAGCGGAGCTGCCTGCAGATCGCCGTAACGCTCGCAGAGATAATCACCGACCACTCCGTCAACGACAAAGACGCCGTTCGTGTTCAGCGGCGAGGTCAGAATTTCACCGCCCGGCAGATTGCCCCATTTCTCTTTTTGAATAATGCCGCTGGTCTTGAGCCATTGAGATGGCGGATCCCCGTTCGGATATCCGTGCCGGCGGCGTCCGGCAGGTGATGCGCCCCGCCGCGCGCGCCCGTTCCACCAGTCGCTGACTAAACGCATCGATCTGGCCGAAGTCAGCCCGCATTCCCTCGCGCATGATCGCGTCCGTAATGCCCACCATGTGGGCGTGGCGAATACCGTAGTTGGTCACGACGGTCGTAACTTGCGTGCGTGAGCCGAGTTCATCCGGCAGCGAATGAGCGGCGAAAATCGACACCTGCGAAGTGCCAAGATCCTCCAGGATCGGTTCCGGGATGAATTTGAGCGGGCGGCGGGCGTGATGTTCGAGCACAAACAAACTGTAGTCCGCTCCCACCTCTTCGACTTCCGCCTGGAGCGCGGCCGCAATATCGCGCGTGGCCTGATCGGTGATGATGGTGATGCGCTCGTCCGGTTGCAGACGCAGACAAACGCGGATGGCGTTGCGCGCGCCCGGAACCAGTTCGAGATCGACGGGATGCGGATATAATCGGTCGGGCATGGAAAACGAACGCTCATTATTGCACGAGCGGGGTGATTAGTCGTCTGAGCTGAGAGACTGTTGCCATGCCAAGACCTGGCGCGTTGCGGCCAGATGTTTGTTTCTGCAATAAAAGTTTACACCTGTGCATCCATGACTCTGCGCGAGCAAGCGATTGCGGAATATCACCAACTGCTTCATGCCGACGCTGGTTTATCCCGCGTCATTTTCGAGAAGTTGCGCGCCGCGATGCGCCGCGACCTTCTGGTCTATGGCGACCGACCCATTGGGGTGGCGCTACGCCCGCATTTGCTGGAGCAAAAGCAGTTCCTGCAACTGTCGAAGAAAACAGAACTGGTCGCCGCCGCCCTGGAGAAAGTCGCCTCTGCCGCCGTGCAATCTTCTACGATTATGGACGAGCTGGGACTAACCGAGGCAGAGCGGGAGCTCGCGCTGGTTGATCCGGGTTCTCGGGCGCCTCAATCACCAGTCGGATGGACGGATTCGTTCACGGCGAGGAGATCAAGTTCGTGGAATACAACGCGGAAAACCCATCGAGCCTCTCCGACCAGGAAGGTCTGAACCGGGTGCTTTTCGAGCTTCCCGAGATGTCCACTTTCGCCGCACGCTATCGGCTGCGGCAGTTCTCGCCCATGCAAAAACTGCTCGAGACGCTGCTCGAGACCTACAAAGAATGGGGCGGCGCCGGTCCGCCGAATATTGCCATCATCGACTGGAACAATTTGCCCACCGCGAATGAATTTGTGCTCCTGCGAAATCACTTCGTCAGCCACGGCGTTCGTACGGTCATCTGCTCCCCCGCCGATCTTACCTATGAGAAGGGCAAGCTGCGCTGCGGCGATTTTCCAATCGATCTCGCCTATAAACGAGTCATCATCCACGAACTGCTCGCGAATCCTGCGCAGGCCGAACCGATCGTCCGCGCATATCGAGACCGTGCTGTCTGTTTGGTAAATCCATTTCGCTGCAAGATCGTGCACAAAAAGGCCAGCTTCGAGCTGCTGACTGACGAAGCGCATCAGGGCTGGTTTGGCGCTGACGAACTGGACGCGATTCGCCGATGCGTTCCCTGGACCAGACGCTTAAGCGACCGGCTGACAACCCGCCAAGGGCGCAAGGTCGAGCTGCTAAAATTCGTCAGGCAGGAGCGCGACCGTCTCGTGCTCAAGCCTAACGATGACTATGGAGGGCACGGTCTTTACCTCGGCGCGCGGCTGAGTGAGGGCGAGTGGGATGAGGCCATCATGACGGCGCCTGCGCGGGGATTTTGTCGTGCAGGAGGCGGTCGATTTGTACCCGGAAGAGTTTCCTGTTTTCAGCGAAAACGCGTGGAGCTTGCAGCCAATGTTTGTCGATACGAATCCCTTTCTCTTCCGCGGCGAGGTCTGTGGCGCGATGGTCCGTTTATCGCATTCGCCCGTCGTGAACGTCACCTCCGGGGGCGGCGAAGCCGGATTCTTTGTCCTCGAGCCGGGCGGCGGCACCTCGGGGCACGAAGGAAATTGACGTTACGTGGGGAAAAGATCGGAAAGCAAGATCAGCTCGACGCGTCGAATGTCTCTTTTGCCTAGGGGACGGGTAGTTTCGAGAAAGCAACGGGAAGCGTTGCCGTAATCCGTCGCGGTGCCAGGGCCATTGGAAGAAAACGCTGACCTGAGCGTTTGATCAGACCGCATGGAGAATATTCTCCTGACCCCTACTTGAGACTGCTGAGGCCGAGGCGCACTGGGAAGTCGCCGAAGACCCCGAGGAATGAGCCAGTGGCGGTTTGTTCTCCATCGGCGAGCGCTGGAGGAAATTGACCGACTAAAGCTGCAGAGCGTCGAGCGGTGCTTTGTTGCAACTGGTCGAGAATCCGTTGCAAACGCCGGATGGACAGATTCGGCCGCCGAACGATCGACTCCAAGGGTCGCACCTGGCCAAGACTGCAGCTATGATGCGCGCCCCGTCACCCAAAGAGCTAGCAGCAGGCTGGCAAATGTCCCCATGCTCTTGACTGCGATGTAAAGGATACAGACGGCGAGCGCCTTCCCTGCGCTCTTCGCCCACCTTTGTTCATAAACACGGCGGACGGCCAGGAATATGTAGGTGAGCGACCAAATCAGAATGAGCAAGGAGACGATCGTGAAGAGGCGTGCAACTTGCATCCCGAAAATCGCGTAGATCGGCCAGAAGATAATTCCCATCAGGTAAGTGAACGCCAAAATGTGCAGCGCGAAAATGAGATGCTCTACGTAAAAGCGCCGGCGTCTCACATAGAGGAGGGTCAGTCCGGTTGCGAGGGCGACTGGGTAAGCGATTTCGCTGAAATAGAGATACTTTTGCCAGCGCGCATTCACTTCGAAGAGCATCTGCTCTTCGGTGGCGTGTCGCTTCTGCGCGATCGCCGTGATTCTCTTATGCCAGCCCGAGTCCCGCGCCATAAGGGAACGGACATCGTAGAGCGCGGCCGGCCGGTAGATCGAATAGAGGAAAATACTTAACGCGAAAGCCGTGAGGTAGAGTTTCACCGGTCCGAGGTAAGGCTTGACCGCACCACGGACAAACTCCGTCGTGAGGTAGCCGGGTCGCAGGAAGAGGAGGCGCAGAGTTCTGATCAGCTTCGAATGTTCGAAGTCAGCGACCTCCTCGAAGGTGCGGTGGAGGAAGGCAGAGATCTTCAGGTGGGAACGGTCCGGCCGGCGTTCCCCGCATTGCGCGCAATAGGCACCGGAGAGCGGCGCTTCACAACTGACGCATCGGTCCACGCCCGAGAGAAGCGCAAAAAAGGGAAAAGAGGAAGGGCAAAGACCTTTCCGCGACCCCGCCTACGCATCACCCGCGGAAGTTTATTTCGGCGTGTGGATTCCGCTCGCATCACCGGCGTTTTCATTTTCAGCCCTTGATTCGCTAGCTCGCTCACCCCTTCGAAAGAGGGCTCATCGAAAGAGGGGTCAGGAGAATATTTGAGCATTGAGATGGCGGATCCCCGTTCGGAGTACTGACCCCTACTTGCTTGACCTGATTGTTTGTGGCGAAGGCGATCTTGTGAAGGCTTTTCTCCGTCTCGGCCAAGCGCCCGCGGTCAGGGTCGGAAATGATCAGACCGTGTGGAGCGCAGCCTTTTACACGTGGATCAGGGGATGGCGCTCCACGAGGCGCGTCAGCAAATCCGACCTCCGTCACCCAAATGTCGAAGATTCCGGACACGACCCCGATCCGACCCCGCAACTCGTTAGGCTATCAACGGGTGATGAGGCGGCGCTGGTCTTCCACCACGGCGTGAAGGAACCGGCCCCCCTGCCAGTTCGGTTGAAAGAGGCGACGCGGAATAGTTTGAGCGCTCGATAACAGCAGCCTACAATCAGGGCCTTATGGCCGAGGACGCGAAAGCAAGGCGGATGGAGATCGCCCATGTGCTTTTCATGGACATCGTCGGGTATTCGACTCGCCTGACGGATGAACAGCAGGCGTTAGTGGATGAACTGAACCAGGTCGTTCGCAGTTCCGACGAATTCAACAAGGCGGCAGCCGCCGGGCGGCTGATGAAGATTCCGACCGGCGACGGAATGGCGCTCATCTTTTATAACAGTCCCGAGCAGCCGGTCGAGTGCGCCGTGGAGATTGGCCGCGCCCTAAAGCACCACGCCCGTTTGCCGGTTCGCATGGGGGTGCACAGCGGGCCGGTTAGCGCGGTGACGGATGTGAACGATCGGGTGAACGCGGCGGGAATCGGGATTAATCTGGCGCAACGGCTCATGGATTGCGGCGAGGCCGGTCACATCCTGGTTTCGAAACGCGTCGCTGAAGATTTGCAGCAGAACGGACGATGGCGGCCGTATCTGCATGACCTTGGCGAGGTGGCAGTGAAGCACGGCGAGCGCGTTCACATTTTCAACTTCTACACCGATGACGCCGGCAATTCAGCCACCCCGAAAAAGATCACGAAGACCATCTCCGGTCCCGCCGCCCGGTCTGCCGAGATCACTGAGTCGAAGCCGGAGGGGAAGTCGATCTGTGTCCTGCCGTTCGCCAACATGAGCGGCGACCCTGAGCAGGAATATTTCAGCGATGGGATCAGTGAAGACATCATTACCGATCTGAGCAAGATCTCCGCGCTCCATGTGGTATCGCGGAACACCGCTTTCACCTTTAAGGGAAAGGCAGTCGATGTTGGCCAGGTCGCCGGTCAACTCAAGGTCAGCCATGTTCTCGAAGGAAGCGTGCGCAAAGCAGCCGGCCGGGTTCGGATCACGGCCCAGTTAATTGACGCGGCGAACGATGGCCACGTTTGGGCGGAACGTTACGATCGCGATCTGAACGACATTTTCGCCATCCAGGATGAGATTTCTCACGCCATTGTCGACGCGTTGAAGGTGAAACTTCTGCCGGAGGAAAAGAAAGCCATCGAGCAGCGCGGCACTGAAAACGTCGACGCTTATAATTTGTTTTTGATGGCGCGCCAGACTCACGCCACTGGATTCGAGGCCGACCCGCGGCGCCTCGACGCTATTATCCGGATGTGCCGGCGGGCGGTGGAGATTGATCCTAACTATGCCGACGCATGGGCGCTAATTGCGTTGGCCGAAGTGGCGTCGCGCTGGAGCGTAGGCCGCCAGGGTGGAGACGGCGGGCTGGCAGCGGCGGAACGAGCACTCACGCTCAATCCCGATCTGGCTGAGGCGCATGCAGTAAAAGCAAGAATTTTGTCCGAGGAAAATCGTAATGAGGAGGCCGTCCGCGAAATCGATATCGCGCTTCGTCTCGATCCCGAGTCTCATCAAGTTAATCGAGCCGCCGGTCTTCTGAGATTCCGCCAAAAGCAAATCGAACAGGCCGCGGCGCATTGGGAAAAGGCGCTGACGCTCGAGGAAGGTGATTTCGGATCGGCTGGGATGCTGGTTACCGCTTACACTGCTCTGGGTAAGCCTGAAGCGGCTCAGCGAGCCGCACAAATCACGCTGGAGAGATGTGAAAAAATTTTGGCCCGGGATTCGAGTAATGGGGCGGCACTGGGCCATTTCGCTATTGCGCTCGCGGTGCTGGGTTACCGCGAACGAGCAAAGGACCGGATGGACTACGCGCTGCTGATCGATCCCGACAACATAAGCATGCGCTACAACTTCGCGTGTGACCTGGCCAATTACCTCCACGACAAGGATGCGGCGCTGGAGATGCTTCGTCCGGCCTCCGAACGGATGGGCATCGGTATGGTCAATCACGCCAAAGTCGATCCTGATCTGGACAGCATTCGTGACGACCCGCGTTTCAAAGAAATGCTGGCAGCCGCCGAGCGGCGACTCAAGTCTTCGTCGGGCTAGCCCTGTTTACTGAGGACTTTCGATCGGGCCGGCTCCTGACGATTGCCGTCAGCGCCGGAACATTCGCCTGTGCGCCCGCGTTACCGGCGCACAGTCTCCGCGGAGCGG